>NZ_JAGPOX010000050.1 GCF_019038435.1 Nocardia alni
AATACGGCTGGACCACCAAAACCCGCACCCCCTTCGACTTCACCGCCCGCTACGGCTGCCCCCTGTCCCCCGAACCCAACGACGCCCTGGCAACCAACCGCTGGGTATTCGCCCAGAAACTGGGCACGGAATCCGCCGACCGGAGCATCTGACCAGGGGCCTCCCACGGAACGCGTTGGGCCCCCGCTCCGATTCGGAGCGGGGGCCCAACGGTGTTGTCTCCTACCGGATTACCGGTAGTCGCTGAAACCGTAATCGTCCAGCGGGACAGCCGCACCCGTGGTCTGGCCGAAGCCCTCCGGGGTGTAGTAGGTGTCGTCGTAGGACGGCACCGCGTAGGCGGCCGCGCGGGCCTCCTCGGTCGGCTGGACCTGGATGTTGCGGTAGCGGTTGATACCGGTACCGGCCGGGATCAGCTTGCCGATGATCACGTTCTCCTTCAAGCCGATCAGCTTGTCGGAACGGCAGTTGATCGCGGCATCCGTGAGCACGCGGGTGGTCTCCTGGAAGGAGGCCGCCGACAGCCACGAATCCGTCGCCAGCGACGCCTTGGTGATACCCATCAGCACCGGACGACCCGCGGCCGGCTCGGCGCCCTCGGACACCACACGGCGGTTCGAGTTCTCGAACTCCGAACGCTCCACCAGCGAACCGGGCAGGAACTCCGTCGCACCCGAATCGATGATCGTCACGCGCCGCAGCATCTGCCGCACGATGACCTCGATGTGCTTGTCGTGGATGGACACACCCTGCGACCGGTACACCTCCTGGACCTCATGGACCAGGTGGACCTGCACCTGACGCGGACCCATCACACGCAACACCTCGTGCGGATCGGCCGAACCCTCCAGCAACTGCTGACCGACCTCGACATGGTCGTTGTCGGTGAGCAGACGCTCGGACCCGTCCTCGTGCTTGAACACCCGCAGCCGCTGACGCTTCGACAGCTTGTCGTACACGACTTCTTCCGAACCGTCGTCCGGAATGATCGTGATCTTGTAGAAGCGGTCGTCGTCCTCCAGCCGCACCCGGCCGGAGACCTCCGCGATCGGCGCCTTGCCCTTGGGCACACGAGCCTCGAACAGCTCCTGCACGCGGGGCAGACCGCCGGTGATGTCGTCACCCGCGACACCACCCTGGTGGAAGGTGCGCATGGTCAGCTGGGTGCCGGGCTCACCGATCGACTGCGCGGCGACGATACCCACAGCCTCACCGATGTCGACCAGCTTGCCGGTCGCCATCGAGCGGCCGTAGCAGGTCGCGCACACGCCGGTACCAGTGGTGCAGGTCAGCACGGAGCGGACCTTCACCTCGGTGATACCGGCCTCGAGCAGCGCGTCCAGCGACGGGTCGCCGAGATCGTGACCCTTCTCCACCACGACGTTGCCCTTGGCGTCCACCGCGTCCGTCGCCAACGTGCGGGCGTACGTGGAGGTTTCGACGTGAGCATCGCGAATGATGGTGCCGTCGGCCAACTTCTCCGCGATCGGCACGATGATGCCGCGCTCGGTGCCACAGTCGGTCTCGCGCACGATGACGTCCTGCGACACGTCCACCAGACGACGGGTCAGGTAACCCGAGTCGGCGGTGCGAAGCGCGGTGTCGGCCAGACCCTTTCGCGCACCGTGGGTGTTGATGAAGTACTCCAGCACCGTCAGGCCCTCACGGAACGAGGACTTGATCGGCCGCGGGATGAACTCACCCTTCGGGTTCGTCACCAGGCCCTTCATACCCGCGAGGGTACGAGTCTGAGTGAAGTTACCCGTGGCGCCCGAGTCGACGATCGTGATGATCGGGTTGTCGGCCGGGTAGTGCCGCCGCAGCGCCTGGCCGACCTCTTCGGTGGCCTCCTGCCAGATCTTGACCAGCGCGTTGTTGCGCTCCTGGTGATCGAGCGCACCACGCTGGTACTTCTTCTCGATCCCGTCGGCCAGACCCTCGTAGCGCTCCATGATGTCGGCCTTCTCCGGCGGAACGAGCACGTCCGACATGGAGACGGTGACACCCGAACGCGTGGCCCAGTAGAAGCCGGCGTCCTTGAGCTTGTCGACGGTCTGCGCGACCACGATCATCGGGTAGCGCTCGGCCAGATCGTTGATGATCGCGGCCTGACGCTTCTTGGGCATCGGCTCGTCGATGAACGCGTAGTCCACCGGCAGCAGCTCGTTGAACAGCACCCGGCCCAGCGTGGTCTTGAGGATCCACGCGTCACCGCGCTGCCAGCCGTTCTCCGGGAACAGCTCGGTCTCGAGGTCCCTCGGCGGACGCTGGTTGGTCACGCGGATCTTGACCAGCGACCGCACGGTCAGCTCGCCGCGGTCCACGGCCATCTGCGCCTCGGCGGGCGAGGAGTAGACGCCGAACTCCGCGGAGTCCTTGGTGGCCGCGCGGTATTCGCCCTTCGCGCCCTCTTCCAAGCGGGTCAGGTAGAACAGGCCGGTCACCATGTCCAGGCGGGGCATGGCCAGCGGGCGACCCGAGGCCGGGGACAGGATGTTGTTCGAGGACAGCATCAGGATGCGGGCCTCGGCCTGCGCCTCCGCGGACAGCGGCAGGTGCACGGCCATCTGGTCACCGTCGAAGTCGGCGTTGAAGGCCTCACACACCAGCGGGTGCAGCTGGATGGCCTTACCCTCGACCAGCAGCGGCTCGAAGGCCTGGATACCCAGGCGGTGCAGGGTGGGCGCGCGGTTCAGCAGCACCGGGTGCTCGGCGATGACCTCTTCGAGGACATCCCACACCTGGGGGCGCTGACGCTCGACCATCCGCTTGGCGGACTTGATGTTCTGCGCGTGGTTCAGGTCGACCAGGCGCTTCATCACGAACGGCTTGAACAGCTCCAGCGCCATCAGCTTGGGCAGACCGCACTGGTGCAGCTTGAGCTGCGGGCCGACCACGATGACCGAACGGCCGGAGTAGTCGACGCGCTTACCGAGCAGGTTCTGACGGAACCGGCCCTGCTTGCCCTTGAGCAGATCCGACAGCGACTTCAGCGGGCGATTACCCGGTCCGGTGACCGGACGACCGCGACGACCATTATCGAACAGCGCGTCAACGGACTCCTGAAGCATGCGCTTCTCGTTGTTGACGATGATCTCGGGCGCACCCAGATCGATCAGTCGCTTCAACCGGTTGTTGCGGTTGATCACGCGGCGGTACAGGTCGTTCAGGTCGGAGGTCGCGAAGCGGCCACCGTCCAGCTGCACCATCGGGCGCAGCTCCGGCGGGATCACCGGCACCGCGTCCAGCACCATGCCCATCGGCGAATTGCCGTTGGTCTGGAACGCCGCGACGACCTTCAGTCGCTTGAGCGCACGCAGCTTCTTCTGGCCCTTACCCGTGCGAATGGTCTCGCGCAGATTCTCGGCCTCGGCCGGGATGTCGAACTGCTCCAGCAGCTTCTGGATCGCCTCGGCGCCCATCGCGCCGACGAAGTACTCGCCGTAGCGGTCCTGCAGCTCGCGGTAGAGCACCTCGTCCACGATCAGCTGCTTGGGAGCCAGCTTGGTGAACGTCGACCAGATCTCGTCGAGCCGGTCCAGCTCGCGCTGGGCGCGGTCGCGCAGCTGACGCATCTCGCGCTCGCCGCCGTCCTTGACCTTGCGGCGCACGTCGGACTTGGCGCCCTCGGCCTCCAGCTCGGCCATATCGCCCTCGAGCTTCTGCGCCCGAGCCTCGAGATCGGCATCGCGCTGATCGGCGACGGCCTTCTTCTCGACCTCCATCTCCGCCTCGAGCGTGGACAGCTCGTTGTGGCGCAGATCGTTGTCGACAGCGGTGATGACGTACGCGGCGAAGTAGATGATCTTCTCGAGATCCTTCGGCGCCAGGTCCAGCAGGTAGCCCAGGCGCGACGGGACGCCCTTGAAGTACCAGATGTGAGTGACCGGAGCGGCCAGCTCGATGTGGCCCATCCGCTCGCGACGCACCTTGGCGCGAGTCACCTCGACGCCACAGCGCTCACAGATGATGCCCTTGAAGCGCACGCGCTTGTACTTGCCGCAGTAGCACTCCCAGTCCCGGGTGGGACCGAAGATCTTCTCGCAGAACAAGCCGTCCTTCTCCGGCTTGAGCGTGCGATAGTTGATGGTCTCCGGCTTCTTGACCTCACCATAGGACCAGTTGCGAATGTCCTCGGCGGTGGCCAAACCGATCCGGAGTTCATCGAAGAAGTTGACGTCTAGCACGTAACTTCCTTTCCCCTGTTCGGGTTGAGTATGAGCATAAGAAGAGTTGATTTCGTTGCCCCGCAGCCCGCTTCGTTCGAATCAACTCAGCAGGGCTGCGGGACCTCATCGCTCTACTGCGCCAGGTCGTCGACCGTCGCAGCCTCGTTGCGGGACAGGTTGATACCGAGGTTCGCCGCGGCGCGCTCCAGATCCTCGTCCTCGCCCTCGCGCAACTCGATGGCCGCGCCGTCCGAGGACAGCACCTCCACGTTGAGGCACAGGGACTGAAGTTCCTTGAGCAACACCTTGAACGATTCCGGAATACCCGGCTCGGGAATGTTCTCGCCCTTGACGATGGCCTCGTACACCTTCACACGACCCACCACGTCATCGGACTTGATCGTCAGCAACTCCTGCAGCGTGTACGCCGCACCATAGGCCTGCATGGCCCAGCACTCCATCTCACCGAAACGCTGACCACCGAACTGCGCCTTACCACCCAGCGGCTGCTGCGTGATCATCGAGTACGGACCCGTCGACCGCGCATGGATCTTGTCATCCACCAGGTGATGCAGCTTCAGGATGTACATATAACCCACAGCCACCGGATACGGGAACGGCTCACCGGAGCGGCCGTCCAGCAGGATCGCCTTACCGTCGGCGTTGACCATGGTCTCGCCGTCACGGTTCGGCAGCGTCGAGGCGAGCAGTCCGGTCAGCTCCTCCTCACGCGCACCGTCGAACACCGGGGTGGCGATGTTGGTGTCGGATTCCTGACCCCACATCTCCTCCGGCAGGTTCTGCGCCCACTCGGGCATGCTGTCCGTATCGGAGCCCTCGACCTTCCAGCCGGTCTTGGCGATCCAGCCCAGATGGGTCTCGAGCACCTGGCCGATGTTCATACGACGCGGCACACCGTGCGTGTTCAGGATGATGTCGACCGGGGTCCCGTCGGGCATGAACGGCATGTCCTCCTTGGGGAGGATCTTGCCGATGACGCCCTTGTTGCCGTGCCGACCGGCGAGCTTGTCGCCGTCCTGGATCTTGCGCTTCTGCGCCACGTACACACGCACCAGCTCGTTCACGCCCGGCGGCAGATCGTCGTCGTCGTCGCGCGAGAACACGCGGATGCCGATGACCTTGCCGGACTCGCCGTGCGGCACCTTCAGCGAAGTATCACGCACCTCACGCGCCTTCTCACCGAAGATCGCACGAAGCAACCGCTCCTCCGGAGTCAGCTCGGTCTCACCCTTCGGAGTGACCTTGCCGACCAGGATGTCGCCGTCACGAACCTCGGCGCCGATCCGCACGATGCCGCGCTCGTCGAGATCGGCCAGCACCTCGTCGGAGACGTTCGGGATATCCCGGGTGATCTCCTCGGCGCCGAGCTTGGTGTCGCGAGCGTCGATCTCGTGCTCCTCGATGTGGATCGAGGTGAGCACGTCTTCCTCCACGAGGCGCTGCGACAGGATGATCGCGTCCTCGTAGTTGTGGCCCTCCCACGGCATGATCGCCACGAGCAGGTTCTTGCCCAGGGCCATCTCACCGTTCTCGGTGCACGGGCCATCAGCAAGGACCTGACCGTTCTCGACGCGCTGGCCCTCGTCCACGATCGGGCGCTGATTGGAGCAGGTGCCCTGGTTGGACCGGTTGAACTTGCGCATGCGGTAGCTGCGGCGGGTGCCGTCGTCGTGCATGACGGTCACGTAGTCGGCCGAAACCTCCTCGACCACACCGGGCTTCTCGTTCACCACGACATCGCCCGCGTCGACCGCGGCGCGCAGCTCCATACCGGTGCCGACCAGCGGCGACTCGGAACGGACCAGCGGCACGGCCTGACGCTGCATGTTCGCGCCCATCAGGGCGCGGTTCGCGTCGTCGTGCTCGAGGAACGGAATCATGGCGGTCGCCACCGACACCATCTGGCGCGGCGAGACGTCCATGAAGTCCACCTCGCTCGCGGGAACGAGCTCGTTCTCCTCGTTGCCCTTGCGAGCGAGCACCCTGTCCTCGAGGAAGTTGCCCTCCAAGTCGACCGGCGAATTCGCCTGGGCGCGAACGTGGCGATCTTCCTCGTCGGCGGTGAGGTACTTGACCTCGTCGGTCACCCGACCGTCGACGACCTTGCGGTACGGCGTCTCGATGAAACCGAACGGGTTCACCCGCGCGTACACCGACAGCGACCCGATCAGGCCGATGTTCGGGCCTTCCGGGGTCTCGATCGGGCACATGCGGCCGTAGTGCGAGGTGTGCACGTCGCGGACCTCGAGGCCCGCGCGCTCACGGGACAGACCACCCGGGCCCAGCGCCGACAGGCGGCGCTTGTGGGTCAGACCCGACAGCGGGTTGTTCTGGTCCATGAACTGCGAGAGCTGCGAGGTGCCGAAGAACTCCTTGATCGCCGCCACCACGGGACGGATGTTGATCAGGGTCTGCGGGGTGATGGCCTCGACGTCCTGAGTGGTCATGCGCTCACGCACGACACGCTCCATACGCGAGAGGCCGACGCGGATCTGGTTCTGGATCAGCTCGCCGACGGTGCGCAGGCGACGGTTGCCGAAGTGGTCGATGTCATCGACCTCGACGACGACCTCCGAGCCGCCGGGGGCGGTCATCAGCTTGTCGCCCTGGTGCAGGCGGACCAGGTACTCGATGGTGGTGACGATGTCGTCGCGCGTGAGCACCGAGCCGATGACCGGCTTGTCGAGGTTCAGGCCGAGCTTCTTGTTGACCTTGTAGCGGCCGACACGAGCCAGGTCGTAGCGCTTGTCCTTGAAGAACAGGTTCTCCAGCAGGGTCTGCGCCGACTCCTTGGTCGGCGGTTCGCCCGGACGCAGTTTGCGGTAGATGTCCAGCAGCGCCTCATCCTGACCGGCGGTGTTGTCCTTCTCCAGCGTCGACATCATGATCTCGGAGAAACCGAAACGCTCGGCGATCTCCTCGGTGGTCAGGCCCAGGGCCTTGAGCAGCACGGTGACAGGCTGACGACGCTTACGGTCGATGCGAACGCCGACGGTGTCGCGCTTGTCGACGTCGAACTCCAGCCACGCACCGCGGCTCGGGATGACGCGCACGCTGTGCAGCGTCTTCTCGGTGGTCTTGTCGATGGAATCGTCGAAGTACACACCGGGCGAACGAACCAGCTGCGAGACGACCACACGCTCGGTGCCGTTGATGATGAACGTGCCCTTGTCGGTCATCATCGGGAAATCACCCATGAAGACCGTCTGAGACTTGATCTCACCGGTGTTGTTGTTGATGAACTCCGCGGTGACGAACAATGGCGCCGCGTAGGTCATGTCCTTGTCCTTGCACTCCTCGATGGAGGCCTTGACCTCTTCGAAGCGCGGATCGGAGAAGGACAGTGACATCGAACCCGAGAAATCTTCGATCGGCGAGAGCTCCTCGAGCACCTCCTCGAGCCCGCCGACGGGATCGACGTCACCGCGGGCGATCGCCTTCTCCCGCCACAGCGGCGAACCGACCAACCAGGCGAACGAGTCGGTTTGTAGATCGAGAAGACCCGGAACCTCCAGAGGCTCTCGGATCTTCGCAAAAGACACCCTCTTCGGGGCTCCGGGAATACCGGCCTTGGTCTGGGTGGAGACTGCCAAGATGCGTCCTTCCAGCACCTCACGCGCGTCGCATGTGGGCCTGCGACCGTCGCTTGTCTGCTACGTTCTCGTTGAGATCATTGCTGGTCGCAACCCGAACGAGCCCAGACAGCCAACAACGGAAGTAACACCGGTCGGTGGAACTTTCGTCGTGTGCGATCAAGGTGTGGACAGGAGGCAGCCAGCGCAAAGTCTAAACGTACACCCAACCAGAAGGGGTGTCAAACGTACCACCAAGCAACAGTTCCGGGTGGCTGGCGCGCCGTACCGATTATCGCTGGCTGCGTTCGGTATGACATGTCGCTCGCTACCTGGGTGCTGACGCCCTGTGACAGCTGACGCTGCTGTGAATAGCGTGACTGCTCGAGCGAGCGTCGTCAAGTGGCGAGGCCGAGCCGTAAGCATCGAGATCGCCTGTGGCGCTGCGCCTTCACGTGATCAGGTATATTATCTTGGCCCGAATATGGCCCTGAGCAGGCGTTTAACAGTGATTACAGGCTCAGCGGTCGGCAATCTCGCTGGCCAGCCAATGTCCGTTGACCTTCTGCATGCGCAGCACGATCGGACCCGAGGCACTCTCCTGCGGGACGCCGTCCTTCGTCGCGGCGACGGTCAGGTCGACCAGCAGTTCGGCGCGGTCGTCGGTGAGTAAGGTCACACCGATCGGATCGGGGGTCGCCGTCGCGGTGGACTGGGCCTGCTGCACGGCCGAGACGGTGGTGTCGGCGAATTTGTCGAAATCGCCCAGCATCTTGCCGGTGACGACCTTGTGCACCGCGGCCTTGTAGCCGCCGATGGTCTTGACGTCGTAGGAGTAGATCGTCTTCAGGGCGTTGACGCCGGCGGCGCTGACCTCCTGCGTGGCCTGCGTGTCCACGAACGCCTTGTTGCTGTCCTCGACGCCGGGACGCAGGGCGGCGACCACGGCGAATGCGGTGACCACCACCGCGGCGACCAGCAGCCCGATCGCCATGGACCAGGAGGAGGCTCGGGTACGGCCGAGCGAGGGCAGGCGCGGTGAGCGGCGGACCTTGGGCATGTCGGACACGTCCGAGTGCCGAACCGTGGGCGCGTCGACCGCAACGCCCTGCTTGACGGTCGCCTCGTCGGCGACTGTCTCGGTGGCTGTCGTGGCCGCTGCATCGCCCGAGGCGGCCGCGGTCTCGTCCGTGACAGCCGACTTGTCGTCCGTGACGACGGCGTCGGTATCGGTCTCCGCTACGGTCGCGTTCTTCTCCTCGACGGCCGCGTTGCCGGCCTCGACAACGGTCTCGGACTCCACAGGCTGGTCACGACGCGTATCACTGTCCTGACCGGCGGTGACGCGCGTGGCACGCCGACGGGTCGAATCGTTCGCACCGGGACGCCGCAGGCCCGAGGAAGCCTTGTTGACGACACGACGAGGTTTCTTGTTCTGCTCGCTCATGCCTCCGCTCCGCTCCGGCACGAGCGAGGGCTCGGCTGTGTCATCGGTCGCTCGCTTCGCTCGCTCATTGTGATCTCCTACGACCCCGGAGGGCCCTGCGGCGCGGGAGCCGCGGAGGGGGCGGGCGTACCGGCCGAGGGGCCGGGCTGCGGCTGCCCCGGCTGTTGCTGACCCGGCTGTGACGAGGACGGGCCGGTATTGTCCAGCGGCACCAGCTGCCCCAGCGAATTCGCCTGATCGGCCTTCCAGGTGCCGCCGACCTTGGTCATATCCAGCGTCCAGGTCGCCCGGAACGACTGCACCGGAGTGTTCGGCGCGGTCTGGGTCTGTTTCACCACCACGATCGCCGACGCCTTGTCCCGCTCGCTGTCCAGCGTGGTCAGCGACGCGCCGAGCACCTGCGAGCCCAGCCGGGTCTTGGCCTGTTCGGCCGTCTGCTTGATGCGGTCGTGGTTCTGGTTGAACTCGCCCAGCATCTGCCCGGTCATCGAGGATTCCATCAGTTTCATGGAGCCCTCGATGTCGTCCGGATTCATCGAGGTCAGATTCAGCGCCGCCTGACGCGCCGCGTCCAGCGCGCTGTCGCGGGCCGCGGCGCGCGGGGCGTCGGTGAAGAAGCCCGCGCGCACCCAGCCCACGCCGAACCACGCCGCGGCGACGACTGCGAGGATGAGCCAGGCGGCGGCCACGTAGGTCACCACCGTGCGCAGCGTAGAGGTAGTCACAGCGGCCACCCTAGGGGTCGTCGGATTTCCGGACTCACCCGCATCACTCGCTCATCGCTTCGGGGTCACCCCGATGAGCGCGGCCATCTGGGTGGCGACCGGGTTCAGATTCAGTCGGTCCGGATCGGTCTTGGGCTTGTGATCCCACGGCTGCGGCACGTTCGGATCGGCGAGATCCGCGCGGGCCCCGCCGCGCACATCGGCCGGATTGCCCTGCGGCGCGGCACAATGCGCGCCGGTGTTGAACGGGAAATCGTCGCGCGTGTCGTCGAAGTCCGGATTCTTCGCCTTCATCTCCTTCAGGATCTTCTGGGTGCCCTCGTAGCCGAGCGTGCAGGCGGGCGGGTTGTTGGTCTCGAGCACCAGGCCGAAGTGGCTGGTGCCGTCGGGGTTCGCGGTGGCCGAACCACCCCACGACAGCAGCGGCAGCATCTGCAGCAGCGGCCTGAGCGCGTAGTACTTCGGCGACACCGCGAGCAGCAGGCTGCGCAGATTCGTCAGATCCGTGGTCAGCGGGTCGCCGCTGGTCTTCAGCAGATTCGAGATCGAATTACCGGCGTCGGTGCCGGTGCCGATCAGCCTGCGGATATCGGGATCGTTGGCGCGCAGCTGCGTGGCCACCTTGTCCAGGCCGTCGCTGAACTCCCGGATGTCCCCGCCCTGATCGACCTGGGTCTGCAGGACCGTCTGCGCGTCCTTGATCAGCTGGATCGTCGGCTGTATCGAATCCGCGCCGGTCACCGAGAACTTGTTCAGCGAGTCGACCAGGACGCGCAGGTTGTCGCCCTGGCCGTCGAGCGCCTTGCCGAGTTCGGTGACCGTCGTGGTCAGATCCTTCAGATCCGTGGTGGAGGCGAACGTGTTCACGCTCGCCAGCAGGTCCTGTACCGGCATGGGCGTTTCGGCGCCGTCGATGACCGAACCGTTGCGCAGGTACGGACCGCCGGCCCGCGAGGGCACCAGATCCACGTACTGCTCGCCGATGGCCGAGCGATCGGCGACGACCGCCTTGGCATCCGAGGGCACCTTGGGCTTGGACGAGTCCATCTCCAGGATCACCACGACACCGTCCGGGGTGATGTCCGACGTGCCGACCGTGCCGACCGGGACGCCGCGGTAGGTGACCTCGGAGCCCTTGGAGACGTTTCCGGTCTCCTTCATCGTCACCTTCACCTGGTACTGGCCGAAGCCGAGCATGTAGTTCAGGTGGACGTACCGCGCGCCGACATAGACCACGCCGAGCACGGCGATGACCACGAACGCGATCAGCTGATAACGCACAAGCTTGCTCATCGCGGCTTCACTCCCAACTGATTCAGGATCGAGCCGATCGGGTCGCCCGGCTTGCCGTCGGCCGGAGACACGACGGTCGGGGGCAGCGGCAGCACTCCCAGCAGCGGCCGCGGGCCGTTGCCGTTGTAATACGGATTGCTCGGGTTCACCGCGACGGGCGGGCCGTACTTCGGCGGAACGTACACCGGATTCGGTTGTCCCACACCGAGACTCTTCAGCGTCGTGGCGATCTGCAGATCCACCGACAGCCAGGTGTTGACCGAGCCGCCGAACGCGGACTTGATCGACTCGTCGGGGAACGGATAGGTCGGGATCAGCGGCAGGGAGGTCACCACGTCCGGCGCCGCACGACCCAGCTCCTGCAACGTCGGGCGCAGCGCGACCAGGTCGTCGATCAGGTTGTCCTTGGAGCGGTCCAGGATCGTGACGCCGGCCTGGCCGACCCGATCCAGCTGCTGCAGCATCCCGATCAGTTCGGGACGCTGCTGGTCCAGAATGTGGATACCCGCGGGCAGTTCGTCCAGGACCTTGGCGATCTGATCGGTCTGCTGGCCCACGCGCTCGGACAGCGTGCCCAGGCCGTCCAGGGAATGCTGGATGTCGTCGACCTGCTGATTCAGGCCGTCGATGAGGGTGTTGGCCTGGGTGAGCAGATCGCGGACCTTGTTCTCGCGCCCGCCGAGGGTCTTGTTCAGCTCGCTCACGATCGGCTGCAGCTGGGCCACACCGCCACCGTTGAGCAGCAGCGACAGCGCACCGAGCACCTGCTCCACCTCGGTGGCGTGCATGGTGTTCTGCACCGGGATGACCGAGCCGTCCTTCAGCGGCTCCGCCGACGGATTCACCGACGGCGGATCCAGCTCGATGAACTTCTCGCCCAGCAGGTTGGTCTGCTTCACCTCGGCATGCGCGTTGGCGGGCAGCTGCACCGAATTGTTGACCACGGCCTGCACGCTGGCCGTCCAGCCGTCGGGCGCGATGGTGATCTTGTCGACCCGGCCGACCGCGACGCCGTTGACCTTGACCGCGGACTGCGGCACCAGATCCAGCACGTCGTCGAAGCGGATATCCAGATGCATCGGATGGGAGCCGACGTTCGCGCCGCCGGGCAGCGGGATGCTGTAGATCCCCTGCGAGCCACAGGAGGTCACCAGCAGCGCGGTGACGCCCATGACCGCCGAGCCCACCATGACGCGAGCGGCCGTGCGCCTGCTACCGCCGAATGCGTTGCGGCGGGCGCTCATCGTGCTCCAGCGTGCGATCATCGCGTGCCACCCGGGGTCTGTGACTGCGGCTTCTCATTGGACGGGGTGCCCGGCACCGTGCCCGGAACCGGGGCGCGCTCCTGGTTCTCACCGGACAGGATGCCGAACGGCAGGATCAGCGAGGGCGTGACGACGCCGGACCTGATCTGGTCGGTGATGTTGCGGCACTGATTCAGGATCGGGCCGAGCTGGTGGCTGATCGCCTCGAACTTCGGATCACCCGGACGCAATTGGCCCAGATCGAGCAGCTTGCAGATCGTGCCGAACGGGTTCTGCAGATCGGTGAAGTTGGTGCGCATGTCCAGGGTTCCGGACTCGCCGTTGTGCACGTTGATCAGGTCGCTCAGCGCGGTCGGCAGCACCGGCAGCGCATTGGCCAGATCGTCGCGCTGATTCGCCAGCGTCTGGGTGAGCTTGGTCAGCGCCTGCGCGTTGCTGGCCACCAGATCCCGGTTGTTGTCGACGAATCGGGCCACATCGCCCAGCGCCACCGACAGCAGGTTCAGCGCCTGCCCCAGATCCTGACGCTCCGAGGCCAGGAATCCGGCCAGATCCGCCAGCTGTGAGTTGAAATCGCGCACCTGGGCGTCGTTCACCGCCAGGGTGTGCACGAAGACCTGCAGGTTCTTGATGGTGCCGAAGATGTCGCCGCGCGCGTCGGACAGGTAGCTGGCCGCGTGCGAGAGCTGAGTGATGCTGTTGGCCAGCGCGTCCCCGTTACCGGCCAGGTTGGCGGCGCCGGTGCGGACCAGCTGATTCACCGCGCCGTTCTTGTTGGCGCCGTTGGGGCCCAGGTCGTCCGAGAGCTTCGCGATCGACTTGTAGAGCTGATCCACCTCGACCGGGGTCGCGGTGCGATCCTTCGGAATGGTCGCGTCGCGGCCCATCTTCGGACCGCCCTTGTAGACCGGGGTGAGCTGGATGTACCTGTCGGACACCACCGACGGGGTGATCTGCGCGGCCTCGGCGTCGGCCGGAATGCTGTACTTGCGGTCCACGCTCATGACGACCTTCACCTGGTCGCCCATCGGTGTCACCGAATCCACCTTGCCCACCGGCACACCCAGGATCCGCACATCCGAACCCTGGTAGATGCCGATCGACTTGTCGAAGTACGCGGTGATCCGGGTGGTCTCCAGGGTGTCGAACATCCACCAGAGCACCCCGGCCAGCACGATGACCAGGACCAGGCCGCCGGACATGAGAATCTTCGCACCCCGGGAGGATCGGCGAATCACGGCCAGTGGGTCGAAGCGCCCGGATCCGCCGGACCCGGACGCACCCCCGCCGCCCGAGGTGGGCGGCTGTCCGCCCGACCCCGATGCCGTCACCGGAAGCAGTTCGGTGGGCGATTCGGCGTTCTCCGGCTCGTGCGACGCGTCCGCGGCGCTCGACGCGGCGGACTGCACCGCGAACTGCTGGGTCGGCGCGTCGTCGGAGTTCGCCGCAGCCGCCCCGGCCCCAGCCGATGCGGCCGCACCCGTCTCGGCTGCCGCGGCCTCGTTCGCCTTCGATCCCGCACGGGCACCCGATGCGGACGGCCGCACCCGGAACTGCTCGGTGGGCGGGTCGGCGGAGCCCACGTCGGACCCTAACTCGGGTTCCATCAGTTGCCTCCCACGTTCAGGTTCCGGATCGGCGGGCGGTCACCCGGGATCTCCGGCAGCGCGGGCGGGATCAGGTTGACGATCACCGCGTCGAACCAGCGACCGGTGCCCAGCACGTTCGCGTACAGGTTGTAGAACGGTGCGGCCAGCGTCAGCGTCTTGGAGATGTTCTGCTGGTTGTTGTTCAGCAGGTTGATGGCCCCGAGCAGGTTGGTCAGCGCCGGGCCGATCTGCTGCTCGTTGTCGTGGACCAGCGTTTCCAGCTCGATCGCGATGGTCTTGGCGCCCTTGAGCAGCTGTGCGATGGCCTGCTGGCGAATGTTCAACTCGGCCAGCAGCTGACCGCCGTTGGCCAGCAGCCGCTCGAATTCCGCGTTGCGGTCGGCCAGCACCTTGGTGGTCTTGTTGGTCGCGGCGAACAGCTGCTTGAGCTGCTCGTCACGCTTGGCCAGGGTCGCCGACAGTCGCGCGACGCCGTCGATCGAGCCGCGGATCTCCGGCGGGGTCTCGGAGAACGCGTCCGAGAGCACCTCCATGCTCTTGGCGAGCTGGGCGGTGTCGGTCTGCTCGATATCCCGGGCGGTCTGCTCGAACGCCTCGGTCACGTCGTAGGGAGATACCGTGCGCGACAGCGGAATCGCCTTCGAAGGGTCGGCGGTGCCGGAACCCTGCGGGTCCAGCGCCAGATACTTCTGCCCGAGCACGGTCTTGATCTGGATCGAGGCCGTGGTGTCGTTCCCGATCCAGGCGTCCTTGGTGCGGAAGGTGACGACCACGTGATCGCCGTTCAGATCCACACCGCTGACGTCGCCGACCTTGACCCCGGCGATGCGCACCTCGTCGCCCTTCTTCAGCCCTGCGGCCTCCGAGAAGTCGGCGGTGTACTTGGTGCCCGCGCCCAGCAGCGGTAGCTGATTCAGATAGAACACGGACAACGTGATCAGTAGCACCAGGAACAGGCTCAGCGCGCCCATGAACGCGGGGCTGCGCTTGCCCAGCAGAGTCCGCTCGTCCATCAGCGACCACCCTGCCCATGGCACCGCGGCGCGGGGTTGGTGTAGACCGGCTGGTTGACCGTCGGCATATTCGCGATGGCCGGAGGCATGTTCAGGTTCCCGGCGTCCTTCATTCCCGGTCCGGCGACGACGTCGATGCCGCACAGATAGAACTGGAACCAGGAGCCGTAACTGGCCGCTCGGCCCAGCTTCTCCATCTTGATCGGCAGATTAGTCAACGTCTGGTTCACATCGTCGGAGCGGTTGTCGATCGTTCCGGTGAGCTGGCTCAGTCCGGCGATCGACCCCTGCAGGGTCGGCACGGTCGGCCTGAGCAGGTCCGCGGTCGCCGAGGCCAGGTTGCCCAGCGAGCTCACCGCGGAACCGATGGTGCCTCGCTCGGCGTTCAGCCCGCTGACCAGCGCCTCGGTATTGACGATCAGATCGTTGAGGGCGCCGTCCTTCTTGTTGACAGCGTCCAGGATGGCATTGAGGTTCTGCACGATCTCGCCGATCACCGCATCCTTGTCGGCGATCTTGTTGGTCAGGATCGCGGTATTGCCCACCAGATCCTTGATGGTGCCCTTCTCCCCCTGGAACACCTGGATGATCTCGTAGGACAGCTTGTTCACGTCATCGGCCGACAGCGTCTGGAACAGCGGGCGGAACCCGTTGAACAGCGTGGTCAGGTTCAGCGCCGGACGGGTGTGGTCCAGGCCGATCGTCGCGCCCGAGTTGAGCTTGCGGCCCTGTTCGCCGGTGCCCTCGCTCAGTGAGATGTAGCGCTGGCCGACCAGGTTCCGGTAGCGGATGGTGGCGATCGTCGAGGCGGGCAGCGAGTCGCGATCGTTGAGCTGGAAGTCCACCTTCGCCTGATCGCGATCGACCACGGCGATCTTGGTGACCTTACCCACCCGCACTCCGGCGATACGCACCTCGTCACCTTTGTTCAGCGAGGTCACATCGGTGAACATCGCGTGGAAGGTGGTGCCGCCGCCGGTGTAGTTGGCGATCGTCAGGCCCAGTACGGCCGTCAGGAAGACCGTCACCACGATGAAGATGACGAGTTTGGTCAGCGGTCCGCTCATGCCGCGCAGTGCGTCCTTCACTTCACACTCACCTCACTCCCACGCAGTGCGGGTGCGCCGATCCGCGACACCCAGGCCGGTACCTGACTGGGCGACACTCCGTTCGCCGCACCATAGATCGCGCCGAGCGCGTGCTCTTCCGCCGGCGAGCCGGCCAGGCTGGCGGGTTGCGCGCCGAACACGGAGAACTGAGCCGGCGGGAGCTTGCCGATGTTCGGATCACCCGGGAAGCGGGTCGGCGTCTGGTAGGAGCCGTCGTTGAGCGAGCTGCCGGTCGGGTACTGGCCGGAGTCCTCACCGTTCGGGAACTCCGGAAAGCAGACCGGCGGCGCCGAGCCGTTGAACCAGCGCGGCTCGTCCTGATTCGGCAGATACTTGCCGCGGGTGTTGACGAACTTGATCGAGACGCGCGAGCCGGGCATATCGGTGCCCTTGCCGAAGATCGCGTCGATACGCGGCTTCTGCTGCGCGAAATTCTTGAAGGTGCAGGCGTATTCGGGCGAGTAGTAGGCCAGCATCTGCAGCGCCTCGTGCGAATCGGCGGCCACGTCGATGATGTTGTCGCGGTTGGCGTTCAGGAAGTCCGCCGTCTGCGCGGAGGCCGGGGTCAGCGTCTGGTACAGCGTGTCGAGCTGCGAACGCTTCTGCACCACCGTGGCGTTGAGCGCGCGCAGGTTGTCGAGCGAGTCGACCAGCTGCGGCAGCGCGTCGGCGTAGGTGTCCGCGACGGTGGCGAAGTTGTGGATATCGCCCTGCAGCGCGGGCATGACGGAGTTGAGCCCGTGGAAGATGGTGTCCAGCCGGTCCACCGTGTGGCCGAGCTCCTCGCCCTGCCCACCGAGGGCCTGCGACAGCGCGCCCAGGGTGGAGGACAGGTACTGCGGCGGAATCGCCTGCAGCAGCGGCATCACGCTGTCCAGCAGCTGGCTGACCTCGACGGCGTTACCGCTGGCATCCTGATGCAGGGTCATCCCCGCCTCGAGATGCCCGGCCGGCTGCTTGGGCCACGTCAGATCCACATAGCGCTCGCCGAACAGCGTCTTGGGCAGCAGCCGCGCAGTGACGTTCGACGGGATCTCGCTCGCCTTACTCGGATCGATCGCCAACTGCAGGGTGACCTGATCACCGGAGGGCTCGCTGCCGCGCACCTCCCCGACGACGACCCCACGCACCTTCACGTCCGCGTCGCGCGTCAGCGCGTTGCCGACCGAGTCCGTGATCAGATCGACCTTCACCACGGGGGTGAAAACCTTGTTGTAGATGGCGATCGTCGTCCAGAGGAATAACGCCATCACCACGAAGAACAGCACCCCGAGCGTGCGCGTGCGCAGTTTCTCGGTCGACCGCCAGAACTGCACGCCGGCCGCGCTCATGCTTGTCCGCCTCTCCGCGACTTAAGCGCACAGCTAGGAGCCGTCGACTGGCGTGCATGCGTGCCGGCGGTTGACAGCCGAGCCGATTTCGGGGGTACCCGGCAGCTTGCCGTTGTCCCGACCGCGGTGGTTTCTCTGGCATTGCTCATCCGGCGACCCTCACAGTCGTCGTGGTTCCCCAGATGGCGAGGCTCAGGAAGAAGTCGAGGATGTTGATCAGGACGATGGACGCGCGGACTGCGCGGCCTACCGCTACGCCGACGCCCGCTGGGCCGCCGGTGGCGGTGAAGCCGTAGTAGCAGTGGATCAGGATGATCACGAAGGCGAATATGAGGACCTTCAGGAATGAATACAGGACGTCCTGCGGTGGCAGGAACAGGCTGAAGTAGTGGTCGTAGGCGCCGGAGGATTGGCCCTCGAACCACACGTTGATCTGGCGTGAGGCTACGAACGTGCCGAGCAGACCCACGATGTACAGCGGGATCACCGCCACGAATCCGGCGATCACCCTGGTGGTCACCAGGAACGGCACGCCCGGCACCGCCATCACCTCGAGCGCGTCGATCTCCTCGGAGATCCGCATCGCGCCCAATTGCGCGGTGAAACCACAGCCGACCGTCGCCGACAACGCCAGGGCCGCGACCAGGGGCGCCAGCTCACGGGTGTTGATGTAGCCGGTCAGGAAGCCGGTCAGGACCGAGGAGCCCAGGGCGTCCAGCGCCTTGAAGCCCTGCAGGCCCACCACGACGCCGACCGAGGCCGACATCATCACGACCACGCCGATGGTGCCGCCGATGACCGCGAGCGCACCGGAACCGAAGGTGACCTCGGCCAGCAGCCGCGTGACCTCCTTGCGGTAGTGCACAAGGGTGCGCGGAATCCACGCGATCGCCTTGGAGTAGAAGGCCATTTGATCGCCCGCGCGGTCGATGAGATCGACCGGCGAACGCACGATACTGCCGATCCGGCGCAGACTCTTGGAGGATCGGTGCGCAACAACCATGTTCAGGAGCCCTTAGCCGGGACGATCTGCAGGTAAACCAACGTCAGCACGAGATTGACGAAGAAGAGAACCAGGAAGGTGATCACCACGGATTGGTTCACCGCGTCACCTACTCCTTTCGGTCCCCCCTTGGGATTCAAGCCTTTGTATGCGGCGATGACCCCGGCGAGCAGGCCGAATATCAGCGCCTTGATCTCACCGATCCACAGGTCCGGCAGCTGGGCCAGTGCGTTGAACGACGCCAGGTAGGCGCCGGGCGTGCCGCCCTGCAGCAGGACGTTGAAGAAGTAGCCACCACAGATGCCCACAACCGACACCATGCCATTGAGCAACAGCGAAATCAGCATCATGCCCAGGACACGCGGGACGACAAGGCGCTGGATCGGATCGATGCCCAGCACCTCCATCGCGTCGATCTCCTCGCGAATGGTGCGCGAGCCCAGATCGGCGGCCACGGCCGAACCCGCGGCGCCGGCGATGATCAGCGCAGTGACCACGGGTGCGGCCTGCTGGACGGTAGCCAGCACGCTCGTCGCACCGGTGAACGACTCGGCGCCGAGCTGTTTGATGAGCGAACCGGTCTGCAACGCCACCACGGCGCCGAACGGGATTGCCACCAGTGCCGCGGGCAGAATCGACACACTCGCGATGAACCACGACTGCCCGATGAACTCGCGCCACTGGAACGGACGGACGAACGTCTTACGGGCAACACTCAGTAAGAGCGCAAAGATGTTTCCGGCCTGTGCAAAGCCCGACTCGACCGGGGTGCGTAGCCGCGTCAGGGTCTGATTCACGGTCGCGTATGTTACCCGTTAGTCGGGTTGTGTCGCACGGTGGCCTCGGTCGCGTTGCCCGGGTATTGTGCTGGGTTTCCGGAGTAGGCGGGCAACACTTGTGTATCGCCGTTCTCCTCCATGGATTCCTGGATCGCGACCTGGGCCGCATGCGGCAGGGTATGCATGATTTCCATGACCCTGCGGCGACGGCGATCGACGCCTTGGCGCACCGGCATACCGGGCGTGGCCTTCATCTGCGGGATGATGCCCTCGATCTCGTCGGTGCCGTTGTCGTAGTGACCCGCCTCGGCCAGAGCCTGCTCGCGGGCCATCTGGGCCTCGTCCTTCTCCTCCGACATACCGATCGGACCGACCATGTAGCCGTTGAGGAACTGCTTGACCACCGGCTCCTCCGAGGTGAGCAGCACCTCGCGCGGGCCGAACATGACCAGCTGGCGGCGGAACAGCATGCCGATGTTGTCCGGGACCGAGCGGGCCAGGTTGATGTTGTGCGTGACGATCAGGATCGTCGCGTCGATCTGCGCGTTGATATCGATCAACAGCTGCGAAAGATAGGTGGTGCGCACCGGATCCAGGCCCGAGTCCGGCTCGTCGACCAGGATGATCTGCGGGTCGAGCACGAGCGCACGGGCCAGGCCGGCGCGTTTGCGCATACCACCGGAGATCTCGCCGGGCAGCTTGTTCTCCGCGCCCAGCAGACCGGTCAGTTCGAGCTTCTCCATGACGATCTGGCGGATCTCGGATTCGCTCTTCTTGGTGTGTTCGCGCAACGGGAACGCGGTGTTGTCGAACAGATTCATCGAGCCGAACAGCGCGCCGTCCTGGAACAGCACACCGAACAGCTTGCGAATTTCGTAGAGCTCCTTGTTGGAGCAGGTGGTGATGTCGGTCCCGTCGATGAAGATCGACCCGCGCTCGGGGCGCAGCAGGCCGATCAGCGACTTGAGGAACACCGACTTACCGGTACCCGACGGGCCCAGCAGGGCGCTGACCTCGCCGGACGGCAGCGTCAGGGTGACATCCTGCCAAATACGCTGGGAGCCGAAGGATTTGGTAACACCCTCGGTCCGGACTTCGACGCCCACGCCAACCTCCACTATTTCTTCGCTACGAGCGACCCCCCGACGCGCCGAGCGACCGATCGAAAGGACTCGACCGGAAACCGCCGCCGAGCTGGGGCGATCCATCACAGAGCGATGTGACGCGTCGCACTGGGTGCGGTCACTGTATCGCATGAAATCCAGCAATCCCAGACCAACCTACCGGTGAGTAAGAAGTAATCTACTCCTTTTTATTGCCTCGGCAGATCTGACCTGCGAGAACGTGTTTCAATCAGGAAAACGCCGAGGCGGGCGGCTCCCCCATAGGGAACCACCCGCCTCGTGAGGTTTCACACCGGGGGTTTCAGAGCAAACCTCCAGGTGAATCCTAAATGCCTTCTGTCCCGGGGGTTTCAGGGGTGAAGCCCCATGAGAGTCCGAGAGTTGGAGACAGTCCTACTTGACCGAGACCTTGGCGCCGGCCTCTTCCAGCTTCGCCTTGGCAGCCTCGGCGGCATCCTTGGCGACCTTCTCCAGGATCGGCTTCGGGGCGCTCTCGACGAGGTCCTTGGCCTCCTTCAGGCCCAGGCCGGAGACGATCTCACGCACGACCTTGATGACCTGGATCTTCTTGTCGCCGGCGCCCTCGAGCACGACGTCGAACTCGTCCTGCTCCTCGACGGCGTCGACCGGAGCAGCGCCACCGGCGGCAGCGGCCACCGCGACCGGAGCAGCGGCGGTAACCTCGAACTTCTCCTCGAACTTCTTGACGAAGTCCGACAGCTCGAGCAGGGTCATGCCGCCGATGGTCTCCAGCAGCTCGTCAACGTTGGCCATGTTGGCTTCCTTTCGATGTAATTCCCGCGTGAACGGGAAAAGTATTGGGGTGGTGGGTTATTCGGCGGCGTCGACCGGAGCGGCTTCGCCGCCGGCAGCGCGCTGCTTGTCCTCGAGCGCGGCGAACAGGCGCACGACCTGCCCGGCGGGCGCGGCGAACAGACTGGCAGCCTTGGACAGGTTGCCCTTCATGGCGCCCGCCAGCTTGGACAGCAGGACCTCGCGGGACTCCAGGTCGGCGATCTTCTCGACCTCGGACACGGACAGCGGCGCGCCGTCCATGTAGCCGCCCTTGATGATCAGCGACTTGTTGTCCTTGGCGAAGGTCTTGAGCGCCTTCGCGGCGTCGACCGGCTCACCCTTGATAAAGGTGATGGCGGTCGGCCCGACGAACAACTCATCCAGGCCAGTGACGCCGGCCTCGGCCGCCGCACGCTTGACCAGGGTGTTCTTGGCGACGGAGTAGGTGGCGTTATCGCCCAGGGCACGACGCAGCTCGGTGATCTTGCCGACCGACAGGCCACGATATTCCGTGACAACTGTGGCGGTAGAGCCCTTGAAATGCTCCGTGATCTCCGCGACTTCCTCGACCTTCCAGCTTTTAACCATACTTCGCCTCCTCTCTGGATGTCGGTTCGAATATGTTTCGTCGTCCCGGCGAACCAGGACCCAGCTACCGATTCACGCAAGAGGTGGCGGTACGAAAAACGCCCCGAACGCAGAGCGTTCCGGGGCGCACAAGAATTCACGGACCTCGAGCCCGTAGCCTTCCCGACCTCGGCTCTCCCTGCGTGGGCCGCCAGCGATAACGCCGGACCTTCAGCTGCCTGCACTGGAACCAGCACCGGCAGCGACCAACGGTCTTCGGTAGAACGATTGGGGGTGATCGCCGGACGAGCCAACGACCGTCGACCAGCATAGCAGCGACCTGTCTATCCAGCCAAAACGAGGTTCCGGCAAAGACTCGGACCCTCTTGTCATCCCGGCATACTGTTGGCCGTGATCTCGAAACACGAAGGGCCGGTACGAGATTCGTACCGGCCCTGACGAGTCTTACGCGACTACGCGTCCTCTTCGGTAAAGTTGCGGGTGCGGTTCGGGTCCACCGGGATGCCCGGGCCGGTGTTCGTCGAAATCGTCACCTTCTTGACGTAGCGGCCCTTCGCGGTGGAGGGCTTCACACGCAGGATCTCCTCGAGCGCGGCGCCGTAGTTCTCCACCAGCTTGGCGTCGTCGAAGGACGCCTTGCCGATCACGAAGTGCAGGTTGGCCTGCTTGTCGACGCGGAAGTTGATCTTGCCGCCCTTGATGTCGTTGACGGCCTTGGTCACATCGGGGGTGACCGTGCCCGTCTTCGGGTTCGGCATCAGGCCTCGCGGGCCGAGCACGCGCGCGATGCGGCCGACCTTGGCCATCTGGTCCGGGGTGGCGATCGCGGCGTCGAAGTCCAGCCAGCCGCCCTGGATGCGCTCGATCAGATCCTCGGCGCCCACGGCGTCCGCACCGGCGGCCTCGGCCTCGGCGGCCTTGTCGCCGACCGCGAACACGATGACGCGGGCGGTCTTACCGGTGCCGTGCGGCAGGTTGACGGTGCCGCGGACCATCTGGTCGGCCTTGCGCGGGTCGACACCCAGGCGCACGGCGACCTCGACGGTGGCGTCGGTCTTCTTGGTGGAGGTCTCCTTCGCCAGGCGCGCGGCCGTCAGCGGGGAGTACAGCGCGGCGCGGTCGACCTTGGCGGCCGCCTCGAGATAAGCCTTGCTTCGTTTTGCCATGATTATCTGTCCTGTTCTGGAGTCAGCAGTGGTACGGGACTGGCCGTCCCTCCCACCTTTCGTCATCCCGGCATACGTGTGGCCGGGCGGCGAATCAGTCGGCGACGGTGATACCCATCGAGCGAGCGGTGCCCGCGATGATCTTCGACGCCTGATCGAGATCCTTGGCGTTCAGATCTTCCTGCTTGGTCTTGGCGATCTCCCGGATCTGATCCATGGTGACCTTCGCGACCTTGGTCTTGTGCGGCTCGGCCGAACCCTTCTGCACACCGGCGGCCTTGAGCAGCAGCCTGGCGGCGGGGGGGGTCTTCAGCTTGAAGTCGAACGAGCGGTCTTCGTAGACCGTGATCTCGACCGGGATGACGTTGCCACGCTGCGACTCGGTCGCGGCGTTGTACGCCTTGCAGAACTCCATGATGTTGACGCCGTGCTGGCCCAGCGCGGGACCGACCGGCGGAGCCGGGTTCGCGGCGCCGGCCTGGATCTGGAGCTTGATGAGCCCAGAGACCTTCTTCTTCTTGGGGGGCATCTTTCTTCCTTGGTTAGGTTCCTTACGAATTCCCGTAAGCCTTATCCGGGATGTGCGCCCACGGCCCAGCCGAGACGCAACCCGACAAGTCTAGTAGGCGACCGACCAGGGCAACGAATTGCCCCGGCGTCAGATCTTGGAGACCTGGGTGAACGAGAGTTCGACCGGGGTCTCGCGACCGAAGATCGACACCAGCACCTTGAGCTTCTGCTGCTCGGCGTTGATCTCGGAGATGCTGGCGGGCAGCGTAGCGAACGGGCCGTCCTGCACCATGACCGACTCGCCGATCTCGAAATCGACCTCGATGGCCGGCTTGGTCAGCGGCTCGACGGCCGAATCGGAGGCGGCGGCACCCGCCGAGGCGGCGGGCTTCTTCTGCTGCTGATCGGCCGGGACCAGGAACTTCACCACGTCGTCGATGGACAGCGGCGAGGGACGCGAGGTGGCGCCGACGAATCCGGTGACGCCCGGCGTGTTGCGCACCGCGCCCCACGATTCGTCGTTCAGATCCATGCGGACCAGGATGTAGCCCGGCAGCACCTTGCGCTGCACGTTCTTGCGCTGGCCGTTCTTGATCTCGGTGACCTGCTCGGTGGGCACCTCGACCTGGAAGATGTAATCCTCGAGGCCGAGGTTCTGCACGCGAGTCTCGAGGTTGGCCTTGACCTTGTTCTCGTAACCGGCATACGAGTGGATGACGTACCAGTCGCCGGGCGCGCGACGCAGCGCGGCCTTCATCGCGGCGACCGGGTCGATCGTCTCGTCGGCGGATTCGGCGGGTGCGGCAGGTGCCTCCTCGACGGGCTCGGCCTCCGGGGCCTCGTCGACCTCCGGCGCGGCGAATTCCTCCACGTCGTCGATCGCGAATTCCTCGGTTGTGCCGTTCTCCGGGGTGCTCACTGCGCACTCGCTCCTTGTGTCGTCACTAACTTCCTCCGTGCGTGCCGGAAATGGACTATACCTATTCCCACCTGGGTGGGATGGTATCCGGCGCCGACGGTCAGCTAGCCGAACAGCCAGTTGACACCCTTGATGAGCGCCAGATCCAACCCGGCGATGAACGCAACCGTGAAGATCACGAACACCAAGACCACAGTCGTATAGGTGACCATCTGCTTGCGGTTCGGCCAGATGACCTTGCGCAGCTCCTGGAAAACCTCTTTCAGGAACTTCACCAGGCGTTTGAGCGGATTACCACCGCCCTTGGCCGTCTTCTTCTTGTCGGACGGCTTGGACGTCTTCGGCTTGACCGCGTCGTCCCGGGAACCGCGCTCGATCGTGGCGACCGAACCCGTGTCGTGTTCCGACGAGGCAGTGCGAGCCCGCCGAGACGACCGCTTGCCGCTCGGACGAGTCACCGCGTCGGTGTCATCGTCATCGGACACGTCGATCCTCTCTCGTCGCTGGCGTGCTGACCCTTTCGAGCGACCTGCAAGCAGTCACTACGAGTGCAGGGGCGACAGGACTTGAACCTGCAACCTGCGGTTTTGGAGACCGCTGCTCTGCCAATTGAGCTACGCCCCTTCGGCTGGATCTATTCCAGCACCGTGCTATTCAGTTGTCTTGCATGCAGTTGTACACGCCTGGCACACAACACGCGCGCCGCCCCTGCGGTTACCGGCCCCGACGAACTATCCGCCGGAAACCAGCCCCTTCAGAGCAGCGCGCAGCGGCTGGTGATCCCCAGAGTCCCGAGTGTACGGTACGCCGCCCGCGCATTGCCAATCCGGGTGGTCGGGCGGCGAAACACCTCAGCCCAGCTGCACTGTCGCCGTCGCGCGCCCGAAGATCTTGCGCCCTTCGGACTTGGCGACGATCGCGACGACGGCGGTGCGAGTCTCGGGATCGACCGACTTGATCTTGCCGGAGTACTCGATCTCGGCCGGCCGATCGGCGCCCACGTAGACCGGGCTGGTGAACCGGACGTTGTACTCCTTCATCGCACCCGGATCGCCCAGCCACGAGGTGACGAAACCGCCGCCCAAGCCCATGGTCAGCATGCCGTGCGCGACCACGTTGTCCAGGCCGACGAGCTTGATCACGTCGTCGCTCCAGTGGATCGGGTTCGCATCGCCCGAGACACCCGCGTAGTTGACCAGATCGCCGCGGGTCAGCCTGACCACGCGCGTCGGCAGTTCGGCCCCCACGACCGCGTCCTCGAAACGCACAGCGTGCTTACTGGGCCGCACCTCCGGGACGCTGGCGACCGGCACCGGCGGCTCGCTGACCGGCGGCGTGGCGCGCTGCTGATCGTCCGGCCCCTGCCCGATCCCGTGCATCAGCAGTCCGCGCACGGCCTGGTCGATATTCGGGTCGACATCACCGCCGCTGCGCCCGACCAGGGTGGTGTAGGTCGTCATCACCAGCTCGTCGCGCGAGGTGACGATGTTCTTGGTCACGATCATGTCCGCGCCGCCGGGGGCCTGGCGGAACGAGTGCAGATACACGTCGCACACCAGCTGGTCGCCGACCCGGATCGGGCGGTGGAATTCGAGAATCTGGTCGGCCTGCATGATCTGGCTCAGGTCATAACCCGTCACGATCTGCTCGAACAGCTTCTGCTGGGCCAGGATGCCGACCAGCGAGATGAAGGTCACCGGCGCCACCATGCCGTCGTAACCGTATTCGGCGGCGGCGGCCTCGTCCCAGTGCACCGGGTGGTAGTCCTGCACGGCGCGGGCATATTCGCGCACCTTCTCGCGGCCGACCTCGTAGTAGTCGTCGACGCGGTAGTGGTGACCGACCATGGCCGCGGCGTGGGCCGCAGGATCGAACTTCTCCTCGGTGGGCGCGGCAGTGTCGGCTTGTGTTGTCACGGAGGCAAACCCTATCTGACCCGTTTACGGGATCGGCCGGAGCGCCGACGACCACGGATACGCCAAATGCCGGAGCGGGATTAAACCCTGCTCCGGCAGTGAAGATCGGCTCTCGTCACGACGCACGCGGGGACCTGGCGGCTACACGAGCTTCCTGTTCGGTCCGTCACCGGCGTCGCGCGCGGAAGTCGCACGCGAGTTGGAATACTAGCGAGATTCGCGGTGCGCGCGGTGCGTGCCGCAGTTCGGGCAGAACTTCTTCAGTTCCAGCCGATCCGGGTCGTTACGCCGGTTCTTCTTGGTGATGTAGTTGCGGTGCTTGCACTGCTCGCAGGCCAAGGTGATCTTTGGCCGGACATCAGTGGACTTCGCGGCCACGATATGCCTTCTTTCGGGTCAACCTGACGGGGAGGTATCGGTTGTTGTAGCGATGGCCGGACTTGAACCGGCGACACAACGATTATGAGTCGTTTGCTCTACCGACTGAGCTACACCGCCATAGGGTCGGCTTGCGATGGCGCCCGGGCCCTGGAGATGCCGACGGTCACCACCGGCAATCCGGCGAGCCCCCTAACGGAATCGAACCGTTGACCTTTTCCTTACCATGGAAACGCTCTGCCGACTGAGCTAAGGGGGCATGGCAACTCGCGCTCCTGATGTCGATCACTCACATCCGGGGCGCCGAAGCCTTGAACGAGGTTACACACTGACAAGCCCTCTCACCAAACCGTGAGGTCAGGCCCGGTTTCGCCGATCATCGCAGCGGGTGGCCGGATGCGGTGAAACGAAAGACCCCCCGTGGACTGGTCCACGGGGGGTCTTCGGTGGCGGATGAAGGATTCGAACCTCCGAAGCTTGCGCGGCTGATTTACAGTCAGCTCCCTTTGGCCGCTCGGGCAATCCGCCGAACACGCTCGATGAGCGCGCAGAGCAGAATACAACGATGAGGACCCCTGGATGCAAACCGGCAGGCCAGGGGCGTATTCTCAGGCCGTTCGCGACGATAACACCGATACGTTGACGGCGATAACGACAAGCTGGTCGAACGAACTAGCGCGCGGTCGTTCGCGCCAGTAGCGTCGAACCTCAACCCCCTAGTGAGACAGGAGCGCAGTGTGGCCGATTCCTCATTCGATGTCGTCAGCAAGGTCGACCGGCAGGAGGTCGACAACGCCCTCAACCAGGCCGCCAAGGAGTTGAACACCCGCTACGACTTCCGGGGCACGGAGGCGAGCATCGAGTGGTCCGGTGAGGAAAAGATCGTGCTCTCCGCCGCGTCGGAGGACCGCGTCAAGGCCGCCTTGGACGTGTTCAAGGAGAAGCTGATCCGCCGCGACATCTCGCTCAAGGCCTTCGAGACCGGCGACCCGCAGGCCTCGGGCAAGGTGTACAAAATCACCGGCACCCTGGTGCAGGGCATCTCGTCGGAGAACGCCAAGAAGATCGCCAAGAAGATCCGCGACGAGGGCCCCAAGAGCGTCAAGGCCCAGATCCAGGGTGAGGAACTGCGCGTCACGAGCAAGAACCGAGACGACCTCCAGGCCGTCATCTCCCTGCTGAAGAACGGCGACTTCGAGGTGGCCCTGCAGTTCGTCAACTACCGCTGACGGACCTCACCGTCAGTGCCGGGGGCCGCCCGCCATCGCCTCCAGCCGGGCGATTCGCTCGGCCATGGGCGGGTGTGTCGAGAACCAGCGAGCCATGCGGTCGCCGGCCCGGAACGGGTTGGCGATCATCAGGTGTGATTGCGCGGTGAGCTGCGGCTCCGGCGGGAGAGGAGCCGCGGCCACGCCGCGCTCCAGCTTGCGCAGCGCCGAGGCCAGTGCCAGCGGGTCGCCGGTGAGCTGCGCGCCGTCCTGGTCGGCCTGATACTCACGCGAGCGCGATACGGCCAGTTTGATCAGCGTCGCGGCGATCGGGCCGAGCAGCGAAACCAGCAGCACGCCGATAACGCCCGGACCTTCGCCGTCGCGGTTGTTGCCGCCGCCGAACATGCCCGCGAAGAAGGCCAGGTTGGCCAGGCCGGAGATCACCGCGGCCAGCGCACCGGCCACCGAGGAGATCAGGATGTCGCGGTTGTACACATGCGACAGCTCGTGCCCCAGCACCGCGCGCAGCTCCCGCTCGTCCAGGATCTGCAGGATGCCGCTGGTGCAGCACACGGCCGCGTGACGTGGGCTGCGACCGGTCGCGAAGGCGTTGGGTGCCGCGGTCGGGCTGATGTACAGCCGCGGCATCGGCTGGCGCGCGGCGGTGGCCAGTTCGCGCACGATCTTGTAGATGACCGGCGCCTCGAGTTCGGACACCGGCTGGGCGTGCATCGCCCGCAGGGCCAGCCGGTCGCTGTTGAAATAGGCGTAGGCGTTCATACCGACGGCCAGCACGATCGCGATCACCAAGATCGTCGGGTTACGGAACAGCGCGCCGATGACTACGATCAGCGCGGACATACCCACCATCAGCGCGAAGGTCTTGAATCCGTTCGCAAAGCCACCGTGCATCGCCGCCACCTCTCACCGAAATGCGTTACACCAGGTCAACGACTGACAACGGGATCAGGTTTCCGAACTGCGGCAGATCCTGCTCACAAACTCGCACGATACATCGACAACGTAACCACCGGAGAACGCGCCCGGCGGCGAAGGATGGGAACTTCCAGGCGGGTGCGGATCCAGCTCTAGCCGACCCGTTCGATGGTGTAGCGGACCAGTCGCTCGAGGGCCTCGTTGGCCGGGCCCGAGGGCAGGGCGGACAGCTCGGCGTGCGCGATATCGGCGTAGCCGTGCAGCTTCTCCTTGGCCAGCACCATGCCGCGCGAGCGCGACAGCAGATCCAGCGCCTCGGCCACCTCCGCATCGGATTCGAGGGGTTGGGCAAGCAACTTGCGCAGCCGGTCGCCCTCGGCGCCCTCGTCGCGCAGCGCGTAGAGCACCGGCAGGGTATGCACACCCTCGCGCAGATCGGTGCCCGGCGTCTTACCGGACTGCTCGGACGCCGAGGAGATATCGATGATGTCGTCGGAGATCTGGAATGCGGTGCCGACCGCATCGCCCAGCCGCGCCAGCCGTTCGACGTGATCGCGATCCGAGCCGGAGAACGTGCCGCCGAACCGCCCGGACGCGGCGATCAACGATCCCGTCTTCTCCCACACCACCCGCAGGTAGTGCTCGACCGGATCCTGGGACTGCTGGGCGCCGAGAGTCTCGCGCATCTGCCCGGTGACCAGCTCGGCGAAGGTCTCGGCGATGATCCGCACCGCGTCGGGGCCCAGGCTGGACACCAGCCGGGAGGCGTGCGCGAACAGATAGTCGCCGGACAGGATGGCCACACTGTTGCCCCAGCGCGAATTCACGCTGTCCGCGCCGCGCCGCATGGACGCCTCGTCCATCACGTCGTCGTGGTAGAGCGTGGCCAGATGGACCAGCTCGACCACGGTGCCCGCGGTGATCAGATCCGGACTGGTCGGATCCGGGCCCAGTTGCCCGGTGAGAATCGTGAACAGCGGCCGGAATCGCTTGCCGCCGGCGCGCGCCAGATGCAGCGCGGCCTCCAGCAAGAATTCCTCCCCGTCCGACAGCTCGGCGATCATGAGCTTCTCGACCTGGGCCAGACCGTTGCGCACGGTCGACGCGAGCTCGAGGTCACCGAGGTCCACCCCGCCAACCACAGTGCCCTCATCACCCTGTGCCCAATGGTCGCTCCGCTGCGCTCCGCTCTGGGCCGATGCACTCATTCCGTCTCCCACTGCCGCGTCTGTCCCCACACCCAAGAACCTAGCGGGTAATTCCCAGCGTTGACCGTTGGCATCCCGGGTTACCGAGCGAGTTGTCGCTTTGGCAGCCAATTACACACCCCAACGATAAGAAAAGCTGTGACCGCTGTGACACGCCACAGACGACCCGGCCCGCCCGTCGAGCGCTCGGCGACCTGATACACCGCGATTCACCGAGTGCTGCGAGTATTGACCGCATGGGTTCTCCGGGTGACGTTCCACTGCCAGCGCACGCCGATGTGCTCGTCGTGGGTGCGGGTCCGGCGGGATCGGCGGCCGCCGCGTGGGCGGCCCGGGGCGGCCGCGAAGTGCTGCTCACCGATGCGGCGGTATTTCCGCGCGACAAGACCTGCGGGGACGGCCTGACCCCGCGCGCGACCGCGGAGATGGAGCATCTGGGCCTGGGCGAGTGGCTGCGCGGGCATACGGTCAACCATGGACTGCGGATGGCGGGATTCGGGCGGGAGGCGCTGCTGCCCTGGCCGGGCGGGTCGTTTCCGGCCTATGGGAGCGCCTGTCCCCGGATGGAACTCGACGACAAATTGCGGGAGACCGCGGTGCGTTGGGGTGCTCGCATGGCCGACGGGGCACGGGTGGTGAGCGTCGCACGCGACGGCGATCGGGTCACCGGAGTTTCGGTACAGACCGGTAGTGATGTGCGGGAAATCACCTGCCGGACATTGATCGTTGCCGATGGCGTCCGGTCGCCGGTCGGAAAAATGCTGGGCCGCACCTGGCATCGGCGATACGCGTACGGCGTGGCCGCCCGCGCCTACATCACTTCCACGCGCAGTGATGACGAATGGATCACCTCGCATTTGGAATTACGCGATGCCGACGGCGCCCTCGTGCCCGGATACGGCTGGGTGTTCCCGCTCGGCAATGGCGAGGTGAATATCGGCGTCGGTTCGCTGGCAACCGAGCGCAGGCCGTCCCATATTTCCCTGAAACCACTTCTTCAGCACTATATTTCGCAACGTCGCACGGAATGGGAATTCGAGGGTTCGGCGCGGGCGGTGGCCTCGGCGCTACTGCCGATGGGCGGGGCGGTCTCGGGAATCAGCGGACGTAATTGGGCGCTGGTCGGCGACGCGGCGGGATGCGTGAATCCGCTCAACGGGGAGGGCATCGACTACGGCCTCGAGGGTGGGCACCTACTGGCCGGGCTGCTGGACGAACCCGATCTGTCCACGGTGTGGCCGGATCTGCTGCGCGCCCGCTACGGCCGCACGTTCTCCGTCGCCCGGCGCATCGCCGGCCTGGCCACCCACCCGCGCATGGTGCCCGCCGGCGGGCCGCCGATGATGCGTTCGAAGCTGTTGCAGCACACAGCGGTTCGCGTGATGGGCAATCTGGTCACCGAGGAGGACGCCGACCTGACCGCCCGCCTGTGGCGCACTGCGGGCCGCGCCTCCCTGCGATTCGACGAACTCGCCCCCTTCACCTGATGGCCGCCGCGCGGGATGCCGAGCGGCCCGGCCACGCCGGGCCCGGATCGTCCCGCCGCCCGGCGGTCCCGGAGGATCTGCTCCCCCACCTGCGGCGGGCGAAGGATCTGGCCGATCGCCACTACGCCGAACCGCTGGACCTGGACGGGCTGGCCGCCGCGGCCGGTGTGTCCAAGTACCACTTCCTGCGGTGCTTCGCGGCCACCTACGGTAAGACGCCCGCGCTGTACCTGGCCGAGCGGCGCATCGAGCGGGCGCAGGATCTGCTGCGCGCCACCAACGTCACGGTCACCGAGGCCTGCATGCTGGTCGGCTACAGCAGCCTGGGGTCGTTCAGCCGCAGGTTCACCGAACTGGTCGGCATGTCACCCTCTGCCTATCAGGCGAAGTTCGTCGCGCAGGGTGCGCCGCATATCCCGGGCTGCTACGTGTTCATGCACGGCCTGTCCGATCGCCGGTAGATTCCGCAATTTCGGAGAAGCGGGCCCGGGGCGCGGCCCCATAGCCTGAGCTCATGACGACCATCACCCATGTCTCACTGGCCACCGTGTACGTGACCGACCAGACCGAGGCCAAGAACTGGTACATCGACAAGCTCGGCTTCGTGGAAACCACCGACGTCACCATGGGCGACAACGGTTTCCGCTGGGTCACCATCGCCCATCCCGACCACCGCGAACTCGAGATCACGCTCATGGTCCCCGGGCCGCCACTGAGCGAGGAGCTGGCCGGGGTCATCCGCCGCGCACTGGCCGACGGCACGCACGGCGCGCTGGGCCTGGCCACCGACGACTGTCACAAGGCATTCGAGGAGCTGACCGCCAAGGGCGTGGAGTTCATCCAGCCGCCGTCGGAGCGGCCCTACGGCGTGGAGGCGATCATCCGGGACAACTCGGGGAATTGGCTCGTCCTGGTCGAGCAGCGGGAGTACACCGGCGGTGATTTCGGGCCCGGCGCACAGTAGTAGTCGGCCCCGTCATTCCCGCATGCTTTTGGCGGAAACCCACTGGTGCACAACGGTCCCCGTGGATCCCGGCCAAGAGCACGCCGGGATGACAAGGGACCTACGCCGGGGTGCCAGGGGCAGCTACACCAAGAGACAGGGCACCGATCAGGCGTCGGCCCTGGCGGCGAACCACTTCTGGATGAATTTGCGCTCGCTCTCGACCACGCGGTGCTGCACCTGCTCGGCCAGCGGCTCGATCGCCCCACCGACCAGCGGCACCTTCACCGCCACGGTGCCGGCCACCTCGACCTCCGACCCCTCTGCGGTAGAACGCATCTCATAGGTTCCGGCCATTTCGGTGGTGATGCCCTGCGACGTGGCGGCGAAGGTGCCGCGCGCGCTCTCACCGTCCAGCGGGCCCCAGTTGTCGGTGCGTTCGAGCACGAGATCGTTCTTGAGCACCTTGCGCACGATCGCCGGAATCTTGTCCGGTCGCGCCTTTTCGGTCATCCGGATGTGGATGGTTCCCGGACCGTCGGGATGCGACAGGTTCAACGTGGCGGTCTCGGCCCCCTCGAAGCGGGACTGCCACAACTCGTCGCTGGTGATCGCCCGGTGAAGCTCCTCGACCGGGACGCTGTATGACACGGTGAAGCTGAATTTTCGGGACATGGGCGCACACGCTATCGGAGCCATGCAATAGCCTGGTGACGTGTCGGAAACCAGCCAGTCTGCTCACCGGCGTTCGACCCGATTGCGGCGGATCCGGATCGGCGTGCTCATCGCCGCGACGGCGATCAGCGTGCTGTCGATCCTGCTGGTCCTGGCAGCCTGGCGCGACGACATCACGATCAACTCCGATAAGGGCACGGCCAGTGCGGAGGTCCTCTCGGCGGGCCGGTTACGCTCGGCGGTGACCTTCGTCACCCCCGACGGCGTCACCCACAACCCCCGTCTCGGCGTCCTGTACCCCACCAAGCTGACGGTCGGCGAACGAATCAACGTCGAATACAGCCGAGCCGACCCGGAGCTGGTCCGCGTAGCCGGCCGCGACGCCCGCGTAGCGATCATCCCGTGCCTGTCGGTAATCGTGGTGGTATGGCTGATAGCACTGCCGACGCTATGGATAGTGCGTCGAGTTCGCCTACTCGCCGCCCCTCCGCGCCTCCAGCCAGCAACCGAACACCATTGACCATCGTTTATGCGTGCGATGCCAAAGAAACCACCACGGTCGAGACAGCGGCAAGCTGCCGGGCACCCCCAAAATCGGCTCGGCCACCAGCCGCCACCACGCATGCACAACGGTCAACGGCTCTCAGCCGCGCGCTGAGTCGCGGAGAGGCGGAACCGAACCACCACGGTCGAGACAGCGGCAAGCTGCCGGGCACCCCCCAAAATCGGCTCGGCCACCAGCCGCCACCACGCGTGCACAACGGTCAACGGCTCTCAGCCGCGCGCTGAGTCGCGGAGAGGCGGAACTGTTTGCCGGATTTTCGGTTGCCTGTCACGCATGTGTGACTGCTGTGAATCGCCCGAAGATCACACTTGAAGTGTGCGTGTAGCGATCGTTTCGGAGTCATTTCTGCCGAATATGAACGGCGTCGTGAACTCGGTGCTTCAGGTCCTCAACCATCTGGACCGGCACGGCCACGACGCGCTGATCATCGCCCCCGATACGGTGCACGGCCAGCCGCCGGCGCCGCGTACCCACGGCCGGTTCCCGGTGGTGCGGGTGCCCGCGGTGATGGCGCCGAAGATCAGTTCGCTGCCCGTCGGGCTGCCGCAACCCGGCATCACCGCGGCGATCGAGCGATTCGACGCCGATATCGTCCACCTCGCCTCGCCGTTCCTGCTGGGCGCCGGCGGGATGTCGGCCGCGCTGCGCCTGGATCTTCCGGCCGTCGCGGTGTACCAGACCGACGTCGCCGGATTCGCGCAGAGCTACGGACTCGGACCGGCGCGCCGGGCGGCTTGGGCGTGGACCCGGCGGATCCACCAGCGCGCGGCCCGCACCCTCGCGCCGTCCACGGCCGCCGTGGAAGACCTTGTCGAGCACGGGATTCCGCGAGTGCACCGGTGGGCGCGCGGCGTGGATATCGCCCGCTTCAACCCCTCGGCCCGGCGCGCGGAGCTGCGCGAGGCCTGGGCCGCTGACGAGCGGCTGGTGGTGGGCTTCATCGGGCGCCTGGCCCCGGAGAAGCATGTGGAGCGGCTGGCGGTCCTGGACGCCGTCCCGGATGTGCAGTTGATCATCGTGGGCGACGGCCCCGAACGGGCACGTCTGCAACGCATGATGCCCTCGGCGATCTTCACCGGCGAACTGGGCGGCGGGGAGCTGGCACAGGCCTACGCCAGCCTGGATGTCATGGTTCACGCCGGTGAGCACGAGACGTTCTGTCAGGTCGTCCAGGAGGCCCTGGCCAGCGGCGTGCCGGTCGTGGGCCCCGACGCGGGTGGCCCGCGCGACCTGATCGCCCACTGCCGCAACGGATATCTGCTTCCGGTCGACCGATTCAGCGAGTTGCTGCCCAGCGCCATAGCCTCGCTCCAGGATCCGAACCTACGCACCCGATTCGCCACCGCCGCACGCAAATCCGTCCTGCACCGAACCTGGCCCGCGATCTGCGCCGAACTGATGGGCCACTACGCCGAGGTACTGGACTCAGGTCCCGCCCAGATCTCCCGAACCGCCTGAGTTCGGCCGCCGACCTGTCTCCCCATCACCGAGAACACTCTGTTCTGCCTGGCTCGATCGCCGAGATCTTCACCGCGTGGGTCACGCGGACGACCGGTCATACCCGGCCGCCGGGTACCGGTTAGGGTCGGGACGTGGCGAAAACAGAGTCGTTTCGGGCCTCGCTGGACAAGCAGCCGCGCGAGGTCGCGTCGATGTTCGATGGGGTCGCGAAGCGGTACGACCTGACCAACACCGTGCTCTCCGCGGGGCAGGACCGATACTGGCGGTGGGCCACACGCAAGGCGCTGATGTTGCGGCCGGGCGAGCGAGTGCTGGATCTGGCGGCCGGTACGGGGGTGTCCACCCTGGAGTTCGCCAAATCCGGGGCGTGGTGCGTGGCCGCGGACTTCTCGCGCGGCATGCTCGAGGCCGGGAGATTCCGCGCCGTGCCGATGGTTGCCGCGGACGGTACGGCGCTGCCGTTCGCCGACGAATCCTTCGACGCGGTCACCATTTCCTACGGGCTGCGCAATATCTCCGATTCCGATGCCGCGCTGCGCGAGCTGCTACGGGTGACCAAACCGGGCGGACGACTGGCGATCGCCGAATTCTCCACACCGGTATTCGGGCCGTTCCGCACCGTGTACATGGAATATCTGATGAAGGCGCTGCCGCGGGTGGCGCGGGCGGTCAGCAGTAATCCGGACGCCTACGTCTACCTGGCCGAATCCATCCGGGCCTGGCCCAATCAGCCGCAGCTGGCACTGCGGATCGCCGACGCCGGCTGGTCCTCGGTGAAATGGCGCAACCTGACCGGTGGCATCGTGGCACTTCATCGCGCGTACAAACTCGGCTGAGTAGCACTCGCACGGCCCGGTTTCCACCGGAATTCGCCGACTTTCGGTGACTTCGCTCACTCCTCACAGTGCCGTGGGGCGGCGGTGCGGAGCTTCGTCACCTGTCGATAACGTTCGGTAAATCCGGCGCAATGGGCAGTGGAGATGATCAGCTCATGCCGGAAAAATCCGCGGGCCCCACGAGTATCGACACCACGTGTTCGTACTGTGGCGTGGGCTGCGGAATAACGGTCGAGACCACCCGCGACGAGCAGGGCGCACCCGTCATCGCCCGAGTTCGCGGCACGAAGCCGCATCCGGTCAACGCGGGCCGCCTGTGCACCAAGGGCGCGGCCCACGCGGAGCTGATGCGCACACCGGGCCGGATGAGTACCGCGTGGCGGCGTCCCGAACGGGGGCGTGAGCCCGAGGCGCTGGGGATCGACGAGGCCGTGCGCGACGCGGGTGCGCGGCTGCGGGCGATTCTCGACGAGCACGGGCCCGACGCGATCGCGCTCTACGTTTCCGGCCAGATGTCGCTCGAGGCGCAATACCTGGCCACCAAGCTGGCCAAGGGGCATATCCGTACGGTGCACATGGAGGCCAATTCGCGGCTGTGCATGGCCAGCGCCGGGACCGGATACAAGCAGTCCCTCGGCGCGGACGGTCCGCCGGGATCGTACGAGGATCTCGACAACGCCGATCTGTTCCTGGTGATCGGCGCGAATATGGCCGACTGCCATCCGATTCTCTATTTGCGCATGGCCGATCGGCGCAAGAGCAGCGGGGCCAAACTCATCGTCGTCGACCCGCGCCGCACCGAAACCGCCAAGGACGCCGATCTTTTTCTGCAGATCGCACCCGGCACCGATTTGGCGCTACTCAACGGGATATTGCATCTCCTGGTCGAAAACGGCGATATAGACGAAGAATTCATCGCCGCACACACCCAGGACTGGGAGGCCATGCCGGAATTCCTGGCCGACTACCCGCCGCAGCGAGTCGCCGAGCTGACCGGCCTGGCGCAGGACGACATCCGCACGGCCGCACGGTGGATCGGCGAGGCCGGAGAGTGGATGTCGCTGTGGACGATGGGCCTGAACCAGTCCACGCACGGCACCTGGAACACCAACGCGCTGTGCAACCTGCACCTGGCCACCGGCGCCATCTGCCGGACCGGCAGCGGTCCGTTCTCGCTGACGGGCCAGCCCAATGCCATGGGCGGCAGGGAGATGGGCTACATGGGCCCCGGCCTGCCCGGCCAGCGCAGCGTGCTGTCCGAGGCCGATCGCGCCTTCGTCGAAACCGCCTGGGGCATCGCGCCGGGCAGCATCCGGACCGAGGCCGGACCCGGCACCATCGAGATGTTCCACAGCATGGCCGACGGGAAGATCCGGGCCTGCTGGATCATCTGCTCCAATCCCGTTGCCTCGGTCGCCAATCGCAAGACCGTCATCGCCGGGCTGGAGGCCGCGGACCTGGTGATCGCCCAGGACGTGTACACCGAGACGGCCACCAACGCCTATGCGGATGTGCTGTTGCCCGCCACGCTGTGGGCCGAATCCGAGGGCGTGAGTGTGAATTCCGAACGCACCGTGAGCCTGCTGCAACGCTCGGTCGACCCGATCGGCGACGCGCGACCGGACTGGCAGCTGATCGCGCAGGTGGCCATGGCAATGGGATTCGACGGCTTCGACTTCGCCTCCAGTGCAGAGGTTTTCGAGGAGATCCGCGGATTCGCCAACCCCGCCACCGGATACGACCTGCGCGGCATCACCTACGACGGATTGCGGGAGGGGCCGATGCAGTGGCCGTGTCCCGACCCTGCCCAGCGCCGCAACCCGATTCGCTATCGCAACGACGGCGTGAGCCAGAGCCCGCACACCGACTCCTCCGGGCGCCGGCCGGAGCTGGCGTTCGCGACGCCGAGCCGCCGGGCGGTGTTCTGGCCCCGGCCGCATATGCTGCCCGCCGAGATGCCGGACGACGACTATCCGTTCGTGCTCAACACCGGTCGTCTGCCGCATCAGTGGCACACCATGACCAAGACCGGCAAGATCGCGAAACTCGACAAGCTGAACGGTCAGCCCTTCGTCGAGGTACATCCGGACGACGCCGAACGGCTCGGTGTGTCACCCCAGGACCGGCTCGAAATCACCTCTCGCCGTGGGCGAGCCGTCCTGCCGGTGCAGATCAGCGATCGGGTGCAGCCGGGCGTGTGCTTCGCGCCGTTCCACTGGAATGACGAGCAGGGGGAATATTTGACCGTCAACGCCGTGACCAGCGATGCGGTCGACGCCGACTCGCTGCAGCCGGAATTCAAGGCCTGCGCGGTCGCGTTGCGACGCGTCGCGGTGGAACCCGCGGCGCCCGCGGCGGAACCGTCGGCCCCCGTCCACTCGAACGGTGCGGCGGCGCACCCGCTGGCCCGCATGCTGGGGCTGGACACCGCCGCGGCGCCGATGCTCAGCGATACCGAACGGATCTACCTCGGTGGCTATCTGGCCGCGCTGAACACGATTCCGGTGCAGGGCCAGCCGGTGCTCCCCGACTCCGCGCCGATCTCGCAGCGCAGTCGCGTGTGGATCAACGGGATGCTCGCGGGCATGTACTCGCGGACCGCCGCAACCTCCTCGGGCATCGAGATCGGCGACGGCATGACGGCTACCGGCGATCTACCGGACGCGACCACGCAGACCGCACGCCCGATCACCGTGCTGTGGGCCTCACAGACCGGCACCGCCGAGGAGTTCGCCGCCGAGGCCGCCCAGCGACTGTCCGAATCCGGGTACGCGCCACAGCTGGTGGAGATGAACTCCTGTGCGGTCACCGAGCTCGCCGGCGACGCCCTGGTGATCACCAGCACCTTCGGCGACGGCGGACCTCCGGACAACGGCGCGGAGTTCTGGGAGCAGTTGTCCGACGGCGCGATCCGGCTGCCCCGCCTGCGCTACGCGGTGTTCGCGCTCGGCGACTCGTCCTTCGACGATTTCTGCGGCCACGGCCGCAAGCTCGACGAGGCCTTCGCGAGATCCGGTGCCACCCGGCTGCTTCCGCGCGTCGACAGCGAACCCGATCACGAGACGCAGTCGTCGCGATGGCTCGACGACGTACTCTCCGCGCTCACCGAGACCGGGGATGGACAGGCTTCGACCGCGCCCGCGGGAGGACCGACTCACGCGCCCCTGCTGCCCGATACCGGCGGCACGGCTCGTAGCGGCGTAGCGGTACTCGATCCTGTTCTGGTCCAGCCGGTTTCGCAGCCCGGCGCTCGGACCCGCACGCAGGCCCCGGCCTTCACTCGCGGCGCCCCGGCCCTTGCCCCACTGGTCCGCAACGAACTGCTGTCCAGCCCCGGCTCGGCGAAGGAGGTGCGGCAGTTCGGATTCGACCTGCGGGACCAGGACGCGGCCTACGAGGTCGGCGACTCCCTGGGCATCTGGCCGGTCAACGACGAGGCGCTGGTCGCCGAATGGCTCGAGGTGAACGGCCTCGACGGGCAACGGACCGTCGAACTCGACGGCCGGGAACTCCCGCTCGCGCAGGCGCTGCGCACCCACTACGACATCACCAGGGTCAGCCGCGACCTGCTGACCTTCGTCGCCGCGCACAATCCGAGCCCGCGCCTGGCCAAGCTGATGCGCCGGGACAACGGCATCGAGATGGACAGCTACCTCTGGGACCGTCAGGCGGTCGACATGCTGCGCGATTTCCCGGTGCGCGCCGACCCGATCGAGTGGCTCGACGTGCTGAAAAAACTTCAGCCACGGCAGTATTCGATCTCCTCCAGCCCTCTGGTCAGTCCGCACGAGGTGCAGCTGACCGTCGGGGTGGTGCGCTACGGCGGGGAGCAACCCCGCCGCGGCGGGGTCTGCTCGACCTATCTGGCCGACCGGGCGCAGCAGGCGGCGGTGCCCGTATTCCTCCAGCGCGCACCGCATTTCCGGCCACCGCTGGACCCGGACGTACCGATGATCATGGTGGGACCCGGCACCGGAATCGCGCCGTTCCGGGGATTCCTGCACGAGCGGCGCGCGCTCGGCGCGCGCGGGCGCAATTGGCTGCTTTTCGGCGACCAGCACGCCGCGGACAACTTCTACTACCGCACCGAACTCGAGGACATGTTCCGCGACGGCTTCCTGACCCGGTTGGATCTGGCCTTCTCGCGCGACCAGCGGGAGCGGATCTACGTGCAGCACAGAATGCTCGAGCACGGCGCGGAGCTGTGGTCCTGGCTGCAGGCCGGCGCGCACGTGTACGTCTGCGGCGACGCCGCCCGCATGGCCCGCGACGTCGACCATGCCCTGCTGACCCTGATCCAGGACCACGGCAAGCTTTCCGCCGACGCCGCCGCCGCGTACAAGAAGCAGCTGACCACCGAGAAACGCTACGTCCGCGACATCTACTGATTCGCTCGCTCAGACCGCAGGCGGATTCAGCCTGGCGAAGTCCGGCAGGCGGTAGTACGGATAGTACGGATACGGCGGGGTCGTGGCGCTGGCCTTGTCCAGACGGGCGATCTGCTCGGCGTCCAGTTGCCAGCCGACCGCGCCGAGGTTCTGACGCAACTGATTCTCATCGCGCGCCCCCACGATCACCGTGGCCACCGTAGGGCGTGACAGCAGCCAGTTGAGTGCGATCTGCGGCACCGTGTGGCCGGTCTCCGCGGCGATCTCGTCCAGCACGTCGACCACCGTGTAGAGCAGTTCGTCGTCGACGGGCGGACCGGCCTGCGCGGTCTTGTGCAGCCGGCTGCCCGCCGGAAGCGGTTGCCCCCGGCGGATTTTCCCGGTCAGCCGCCCCCACCCCAGCGGGCTCCACACCACCGCGCCGACGCCCTGGTCCAGGCCCAGCGGCATCAACTCCCACTCGTAGTCGCGCCCGGCCAGCGAGTAGTACACCTGATGCGCGACATAACGCGGCAGCCCGTGCCCGTCGGCCACCGCAAGGGATTTCATCAGCTGCCAGCCCGCGAAGTTGGATGCGCCGACGTAACGGATCTTCCCCGCGCGGACCAGATCCCCGAGTGCCGACAGTGTCTCCTCGACCGGGGTCCCCGCGTCGAAGGCGTGCAGCTGGAACAGGTCGATGTAGTCGGTGCCCAGCCGGCGCAGCGCGGCCTCCACCGCGCCGATCAGTCGCGCGCGACCCGAACCCGCCTCGTGCGCCCCGGGCCCGGTGGGCAGGGATGCCTTGGTGGACAGGAGCACTCGATCCCGCCGGCCCCGGATGGCCTCGCCCAGCACCTGTTCCGAGGCGCCGTCGGAGTACACGTCCGCCGTGTCGAACATGCTCACACCCGCCTCCAGCGCGATATCGACCATTGTGCGGGCCTGCCGCGCATCGGTATCGCCCCACGCGGCGAACAGCTCGCCGCGACCGCCGAAGGTGCCCGCGCCGAAGGTGCCCGCGCCGAAGCTGAGCGCCGGAACCATGAGGCCCGAAGCCCCCAACCGCCGATAATGCATGCCTATCCGCCTCTCCGCGACTTCAGCGCACGGCTGAGAGCCGTTGACCGTTGTGCATGCGTGCCGGCGGTTTACTGCCTGTCCGATTCTGGGGGTACCCGGCAGCTTGCCGCTGTCCGGACCGCAGTTGTCGCCTTGACCTTCACATGCTTAACGGGAATTCAGTTTTATTAACATAGGAGACGTTACACTCATTTCGTCGCTAACGGAACCGGAGGCCCATTATGAGTCAGAACACACCCGGATCGGGTCTGCTGCGGCCCGGTGGCCGCACCGCCCGCGTGCGCGAATCCGTCCTGCGCGCGGCCGGCGATCTTCTGAGTCGGAACGGGCTGGCCGATCTGGACCTGGCCGAGGTCGCGGCGCACGCGGGCGTCGGCAAGACCACGGTGTACCGGCGCTGGCGCACTCCCACCGGCCTGGTCACCGATCTGCTGACCGAAATGGCGGAAACCTCGCTGCCGCACGCCGATACCGGTTCGCTGCGCGGTGATCTGCTCGCCAACGCCCGCTTGGTGGTTAAGACCCTCACCGACCCTCGCCAGGGCCCTCTGTTCAAATCCCTTGTCGCGGCGGCGATCTGCGATCCCGCCGCAGCCGAGGCCCTGCGCCACTTCTACGACACGCGCCTGTCCGAATGGTCACCCTGTGTCGCGGCGGCGATCGGGCGCGGCGAACTCGCGCCCGAAACCGATGCCCGCGCGGTTCTTTCCGCCGTGTCCGCACCGCTGTACTACCGGCTGCTGACCACCGGCGACCCGATCGACGACCATGCCGCGACCACGGCCGCAGAGGCCGCCACACTCGCCGCCGAGGCAGGGCTGTTCGCCCGGCTCGGGTGAAACGCGGCCGACCCCGCCGCGTCGGCACGCCGCGATGATGCATGTGCACCGACAGTTCGCAACACACTCGTTAGCGACGGAATACGCTGGTAGCGAGGACAATTGGGGGATGAAGGGTGATCGTGTGGAAATCGTCGTCGATGTCGGCGACGCCAGTCGAAGCTATGAGATAGCCGCGACCCGGGCGGGCCGCCGGGTCGATGTACGGATCGCGCGCGGTGTGGTGGAGGTGAGCGAGGTCACGCGGACCGGAACGGCAGTGCGGACCGCGCGGTTCATGGCCGGGCGCACCCTGGCTGTAGTGGAGTTCCCTGCCGACAAGGGCCCGATCCCCGGCGAATGATCCGACCCCCGATGGACGCCACCGGGTTGCCAGCCACACGCACACGGAGGATTCTCGGTAGTGCCGCAGTTCCGGCATCGGCCCACGAGGGACAGGAGGCACTCGATGACCGACCCCACCGTTGACGCGGTTCCGGACGCCGATCTCGCCGAGCAGTCGACCCCGGCCTACCCCAGCGACGACGACTACGAGCCCGACCCCACCGTCACCGCAACCGACCACGAGGCCGCCGAGGCCGACCTGATCGAACAGGCCATCCCGGCCCCGCTGCCCGACGACGACTACACCGAGCCCGCCGAACCCGGCTACTGAGATCTCACCGCCGCCGAGATTCCACCGCGGCGTCTGAGACCTCACCCCGCCGTGTGAGATCTCACCCCCGTCATCCCGGCACGTTGTTGGCCGGGATCCACGATTCGAAGATGCATTCCCGCCAAGAGCATGCGGGAATGACGATGACAATGCGGGAGCGACGGCACGGCATCGGATGACGGCGACAACGCAGGATGACGGCGATCGGAGTACCTACCCGCCGATTCCCGCTTTCACGCGAGCGTGCAGCTCGCGCAGGCTGGACCGCTCCGTCGCGACCTCGAGCACTCGCATACCGTGCGCGTGCCCGGACAGCTCCCTGGCCAGCTCGGCCGGGTCCACCTGCCGATGCGGTACCCGGTAGGCCGCGCACATGGCTGCCAGATCCATTCCGTGCGGCGTGCCGAACACCCGCTCGAACACCCCCGCGTACTGCGGATCACCCTGTTCCAGCAGTTCGAAGATGCCGCCGCCGTCGTCGTTGGCGACCACGATGGTCAGATCGGCGGGACGCGGCTCGCCCGGACCGATCAGCAGCCCGGACGCGTCGTGCAGGAAGGTCAGATCACCGATCAGTGCGACGGTCCGGCCCGGATGGCTCAGCGCCGCGCCGACCGCGGTGGACACCGTGCCATCGATTCCGGCCACGCCGCGATTGGACAGGATGGTGACGCCCGGATGGGGATGCGAGACCAGCGCGGCGTCCCGCACCGGATTCGAGGCGCCCAGCAGCAGCTGATCACCCTCGCGCAGCGCGTCCATCACGACCGCCGCCACATGCAGGCCGGTCGGCTTGGGATGGTGGGCCAACTCGTCCCGCACGACTCCGGTGGCCTTGGCGTTCATCGCGCGGCAGTGCTCGAGCCATTCGGCGCGGGGACCGCCGCTGGTGATCGCGCGGGTGCCGGTGCCGATCACATTGCCCGAGACGTCGGGCCAGCGCGGGCCGGTGGTCAGCGCGTACACCGTCACCTCCGGATCCGCCAGCACCCTGGACACCTCGCGGTGCAGGGTGGGCCGTCCGGTGATGATCGCCTGGCGGGGGCGCAGCAGCCCCAGCGCCATCGGATGCAGGGCGGGGCCGTGCATCGGTGCGGTCGGCTCGGCCACGGTGGGCAGTTCGGCCAGTTCCGGCCGACGCCCGGCGCCGTGGCCGGAGACGACCACGGTGTCCGGGGTCAGATCGATCTCCAGCGGCACGTCCAGTGTCGCGTATTGCGTTGCGGTCCAGGCCGATCCGTCGGGGCGACCCTCGGGGATCAGCTCGCCCGGCGCCAGATTCGGGACCAGCGGTTCGCGAAGCGGGATATCGAGCTGCACCGGACCGGCGTTGCCGCTTCGGGTGCCGCGCGCGGCCGCGAGCACCCGGCACACCGCCGCGCGCCACACGCTGTTCTGCCGCAGGTACCCGTCGCCCTCGTCCTCGGCCAGACCCAGGCTGTTGGCCAGGCGCACCTGGCTGCCGAACAGGCCGAACTGCTCGACGGTCTGATTCGCGCCGCTGCCGAGCATCTCGTAGGGCCGGTTGGCCGACAGCACGATCAGCGGCCGGCGGGCGTAATTCGCCTCCAGAACGGCCGGGCCCAGATTCGCCACGGCGGTACCGGAGGTCATCACGACGGGCACCGGATGGCCACTGGACAGGGCCAAGCCGATCGCCAGAAATCCGGCGGCGCGCTCGTCGATGCGCATGTGCAACCGCAGCCGGCCCGCGACGTCGGCGGCCTGCAGGGCGAAGGCCAGCGGAGCATTGCGCGAGCCGGGGCACAGCACGACATCCCGCACGCCCCCACGTGCCAACTCGTCGACGACGACCTGCGCCTGTGCTGTCGAAGGATTCACACCCCCACCCTGTCAGACCACGGGCGGTCGTGGGGCGTCGCCCCGCTCACACTCCACGATAAGTGAGGGTTCACTAACCTGACAAAGCGAATATCGGCGCCCGGTGCTGATCGACCGGCAATGCCGGTCGATCAGCTTCGCGAACCAATCAGCCCGCGTGTTTCTGGACCAGGTCACCGACCCGCGGAAGCGCCTCGGCGACATTCTTTTTCGCCGAGGAGCGCAGCGAGGAGTAGACCTTCTTCAACGCCGGGCGCGAGGAGCTCTCGGCCCGCACGTCGGTCACCGACAGAAGCGCCTCGGCGACCTCGTCCTGCTTGGACACCAGCAGATCGGCGAACGAGCCGGCGCCGTTGCCCTTGTACTCAGCCCAGAACGGCTCGAGCTTCTCGACGAACTTGGGCACGAACGACTCGAGCGCATCCCCGATGATGGTCGGGCTTACCTTCTTCACCGCGGCGTATCCGCCCTTGACGGCAAGCCCGGACGCGCCACCCTTATCCGACACCTCGGCGTCCAAAACTTCCTGGGCATCGGCAAGGAAGGCCGAGCGCTTGGTGTCGTCGAGCAGGGATTCAGACAGTGCAGCAACCACTTTCAGGTTCCTCCGGATAGATATTCGATGAGCGAGCGCACGCAACTATACGCACCGGACGATACCGGCACACGGCACTGTTACCACTATGGCTGCCAAGGCAGCAACTGGACCATAAGTCCTTCAGAATCGGCGAGCAGTGTTTCGGATTCGTCTCGGAGCCTTGCGCTTACAAAAGTCTTGCGCCCCTCGACGCGATCGATGGTGCCCTCCACCACGAGCGGAACGTTCAGCGGCGTGATCTTACGGTAGTTGACGTGCAGAAACGCGGTACGGCTGATCGGTCGACCGGCATAGTGCATCAGCGCCCCGAACAGATCGTCGAACAGTAGTGGCAGCACCCCGCCGTGTGCGGCCCCGTTGCCGCCGAGGTGGTAGCGACGGAACTCGCCGCGCATCCGCACACCAGTTGGCCCCGCCTCGACCAGAATCCACGGCGGCATGAGCAGACTGCCGCGCCCCGGCAGCGCGCTCACCCGCCCCGCGGGCCCCTGACGTTCCGGCGCGTCGTAGGGCGCGAGCAGATCGATCATCTGCTGCGCCAGTGCGGTCGCCTGCCCGAACACCTCGTCCGGAGGATCCACCGACACCGCCAGATCCTGCAGTGTGCGCATGGCCTCGAGGAACGGCGCGAAATTCGGCCCCGGCTCGGCCTGCTCGACCTTGGGAAACCCGCCGTGCCCCTCGTACCGATCAGGGTCGGTCGCACTGCGATCGACAACCGGTTCCGCTCGTTCGCTCATACCTGCACGCTAACGTGCCTTCTTACGCCGTCAAACCAAACTCTCCGGTAGGCCCCGCGTACATCGCTTACATACCTGTCGCAACCACCGACACGCCTTCGGGCGCCGAAAACCGCCCGGAGCGAAGCAAAGGGCAAAATCAGCACAGTGACTTTCAATCCGAAATTGTGGGAACCCGTGGCGGGGTTCGAGGATCTGACCGACATCACCTATCACCGGCATATCGAGCAGGGCACGGTCCGGGTGGCGTTCGATCGGCCCGAGGTGCGCAATGCGTTCCGGCCGCACACCGTGGACGAGTTGTATCGCGCGCTCGACCACGCGCGGATGAGCTCCGATGTGGGCGCGGTGCTGCTCACCGGCAACGGGCCCAGCCCCAAGGACGGCGGGTGGGCGTTCTGTTCTGGCGGCGATCAGCGCATCCGCGGCCGCAGCGGCTACCAGTACGCCAGCGGAGAGACGGCCGAGACCGTCGACAAGGCTCGCGGGGGACGGCTGCACATCCTCGAGGTGCAGCGACTGATCCGGTTCATGCCCAAGGTCGTCATCGCACTGGTGAACGGCTGGGCCGCGGGCGGCGGGCACAGCCTGCACGTGGTGTGCGACCTCACCCTGGCCAGCCGCGAGCACGCCCGCTTCAAGCAGACCGACGCCGATGTGGGCAGTTTCGACGCCGGATACGGCAGCGCGTACCTGGCCAAGATGGTCGGCCAGAAGTTCGCCCGGGAGATCTTCTTCCTCGGCCGGCCCTATACCGCCGAGCAGATGCACCTGATGGGCGCGGTCAACGCCGTGGTCGACCACGACCGGCTCGAGGACGAGGCCCTGGAGTGGACCGCCGATATCCTCGGCAAATCCCCGCAGGCCCAGCGCATGCTCAAGTACGCCTTCAACCTCACCGACGACGGCCTGGTCGGCCAGCAGCTGTTCGCCGGAGAGGCCACCCGCATGGGCTACATGACCGACGAGGCCGTCGAGGGCCGCGACGCGTTCCTGGAAAAGCGCGCGCCGGACTGGAGTCCGTACCCCTGGTACTTCTGACGCCTACTCTCGGTCGGGTGGAGATTCTGAGCAGCCGGACGCTGCTGCGTCCGGCGAACTACGAGCTGACTCTCGGCTTCTACCGGGACGCGCTGGGCCTGGCCATCGCGCGCGAATATCCGGGCGGCACCGTGTTCTTCGCCGGACCGACGCTGATCGAGGTGGCCGGGCACGGCCGGGAGCCGGACGCCCCGGCCGGGTTCGCCGGGGCGCTCTGGCTCCAGGTGCGCGACGTCAACAACGCAGCGGCCCAGCTCGCCCTGCGCGGAGTCCGGATCGATCGCGGGCCGGTGCAGGAGTCGTGGGGACTGATCGAAATGTGGGTGCGCGATCCGGACGACGTGCCGATCGTGCTGGTGGAGGTGCCCGACGGTCACCCGCTGCGCCGCGACGCCAGGCCGCCCAAATTCAAATAGCAACCAGATAGCAAACATTAGGAATACCACTCGTAAATTTCGGAACAACCGGGGACCTATCGGTCTGTTTTACGGACCGATCGCGCACACTGGGTGAGTGACCGCCGAACTATTCGTGCTGCTCATCGTTATCGTCACCGCCCTGGCCTTCGACTTCACCAACGGTTTCCACGACACCGCGAACGCGATGGCCACCTCCATCGCCACCGGCGCCCTGGGGCCGCGTACCGCCGTCGTACTGTCCGGTGTGCTCAATCTGGTGGGCGCGTTCCTGAGCGTGAGCGTCGCCGCGACCGTGGCCGAGGGCATCGTCCGCCTGAACGCGGTGCACGGCCAGGCACTCCTGGACATCGTGTTCGCGGGCCTGGTCGGCGGCATCCTGTGGAATCTGCTGACCTGGCTGCTCGGGCTGCCGTCGAGTTCCTCGCACGCACTGTTCGGCGGGCTGATCGGCGCCACCGTCGCTGCGCTGGGCTGGAACGGGGTGATCTGGTCCGCGGGCCAGAAGGGCGTGCTCACCAAGATCATCGTGCCCGCGGTGCTCGCGCCGATCGTCGCCGCGCTGGTCGCCGCGATCGGCACCTGGCTGATCTACCGCATCACCCGGGGCATCGAATCGGGCGCGGTGAACCGCGAATTCCGCTGGGGCCAGATCGGCTCGGCCTCGCTGGTATCGCTCGCGCACGGCACCAACGACGCGCAGAAGACGATGGGCATCATCTTCCTGGCCCTGATCGCCCACGGATCGGTGTCACCGAACAGCGCACTGCCGCTGTGGGTGATCCTGGCCTGCGGGCTGGCCATGGCGCTGGGCACCGCGCTGGGCGGCTGGCGAATCATCCGCACCCTCGGCAAGGGCCTTGTCGACATCACACCACCGCAGGGCTTGGCCGCCGAGGCCACCAGCGCGGCAATCATTCTCACTTCCGCGCAGTTCGGCTTGCCACTGTCCACGACGCACACGGTGACCGGCTCGATCCTGGGCACCGGTCTGGGCAGGCCCGGCGCCGAGGTCCGCTGGAGCGTGCTGGGACGGATGACGATCGCGTGGCTGGTCACCCTGCCACTGGCCGGGCTGGTGGGCGCGTGCTGCTGGGGACTGGCCGATCTGATCGGCGGGCTTGCCGGGGTGCTGGTGGTGTTCGCACTGCTGGTGGTGCTGTCGGCGTACATGTACATGCGCTCGCGCCGCTCGCCCGTGCACGCGGGCAACGTCAACGACGAGTGGGCGGGGGCATCCGGCTCACCCGGCAGCGATTCGACCGGTGACGGCATATCCCCGAACGGTGCCTCCGGCACGATCGGTGACGGAGACTCGGCGGTACGGGACACGACCGCGCCGGCGGATTCGCCAGGCGTCGCACGAACGCCCCAGGACGGTGAACCACCGCTGCACGATTCGGAATCGGCCGGGAGGACCTGATGCACACAGTGGTGACCGATCTGCAGCAACTGTGGCGTGTGGCCCTGGCCGCACTTCTGTTCGGCGCGGGACTACCCACGATCTTCGCCGTCGGCGTCCGATTCCAATCCCTCAGCCGGGCCGCGGTCGTGGGTGCGCCCGGCGGCACGAATGCCTCCGGGATCCCGCTCTCCCGCCGCCGCGCCGCCCTCGCCGCGGCCGTGGCGTGCTACGCGGTCGTCCTCGCGATCGTGATCGCGGGCGTGCTCTACGTCGCCAAGGCATTCATCGCCTCCCATTTCGGCATCCACCTGTTCGATTGAGATTTGACGGAAAGGATCATCGGTGACAGCGCAGACACCACAGCCACCCGACCCGTCGACGGCATCCGGGTCGATGTTGCAGAAGGTTCTCGGCTGGCTCAAGGCCGGATATCCGCAGGGCGTCCCGCAGTCCGACTATGTCGCGCTGCTGGCGGTGCTGCACCGACGGCTCACCGACTTCGAGGTACACGTCGTCGTGGACGAGTTGGTGCGCGAGCGCGCCGGTGACGACGAGATCGCCCGCCACGAGATCGAGGAGGCGATCAGCCGAGTTGCCAAAGAGCAGCCGGGCGAGGACGATATCGCCAGGGTGACCGCCCGGCTCGAGTCCGGTGGCTGGCCACTTGCGACACCGGCGTCCGAGACACCCGATCCCTCGAGTTAGCCGAAGGAGGCTCGGGACCCGTTAGCGGGTCGTCGGCCCAGACATGACACGATCGCTACAGTGAGTACCCTGCGGACCCTTCCCATGCCGACCGGCGCCGGGGTGGGTGATGTCCTTCCCCACCTGCGCGATGCCCTGGAGGGTAGCGGTCCAGCCTGGCTACCGGTGCCCGGCGGCGACCGCCGGGAGACCCATCGCCTGTCCAGCGCCCTGCGCCCCGGCGAGCCCATCGACGACGATATCGCCCTGGTGGTGACCACATCGGGCACCACCGGCGTGCCCAAGGGCGCGATGCTGACCTCGGCGGCGCTGCGGGCCAGCGGCGAGGCCACACACGAGCGGCTCGGCGGCCCGGGCCAGTGGCTGCTGGCCCTGCCCACCCACCATATCGCCGGGTTGCAGGTGCTGATGCGCGGCGTCCTGGCCGGGACCGAGCCCGCGGTGCTGGATGTCTCGGACGGTTTCCTGACCAGCGGCCTGACCAGTGCGATCTCCGGGATGAGGAGCGCGCGCCGCTATACCTCGCTGGTACCGACACAGCTGATCAAGACCCTCGACGATCCGGCCTGCGTCGAGGCCCTGGCCTCGCTGGACGCGGTGCTCGTCGGCGGCGCGGCCACCCCCCTGCCGGTGCTCGAGCGCGCCCGCGCCGCCGGGATCACCATTGTGCGCACCTACGGCATGAGCGAGACCTGCGGCGGCAGCGTCTACGACGGCGTGCCGTTGACCGGGACGACGGTCCGCATCGAGAACGGCCGCGTGCTGCTGGGCGGCGACATGCTCGCCAGCGGCTATCGCGGGATCCCGGAGCATCCGGCCTTCGCCGAGCCCGGCTGGTTCCGCACCGACGACGCCGGGGTGGTCGAGGACGGCGTCCTGCGCATCACCGGCCGCCTGGACGAGGCCATCTCCACCGGCGGTCTGCTGGTGATCCCGCAGGTGGTCGAGGCCGTCCTGGTCGAACACCCGGACGTGCGGGAGTGCGTCGTGCTCGGCCTGCCGGACGAACGCCTGGGCCAGCGTGTGGTCGTGGTGGTGGTCCCGGAACCCGGCGCCCGGCCGACCCTGGACGACCTGCGCGCCCACGTCGTCGCCGCCCTGGACTCGACCGCCGCCCCCCGCGAGCTGGCGATCGTGGAAGAGATCCCGATGCGGGGGCCGGGCAAGCCCAACCGAGCCGCCCTGCGCGAGCACCTGCTGACCAGCACGACCCGCTGAAAGGATCTTGCGTAGGCGTGCAATAGCGGCGCAAGGGGTGTGCAAGACGCGGGCCGCACTGTTACCGCATGACTTCTTACACACCCTCCAACAGTCTCGCGATCGAGGCGGACGGGCTGGTCAAGGTCTTCGGGGAGCAGCGAGCCGTCGACGGCGTGAGCCTGACGGTGCCGCAAGGCGCGGTCTACGGCGTGCTCGGGCCCAACGGAGCCGGTAAGACCACCACCATCCGCATGCTGGCCACGTTGCTGCGCCCGGACGGGGGCAGCGCGCGCATCTTCGGCCGCGACGTCGTCGCCGAGCCGACCGCGGTCCGCTCCCTGATCGGCGTCACCGGACAGTATGCCTCGGTGGACGAAAAGCTCAGCGCGACCGAAAATCTCATCATCTTCTCGCGCCTGCTCGGGCTGAGCCGATCGGCCTCCCGGCGCAAGGCGGCCGAACTGCTCGAGGAATTCGGGCTGACCGAGGCGGCGAACAAGGCCCTGGAGAACTTCTCCGGCGGCATGCGCCGGCGCCTGGACCTGGCCGCCAGCCTGATCGCCACGCCTCCGCTGCTGTTCCTGGACGAGCCGACCACCGGCCTGGATCCGCGCACCCGCGCCCAGATGTGGGAGACCATCCGCCGCCTGGTGCGCGAGGGCGCGACCGTCCTGCTCACCACCCAGTACCTGGACGAGGCCGATCAGCTGGCCGACCGGATCGCGGTGATCGACCGCGGCAAGGTGATCGCCGACGGCACCTCGGACGAGCTGAAGGCATCGGTCGGCCTGTCCGCCCTGCAGCTCACCGTGGCCGATCCGAGCACCCTCGAACCGGCCCGCGCCCTGGTCAGCGAATTCCTCTCGCGTGCCGCGGGACGGCTCATCGAGGCCACCGTCAGCCCCGAAGCGGGACGGATCACCGTGCCGCTGGACGATCCGAGCCTCACCGCAGATCTCTTGATCCGTCTGCGCGACAACGACATTCGGATCGAGGAGATCAACGTCAGCAAGCCCAGCCTGGACGAGGTGTTCTTCTCCCTGACCGGCCACGGGGCCGAGTCCGGCGACTCCGAGGGCGCCACCACCGATTCCGAAAGGAGTGCGGCATGACCACCACAGTCACCGCCCCCGCACAACCCGCGGCCGTCCGCCGCCCCGCCGCGATTCCCAACGTCAGCAACCACATCAGCGTGCGCCAGACCATCGCGAATTCGCTGACCATGGCCTACCGCGGCATACTGAAGATGCGGCACAACCCCGAGCAGCTGTTCGACGTCACGATCCAGCCGGTGCTGTTCACGGCGCTGTTCGCCTATATCTTCGGCGGCGCGATCGGCGGCAGCGTGCACAACTACCTGCCCGTGCTGATCCCTGGAATTCTGGTGCAGACCGTCGTGCTGACCTCGGTAGTCACCGGTACCCAGCTGCGCGAGGATATGGACAAGGGCGTCTTCGACCGATTCAAATCCCTGCCCATCGCCCGCGTCGCGGCGCTGTCGGGCGCACTGCTGGCCGATATGGTCCGCTACGTCATCGCCACCACGCTGACCGTCGTGGTCGGCCTGATCCTGGGCTACCGTCCGCACGGCGGCGTCGCCGGCGTCGTGGTGGCGGGCCTGATCGTGGTGTTCTGCTCGTTCGCGATCAGCTGGATCTGGGCCCTGGTCGGCGTGACCGGCAAGAGCGCCGCCTCGGTGCAGGGCATCTCGATGATGATCATGTTCCCGCTGACGTTCATGTCCGGCGCCTTCGCACTGGTCAAGACCATGCCAGGCTGGATGCAGGCGATCGACAAGGCCAATCCCGTGTACTACATGGTGAATGCGGGCCGTGAACTGATGAACGGCAACATCTACTCCAGCAATATCGTGTGGTGCCTGGTCGGTTCACTCATCGTGATCGCGATCTTCGCCCCACTGGCCATCCGGGCCTACATGCGCCGAGCCTGAAACCCGAACGATCCCAACCCGATCCCGCCGGATGCGTCATCCGGCGGGATCGGCGGCTGCTCGAGTCCGCACAGTCAGCCGGGCAGATATTCGGCCGCGACCCGTTGCGCTGCTACAGCTTCCCCGAAAGCTGTTCGAACAGTGCCAGAATGCGGTCGCCCGCACTGCTCCGGCCCAACCGGGCGACGCGCTCGCGGACCGGTGCCATCAACTCCTCGGTGGTCGCCGCCGCGTGCCGGGCCAGATGTCGGTCGATGCGTGCCGACGGGACGTCCTGCCGCGCTTTGACCTTGAGGCCGAGCACGATCAGTTCCCGGCCGGTGTCCGGAAACTTGTCGACGGTGAGCAGGTACGAGCCGATGGCCACCGCTACCGAGCCGATCTGGGGACGGTCGATGTACATGAGAAACTGATCACGAGTGAAGTCGACGAGTTCCTGTGGCAACCTCGGTACGGCGTCCAGGCCGTCGTTCAGCAGGTGCGCATGTAGTACCGCGGCGGCGGTGACGGCCGTGCCCGGTCCGGGCACCTGCTCAGCGGCGGGCCAGGCCAGCAACTCCAGCGCCCGGCGCGCGCGTCGCAGCCCGGCCTCGACATCGCCTTGGGCCAAGGCTAGTTCGAACCAGCCGACCTGAAGCGCGGCGCGGCGCTGGTTCGGGCGCAGCACCGGATCCTCGGGCCCGGCATCGCCCTCGACGAATCCGGCCGCCTGCTCGAGTACCTGCCTGGCCTGCTCCGGCTCACCCGCACCGACCAGCGAAATGGCAAGGTAGCTGGATATTTCGGCGACCTCGTCGAAACATCTGAACTGCTGCAGGGCGTCCACGGCACGGCGATAGTGCTCGGCCGATTCCCGGTATCGGGCGGTCTGCGCGGACAGCTGGGCCAGGTGCTGATACAGCATCGCCGTGCTCCACACGTCGGTATCGGGAACATCCCGCTTGGCGCACTGCGCATCTCGCATCGAGCCGTAGAGGTCACCGGCATTCTCCCGGAGGTTCGCCCGCAGCATCAAGGCGGACGTGCGGGTCTCCAGGTCGGGCGAACGCACACCCTCACTGAGCTTGCGCGCCACCCGCATCGGCGTGGGCCGCAGGCACAGCATCTCGCCGATGAACCTGGATCCCGGTGTCAGCGTGGTGGATCCGCGCAGCAGTCGCCGTATCCTGGTGCGCAATACGGCTCCGTCGCGCAGCCCGAACCCGCCGAAGGTCATATGCATGGCCAACATCGCCTGCGCGGACATCTGGAGATCGTCCAGGGGCTCCTGCGACTGGGCCGGTGGCGGCGGTACCGCCAGCACCCGGGGCATCCAGCCGATCAGTTCGCCATGTGCCCCGCGCAGGGCCCACAGCATGCCCACGAGCGGGAACACCGTGTACACCGTCTCGGCACGGCCCCTGTCCAGGGCGTGCCGAAGGACCGCGAGAAGGTTGTCCAGTTCCACGCCCACCTCGAGCACCACCGGAACCTGGTCCTTGCGGATGGTATAGCGGTGATACGCGGCGATCGCTAGATCCTTGGCCCACAACGCCATTCGATCCATCACCAGATCCGTCTCACCGGCCTCGGTCAGGCGTTCCTCGCCGAATTCCCGGACGGTCTCCAGCATTCGGTAGCGAATGCCACCGAATTCGTCGTCCAGTACCGACAGCAGCGACTGGCCGACCAGGCCGTCCACGGCGGCGGCGATATCGCCGACCTCCGGCCCGTCGGCGACGAGTTCGGCTGCGGTGAAGGTGAATCCGGCCGGAAACCGGCACAGCCGTCGCAGCGCGATGCGCTGCGGTTCGTCCAGCAGATTCCAGCTCCAGTCGATCACCGCGTGCAGGGTGCGATGGCGTTGCGGGGAGCTGCGATCTCCGCTGCGCAGCAGCGTGAATCGGTGTTCGAGCCGCGCCTCGATCTCCTCGGCGCTCATGGTCCGCACACGCGCCGCGGCCAGTTCGATCGCCAGCGGCAGCCCGTCCAGGGTGCGGCACAGCCGGGCCACCACCGCCGGATCCAGTCGCACCGACGGCCGCACGGCGCGGGCGCGCGCAGCGAACAGTTCGGTGGCGGGCGAGCCGTGCTCATCGATGGTCAGCGGCGGCAGCGGATACACCGCCTCGGCGGTGATCTCCAGAGGTGCGCGACTGGTGGTGAGCACGGTGAGCCGATCGCAGGCGCCGACCAGGTCGGCGACCACCTCGGCGACCGCGTCGATGAGATGTTCGCAGTTGTCCAGAATCAGCAGCATCGGCCGGGCGGCGACCGCGTCGCGCAATCGCTGGCGCGCGTCGATCCGGAAGCCCGGGCGCAGACCCGCGCCCTCGCGAGCCACCTCGGCGACGCCCAGGGCCGCGCCGATGGCGGTCTCCACCTCGGCGCGGGCCTCGTCCGGCGCGGCGCGCACCGAGGCCAGCTCGACCAGGACGACCGGCAAATGCTGCGCGGTCCGCTGACCCAATTCGTTTGCCACCCTGGTCTTTCCGGTACCGCCCGGGCCGAGCACCGTGGTGACCCGGCTGGCGATGAGCAGATCGTCGAGCGCGACGAGATCGGTGGCACGACCCAGCAGTTGATTCGGCGCGGCACGCAGACCGATCGTCCCGAAGGGCTGGGGTGTGTTCTGGGACAACGCGTTCGGGGACGCGGCATCCGAAGACGCCGCGGGCGATAGCGGACTCGGCGACGCATCGGAGGCCGACGAATCCGGTGGTGCCGCGAAGCCCTGGGAAGGGGAGGCCGAATCCACGGGCCGGCTCGCCGCCGCCGATCGCGAACCGTTCACCGGCGCGACGCCATCGACCGACCGGTCACCGTCCTTCGCCGACCGGCCACGCGAGATCATCGATTCCCCGCGCAGGATCGCCATGTTCAGCTCGGCGAGCGCCGGACCGGGATTCGCCCCGAGTTCGGCCGCCAGCCGGGCCCGAACGGATGCGAAGACCTCCAATGCCTCATTGCCGCGGCCTGCCGCGGCCAGCAGCCGCATCAGGGTGCCGTGCGCCGGTTCGTCCAGCGGCCGGGCCGCCGCGATCCGCCGCGCGATCCGCACCGCACCGTCGAAATCGCCGGACTTCTCCCGGGAGGCCGATTCCAGTTCGTCCAGGGCGTGCCATCGGGTCGCGGCCGCTTCGGCCAGATCCTCGGCGGCCGGCCCGGGCGGCAGATCCGCACCCGGCTCGCCGCGCCACAGCGCCCGCGCCCGCACGACCAGCTCCAGGCAACCCGCATCGTCCCCCGCGGCGTGCCGCTCGCGGGCCTGCCGCTCGAGGCGGCGGGCCAGGGTGAGATCGATCTGCTCCTCGGTCAGGGTCAGCCGATATCCGGCCGGACCGACCTCGAGCGCACCGTCCGGCAGCAGTGAACGCAGCCGGGAGACCTGGGTGTGCAGGGCGTTCATCGGAGCGCGCGGGGGCTGCTCACCCCAGACGTCCTCGATCAGCGCCGTGGCGCTGCGGCTACGGCCCGAATGGGTGGCCAGGGCGGCGACCAGCAGACGGGCCCGCGCACCGGGCACCGCGACCGGACCGGCGCCGTCGCGGCTCACCGCGATCTCGCCCAGCAGCACTACTCGCACGGTCCCTGTGGGCACCGCTACGTCCCGGCCGTCGCCCGACCGGATACCTGTCGCCGCTGCGCCCGCCGAACCACTGTGATCAGGAATCATTCCGAATGCCATCGTAAATGGGTGGTCCACCGATTATCGGGCACGCGGCATCGTGACCACCCACACCGAGCCGCGGGATACTCCCCGCACAGAATACTCCGATATATCGAAATAATGCTAGCGATAGGGTGGCGCGCGGCTTGTCGATTCCGGGGTGACGATTAGGCTTCCGATCATGGCTAGTGCAGCACAGTGGTTGGAGGGTGCGCGGCCGCGCACCCTGCCCAACGCCATCGCCCCCGTCCTGGTCGGCACCGGCGCGGCGGCTTCGCTCGGCGGTGCGGTCTGGTGGAGGGCGGTGCTCGCACTGGTGGTCTCGCTGGCCCTGATCATCGGGGTCAACTACGCCAACGACTACTCCGACGGCATCCGCGGCACCGATGACGAGCGGGTCGGGCCGTTGCGGCTGGTCGGGTCCGGTGTGGCCTCGCCGCGCGCGGTGAAGACCGCCGCGATCGCCAGCCTGGGCGTGGGCGCGGTGTTCGGTCTGGTGCTGGTGTTGACCACCGCGTGGTGGCTGCTGCTGGTCGGCGCAGCCTGCCTGGCCGGGGCGTGGTTCTACACCGGCGGCCGGAAACCCTATGGCTACAGCGGTTTCGGCGAGATCGCGGTATTCGTGTTCTTCGGGCTGATCGCGGTACTCGGCACCGAATTCGTGCAGGCGCGGCGGCTGGACTGGGCCGGCCTGGTCGGCGCGGTGGCGGTCGGCGCGTTCTCCAGCGCGGTGCTGGTCACCAACAATCTGCGCGATATACCCACCGATACGGTGACGGGCAAGACGACGCTGGCCGTACGGCTGGGCGATACCCGCACCCGCACACTGCATCTGGTGTTGATGGTGGCGCCGTTCGTGGCGTCGCTGGCGCTGGCCGCGCGCACCCCGTGGGCACTGCTCGGGTTGCTGGCGATTCCGCTCGCGGTGCGCTCCAACGGACCGGTGCGCGGCGGACAGCAAGGGCCCGGATTGATTCCGTCGCTGCGGGATACGGGCCTGGCGATGCTGCTGTGGTCGATCCTGACCGCGGTCACGCTGGCGATCTGAGAGCCCGGCAGGTTCTAGTCCCGGCCGCCCTCGGGCACGAAGATGCCCAGTATCCAGTTGATCACGGTGATGATGATCGCACCCAGGATCGCCGCGCCCACGCCGTGGACCCGCAGCCCGTAGGCGGTGGTTTCGGTGATCACCGCGGTCAGCCACAGCATCAGGGCGTTGATGACCAGCAGGAACAGGCCGAGGGACAGCACGACCAAGGGCAGTGACAGCAGTTTGACGATCGGCTTGATCAGCGCGTTCACCAGGCCGAAAACGATCGCGACGACCAGCACAACGATGACCTTGCCGGTTGTGCCCTTGTCCGCCGGGCTGACGAGCTCGATGTTGTGCACCCACAGGGACGCGAGCCAGATCGCGACGGCGTTGATGATCAGGCGGAGCAGAAGGGCCATGGCGCCATGCTAGCTGGCACGACGCCATGGGACCCGATATGCCGCCGGGGCGCCGGAGCATCGGGCGGGGACCTACGCCGCCCGGTCGAGCAGCTGGTGTACCGCCTGGCGCAGTGCCGCGATGCCCGTCTCGCCGCCCAGCAGTTCGCGAGTCGGCTCGTTCGCGGCACGCAGCACGCCGAGCAGTACGTGCGCCGCCTCGATGGTCTTGTCGCCGCGCGAAACAGCCTCGCGCAGTGACAGTTCCAGCGCCTTCTTCCCATCCCGATCGAACGGGATGTGCCCGGACTTCATGCCGTCACCGAATCCGAAGCGCCCACGCGGCTTTTCGGCGGCCGGTGAACGGTCCAGCGCGTCCGCGCCGAAGGTTTCCTCCAGGCTTGCCCGCACAGCCTCCAGGTCGATGCCGATGGATCGCAATGCGGCGGCGTCATCTTCGCCGAGCGGCTCACCGGACTGCCTGTCGGTCAACGATTCTCGAATCGATCTGGCCGTAATTCCGTTGTCTTCCAGTATCTTCCGTACCCCAGTATCCGGGCTCATGGCTATACCGAGCAGCATATGCTCGACAGCGACACTCGGAGAACGCATTTCGCGTGCTTCCTCCTGCGCTACTACGACCGCATACCTCGCGGCCCTGGCAAATCTCTCGAACATCAGCGGATTCCGCCTCTCCGGTTGTACTTCTGGTGGACCGCCTGCCGGCTGACCTCGAGCGCGTCGGCGATCGCTTGCCAGGACCAGCCCTGCGTGCGGGCATTGGCCACTTGGATCGCCTCGAGACGCTCGAGCAACCGCCGCAGCGCAAGCACCGCACGCAGGCCGACCGTGGGATCGGGACTGCCGGCGGCGGCCGCCAGGGTCGTTGCTTCACTCATGTACGTCAATTTACGTTGACATCGAGCGGTCGTCAACAAAAATTGACATCACGGCCGAGAAGTTGCGCGGAGATGACAAAAGGGCAGGTCAGTCCCGGTTGCTACACGGAAGGGCTACTCGTCGCCGCGCATACGCGCGCGCAGCTGCGCCTTGTCGGTGCGCCGCTTCTCGTCGACCGCCGCGATGTCCTGATTCACTCGCGACCGCAGGCGCTTGAACAGCACCAGCGACAGCGGCATCGCGACGATCAGCCCGAACAAAATCGCCACCACTACCGGAATTTGGACGTTCAGCAAATGCGCGACAGCCACGATTATCGCGGCAATGACCGCGACCAGCGCCAGCCGGGCAACGGTGTACAGAACCAGGTTGCGCGCCAGCCGCCGGCCCGCCGGGGCGGGGGCCCCG
>NZ_JAGPOX010000051.1 GCF_019038435.1 Nocardia alni
CGACAACTGGCAGAACCCGCCCGCCCGCGCACCACCAATCCCCGACCCGGGCACCGCAGGGCCGACCAGCCTGCCTGCCCCGCTACTGCGATGCGGATCAGCCACAATGCCCACCGCCAGCACCCGATCCGCTGGAACCGGATTACCGGAACAGCCGATCGACGCCGCCACATCACCGGCGACATCCCCACCCTGACTGTAACCGGCAATCACAAATTTCGTTGCCGGACAACGAGTTCCGAAATCCCGTAACACCCGGCGAGTGGCGGCAACACCCGCGACCTTGCTGTCACCGTACGTGACACCGTTGAAGGCCGCGGCCGGATACGCCGGGAACCGAAACGCGAACCGGTCACCGAAACGCTGAGCCAGTTGCGTCGCGACCGGCGCCAGCAGACCTACGGGGACCCTCTCGTTCTTCTGCCCGCTGTCCTCCCACGTTCCACGCACGAATACTCCGGCCACGACCGGACATTGACTCGACCCCTGATCGGTCTGCGCGCCCGCGACCGCGGGCATCACTGCTGCCACGACGAGCACGAACCCCACGACCAAAATCGCAACGACTTTCACACGGCCCCTGGGCCAGCCATACCTACCACTGCACTCGGTCAGTGAATTCTGTTCCAGCACAATGCGGTTCACGAAGCCTCCCGAGCGCTCGCCTGACGCCGGGCGGCCACCCAGGCATCTACCTTCGACTGCTCCAACCGCAGCGGAGCGTTCGGCGAATCACCGCTCTTCCACGCCTGCGAATACAATTCGTGCCCGACAACACGCAAATGACGAATCCGATCCAGGGAATCCCCGGTCCGCGCACTGATCTGATGAATATTCAGAATCCGATCAGCGGCATTGCACACGCATCGACTGCATTTCTCGACCATCCGCTACACCTCCAATCCCCATACACCGACATCCCTCCCCGCAGCGCCGAATTCAGCCATCCGCACGCGGGAATAGACAAGCCACCATGCGGGCCGCCTTATGCGTATCGGTAGAGAACAAGATAGGACAGCTCCAGACCAACACCGGAAGATGTGCATCTGTAGCCGATTAATTACCCAACGCAGGGTCGGCCTGGCCGACCGATTTCAACAGAAGCGCTAAACATCGCTTTCGCGGGGGCGATGCATACGCACTCCGATGTCGCGCCATTCACGGACAGTCCGGCGATCAGGACGCCGGCGACCACGAACGGATCTGCGCCGCCGGATCATCCCGTCGATCTCGCGATCGTAAAGCCGCTCGGCCTGCTCGCTCAGGGTGTCATCACGCAGCACATAGGCCTGCTCGCGACCGCGTGATCGATCATCGTCTGATTCTGGCTGCTCATCGATGCGGGCTATATCGCGCATCGGGCGCTGAGAGAGTGCATTCATTGCAGCCCTCCTCGAATAAGTGCAACCGTCGAGACATGTGGATTTCAGGCATTGTCTCAGGAGGCACTCGCTACGCCGAGTCGACTTTCGCGACCGCATAACCGCAGCCGTTCGAGGAAAGCAGAACCCATTTACATGAACAGATTCTGTTGCGCTCGGCCTTCATCCGGTTCCGCTGAGCGGTTGCCGGGAATCCCAATTACTTGGGGTTACAGTTTCCAAGGTAACTCACATCACACCGTCATGCAAGCAGTTATGTCAGTTACCCTGATTTCCCATAACTTTGCCGCTCAGTCACGCTGTTGCTCGACTGATGACTCGCGTCTGCTGGGTTCGTTCTTCAGTAATTCGGATTCGGCGTTCGGTCATTGCGTCGAACGGTGATTCGTCTGCGGTGATCGCCCGGTACAGCGCCAGGGCATCCTCGATGGCTTCACGGGCGCCGCGCGCTGCGGCGGGTGTGATGGCATGGTCCGCGTCTCCGCACAGGACGATGGGCAATTGGACTGCTCGAGCATTGTCGAAGGGGACATTGCGGGCGTTGGAGACGTGCACAGCGTCGGTGGCGGCGAGGATGGTATCGATCAGACCACTGATCATGGGGTCCGCGGCTCGAATGGCATCGGCCCAGTGTGCAGCTGGATGGGAACCGATGTCCTGCTGTGGCAGTGGTTCTCGGGTGAGGCGGGTGAACCAGAACACCGCTTTGTCATTCCACATGTGCCCGAATGTGCTGGTGGGCATGGGGCCTTCGCCGAGCTGGCCGTGGAAATGCATGACGTCGGGTTCGGTATCGAGCTGGACGGCGTGCGGGATCGTGCCGTAGATGACGACCTGCCCGGCGTATTCTGCGGGGCGCTCTGGTTCGAGGCGGCGGCGGGCGATTGAATCGATCCCGTCGGCGGCAATGACAAGTCCGTCGCTCGGGATGGCTCCGGTGCTGGCATGAAGCGCGCCAGTGCTCGGGTCCAAGTCGATGATGTCCTTGTCATAGTGGATCGGCGCGTTTGCCGCAGAGGCGAATTCGGTGAGCACGGCCATCAGGTCGGCACGCTGGTAGAGCCGGTGGCCTTGGCTGCGTGTGGCGCGGCGCTCCTCGGGCAGAAAATGGAATCGGAAGCCGGGCACGGTGTGCGAGCGCTCATGGAGCGCCTCGAGCGGTACGCCCAGCTGGGCCAAGGATTCATGTGCATGGCCATCGAGCACCATAAATGCGCCGTTCCCGGGCTCGGGCTGCCGCTCGTACACGGTCACGGGAACCTGGTTGCCAGCGAGCGCTCCGGCGAGGACAGTTCCGGCGATACCGCCGCCGAGGATGGTGACCATGATGGATTCCCTTCTAGCGGTGCGTGATTCGTTCGTAACAGTCGGCAAGTTCGGCCAGCAGATCGCGATCGGGTGTCTCAGCAGTCAGGATAGCCACCGATGGCCCGCGGGTCGGAGTGTCAGGGATCGTGTTGTGATGGTGCAGCCGTGCGAGCGCTTCGGCGACGGCCACAGGCTGTTGCCGAGTGCCATCGGGGAGGCCAGTCGCGAGGTAGGGGCTGACGGTGACGAGCCGGTCGCGGCATTCGATCCTGGTCCGCAGCAGCGCAGCATGAGGGCGCATCAACAGCGGCGTCCGGCCGGTGCGCGGATATGCAAGTTTGTGTGGGGATATGTCCTCGAGATCCTGCAGCAGGTTCCGCAGGGTGCGGGTGTCACGCCACGCTCGCCGCAGCGAGGCGAGTTGGCTGCTGCGATGTGCCACAGCCACAGCGCCGAAGGAGGCCACCCAGACGAGTGCACCGACGAAATAAGTCCATACCCACAGCCGCACGATCAGATCCGACAGGCTCCATCCGCTGTGATCACCCCAGATCCGCAGCACCAGCAGCGGCGCGGACATGGCCAACAGCCACTGGCCGGCCGCGGCCATGGTCATCGCCACACGCAGCGGACCATGGGACCGGCGGGCGACGCGCGCAGCCAGGTATCCGCTGGCTGCCAGAGCGAAGGGGAAATAGCACTGCACCACCAAGTAGTACCGAGTGGCCTCGGTACTCAACGGGCTGTTGCCACCGAAGTTATAGAGGGGTTCTCCGGCGGGGACCGCGATACCAGCAGCAATGGTCGCGACAGCGGCGACGGCGGCCAGGCCGACCACGATCGTCGTGATCCGCCACGCTGGGGAAGTCCCATCGGCGTGTGCGTAGTAAGCGCAGGTTGCGCACCACGCGATCAGCAAGGTGAGGACCTGTATCGCGGAGGCAATGAAGGGGTGTCCGTCGGCGCGCTGATTTTCCGTGTGCGCCAAGGCTTCCAGAACCAGATTGGCGGCGGTCCCCACGAAGATGACGCTGATCAATGCCGAAGCGAGCGACGGCCGTCGAGCGGTCTGGTGTACTCGCCACACTGCGATAAGCGCGAAAACTACTGCGCGCAGCCACCATTCGGGCAAGCTGAGGCCGTTCATCGGCCCCTCCCCGTGAGATACCGGGAGCGTCCAGCGAGGCTTTGCGGATAGTGCATCATGACGCTGCTCATGACCAGGCGATCCGGTCTTCGAGCGAGCGCGCCAGCCGTGCGGCACGTTCGTCGGTTTGCGCGGTCAGGCGTGCATCGCGGGCCGCGCCCATCCAAGTGCTGATCGTGCGGGCGACGAACTCGGCGTCGCGCTCCAGCGGGTTGTCGTAGCTGCCAGTCCGGTGAGTGCCACGGAAAAGGCTCTCCGCGGCCTCGTTGGTGGTGCCCAGCATGATGTGGGCACTCTCGTGCATGACGATGTGCGCTTGATGCTCTGGGCTCGTGTTGACCTGCACCAGGATCAGATAGCCTCGGGGCGTGATGGCGGTAGCTCCGAAATATCCGGGCACCGCGAACAGGTGGTTGCGGTCGATCTCGATCTCGCACCCCAGTCGCCGAGCTAGCGCACCGATGACCGCGTCGGGACCATCGGTGGCTTCGACGCCGAGCTGACGCAGCAGTTGCGCGAGCCGACGACGCAGCAGCATGTATCGGCACGGCACTTTCGCTGCCGGAGCTATCAGTAGTGGTGGGTCCTGCACGATCGAACCTCCTCGCACACGATGCGTAGTCGCATCACAGTGATTCGCCGAGCGGTACGAGCTGTAGGTCGGGCCGACGCCGTCTCGTCAGCGCCGAGGGCTGGATCTCTGCATCACCTTCTCCAAAATCCCGGCCAACTCGTCGAGGTCGGTGCCATCGCCGCGCAGAGCAAGGCCGACACCGACGTCACGGGCCTTGGCAACCAGGTGCAGGATCTCGTCGATACTTCTCACCTGTTCGTCGTTCCCCGGCAGCAGGTACAGGCCGGGGACGTTGAAGTGCCGGGCGATCGCGGCGAGCAGGTCTGGGTCAGCGGGTTCGACGTCGTCGAAGGCGCCGCCGCGGATCTGCTCGATCTCCGCAGCGGACATAGACCGACCCAGAGCCGCAGTGACCGATTGCGCTATCTCGTCGCTGGATTGCGGCGGCTCGTCCAGGGGATGGAAGGTGTCGATCAACCGATCGAGCCGCGAACTCAGCGATTCCGGGTCTGTCATCCTCGCCTCCTTCTCATCCGGACAATGCCAGTTGGTTCCAGGTGCGGTGGAGATCTCGCGGGTACAGGCGCTACTTGAAACTTTACCTGTCAACGACGATGAGCTGCGATTTCCAGTGCCCTGCCCCCGGTTGGCGGCGGTCATGGCTCTCCCCGCGTGCGCAATTGGTAGCGCTGTTCGAACTGGCACCGCAGGTCCTCGGTGAGTCCGTCGGTGTACCCCATGAGGTATCGGGCATATTTGCGCTCGAGCGCGTCCGGGTCGTCATCCGGCACCGGGGTAGCCAGGATCGCGGCGAAGCCGAAGTCCATCAGAGGGTTGTTGCCGCCCCGGTTGCGTTCGAGGACATCGATGATCACGGGCCGGATGATCGCCGATACTGCCGCATCGAGAGTCTTCACCGCCTCGCTCATCGTGGCCGGAGTAGAGGCATGCAACCCCTCGTGCGCCCGCCACAACTCGACCACACGCGCGATATCCATCGGCACGCGACCAGCACCGGACTGCAGCTCGCGCACAGGCGCGTCATCGACGCGAGGCCGCCGCCCTTCGTAGTAGGCCGCCACAGCTGACCCCTCCGGCCAGCCAAAGCCCGCGTCGAACTTCTGCCACGTCGACGGCTTGAGCTCGTCCGGCAGGCGCGCGTGCTCGGCGTCCATGACCAGATCCCGGCCCGGTCCACCTCGCTTCTGGACATCCTCGATCGCCCAGCCACGCCGGACTCGCGTGTCCTTCACCAGCCGCGCGAAGAACTCTCGTTGAGGACCCATGGACATCATCCTACCTCCGATTCCATAGGTAATCGACTAATAATCGACTTACCTTTCGGTCAATCGGAAACATCGCTCCTAGCCACGCAAAAATCTGTTGAAAATCGACTAGAAACCTATTAGTTTGTTATGACACCACTACCAACGAGGCGGGAAACCAATCGTCGCCACAGGTCGCGAGCGGACAGGTTCGTCATGTTCAAGTAACCGCTCCGTTGCACGGGGCAGATAAGGAGGCGAATGGCCGTGACCGTACCTAACGCCCCGACCCCGAGGCCGCCATCACCTGCGTCGATGCCACGACGCGTAACGCCCTGCGCCAGTGAACGCGCAGTCCGGCGCCCCTCCGGCGGATGGGTGGTCGCCGAGACACTCGACATTGAATCCACGCCGACAGTCATCCTCGACGGTCGCTATCTACGACGCTTCGCCAATCTGACTCGTGCCAGCATCGCCACGACCGCCGCCGAGGCCCGGCGCCTCGCGCCGCTGGTCCAGCGCTGCGCCGCTAATCAACGTCCCGAACACGACCAACTGCAACTGCCCTCGGGATCCGTGGTACGCATTGCCGCGACCCCGATCTTCGGCCCAGCCGAGCATGTCTACGGCGTCAGTGTGTGGGCCGGACCAGCGTCCGACATCGCCCCTATAGCACCGACTGTCGGTGCAATCCAATGGGACGCGGCGACCCTGCTCGCGACAATTTCCCCTGCAATGCGAACTCTACTTGCCATTCCAGATACCGAATTCCAGTCCCCCATGACGTTTCCCACCCTACTCGCTCAATTCGACCGCTGGGACGACCGCGCCGGGCTCCTGTCGCTACTTGATCCTTCCCACTCGGTCGACCACTGGACCGGCACAGCCACAACACAATTCCCACACGGCGGCCGACAGCACCTTCATATCGTCGCCAAAGCAGTCCCCGCGACCAGCACGATCCGCGCGCTCGTCTGCGACATCTCCCGCACCGCAACCCCACCAGCCGCAGACTCCATATCAGCCGCACTTCGACGAGCCCCGATCGCTCCCGGCCACGCACTCGCCATCGTCGACCTGACGACCGGCCTAATCCACGAATGGATCGGCGGCGGACCTTTCGCCAACTGGCGCAACCAGACTCCCCACATCCACCCCGAGGATTCCCCACTGATCACAGACACCTGCGCTCGCCTCCGGGCCGGAGCCCTCACCGTCACCATCACAGCCAGGATCCGCTTCAACGATTCCGACAGCTGGATCCCGCTACAGACCACCTGGACCCTCCTCACCCATGACGATCGACCGCAGGCACTGGTCGACGTCGTCCGGCTTCCCGTCGTAACCCGTGAATCCGAGAAGGAGCCACGGGGAGCGGACACATGAGAGAGCTTCGTCTCCTGCGGTCTTCCAGATCCTCGCCAGACGCGAACGTCCGGCGCTGCCCGACTGAATTGGGATTTCTCCCTGTACCCCAGGTCTCCTGACCGGATACTTACCAATCGGCGCCCCAACCTGCTGATCGCAGGTTCGGAACCCTCCTGTAGATCAGGTCGCACGAGGGTTCCGAACCAACCCCTCCGGCTCTCGTAGCGGCCCCGCAGGTTTCCGCCGAACTCGAACGGTGCGCCACCAATACCAACCGGCATCGCGCTGCGCCGCTTCGTCGCCCTGCCTCACCGCACGCCGTCTGCCAGTGTGAAGCCCTCCAGAGATCCCTCGTTTCGCAATTCCCGGCGGCGGAGGGATGGACTTCGGCGAAACGGCCGACAAGTGCGCCATCCGTGAGTGCCGCGAAGAGACCGGTATCACCGCGTAGATCACCGGATTGCTCAGCATCTACAGCAACCGCATCGTCGCCTACCGACGGCGAAACCCACGGTGAGGGCTGGCACGTGAACCACAAGAAGATCCAGCGCCTCGGCACGTCCACGACACCGAACCTGCCGGTCGCTGACGCCCCGAAGACGTCCAGTTCGACGCACGACTGACGGCCGCCCGGTCAAGATCGCATCGATCGTCGATGAACACACCCGCGAATGCGTCGGCGGAGTTGCTGGCGCGATCTTGTCCCAGAGCAATCGCTCCACTGAGCGCTGAATCCCAGGAGCTCCCGGCGACCACAGGGGCGCCGACCAACCGCGGGCCGGGTCACGCGCGGTTTCCCGGGTCGGGTTTGCCGGTCACGGTGGGACCGAACTGCCGGACCTGCGGGACGGTGGTCACCATGTGGGCAACCGCTCGTTCGCTCAGGCAGAGGTATTGGTGCGCGACGTCGCCCGGGAACCGCACGAAATCCCCCGCGGCCAGTTCCACGAGGTCGTTGACCGGGCCGGCGCGGAGTTTCCCGGTCACCACGTAGAGGTGATGCAGGGTGCCCGCGGTGTGCGGTTCGATCGTCTGGGATTGCGGCCCGGTGCGCTCCAGTCGCAGGATCAGGGTGCGGACGTAGCCGGAGCCGTAGACCTCGTCCAGCATGCGCTCGGTCCGATCGCGTACCTCGTGCCACTCCCCTTCGGCGGCGCGTTGCACATAGACCGGCGTACCCCATTCGGTGAGCAGACGGCGAGCCGAGACATCCAGCGCCGCGCCGAGCAGCGCGAGGGTCTCCACCGTCGGATTTCCGACGCCCTGCTCGATCTTCGACAACGTCTGCTTCGACAGGCCGGACCTGCGCGCCAACTCGCCCAGCGACATCGCCCGCTCCTGCCGATAACGCCGCACGTTGCGCGCGACGAGTTCGTTCTCGCCCGGACGACCGTCACTTCTGATGTGCACAGTGTCATTCTCGACGCGACTCCCGGTCGACGCGAGTCGCCTCACCGAAGGTACGGAGCGCATCCCTTCCGTCACTTATAATAGTCGAACGTCATTCTTGACGAACACTCCGACGTGTCGCCATGATGTCACATATACATTCCTGTTCGTCCATCAAGATTGACACCTTATCCAGTCGCGCTGGTGGACGATGAGCATTTCGAGGTGACGACATGACGACGATCGTCGACCGGAACCGTGACGGGCGCGCGGCCGTGGACAAGGCCGTAAGCCTGCTCGCGTCGTTCGGCCGGGACTCCGCGACCGGTGTCGGGGTCAGCGAACTGGCACGCCGGGCAGAGCTGAGCAAATCCACCGCCCACCGGGTTCTGGCCATGCTCGAACGCAACGGGGTGGTCGAACGCACCGGCACCGACTACCGGCTCGGTAGCCGACTGCACGATCTCGGCGGTAGCGGGTACGCGCCGGGCCAGGAACGCCTGCGCGACCACCTCATCCCGTTCGTCGCCGAGCTGTACGGCGCGACGCGGGAGACCGTGCACCTGGCCGCCCTGCACGGCACCGATGTCGTGTACCTCGCGAAGCTCTACGGCCATCGTCAGATGCCCTCGCCCGCTCGGATCGGAGGACGCCTGCCCGCACATTGCACCGCGGTGGGCAAGGCGCTGCTGGCTTACCGGCCCGACAGTGTGCAGCAAGCGATGTCGGTTCCGCTGCAACGCTTTACCGAACAGACCATCGTCGATCCCGGCCGTTTGGCCGCCGAACTGGAGACAGTCCGGCGCGAGGGGATCGCGTTCGAGGACGGTGAGGCGCGCGACGGGCTGTGTTGCGTCGCAGCCCCCATCCTCGGACCGAACGGAATCGCCGTTGCGGCACTGTCGGTTTCGGGTGCCACCAGCCGCCTGGACACCCGGCGGCACTCCGCGGCACTGCGCCGGATCGCGGGCGCCGCCGCGCGAACTCTCCCCCGGGCCGTCCCGGCCGATCATTTCCGGCCGTCGCCGGCCTCCGCGCGGTCGCATGAACACGCCCTCACCCGCTGACCGTCACGACGGCGGATCAGCCAGGGTGCGTACCCGACATCCATGTCGGACTCGGTAATCCGCCGGGCTCAGCGAGGACCTCACCGTCCGACCGAGTCAGCATCCCGGCACGCTGTCGAGGTCGATATCCGCCCCGGTCACCCAATCCGGTTCGCAGACAAACAGACTCAGCTCGGCATCCGCCACGTCCACGTCGACGACGTAGCGAAATCCAGCCGCCTCCACGGCCGCGACGGTCGCCGGCCGACCGCCATCGGATTCGACCGCGTACACCACTTTGCGGCACAGCGGCTCGGCCTCCCTGATCGCGGCGGCGACCGAACGCAGGACATCGGTGAGCGCACCGCTGCCGGACAATTCGGCCAGCCGAACCTCCGTGTCGCGGGCGCCGACCGGATAACTGTGCCGCAGCCGCCCGACAGCGCAACGCTGCAATTCCACCGTCGCGGCTCTGCTTTCACCGTGTCCGAGCAGCAGCCGCCCTCGGGTACGCGACCAGGAGATGATCTCGCTGGACCACGGCGCGTCGAAATGGGGTTGCCGCAGTGGCTCATCCATCGGTTTCGGCCTCCAGGAGTTTGCGGATCACCAGCTTCTCGAGCTTGCCGGAGGGGTTGCGCGGCACCTGTTCCACGATCCGCAGCCGCTGGGGCAGCTTGTAGCGGGCCAGTTCACCCGCGGCGAAATCACGGACGTCATCGAGTGTCACGGTGACGCCGTCGTCGACCGATGCCACCGCAACGACGCATTCGCCCCATTTCGGGTCGGGGGCGCCGACGACGGCGATATCGGTGACACCCGGCATATTCGCCAGCACCCGCTCGACCTCGGCCGGATAGACGTTCTCGCCGCCGCTGATCACCATGTCCTTGAGGCGATCGACGATGAACAGGAAACCGTCCTGGTCGAGATAGCCGATATCGCCCGAATGGAACCAGCCCTCCGCGTCGAAGGCCGCCGCGGTGGCCTCGGGGTTCTGCCAATATCCCGGCGTGACATTCGGGCCCCGAACCACGATCTCACCCGCCGTCCCCGCCCCGACGGGCTTGTTCGAGGCCACGTCGACGACTCGAACTTCGGTGTAGGGCATGGCGATTCCGGCCGAACCGACCTTGTCGAGGGTGCGCTCGGCGGGCAGGTGCGTGGCGAACGGCGAGGTTTCGGTGAGCCCCCACGCCTGCTGTAACCGGATACCGTGCTCGGCGTACTGGCGAATGATCGAGGGCGGCACCGGAGCCCCGGCGACGACGATCGAACGCAGTTGCGCCAGTTCGGCATCGAATACACCGGGCACCCGAGCGAGCGCGGCCAGCATGGCGGGAACGGCGAAGAACGAATTCACCTGGTATTCCCGTAGATCATCGAGGAATCGCGAGGGGTCGAAGGACCGTCGCACGACGACCGTACCGCCGCGCACCAGGGTCCTGAGCACGAAGCTGTTCAGAGCGCCGATGTGAAAAAGCGGCGCGCACGCGTGGGTGACGTCCCCGCGACGGGTGTCGACCCGGGAGTCGACATTGACCGAGTTCCACCAGAGATTCCCGTAGGTGAGAATGACGCCCTTGGGCACGCCGGTGGTGCCGGAGGTGAACAGCAGCACTGCGGGCTCGTCGAATCCCGCGGGCTTCGTCTGCGCGAACGGTGTTGCTGCGGCGATGCTTTCGGACCACCGTCGCCAGCCCGGCGTCGCCTCGGCCGCGGGCACGGCGGGATCGTCGTCCACGAGCAGCGACAGCGCGAGCGTAGTGGATTCGCGGATCGACTCGATGGCCTCGCGATGCCCCTCCTCGGCGACCACCGCGATCGCGCCACTGCGTTCGAGCACGGTCCGCAGCTCCGGTGTGGCGAGGCGGAAGTTCACCGGCACGAAGATAGCGCCGATCCGCAGGCTCGCCAGCAGGGTGATCAGCAGAGCCGGGCTGTTGAGCCCGACATAGGCCACCCGGTCCCCGGCCGCCACGCCGCCGGCGACCAGGGCGCTCGCCAACCGAGCGACTCGATCGTCGAGCCGGCGGTAGGTGAGATCGAGACCCGGATAGCGAATCGCCAGGGTCTCACCGATATCGCGCGCATTGCGCATCACGGCCGATGCCGGGTTGATGTCGACAGCGGTCCCCGAATTCGCGGGGTGCCCGAGAGTCATGATCGGTTTTCTCCCTCAGAGATGGTCGCCGCCGGCGGCGTTCGCGAATCCGCGCACACCGATACCGCCGTCGATGGAGATCGCTTCACCGGTCATCGGACCGCTCTGCTCGCGCGAGGCCAGCAGGACGTAGGGGCCGGTGAAATCCTTGGGGTCGGTGCTGGAATCGTGCAGGGGCAGCGGCGGTGGCGGTGCGTCGGCGCGGCGCTTGGCGAAGGAGGCGGAGATCGAACGTTCCTGCATGGACAGCGATTCCGGGCCGCGCAGGTCGGTGTTCATCCCGCCGCACGCGACACCGTTCACGCGTACCTTGGGTGCGAGTTCGTAGGCGAGTTCGCGCATCAGGCCGAGGCAGGCGTGTTTGCTCGCGGTGTAGACCGGCCCGCCGCCGTTGACGTAGAACGAGGCGTTGGACAGCGTCATCACGATGCTGCCCCGGGTTTCGACGAGTTCGCGCCACGCGGCCTCCGCGGCCAGGAAGTACCCCTTGACGTTGATCGAGAACACCTCGTCGAAGGTCTCGCCGAGTTCCTTCGCGTTCAGGCGGGTCAGCGGCCGTTGATAGTCCCACACACCGGCGTTCGCGACGAGGGTGTCGAGTTTGCCGAAGCGGGAGACGGTTTCGGCGACGGCGTGGTGCAACTGCTCGCTGTCGCGCACGTCCGCGGCGACCGCGTGCATGCGCGACGGGTCCGGGCAACCCGCGACGACCTGTTCGAGCTGACCGACGTCACGGCCTACGATCGTCACCGAGGCTCCCTCGGCGAGATAGCGTTCGGCCACCGCCCGCCCGATCCCGGTTCCCCCGCCGGTGATCAGGGCGACGTACCCCTGCAGCCAGCCGCTCATGCGAGCTCTCCCAGGAAGTCGGTGACCAGGCGCTCGAACTGGCTCTGCCGCTCGAGTTGCACCCAGTGACCGCATCGGCCGAAGACGTGCATCTGCACGTCCGGGATCTGCTTGAGCATGAGCTGCGCGCCCTCGAGGGTGATGGTGCGGTCGTCGCGCCCCCACAGCAGCAGCGTCGGAGCCTTGATCCTGGGCAGGTCCTTCCACAGCGGGTCCATGCCGTTGCGCCTGGCGAAGGCGGCGTTGTAGTGGTGGTAGAACTCGATATGGCTCTGCTCGAGGGAGGCTTCGTAACGGGCGCGCACGACGTCCTCGCCGAACTGCTTGTGGTCGAAGACCATCGTCCTGATGAACGCCGCCATCTTCTTCTCGCTCGGGCCGCCGCCGTTGAAGTAGCGGAACATCTCCTTCTGCCCCTCGGTCGGCGTCGGCCCGGTGGGCAGCCAGCCACCGCCCGGCGCCATCAGCACCAGGCCGGTGACGGCATCGCGCCGGGTCTGCGCCATCGCGATGGCCGCCGCCCCGCCGAGACTGTTCCCGAGCAGGTGGAACGTCTCGACACCGAGTTCGTCGAGGGCTTGGAACAGCGCGTCGACGGTGATCTGGGTGATGGAACGTTCGTCGAGATCGGCCGCGCCCGGGCGGTAGCTGTCACCGAAACCGGGCTGGTCGGGCAGCAGGATGCGGAAGTGCTTCGACAGCGCCGCGAGATTCTGGTGATAGTTGCTCACCCCGGACGCGCCCGGTCCGCCGCCGTGCAGCATCACCAGGACCGGCCCCGCGCCGCCGGTGTCGGCGACGGCGATCTCGCCGAGTGAGGTGCGCACCCTGTGGTGCCGGAGGTCGATATCGGAGGTGGCCACTGGAATTCCCATCGGGTATCGAAAAAGGTGGAGGACAGAAGCTCAGAAGAAGGTCGAGATGTTCTTCGACAGCAGGACGTTCTGGTCGAGCAGAATCGTGCGGCGCGCCACTTGGAAGGTCGTCGCGGTGCGGCGCAGCACATCGGTGCGCTCGCCGGCGAAGATGTTCTCCTCGCGTTCGAGTCTGTTGCGGTACACCAGGAATGCCGAGCGCACGAGCAGGTCGTCCGTGGTGAATCCGGGGTGCTCGGCCGGATCGACGTGACGGGCGGCGACATTGGTGACCAGGTGGCGGGTGCGCGAGGGCGGGTCCTCCGCCCAGGCCATGCCCGAGTCGAATCGCCGGATGCGCCAGGCGAGACTTTCCTTCGTCTCGTCGTAGAACGCCGCCTCGCCGCGCGCCGCGATGGACAGCCCCTGCTGGCGGCGCAGCCGGTTCGATCGCGTCGGCATCCAGTAGTCCAGGTCGTCGGCGAGCAGGTCCAGCCAGTCGGTGAATCGGCCGTCGTCGAGGAATCCGGCTTCCTCGTAGTAGAACTGCTCGACCTCGAAGTGCAGGTCTCGGTCGGCACGCTGTCCGGCGCGTTGCGCGGACGGTGCTGATTCGGTGCTGATGGTCACGGGTTCGGTCCCTTCCGCGAACGAGGTGGGTTGGCGCTGATCACTCAGCCGCGCAACAACTTTCGAAGATCTGTCGCCGGGTCTGCCAGTTTCCGCGGGTCGACCGTCAGGCCGCGGTCGATCATCCGGCGCGCGGCGCGCACGGCATGCGAGTCGTCGACGGCGACGGCTCCGACAACCAGGCCGTCGAGGATCCCGAACGCGGAGAACGCGGCCGAGCCGAGTTCGCCGCGCAGCACCACCCTGTCCGCGGCGGCCATCCGGCCCACGGCTTCGATATGGCGGTGGTGGCGGTCGGTCCAGAACCACGGGGCCGTCCGCCCGGCCGCCGCGCGACCGAGGATGGTCGCGGCGGCGCGCTGCCCGTCGTGCTGTGCGGCCTCCCAGTGCTCGGCCCTGGGTGCGAGAATTCCGTCCCGTTTCACCCGGGTGGGATCTCCCACCGCCAGAACGGCCGGATTGGAGGTCACCTGGCCCGGGTCGACGACGATCCCGCGGTCCACTTCGAGGCCCGCCGCACTCGCCAGCCCCGTCTCGGGCGCCATCCCGACGCCGAGCACCGCCACGTCGAACTCGCGCGGCGACGATCCGTCCCCGAGCTTCACGGTGATCCCGGTCGCGGTATCGGCGAAGGACTCGACAGCGCCGCACACGGTGTCCACGCCGCGGGCGCGGTGCAGGCCGTGCAACCAGGATGCGATATCGGGGCCGATCGCGGCGGCGAGCGGCACCGGCACGGGGTCGACGAGGGTGACCGCGCAGCCGAGATCGAGTGCGGTGGAGGCTACTTCGGCTCCGATCAGCCCGGCCCCGACGACCAGGACGGCAGCCCCTGGGAGCAGCCGCTCGCGCAGGCGGTCGGCGTCCTCGCTGGTGCGAAGTACGTGGACCCGGCCGCTGTCGCCGCCGGGAATGGGCGGGCGCGCGGCGCGGCCACCGGTCGCGAGGACCACCCGGTCCGCGGGCAGTACCGTGCCGTCGGCGAGTTCGACGCCGCCTTCGCCCGGCCGCAGGGCCGCGACCGTCGTGAGGTTACGCAGCCGGATCGCGTTGTCGCCGTACCACTCGGCGGGTTGCAGCGCGATCTGCTTGAAATCCTTTGTACCGGAAAGATATTCCTTCGACAGCGGAGGCCGGTCGTAGGGCAGCTCACCGGCGTCGACCAGGGTCAGCTCGCCTTCGTAGCCTTCCGCGCGCAGGGAGCCGACCGTGCTGACGCCCGCGATGCCGCCGCCCACCACCACGACGCGGTGGATCGCCGTGCTCATCAGGGAGTCTCGTTCGGGTACAGATAGACCTCGCCGTCGCGGACCTCGACCCGGTGCGGACGGGTGTCCCTGGTGGCCGGAAGCCCGTCCACCGCACCGGTTTTCAGGCAGAATTTGCTCGAGTGCAGCGGGCACTCCACGTGCCCGTTCTCCACCCAGCCCTCGGCGAGCGAGGCGTCGGCGTGGGTGCAGGTGTCGTCCAACGCCCAGATGGTGCCGTCCTCGTCGCGCAGCAGCGCGACATCGTCGGCGGTGCCGGTGAGCCCCTTGTCGATCGCGATTCCTTCGCCCTCGGGGATGTCGTCGACCGCGGCGACGCGGATGCCCGTGCTCATCTGCTCTCCTCGTGCCAGGCGGGGGTGTTCATCAGCTCGCGCCAGCGCGCGTAGAACGACCGCCCGGCCGCGTCGCTGTAGAGTTCGCTGGTCCTGCCGGGGTGCCTGCCGTCCTCGCGTTCGGAGCCCAGCCCCATCTGGTAATTCAGCGGGACGCCGTTGGTGATGAAGCCGTGCGAGATGGCCTGAACCTCACTCCAGTTCTCACCGTCGTCCTGCTCGAAGATGCCACTGGGACCGAATGTGCGCAGGTTGTACAGCCGCTGCGCCTCGCGCACCTCTTCGGGCATCGACTTGTCGACGATCGTCCACGCCCACACCTCCATCGTGTCCGGGCCCTTCGGGTGCCAGACCCGCACGGAGCCGTTGATCGGCAGGTAGGAGAAGTTCGGGAACACGGTCGCGTGGCCGGTGGTCATCGGGCCCTCGACGCGGGCATCGCCGAGACGCTCGCGCAACGCCCCGTAGTCCATCCACTCGTGCACCGTGCGCGCGTCGAACCGGTTCTTCGGGTGCACGGGGAACCCGGCGCCGTGACCGTTCGGGTCGACGTACTGGCGACCGGTCCGGTGGATGATCTCGTCCTTGGGCTTGGCGCTCGGCGAGAGCAGCATCAGTGCCGAGGCGTGGCTCATGTTGACGTGGTACCAGTCGGTGGCGAACTGCTCCGCGGCGAGCTTCCAGTTGCCGGACAGCACCCATTTGTGCACACCGCCGACGACCACGGTGCCCTGCTCGTCGTGGTCCAGCATCGCGTCCATGTACCAGGCCATATCGCCGAGCGATTCGCGCAGCGACACCGGCTCCGGATGCCAGGTGCCGAAGATCAAGCCGTGGTAGCTCTCGACGTGCGGTACCTCGATCAGGCCCCACTGCTTCGCGTCGAAGGAGTCCGGATAGCCCTCCTTGTTGGGGATGCTGATCAGCTTTCCCTCGAGGTCGTACGCCCATCCGTGATAGGTGCAGGTGAAGTTGCGGGTCGCGCCGAAATCCGCGCGGCACACCCGCGCCCCGCGGTGCCGACACGAATTGAGGAACGCCCGGATCCTGCGGTTCTTGTCGAGGGTGACGATGACCGGGTCCTCGCCCATATAGGTGGTGAAGAAGTCGCCGGGCTTGTGGAACTGGTCGGCGTGGGCGAGAAACAGCCAACTGGGTGCGAAGACGCGCCGCAGTTCCTGCTGATACAGGCTCTCGTCGGTGAAGATGGCGCGATCGAGCAGGCCGCCGTCCGAATCGACGAGCCCGGAGACATCGAGGTTCCCGCTCATCGCGGCCGGTCGTCGCAGGGAACCACGCGGCGCGCCGGTCGCGGTCCCCCGTATCGGTTCGCAGGCTCCGCCGCAGACGCCGGATTCGTCGGCGGGTCGGATGGTGGAGGTCATGACGTCCAGACAACCGGCCCCGCCGACGGCGTTCCAGTGCTCGTTCCGTAGCGCGGAACACGCAGTGGGATCCGCGCCCCCGCAGGCGGCAGGGTGGCAGTCATGCTGGCCGCAATCGCCGTCTCCCAGAGCGCCGCCGACCCACTGTCCGGTCTCGTTCTCGCAGACGCTCCCGAACCCGAACCGAAACCCGGCTGGTCCGTCGTCCGCGTGGTCGCCTCGTCCTTGAATATGCACGACGTGTGGACGCTGCGTGGTGTCGGGCATCCGCCCGAGCGGCTGCCGATCATCCTGGGCTGCGATGCCGCCGGATACGACGAGCACGGCAACGAGGTCATCGTCTACCCGGTGATCGCCGACGCCGACGCCGGCATGGGCGATGAGACCCTGGATCCCGACCGTGCCCTGCTCTCGGAGCAGCACAACGGCGCGTTCGCCGAATATCTCACCGTCCCCAGCCGCAATCTGGTGCCGAAGCCCGCATGGCTGTCCTTCGACGAGGCGGCCTGTCTGCCGGTCGCGTGGACCACGGCCTATCGAATGCTGTTCACCCAGGCCAGGATTACCGCCGGCGATCGTGTCCTGGTCCAGGGCGCGGGCGGCGGCGTCGCGTCCGCCGCGATCAAACTCGCCGCGGCGGCCGGGGCGGTCGTCTACGCGACCAGTCGCAGCGCGGACAAACGCGCCGAGGCCCTGTCGTGGGGTGCGCGGGCCGCTGTAGGTACCGGCGAACGCTTACCCGAGCGGGTGGACGTCGTCATCGAAACGGTCGGCGAAGCCACGTGGGCGCATTCGATGAAATGCCTGCGCCCGGGTGGCGCGATCGTCATCGCGGGCGCGACCAGCGGCGCGAATCCCCCGGCGGATCTGAACCGGATCTTCTACCTGCAGCAGCGCATCCTCGGCTCGACCGGCGGCACGCGCAGCGAACTGGTCGCCATGTTGAAGATGATGGACGCCACCGGCCTGCGCCCGATCATCGACCGCACCCTGCCGCTGACCGAGATCCACAAAGGCCTGCAACTCATGATCGACGGCACCCTCACCGGAAAGCTCGTCATCCATCCGCCCACCCCGCAGCAGTGAGGAGCAGAGACATGCCCGCCGCGCTCGTCGGTCTCTCGCATTCGCCCCTGATCGGCAAGAAAGATCCCGGACCCGAGGTGCTCGCGCGCATCGGCGCCGCGGTCGACGGGGCCCGTGCCTTCGTCCGGGACTTCGATCCCGAACTCGTCGTGCTCTACGCCCCCGACCACTACAACGGCTTCTTCTACAAGGAGATGCCCCCGTTCTGCCTGGCCACCGCGGCCAACGCCGTCGGCGACTTCGGTTCCCTCTCCGGACCACTTTCGGTCGACGCCGACGCCGCGAAGAGTCTCGCCCAGGGCGTCCTGGACCGCGGCATCGATCTCACCGTGTCGGCCAGGATGACCGTGGACCACGGTTTCGTCCAGCCGCTCGAGGTGCTGTTCGACGGCATCGACCGTGTCCCGGTGGTCCCCGTGTTCGTCAACGGGGTCGCCACCCCGCTCGGCCCGCTCGCCCGCATCCGGGCCCTGGGCGCCGCCGTCGGCGAGGCCGCCGCCGCGCTGGACCGCAGGGTGCTGTTCCTGGCCTCCGGCGGGCTGTCGCACGATCCGCCGGTACCGGTCCTCGACGGCGCACCACCCCGAGTCGCCGACGCACTCATCGAAGGCCATCCCCCAACACCCGAACAACGTGCCAAGGGCGAGCAGCGCGTGGTCCAGGCCGGCCGCGACTACGCCGCCGGATCGAGCACGATGATCCCCATCAACCCCGGCTGGGACAACCTCGTGCTCGACACCTTCGCGTCCGGCTCCCTCAGCGAGATCGACGACTGGACGGTCGAATGGATGGGCGCCGAAGGGGGCGGATCGGCGCACGAGGTCCGCACCTGGATCGCCGCCTACGCCTCCCTCGCCGCCACCGGCCCCTACCGGGTCACCTCGCGTTTCTACGAACCCGTTCCCGAGTGGATCGCCGGGTTCGCCGTCACCACAGCCCACCCGGAAGGAAGCGACCGGTGAGCATCGACAGCTCCGAGAAGACATCGTTGATCGCCGCCGCGGTCCAGCGCCTCACCGCCGCGGCCGACAGCCGGATCCCGTGCGCACCGATCAGGGACCTGCTCGACGTCACCGATATCGACGCCGCCTACGCGGTCCAGCGACTGCTCACCGATCTGCGCGTCGCGGCCGGCGGACGGATCACCGGACGCAAGATCGGCCTGACCTCGCCCGCCGTGCAGCGGCAACTCGGCGTGGACCAGCCCGACTTCGGTGTCCTGTTCGCCGATATGGACGTCACCGGCCTTCCCGAGGTGCCCAGCGGCAGGTTGCTGCAGCCGAAGGCCGAAGCGGAGATCGCCTTCGAACTCGGCGCCGACCTGAGCGACGGCGATCTGGACCCGGCGCAGATCCGCGCGGCCGTAGCGCGAGCCACCGCCGCCCTCGAGATCGTCGACTCCCGCATCGCCGACTGGAACATCACCATCACCGACACCGTCGCCGACAACGGATCCTCCGGCCTCTACGTACTCGGCGAGAACTGGCTCACGCTGGACGAATTCGAGCCCCGCGACGTGCGGATGCGACTGTTCGCGGACGGTGAGCTCGCCTCGAGCGGCGACGGCGCTGCCTGCCTCGGCGACCCCCTCGTCGCCCTGGCCTGGCTGGCCCGCACGGCCCGCGACTACGGGCAACCGCTGCGCGCCGGACAGGTGATCCTCTCCGGCGCGCTCGGCCCGATGGTGCCCACCCCGCCCGGGACCGAAATCCGCGCCGAACTGTCCACCCTCGGCACCGTCACCGCCACCTTCGCCAAGGACAACGCAGCCAAGGACAACTCATGAGCCACACAGGCACGATCAAGGTCGCGATCATCGGATCCGGCAACATCGGCACCGATCTGATGATCAAGGTCTTGCGCAACTCCGACATCCTCGAGGTCGCCGCGATAGTCGGCATCGACCCCGCCTCCGACGGCCTCGCGCGCGCCGCGCGACTGCACGTGCCCACCACCGCCGACGGTGTGGCGGGCCTGATCGCACTCGACGGATTCGCCGATATCGATATCGTCTTCGACGCCACCTCGGCCGGCGCGCACAAGGCGAACGCCGCCGCGCTGGCCCCGTTCGGGAAGAAGCTCGTCGATCTCACCCCGGCCGCGATCGGCCCGTTCGTCGTGCCTCCGGTCAACCTGGAACAACATCTCGACGACGACATCGACAACGTCAACATGGTCACCTGCGGCGGCCAGGCCACCATCCCGATGGTGCACGCCATCTCCCGTGTCACGCCGGTCGCCTACGCCGAGATCGTCGCCTCCATCGCCTCGAAATCCGCCGGCCCGGGCACCCGGGCCAACATCGACGAATTCACCGAAACCACCTCGCACGCCATCGAGCAGGTAGGCGGCGCCGCGCGCGGCAAGGCCGTCATCATCCTGAACCCGGCCGAACCGCCCCTGCTGATGCGCGACACCGTGCTGGCCCTCATCGGCGATGCCGACCACGACGCCATCCGGGCCTCCGTCGCCGAGATGGCCGCCGAAGTCGCCGAATACGTGCCGGGCTACCGGCTCAAGCAGGACGTCCAGTTCACCCCCATCCAGCCCGACGAACCAGTACACACCCTGCATCCGAGCGGCGGCGGACCGGTCGTCACCAAGGTATCGATCTTCCTGGAGGTCGAGGGCGCCGCCCACTACCTGCCCGCCTACGCCGGAAATCTCGACATCATGACCTCCGCGGCGCTGCGCACCGCCGAGTCCATCGCCCGCCGCCTGCGCGGCGCCGCACCCGTGGAGGCCCACCAGTGACCACACCGCAGCTCTACATCCAGGACGTCACCCTGCGCGACGGCATGCACGCCATCCGCCACCGAATCTCCCCCTCCGATGTCGGACGGATCACCGCCGCCCTCGACGCGGCCGGAGTCGACGCCATCGAGGTCGCCCACGGCGACGGCCTCGCCGGCGGCTCCCTCAACTACGGACCCGGCTCCCACACCGACTGGGAGTGGATCGAAGCCGCCGCCGACAACCTCACCCACGCCACACTCACCACACTGCTGCTCCCCGGCATCGGCACCATCGCCGAACTCGAACACGCCTACCGCCTCGGAGTGCGCTCCATCCGCATCGCCACCCACTGCACCGAAGCCGACGTCGCCGCCCAGCACATCGCCAAGGCCCGCGACCTCGGCATGGACGTCTCCGGCTTCCTCATGATGAGCCACATGGCCCCCGCGAAGGAGCTCGCCGCACAGGCGAAACTCATGGAAAGCTATGGCGCACACTGCGTCTACGTCACCGACTCCGGTGGCAGGCTCACCATGAACGACGTCCGCGACCGAGTCCGGGCCTACCGCGACATCCTCGAACCGAGCACGCAGGTCGGCATCCACGCGCACGAGAACCTGTCGCTGTCGGTCGCCAACAGCGTCGTCGCCGTCGAGGAGGGCGTCACCCGCGTCGACGCATCCCTCGCAGGCCACGGCGCCGGCGCGGGCAACTGCCCGCTCGAGGCATTCATCGCCGTCGCCGATCTGCAGCAGTGGAAGCACGGCTGCGACCTGTTCGCGATACAGGACGCCGCCGACGACCTCGTCCGCCCACTACAGGACCGGCCCGTCCGCGTCGACCGCGAAACCCTCACCCTCGGCTACGCCGGCGTCTACTCCAGCTTCCTACGCCACGCCGAAACCGCCTCCCGCACATACGGAATCGATGTCCGAACCATCCTGCTCGAAGTCGGCAACCGCAGACTCGTCGGCGGACAAGAAGACATGATCACCGACATCGCACTCGACATCGCCGGACACGCTAACGCCACCGCAGCGCGCTGATCGTTCGGCTTTACGGGCGAGAGACGTGAACGACGCCTACCGGGATTTCCTCACCGCGCACGGTGCGACCGCCTACCTGAGCCGAGCCGACCCCTGTGTGTTCGATGCCGCCGATGGCATGTCCGATCGGGCGACTTCACCTCGAGGTGTGCCGCGGGCGAGCCGACCGCCGCTGCGGCTGTGATCATCTCCTCTGCCCGGCTCGGCCAGGCTCGAGATGTCGACCGCCCAAAGATCGCCTGGCGCAGCGGTACCGGATTGTCGAGATCAATCCCCCGGGGAGTGCCGACCCCGAGATCGGGCAGATTCTCGCTGCGGCCGCAGTGCAGCTCATCGACGGATCGTTCTTCGTGACCGGAACGTCCATGGGGAGGAGCGAACGCACGGTATGTGACCGCACGGTTGACGATTGCGGATTACGTGGCGCGGCAGCTGGCCGCCGGATGCGCTGTTGCCCAACGGTATACCGACAGTATCTGTATCCCCGCGATCATCCCTGGCTGGCAGGACTAGACCAGCTCGACCTGATCCGGAGTTTTATCTGCACTCGTACGGGCTTCGGTTGGAGGAGCTGAGCTCGGGCCACCCGCGAGTTGGCGTTGGACCTCGTCCGGGAGAGCCTGAGCCCGCAGAGCTACGCCAAAACACGAGACCTCATGGGCATCAACAGGTTTCTCGTCGGCTCGTCGCAACCCGCACCCGGCGCGGACAGGTCGGCAACCTGTGTCGGCAAGCGGCCACCGCGACAAGTTCAGTGCTGGGAGTTGATACTTCGAGGCTTGACCAGCGCGTAACCGGCACCGCCGCACGTCGCTCGGGCCGACACGTGCGCAGGTGTAGGTGGTGCCGGGCGTCGAATCCCAGCAATACCTGCTCGGTCGCGAAGTGACGCCGCGCTGTCGAGGGCGAATGGCACCTGAGGCTACGGGCAGACGACCGATGAACCTCAGGCGCGCTTACGCCTGCGTTCCGTGGCGGACGGCACCAAGTCCCGCAGCCGCTCGCAGACCGCTTCGAGGGCGTCCGCCAGCGCGTCGGCCTGGCGATCGTCGAGCGCCTCGAACATGCCCTGCTCGACGACGGCGATATGTCCGGGTAGCACCTTCTCCAGCAGCTCACGCCCGTCCTCGGTGATGACCGCCGTGACCGAGCGCTCGTCGTCGTCACCGCGTTCGCGGCGTATCAGGCCGGCGGCTTCCAGCTTGCCGGCCTGATAGCTCAGACCGCTGCGGCTGTGTACGGCGGTATCGGCCAGATCCGTCATCCGCATCCGGCCGTCCGGGGCCTGCGCCAAGCGCGCGAGCAGGGAGAATTGCAGGTAGCTCAGCCCACCGTCGCGCTGCAGCTGATCGTTCATGAGCATCTGCAGCAGGTCGCCCGCGTCCTTCAGGGCGAAGAACGCCTGCATACGCCTCGCGTCGAGTGCCATCGGCTCAACTCCATCTTGTTTCGAATGAGAAACATGCTAGCGTCGGTAACTGTTTGCAATTCGAAACATGTGCGGGTCGTGGACTACGCGCCGCATGTCCGCCAGAGAACGGAGAGATCATGAAGGCAGTGCGCTTTCACGAGTACGGCGACAGCACGGCGCTGTCCCTGGACGAGATCCCCACGCCCGAGCCCGGGGCCGGGCAGGTGCTGATCAAGGTCACCGCGACCTCGTTCAACCCGGCCGACGCCCTGATACGCGCGGGCCACCTGAGCGAGATGCTCCCGTTGGCACTCCCGCACGTGCCGGGCCTGGACGTCAGTGGGACCGTTGCCGCCGTCGGGCCGGACGTGACGGACTGGGCCGCTGGTACCGCGGTGGCCGCGTTCCTCCCACTGAACGAGGACGGCGCCGCCGCGGAGTACGTGCTCGCCCAGGCCGACATCCTCGCCGCACTCCCCGACGGCGTGGATCCGGTCGACGCGGCGGCACTCCCCGGCGTCGGGCTCACCGCCTGGCAGGCCTTGTTCGAGCACGGCGAACTCGCGGCAGGCCAGCACATCCTGATCAACGGCGGCGGCGGGGCGGTCGGCGGATACGCGGTACAACTCGCGCACGCGGCCGGCGCCGAGGTCAGCGCCACCGCGAGCCCACGCAGCGCCGACCGCGTCCGCGCCTACGGCGCCGACCACGTCATCGACTACACGGCCACACCGGTCACCGAGGCGGCGAAGGGCCCGTTCGACGTAGTGGTCAATCTCGCGCCGACCTCCCCCGAAGACACTGATGCCCTGGCTGCCCTGACCTGCGACAACGGGGTATTCGTATCCGCCACGACTCCACCGGCCACCGAACCGGGCCGCGGCGTGCGGGTTGCGAGAATGGGGGTCCACGCCGATCCCGGCCAATTGACCGAACTGCTGGACCGAGTGAAATCCGGCACCCTCCGGATCAACGTCACCGACCGCAGGCCCCTCACCGACCTCCCCGCCGTCCATGCCGAGGCCGACCGGGGCGCCCACAGCGGCAAGGCGGTCATCGTCCCTTGACCGCGCGGGCCGCACCGAGTGTGTGGTTCCAGGACATAGAAAACGCCTGTCTCGGGTCGTAGGAACAATCGCTGGGCCGGTCAGGTTGCGGGCCATGTCCAAGGCTCGTCTGGTGATCACCAGCCCTGGCCGCGGGCCCCGATAAGGACGCCGAGCGGCCCTGCATCACGAATGCCTACGCGTTGCGGTATCCGAAACGAGCCCCTCGCCATGTCATTCGATGTCGCTCCGGAAATTCGACAATTGTATGCGTGCCGATTTACTGTGAATCTCCTGGATTTCCACTCTTTCCGTTTCGGGAGTAATACCGATAGGAATCTCGCACAGGATCAGGCGCGAAGGATGAGCGGGGCCGGGGTGGACTGTGTGGTTGGCGGCCACCGCCTCGGCGAGAGTCCCGAGCTCGGGAACCGTCTCGGTGTCGAGGTTGCGGCTGAACTGCGGGTAGTCGGCGCCCGCGATCATGACCAGCACGTTCGAGGGCTCCGTCTTACCCGCGACTCATTATCACGGGCAAGACGAATGGCCTCGAAGGTGGGCAGAGCGGTCCTCGTCAGTACAGGAACGACGAGCGGAGTCGGACCCGTCTACCGACCCAGGACTCCGTTATCGTCCGCCGGCGAGGACGGGCAGTCGCAGAGCAGAGTCGTATTGTCCGCCCGTGTGGATGACATGAGTGCCATGGTTGTCGAGTTCCGTTGCGGCCATCCCGGGTTGCGGCCCGCCGACGAGATTGGTGCCGCTGACGACCAGTCGCAAAGATTCTCCGGGACGCAGGATCAGTCCAATGGGTTGCAGGACGATCTCGACGGGCACGATCTGTCCTGCGGTGAGCTTCTCCACCCGGTCGAAGGTGTGCCGGGGAACGGCGCCATCGGAGTTCTGATCGAGATGTCGCAGCGATACCCGTTGCAGGCCCGTCGCGCCGCGGTAGCGCAGGATGCTCGCGCCGTGACGGGTCACCTCCTGCAGGGCGGGGTTGGTGGAGTCCACGTTCAGGCAGGTCAGCGGTTGGCCGTCGCCGTCGAGTTTCTGCAGCAGGAGGAAGAGGTCCATATCGTCGGCATTCTCGGCCTCGACCCAGAGCCGTGCCACCGGGTGACCCGCCAGCTGTGTCTGCTCGGTGACGGTGAGGGTGAACTCGGCACGGCCGTTCTCGTCTGTGCCGTCGTACCTCACCACACCGGGTGCCTCCGTCGGCGCGGGCGCTACCGCCCGCGAATCGGCATCCAGGTGATACCAGGTGTCCCGGACGCCGGGAGGCGGGAACGAGGTCGCGGGCAGGCCGGTGAGGTTGTCCTCGACGAGGTCGAGCAGGCTGTAACGCACGCGAGGGGTGGCCGGCCAGTCGTTGTCGATGCCCTTGAGGAAGTGATCGAAAAACGCCTTCAGATCGAGTTGGTTCTCGGGCCGGTACAGGTCCGGCCATTCCATCCGGTCGTGGATGCGCAGCCACTTGTGTTCGGAGGCGATGTGCTCCCAGGCACGAAAGGTGCCTTCGGTATGGAAGGTGTTGGAGTAGCTCGCGACGACGTAGGCCGGGACGGTGATCCGATCCAAGGCCGGGATCTTCGACCGCCACAGATCGTTCATCAGCGGGTACCGCTCGATTTCGGCGGAGGCGTCCTCCATCCGATTGCGGCCGATGAAGTTGAGACTCTTCAGATTCTCGGAGACCGTGGTGTCGGGAATGCCGCCGCGGCACAGGATGTCGCGATATATGTCGGAGAAACCTTCCCACGGTGCGATCGCGGCCAGGTGCGCAGGCTGCTCGGCCGCGGTGAACCACTGCGAGACCGCGAGGTAGGAGTTGCCGTTCATCCCCACCCGGCCGTTGCACCACGCCTGCGCGGCGAGCCACTCCACCAGATCAGCGGCGTCGCGACCTTCCTGCGTCCCGAAGAACTGGATGTCCCCTTCGGAGTTGGTGGCACCGCGAGCGTCCGGATTGCATACGGCATATCCGCGGGCACACCAGAACCCGGGGTCGGGAGCCTCGAATTTCATCAAGCCGGACAGCTGCTGGGTGTCGATACCGAGTTGCTTACGCAGCTGCGTCATGGCTTGGGACGTGCCGCGATCCTTGCCGTACGGGCTCCAGGCCACGATCACCGGGATATCGGTCGCGCCCGCCGGACGGAACACATCGACGTAGATCGTCGTGCCGTCGCGTAACTCGACCGCGACATCCTTGTCGAACGTGATGTCGACAGCGAGCGGGCCGTAATCCTCGTTGTATCGCCAGCCGGCCGGCAAGGTGCGCTGCCCCGGATCGAAACGGGCGAAGCGGCCCTCCGCCTTGGCCAGGTCGTACGTGGTTGCGGGAACGAACACTTGATCAGTGTCAGTCACTGGACTTACCTCGAATTTCATGCGTGTTGATTCTTTCGAGCACGCTCGCCCGGCACCGGATACTCGGGGCACGGACAGGCTCGTCTCTCGGCCGCTGATCAGCGGCCGATGTGAACCGCCGGGTCAGGACGCGGCGACAGCGGAGCGGCCGTCGGGGTTGACGGTCTCGGAAATCGAGTCGGTGACGTGCGTTTCGGGTCGGCTGCGGTAGTGACCGATCAGCGCCATGATCACGCCGAGCGCGACCCAGCCGACCAGCGTGAGCCACTGCTGGGTGGCGTCGGCGTCGGGGAAGTAGCTGAGCGTACGGATCAGGTTGTTGCCCGCGCCCGGGACGAGGTACTGGCCGATCGCCCCCCAGGGGTGGGCCAGGAACTGCCACGGCGTGGCTGACGCTGAGATCGGGTTGCCGATCAGCATCGTGAACACCGCGCCGATGGCGACCCCGGCACGGCCCACCAGGGATGCACAGCCGACGATGAAGGCCGAGGTCGCCACGACGGACAGTCCCATTCCGGCCACGTTCAGCCAGAAGTCTCCTTGCAGGTAGTCGAACCAGGTCTGCAGGACCAAGGTCAGGATCAGACCGGTCGCGACACCGAAGCCGAGCAGTGTGACCAATCGGCGGGTGACTCCGACGACCGCCAGCGAAGTCAGGATGCCGCCGATCATCCCGCCCATCATCAGCGGGAAGGAGGTCGCGGCCAGTCCAACCCCGCTCGGGTCGCTCTCGGCGAACGGAACGACCGCGGTGACCGGGACCTTGACTGTCGAGCTGTCGCCACCTGCGGCAGCCACCTGCTGGGTCAACCGGGCCTGCAACTGGGTAGCGATCGTGGTCAACAGCTGAGTCGCCGCCGCACTCCCGGCCGGTGCGGTCAACACCTCGACCGAGGTCGGGGTGTTGCCCAGCACGATCGCGCCGTAGGTGTCGCGGCTACGGATCTGGTCAACCGCATCGGCACGGTCGGTGGCGGCGACGAAATCGAAGACGTTCGGAGACGCCGTCCCGAGCGCCTTCTCCAATGTCGCCACCGATTGCGCCGGGCCGGCGATGCCGACCGGCAGATTCCTCGTCTCCGAAGTCTTCGTCGGCCACAGAAACGCCAATACCAATACCGCAACCACAACCGCGCCGACGACACCGAGCCCCGCCACCGCCACCCACTTGGTGGGTGGCGGCGAGGTCGGCGATCGGCGCGGTTCTGCATGAGAGGAGGAACTCAATACGGATCATCCTTCCAGGTCGGAGAGGAACAAGCCGGAACACAACAGCCGAGGACGACAAGAATGATACATTATGCCATGTGAACTTGAATGAAGTTCCATGCGTCGCTCGGTAACGACCGACCGGTCGACGCCTGATTCGATGGGGAGTGGAATGGCTTCATGAGCTCTTCCACAAGCCCCGGCCCCGAGGTCGAGGTCCCGGCCGAACTGGTGCAGGCCGCCGTGCGGGCCGCCGACCAGGCCGGCCGACAGATCGCCGACGTGCCGGTCGTAGCGATCGCCGCCGAGGCCGGCATTTCCCGCAGTACGCTGCTTCGCCGCCTCGGCGGATCTCGGCGCGCACTCGATGAGGCCGCGCGGTCAGCAGGCATCGATCCCGGCGGCAGACCGGTCAAGGAGCGCGCCTTGGCCGCTGCCGCGGAGTTGATCAGTGAGACCGGCATCGGACTCGCCACCCTGGACGCGATCGCGTCCCGCGCCAACTGCTCCGTCGACAGCCTCTTCACGATCTACGGCACCCGAGATGAACTACTGGCCGCGGTGTTCGAGCGGTACAGCCCGATCTTCGACATCGAAGTAGTCCTCGCCGCCGACCGGGCCGAGCACGCCGACTTCCCCACGACCGTACGACACGTCTACCGCCAACTCGCCCACGCGTTCAGCCGAGAACCCCGCGTCACTCCCGCCCTGATCGCCGAATCACTGGCCCGTCCCGGCAGTCCGGCCATCCGATCCGTCGTGCGACACAACGCACCCCGCCTCTTCGGTAGCATCGGCCGCTGGCTCACCGAGGAAATCGACGCCGGGCGGATCCGTGATCTCCCCATACCGCTGCTGCTCCACCAATTCGCTGGACCACTGTCCTTCCACCTGATGTTCCGACAGGTCTCGGCCGCCGCAGCCGAACACCACGACACCATCCCCATCGACCTGCCCGACCTCGATCAAGCCTGCGACCTCTTCGCCGAAACGTTCCTGCGCGCCGTCGCCGTCGAACCAAATCCCCAGAAACAGACTTGAACACGAATAAGTAGAAGCGCATATCCCGCACCATCTTCGGGCCGATGCCGAATTTTTCTCCCCGCGCTGCGCTGGGATCGTTCGGCTCGGCCCGGAACTGAATGAGCAACTTGCGTCGGCGGATCCGATCCGCCGGCGCAGCACCAGCGGTCGAAACGTGTGCATGCCCGACTGGTGTGGCAATCTGCACGACGACGGACAGTCGGAAGACAGCCGTAGTGTCGAAACCTCGCCGACCTCCGCCGGGTCGCCCTCGAGGGTCGCGACGAGGCGTTGCGAATCGAGGTGCGGTCGGACAGGCTAGCCCCGAACAGAGTGCCCTTGACGCCGAACAAGTGGCGAATGAGAGCGCGATCCACAGCGGCGGAGTTACCGAAAGTCCCGAAGACGACCGCGCCGACCCCCACGACCACAGACGCCTGCTTTACCGCACACGAACTTCGGTCGACTACGCGGGGTGATTCCGCGTCTCACTCCCACCGCGCAGGACCTCCAAGGCCACGGTGAGCGCGGCCGCACGCAACTCGTCTTCGTCGGCCTCCTCCCACTCGGCGGTCAGCGCGGTGGCCTGGAGCCCGGCGAACGCCGTGCGGGCGCGGGCCTTGTCCAGCAGTGTGGGGTTCGGGCCCGCGAGCGTGTCGAGCAGCCGACGCTGAGTTCGCCGGATCTCGTCCTCCAACCCGAGATTGCCGATCCCGCTGAAGTTCTCGCGCATCAGCCTGAACAGGTGCGGCCCCTGAGCCGCAAGATGGTCGGCGACCCTGCGCAGGAATTCTTCGCGGCCGGTCGGCGTCGAGGCATACTGCGCGGCCTCATCGATCATCGCGTTCAGGCTGCCGAGGTTGCCGAGCATGATGCCGGCGAGGATGTCTTCCTTGTTCTTGAAATGGAAGTACAGCGCCGCCTTGGTCACCCCGAGTTCGTCGGCGAGCTCCTGCAGGGACGTGGCGGTGTAGCCCCTGGTCGAGAACATTCGCAGCGCGACCGCCAGGATCCGCTCGCGAGTATCGGTACGCCGGTGATCGACACCGGCCGTGTGTTGCCGCGCCATGCTCTACCTCCTCCAACATTAGATAACTTGACGTCCGGTTAGTCAAATCTCTATGGTGAAGATACCTAACCATCCGACTAGTTAGTTGAAGAAGGTCCTCCGATGGAACACACCGCAGCGCCTGCGGCACCGGCGCCCGCGACGGCAGGGCTGGGATTCAGCCACCGCCAAATCCTCGTCACGATGAGCGGTCTGGTGATCGCCATGCTGCTCGCCCAGCTCGACAACATGATCGTGGCGCCCGCGCTGCCGACCATCGTGGGTCAGCTCGGCGGCCTCGAACATCTGTCCTGGGTCACCACCTGCTACATCCTGGCGATGACCATCGCCACACCGATCTGGGGCAAACTCGGCGACCTCTACGGGCGACGGATCACCTTCGTCGTTTCCGTGGCGGTGTTCCTGGCCGGTTCCGCACTCTGCGGCATGTCACAGAACATGACCGAACTCGTCGGCTTCCGCGCGATCCAGGGACTTGGCTCCGGTGGACTGGTCGTCGGCGCCCTGGCGATCATCGGCGAGATGATCCCGCCCCGCGACCGCAGCAAATACCAGGGCGTCATGATGGCGGTCATGCCGGTCGCCATGATCGGCGGACCGCTGATCGGCGGATTCATCACCGACCACCTCACCTGGCGGTGGGCGTTCTACGTGAACCTGCCGCTCGGCGCGATCGCCCTGGTGGTCTGCTGGATCACCCTCGCGAAACTGCCCCGGGGCACGGGCCGCGCACGCATCGACTGGCTCGGCACCGGCCTGCTGGCCGTATGGATCACCGCACTGGTGCTCATCACCACCTGGGGCGGCACCCAGTACGCCTGGACCTCACCACAGATCCTCGGCCTCGCCGCGCTGACACTCGTCACCCTGGTCGCGTTCATCATGGTCGAACGCCGCCGACCCGAACCGATCATGCCGCTGCGGGTCTTCACCAGCCGCAACTTCACCCTCGCCGGCATCATCGCGTTCATCTCCGGCTTCGCGCTGTTCGGCGCCATCGGGTACCTGCCGCAGTACCAGCAGTTCGTTCAAGGCGCATCCGCGACCAACAGCGGACTGCTGCTGCTGCCGATGATGATCGCGGTCATGGTGGTGAGCCTCGCCGTCGGCGGGATCATCGGCAAGACCGGCCGCTACCGGATCTTCCCGATCCTCGGCTCCGTTCTGCTCGTCGCCGGCATGCTGTTGTTCGCCACCGTCGACGTCGGCACCTCACAAACGATGACCGCCCTGTACATGGTGGTCCTCGGCGCCGGGATGGGCGGAATCATGCAGACCAGCACCCTGATCGCCCAGAACAGCCTCGACCCGCGCGACATGGGCTCCGGCACCGGAGTGTCCACGTTCCTGCGCAACATGGGCAGCTCACTGGGCGTATCGGTACTCGGCGCGCTCTACACCCACCACCTGACCAGCTCACTCCCGCACTCCTCGACCGGCACCACCAGATCCATTTCATCGGTCACCCCGAAGGCACTGCGCGCCATGCCCGAAGCCGCCCGGCACCTGTTCCAGCAAGCCGTCACCGGCGGCATCACCACCCTGTTCATCTGGGGCGCCGCGATCGCCGCACTCAGCCTCGTCGCCGCCCTGTTCATCCGCCACGTCCCGATGCGCGGCACCAAGCCCGCCGGAACACAAGCCGCACCGGCCACCCCCGCCGAGGTCGAACCCGCAAAATAACGATTCGCCGAACGAATCATATTGCACCAAAATATAATTCAGCTTTTTTCGGCCGGAAGATCTCCCCTGCTGAGCCGTCCCGTCATTCCTCGCTGGAAGGCGGCTGCCGCCACGGTCACGGCCACCGTGGCGGCAGTTCGACGAATCGCTGAATGACCTCAGCCGCTCACGATGCGACCGACTCCGGCCCGCCCTCGTCGACCGGCGGCGCGGTACCGTAACCGGCAGTGACGAGACGACCGGGGTGGTGACAGGTGGCCGACGGATCCAGTGCGGGAATGTCTCTGAGCGAGACGGTCTACCACCGCCTGCGTGCGGAGATCATCGACTGCCGGTTGGCTCCGGGGCAGCGTCTGACCGAGCGGGGACTGGCCGCCGACACCGGGTTCGGCATCTCCCCGATCCGGGAGGCACTGGCCCGGTTGGCACATGACGGGTTGGTGATCTCCACGGTGCGCAGGGGGTACCGGGTCGCTCCGCTGAGCCTGAAGTCGGTGGACGACCTGTTCACGCTGTGGCGGATGGTCGGCCCGGAGATCGCGCGCCTCGGGGTGCAGCAGGCCACGCCGGAGCAACTGGTGCGAATCAAGACATTATTCGCGTCGATCTCCGACCCCACCCGGCGGGCTCCCACCACCGCGGAGGAGTCCCTGCGGCGGGTCGAGATCGCCAACGCGACCTTCGACGTTCTCGCGGATGCCACCACCAACGACTTCTTGATCGTGCTGTACCACAAGATCTCCGGGCACATGTCACGCACCTGGCAGCTGGTGTACGCACACGACCTGGAAGATTCCCTGAGCTTTGCCGCAGAGGACCGGTGGGGCGAGATCCTGCGAAACCGGGACGGCGGCACCGCCGCCGACTTCGCGCACGCGTTCATCGAGCAGACCCACGAGCGCATCCTGCGGATTCTGAGCCGCTGGCCGTCCGTCCTGTCCAGTGAGGTCCGGCCGGTGCGCACCGTGGACCAGTCCGGCTCCGTGGAGGGCTGAGCGCTCGGCCTGGCATCCCGAAGCACGTCACCCTTGCCTGTTGACGCCGGATGTACCAAGAGCTATCTTCTGAAATATCAGTTATGACCGTGCGATACCGCATCTGCGGCCAGGCATTTGACCTGAACTCACTCCAGCCACTGATCCCCGCTCCCGCGTGCGAGCGAGATGCAAGACACCGTCGTCGTTCCAGAAAGGCCGGCCGATGAAGGTCGAGATCTTTACTCCCGTCAACTACTACGCCTCGGCAGCCGCCACGCAGAGCTGGCCGCTCCCGGCGCGCCTGTTCGAAAGCGACAGAGGCAGGCTCTCGATCGAGCGGGGTTTCGAACAGTTCCAAGCCGGCTACGAGGCCGGATTCGATTCACTCAACCTCGCCGAACACCACTACTCCCCCGCGCAGATGACCCCCGCGCCACACCTTTTCGCCGCGGCCCTGGGCGAACGGCTCCCCCAGGCGCAGATCGCGATCCTGGGCACGGATCTACTGCTGCACAACCCGATCAACATCGCCGAGCAATACGCGACCCTGGACAACCTGCTCGGCGGGCGGCTGCGCTTCGCGCTGCTGCGCGGTACAGCGAACGAGTACCTCACCTACGGCACCAATCCGTGGGAGTCGCGGCAGAAATTCGAGGAAGCGGTGGAACTGATCCTCCGGTGTTTCACCGAACCCGAGCCGTTCGGCTGGGAAGGCCGCTACTACCGGTTCCGCAACATCTCCCTGTTCCCCTCGCCGCTGCAACGCCCGCATCCACGAATCACGCTGTCGGGCAACAGCACATCCTCCGCCCGCTTCGCCGGACGCATGAAATGCGACCTCGGAATCAGCTTCATGTCCATCGATGCGGCCACGGCCAACGTGGCCGCCTACCGCGAAGCGGCAGCCGAAGCCGGGTGGGAACCCACCGCCGACAACATCCTCTACCGCCAGTTCTGCTACGTCGCCGAATCCGACGACCAAGCCGCCAACGACACCACCGCCCTCAACTGGCCCCTAGGAACCGGCGTTTTCGGGAACCCGGAGCTGACGGCGGTCATCGGGCTCGCCGGTGCGGCCATGGCCGGGGTGCCCAAGGGCGTCGTGCCGGATATGTCCAAGGCGCCCTTGATGATTCCGCAACCCATCGTCGGCAGCCCGCAAACCGTGCTCGACCGCATCCGGTACGCGGAGCAACGGCTCGGCATCGGCCGGATGGAATTCGTCTACACCGGGCTGATCAACGCGATGAGCCATGAGAACGTGCTGCGCTCGATCAAGCTCAGCGGCGAAACCATCCTTCCCGCACTGCATTCCGGCACCGACACCGTCGCCTGACCCCGCACCATCCGAACGGAGAACACCGTGACCCACACCGCCCCGCCGGAGACCGTCGGCGCCGGATTCACCGAGCACACCGTCGAGATCGACGGCTTCACCGTCCGTTACCAGCAAAGCGGTACCGGAGACCCCGTCGTCGTCCTACACGGCGCCGGTGGACTCCAACACACCCCGGCCATGGATCTGCTGGCCACCCGGTACCGGATCGTGCTGCTGGAAATCCCCGGATTCGGGCCCCAGGCCAACGACATCCACCAGACCATGCCCGAACTCGCCGAGGCCATCGCACAGGCCATCGCGAACATCGGGCTCGAGCGCTACCACCTGATCGGTATCTCCTTCGGCGGCGTGGCGGCCACCCACCTGGCTCTGGCCCACTCCGAAACCCTCATCTCCCTGGTCCTGGAGGCACCCGCCGCATTCCGCGAGGGCGGCGCGTCTCCCAGCAACCCACCCAGCGAGATCCTCCCGCTGTTCCGGGCGCACCCCGAACGGACGCCCCCGTTTCAGATGCCCGACCCCGACTTCACTCGCCACACCGGGCCGATGATCCACCGCCTGCTGGCCTCACGACCCGAGTACGACCAGGAACTCGCCGACCGGCTGCCCGAACTGAGCACCCGCACCCTGGTGATCTTCGGCGACCGGGACGGGGTCATCCCGCCGCACAACGGCCGCACCTGGCGACAGCTCCTGCCCAACTGCTCGTACATCCTCGTACACGACGCCGCCCACGACATCCAGTGCGATCGTCCGGAGTCCTACGCCGAGGTCGTCGGCGACTGGCTCGCCCGCGGCTGGCAATTCCTGGTGCCCGAGCAGGACACCGTCATCAACCCCTGACATGCCCCACCGTCGAAAGGCGCGATTCGTGACAACGGCAAGCACTCCGCTCACGCACCGATTCCGCGAGGTGATGGCCGCGGTGTGCACACCGGTGTCCGTCGTGACGGCGATGGCCGACGGGCTGCCGCACGGGACGACGGTGAGCGCCTTCGCCTCGCTGTCGATGGATCCGCCCATGGTGCTGGTCTCCCTCGATCGCGGTTCGGATCTGCTCGCCATCGTCCGGGAGACCGGCCGGTTCGGGCTCAACGTGCTCGGCAGTTCCCAGTCGGAGCTGGCGCTGAACTTCGCGCGCAAGGGCGGAACCGCGAAGTTCACCGGGATCGGGTTCGACCTCGAGGAGACAGTGCCCCGAATCCCCGGCGCCGCAGGCTTTCTCGCCTGCGGGGTCGCCCGGCTCGTGGACGGCGGCGACCATGTCGTCGTCCTGGGCGATGTGCTGACAGCGGACGCTGCCGGCGCCCCTCCGCTGACATATCACTCTCGGGAGTTCGGCACCCACGCCGCGCTCGGCTGAATACCGGCAACCCGGTGGCGAACAGGAGACAGGTGTACCTCCAGATAAATACCGGCCAGGTCCCGCCCACTGTGGAACTGCGCGACCAGGACGACTTCACCAGCCTCTCGGTTGTTGTCGTCACGCCTTCGCGCGTGTGGCTCGACCCGGCCGGGCTCACGGAACTGGCCGGTCGCGGCGGCGACGAGATATGGCGGACACAGCTGGCAGGCATGGTCGACTACGCCGAAAGCAAGGGTTGGCTCGACGAGGCGGGCCGGGTAAGCGCCCACGTTCGAGTCGAAAATCATTGACACACAACACTTCCCAGCCTCGAAGAGGAGGTAGCACCGTGCCGGAACTGAGCGAAATCTCCGCGCTCGCGAATCGGGCGGTCGCTGGCGGCCGGATCCCCGGCGCCGTGATCGCCGCACGCGCCCACGGCGAACTCGTCCACAACAGCGCCCACGGCGTACTCGACACCGCAACCGGCTACCAGTTACAACCGGACACGATCCTGTGGCTCGCATCGCTCTCGAAACTCATCGGCACTGCGGCGCTGCTGATGCTGGCCGAAGAAGGCCGAATATCGGTGGACGACCCCGTCAGCACCTACATCCCCGAATTCGGGACCCCGGGCCGCGTGCGGGTCCTCAGGCCCGGCTCACCGTCCCCGATGGGCGTCCCGTTCGGCCCGCCGCCGGACCCCGCCCCCGAATTCGACATCGTCCCCGCCGAACGAGAACTGACCCTGTTCGACCTGCTCACCCACACCGGCGGCCTGCAGAGCATCTTCGTCTGGAACCCCGAGTACGTGGTTCCAGCGCCGGGACAGACCCTCGCCGAATATGTACCCACGCTGGGTGGCCTGGTCCGTGACTTCCAGCCCGGCCGCGGCTGGGCCTACGGCAACGCCGCCTCCTTCGACGTCCTGTCCAGGATCATCGAACTCGCCTGCGGTCAGCAGCTCGACGCCTTCCTGCGCACCCGGCTGTTCGAGCCGCTCGGGGTGGCGTCGCTCGGTTTCGGCCGGGGCGGTCAGGACGGCGCGATGCCGCTGTCGCCACCGGCGCTGTCGGACAGCGTGGTCGTGCAGGGCCGCACGTTCCTCAGCACCTGCGCCGGACTCTGGGGCACCGGCGCGGACTACCTCGTCTTCACCGAAATGCTGCGCGCGGGCGGAGTCCACAACGGGCGACGCCTGCTCGCCGAGAAGTCCGTCGAGACCATGACCACCAACCGGATCGGCGCACTGTGCCCCGGCCTCAACGCCCGGGAACCCGCTCCCGGCATCGGCTTCGGCCTGTCGGTCGCGGTGATCGAGGATCCGGTCGCGGCGGGCGAATCCCTTCCCGCGGGCACGTACGGCTGGGACGGCGTGGGCACCCGCCGCGTCTGGGTCAGCCCTTCCGGCGGGTGGTCGCTGTTCTTCTACGTCCCCGACCCGGGCGTGCAGCGAGAGATCGAGGCGGCAGCGACGGCCGCGCTCGGCTGACTCGGGCCGATCCGGGCGACAACTCGACGACCCGGACCGGGAGCCGACTGAGCACCACGGTGCGACTCAGTGACATATGACCCGGCCTGCTCTACTATCACAGCCAGTCAGCGCCCAGTGCCGGGTCGAGGTCACCGCCACGGACCGACGGTCAGCAGAGAGGCTGCACCATGACGCGATTGCACCAGCCCGCGCCGGAATCGTCGTTGTCCGCGATCGCGTACCGCACCTTACGAGAACAGATCCGCACCTGCGAGCTGGTTCCTGGCCAGATGCTCACCGAACGGCGTGCCGCGGTGCAACTCGGGATCGGTCTGCCGCCCATTCGGGACGCACTGACGATCCTCGCCGACGAAGGGCTGGTCCGGCGCCTTCCGCATCGCGGCTATCAGATCGCCCCGCTGACCGCCAAATCGGTCGACGACCTGTTTTTCACTTGGGGTCTGCTCGGTCCGGAGATCGCCCGGCTCGCCATCCGGGACGCCTCGAGCCGGCAACTGGACCAGATCCGCCCGCTGATCCACGAAACCGACCGCATCCTGCAGATCCAGCCCGCGGCCGGGCGCGCCGAGATGTTCACCAGGAACGCGGAGGTCCTGTTCGGCCTGCTCGCCGTCGCGACCACCAACGATCGGCTGCTGCAGGCCTACCGCCGCCTCGTCGGGGAGATATCGCGCATCTGGTCGTTGCTGCTCGCCGACGCGACCGCCTCCGAGATCCGGGCGCCGCGCTCGATCTGGCATCGGGCTCTCGAGCAGCGCGACGGAAATCTGATCGCCACCATGGCACGGAAGCACATCGATGTCTCCCACGCCCGCGCCAAGAAGCTGACCTGCGAGAACAACGTCTCTTTCCTGCCGGAACGGACAACCGGCGATGTTGGCTCAGTAACACCGTAGCGGCCCCGGAGGCCAAGCACTGTACGCTTTAGCTCCAGTGGCATATCACTGATGGGACATCAGTGTGGAAAGGTGAGCATTCCGTGTCAGTTCCCTCAGCTGAGCCCCGCTCGCTCGGTGACGCGGCCTATCAACGGTTGCGGTCCGACATCGTGTCGTGCCGGCTCGAACCGGGTGCGCGGCTCACCGAACGCGCACTGGCCGAGACCACCGGCTTCGGGATCTCGCCGATCCGGGACGCGCTGACCCGGCTCGACCAGGAGGGGCTCGTACGCACGTTGCCGCGCAAGGGCTACCAGGTCACACCGCTGACCTTGAAGTCCGTCGATGATCTGTTCACGCTGTGGCGGATCGTCGGGCCGGAGATCGCCCGCCTCGGCGTCCGGGACGCGACGGCCGAACAGCACCGGCAACTCATCGACACGTTCGAGGAACTGGCGGAACTGCGGCACACGCGTGACGACGACTCACGGCCACGCGCGGTGCAGGCTGCGGAGACGGCCTTCGGTGTCCTCGCGAACGCCACCCAGAACGACTACCTCATTTCGATCGTCGGCCGTATGCAGACCGATATGGCCCGTATCTGGGCGCTCACCGCGCAATCCACCAGCCCGATACCGGATCTCGGCGTCGACCGGGAATGGGTATCGATGGTCGAGCGACGCGACGGCGACGCGGCCGCCGCTACCGTGCGGAAGTCACTTGCCGAGGTACATGGCCACGCACTACGGATATTCAGCCGCTGGCCCTCGGTCGCCGCCAGCGAGATCACCCCGATACGTCCCTGACACCTCACGCACACCGGCTCGGCGCACTTCGCGACCGGCCCGCGATCCGGCTGCGCGGTCGAGGGTGGCCCCAACCGCTCCCGTCGAAGTCACGGTCACAGCCCGGACGCTCCGTCGATCCTTCGGCGCTGCGCGGGCTGCACGCTGCACCAGCTAGCCCTTGTGAAATCTATTGACCGCGTCACTGAAATATCATAGTCTCGAGAAGTCGTCGCGGCCCACTGTCTCCGCCGCCCACCTGCACTCGCAGTACATTCCATCGAGGTTTTCATGACGGTTTCCCAAGAACCCCGCTCCACGACATCGTCCAGCGCGGACCGGTCGGCCCTCAACCGTGAGCGGTTGCTCGTCGCCGTCGAGGAGGTGGCCGACGAGCTCGCGGCCGAGGCCGAAGCCTGCGAGCAGGCGGGCAAATTGACGGACAGGGCGCTGGAACTGTTGCGTGGCACCGGCATCGGCTGGGGTCTGGTCAGCGCCGAATTGGGCGGCATGGACATGTTTCCGAGTGATGTCTTCCCCGTCTTGGAGCGGATCTGTCGCATCGATGGTTCCATCGGCTGGATTTCGACCATCGTCGCCGCCGCCGGCCCGCTGCTGGCTTACCTGCAGCCGACGGTCGCGAAATCGCTGGTGGCGAACGGGCTGCCGGTGTTCGCGGCGTCCGGGGCGCCCACCGGCCGGGCCGTGCCCGTCGAGGGCGGTTTCCGATTCTCCGGTTCCTACTCCTATTCCAGCGCCGGACTGCACGCGGACTGGGTGTTCTGCGGCGGCATGGTCTACGACGGCGACAAGCCGGTCCCGGGGCCACCGCTGAGTTTCCTCGTGCCCGCGTCCGCGGTGACGCACCACGGCAACTGGGACACCCTCGGCTTACGGGGCACCGGCAGCGTCGACTTCACCGTCACCGACCAATTCGTACCTACCGAGCGTGTCATCGCGATGTTCGGTGAGCCGGTCGTGCACGGCCCGGCGAGCAGCGGCGGAGCCTTCCTGCTGATCCAGCTGATGCATCTCGGCTTCGCCTCCGGCATCACCCGCCGCCTGCTCGGCGAAATCGCTGTGCACGCGGCGCGGCCCTCCAGCCGTGCCGGTGGCGCCGCCCTCGCGGAAGATCGCGTGTTTCGCAGTGAATACGCCGAGCACGAACTGGCCGCGCGCGCCGCTCGGGCACTCATCACCGAGACCCTGGCCGGCATCGACGCGAACCTGGCAGTCGGCGAGCGCCCGACCCGCCGCCAGATCAGCCTGCTGTTCGGCGCGAACGTCAATATCCACGAGACCGCTCGGAAGATCGCCGTCTGGGCCTATACCCGAGGCGGCGGCGCCGCGCTGCGCGCCGGTTCGCTGCAGCGGACCGTGCGCGACACGCTCGCGGGTACCCAGCATCAACTGGTCGACCGCGGCCACCTGACCCAAGTCGGATACGAGCTCCTCGACCCGCCGCCGGAAATGCAGTGGGCCGGAATGGTTCTCGCCGCACAGGCGCCGAAATGAGCATCGAATCCATCCAGCACGACGCGGTGCCCTTGCAGGTCGCCCGGCCGGATCGGCCCGTGACAGTGGCGATGATCGTGCTCCACCAGGCCCCCGGCTACTCACCGCAGATCGCGAGCTGGCTGACCCGCCTGGCCGACCACGGATACCTGGCGGTGGCGCCGATGCTGCTCCACCGTCATGGGGTGGAGCACGTCAACCCGATGCAGCGATTCGCCGGCGATCTCACCGCCTTCGCCGCGTGGTTGCCCGGCGACGAGGACGTCCTGGCCGATGTGGACAGCACACTCGGCTTCCTCGGGGCGGCGGGGATCGCCGTCGGCAAGACCGGTATTCTCGGATTCTCCTACGGCGGCCGTGCGGCCTACCTGTCCGCAGCGGAACGGCCACTCGGTGCCGCTATCACCTTCTACGGCAACGGAATTCAGCGCAAGAGCTTCCACGGCAACGATCGAATCCCCGCCCTGACCGATCGGATGAAATCGCTGCGGACCCCCTGGCTCGGCCTCTACGGCGACCAAGATCCACTGTTGACCGAGGGCGAACTCGACGAATGGCAGGCGCAGCTTCCCGACGCCCCGGTCACCGCGGAACTGATCCGGTATCCGGAGGCCGGGCACGCTTTCGACGTCATCGAGTCGCCCGTTCCCGGCATGCCACCGCGGTATGTCGCGGCAGCTGCCGAGGACGCCACGGACCGCACCTTGCGTTTTCTCGCCGCCACGCTGCACTGATCCATCGAAATTCCACCGTCGGGTTCGAATATTTCACAGAATTTGAGGAGGCTACGGTGGACCTGCGAACCGCTTTCTGTGAGGCCATGGCGACGGTGTGCACGCCCGCCTCGGTCGTGACCGCGAATCGCGGACGGCCGCCCGCACGGCACGACAGTCAGCGCTTTCCTCTCGTTGTCCCTGAACCCGTCGATGGTGCCGACGCCCCGACTGTGGCGCCCGATTGGAAACCGCGTTGAAAGCGATCGCGGCCGCGTGCTGCGGCGTCGTGGTGTACCTGCGCAGGCACGAGGGCAGTGGCATCGGGCTCGTGCGCAAGATCCGTTACCTACCCCCCAAACGCGACCGACTCGGCCACGCCCTGGACGACACGCTCTCCACTGGAGCCGTGAATCGCCGGGCCCGGACGCTCCCGGCCGTGCCGACTTTTCCTGAAAGGACAGTGATATGACAGAACAGCGAACAGGCGCCCTCGCCGGGCTGCGCGTGGTGGACTTCGGCCAGTATCTCGCCGGGCCACTGCTGTCGGTCCTGCTGGCCGATGCCGGCGCCGACGTCGTGCGGGTGGATCCGCCGACCGGGCCGCGGTGGCGGCACCCGGCGAACGCGATGTTGCAGCGCGGCAAGCGCAGTATCGCGCTGGACCTGCGCGAGGACGGTGACCGGGACATCGCGCGCCGGCTGGTGGAGCGCGCCGACATCGTCGTCGAGAACTTCCGGCCTGGCGTCATGGACCGCCTGGGCCTCGGTGCGCACTCGGCCCTGGCCGCGACCCCCCGGCTGCTCTACTGCTCGCTGCCGGGTTTCGGCGCCGACGACCCCCGCCACGACCTGCCCGCCTGGGAAGGCGTGGTCAGCGCCGCGGCCGGACTGTACCTCTATCCCGGCTGCACGCCCGCGAATCTGATCGGCGACCGCAGCGGCGAGCCGATCTACAGCGCGATACCGCTGGCCTCGTCCTATGCCGCGTTCATCGCCGCGCACTCGATAGTGGCCGGTCTCATCGCCCGCGAGCGGACCGGCGCTGGACAGCGCATCGAGGTCCCGCTGTTCGATGCGTGCTTCGAGCTCATCGGCTCCAGCGTGATGCAGTCGGACGGGCCGCGCGCGGCCGCTCCGCCGATGGTCGGCGCGCCACCGCAACTCGCACGCTACCGGTGCGGCGACGGTCGATGGCTGGAATTGTGCCTGTTCCAGGACACTCACCTGCGGTGGTTCGCCGAGACGTTCCTACCGCCGGAGTACATCGAGGACGGCATGGCCGACGCCGGTCGTATGTTCACCGATCCCGCATTGCAGCAGCGAGCCTTCCAGCGCTACAGCGAACTGTTCGCCACCCGCTCGGCCCGGGACTGGGAAATCGCGATCAACGAGGAGAGCGGCGCGTCGGCCGCGCTGTGCCAGACCAGCGAGGAATGGCTCACCATCGATGAGCACGCCCGCGACTCCGGCGCCGTCATAGAGTTGGACGATCCCGAGTACGGGCATACCGCCCAGGCCGGGTTCCCGATCCGCATGTCGGGAACGCCACCGACGGTGGGCTTCCCGCGGCGGCCGCTCGACGCCGACCGCACGGAAATTCTCACCGAGCTCGACACCCCGATCTCCGCTCCTGCCGCAGCGCCGGCCGCAGTGGATCCGGTACCGCCACTGGCCGGCATCCGGGTACTGGACGTGGCCCAGGTCCTCGCCGGGCCCACGATCAGCCGGATCCTCGCCGAATACGGCGCCGATGTGATCAAGATCCACAGCTTCATCGACCGGCAACTCGCTATGCACCTGTACACCAACAGCGGCAAACGTTCGATCATGCTCGACCTCAAAACGCCCGACGGCATGGCCGTGTTCAACCGGCTCAGCGACGGCATCGACGTATTCACCCAGAACTTCACCCGCGGCGTCGCCGACCGCATCGGTCTCGGCGAAGCCACACTGCGCGAACGCAATCCAGAGCTGATCTACACCTCCATCAGCGCGTTCGGATACGAGGGCTACCGCGGCGGCTGGCGCGGCCGCGAACAACTCGGGCAGGGCCCGACCGGAATGCAACTGCGGCTCGGCGACGAGGAACCCGTCATGGCCCCGTACCCCTACAACGACTACGGCTCCGGCAACCTCGCCGCCTACGCCACGATGCTCGCCCTCTACCACCGCATCCGCGGCGGCGCCGGACAGAACGTGCAGTCGTCCCTGTGCCACAGCGCCACCTTCCTGCAAATCCCCTACATGGTGGCTCACGCGGGGCGGACCTGGGACGAACCCAGCGGCCAGACGGCCAAGGGCTGGGGGCCTTTCGACCGGTTGTATCAGGGCGCCGACAGATGGTTCTACCTGTGCGCGCCCGATGGCTTGGACTCGATCGCGGAACTCGCCGGAAACACGGAAACCGAACTGGCCGAGCACTTCCGTACCCGCCCGGCGCAGGACTGGGTAGACCTGCTCAACGCGGCCGGCGTCGGCGCCCATGTGCTCACCGATCAGCCGGATCTCATGGACGACGAGGTCGTACGAGCCCGCGGCCTGTCGATCGAGCGCGAACACCGCGGCTTCGGCCGGGCACGCATGGCAGGCCCGTCGCAGCGCCTGTCCGTCACCCCGCCCCGCCCGACTCGGCCGGTCGGTCCACCCGGTTCCGACACTCGCGCCGTGCTCGACGAATTCGGTTTCGACAGTGCGGATCTCATCGCCCGGGACGTCGCCCGGGACGGGCTCCCGCAGTACACCACGTTCGTGGGCATGTTCCGGTGACGCGGATCAACAATTTCATTTGTTACGAGAGGTAGCTTCATGCCCGAACCAACCGAAATCTCCGCCGTGGTCGAGAAGGCCGTGGCCGAGGGCCGGACCCCGGTGTCATAGTCGCCGCCTGATCTCGCACCCGGCTCTTCGAAAACGTGTGCTGCGGAAGGGATCGGATGGAAGGGAGGCCGGGACCGCTCGGCATGGGCTTCGGCCGAGCCGGACGCGAGATCGAGTGCGATCGTGTCCTCCGATTACCTACCAAAGGCTTCTTGACACGGCACCGGCTTGAACTCACTCCGGTGCCGAGGAAGATCTGAAAGAAGGGGTCTCGAGCGGTGGGCTATGTGCGGGGATAGCTGTTGTGGAAGCCGCCAGCATCCGCGTACGGGCATCGTCGCCGTATTTCTGATGGTCGGCCAGCGCCCTGAATGCATTTCATACAAGGATCGTTCGCGGGGTTGGCGGATGCACAGTTCGGCGCTGACCGCCTGCACTTGAACCGGCACGCCGTTTGATACAGTACTTTATTAGACTTAAACTGAAGTACCGCAGGCGGGAGTGGAGCTATGCAGAAAGGCTCAGTCACAGTGTCGAGGCTTGGTTCCATGACCACGGAGGCCACTGCACGCGCAGGGACTCCCGCTGGAATACCGGTGGTCGACGACTCGCTGGTGCAGGCGGCGTTGCGGGCCGCCGCCGAACTCGGCAAAGACGTCGCCGATGTGCCGGTCGCCGCGATCGCCGCCCGCGCGGGCATCTCCCGCAGCACCCTGCTGCGTCGACTCGGGGGTTCACGGGCCGCCTTGGACGAGGCGGTGCGCGCCCGCGGCGTCGACACCGGTGGCGCTGCGCCGGTGCGGACCCGGGCGCTGGATGCCGCGGCGGTTCTGATCGCTGAAAATGGTTTGGGTGCAGCGACATTGGATGCCATCGCCGCGCGCGCCGACTGTTCGGTGCCCAGCCTCTACACGGCCTTCGGCTCCCGTGACGGTTTGCTGCGCGCGGTGTACGACCGGCACAGCCCGTTGCTGGACATCGAAGAATTCCTCGCGGAGACCCGCGGTGACCTCGCGGTGACCGTGCACGGACTTTACACTCTGATGGCCGAATCGTTCAGCCGACACCCGCGCGTCGCTCCGGCAATGTTCGCCGATTCTCTCGCCCGGCCGAACAGTGTTGCAGCCCAACCATTGTTGAGCTATACCGCCCCGCGGGTCTTGACGGTCGTCGGCGATTGGCTGACCGGTCAAATTCAGGCGGGGCGAATCCGGGACATCCCCGTGCCGCTGCTGATTCAGCAACTGCTGGCGCCCATCGGGTTTCACATGCTGATGCGCGGAAGCGTCACCGAGGCCGCCGCGGCCGATCAGCCGGATGTCGGCACCGTCTGCGACGTCTACACCGACACCTTCCTGCGCGCGGTCGCCACCACCCCACCGGTCACCTAGCTAGTGGTCAGCCGCTGTCGCACAACACATTCCCGGTCGCCGCGCAGCGGTGCCATCCGACGACACGAGAAGAAAGGCGCCCGATCGAACACCGCACCCGAACCACACACGATGGTGCGCCGCAAGATGATCGAAGGACGAGGCCAAGGGCGAGCTCAGTGGCGTCCAGCGAAGCGTCCGCCCCGGCGACATGGCAGGAATTTGATGACGATGATCCCAGCGAAGGAGCAGCGATGGTGAGCGAAGTGGACGTGGTGATCGCCGGTGGCGGTCCGACCGGATTGATGTTGGCCTGTGAGCTTTCCCTCCAGGGGGTCCAGCGGATCATCGTGCTGGATGCCCTGCCGGGGCCGAACCCGGAACCGCGCGCCGAAGGGGTGGCCGGCCCGGCGGTGCGGCTCCTGGACCACCGCGGGCTCTATGAACAGCTTGGCGGATCGCCCGGTGGACCTCGGCCCCTGCCCATGGCGACGTTCGCGGCATTGGCCTTCGACGTGAGCGCGGCACACTCCACACAGAACTACTTGATGCCCCTGCAGCAACCGGTGCTCAACAGCGCCCTCGCCGAGCGGGCAAACGAGCGCGGGATCGAGGTGCGGTGGGGTCACCGCCTCGTCGGGCTCACCCCGGGACATGACGGCGTCACCGTCGAGATCGGTGGCCCGAACGGGGGGTACACGCTGGAGACCGGATATCTGGTGGGCGCCGACGGCGGTCGCGGCGTCACCCGCAAACTAATGGGCATCGACTATGTCGGAATGTCCTCCAGAGATGCCGTATTCCGCATAGGGCGTGGGCTCACGCCATCGGAGGGCTACCAGGAGGCGACCGGGGAATCGCTGATCCCCGGCTCGCAACTGCAGCGGGTCCCGTTCGTTCGTACGGAGACGGGGATGTTTCTCGTGATCACCACTCCCCACGCCTCGATCGTCGGCACACTGGAACTCGCGCCGACACCGGATGACACCTACACCTCGGGTCACGAACACCCCGGTTTCGGCGACCCATTGACCATCTCGGAGTTGCGCGAGAGTATCGGGCGAGTTCTCGGTGTCGATTTGCCCGTGCAGCCTGTCAATACCGATGACGACGTGGACCTACGACGCTACGCGGGCATCAACAGCCTGGTCGCCGACCGATACCGCCAAGGCCGTGTGCTGCTGGTCGGTGACGCGGCACACGTGCAATCCCCGATGAGGGGTCCCGGGCTCAACCTCGGACTACAGGACGCGGCCAACCTGGGATGGAAACTCGCCGCGGTCGTGCGAGGCGACGCCGCTCCCGCCTTGCTGGACAGCTATGAGACCGAACGCCGGATCGCCGCGGAGTGCGCGATCACCGTCAGCCGGGCCCAATTCGCGCTGATGCGCCCCGGACCGGAGGTCACCGCGCTGTGCCAGGTCGTCGGCGATCTCGCCACCCAGCCACCGGCGGCACAACGCCTCGCCGAATTCGTCTCGCTCGGCGACATTCGATACCCAACCGAACCGGGCGACCACCCGGCGGTAGGACAATGGGTCCAGGACCTGGCCATCACCACGACCACCACCGGGGTCTCGCGCATCGCGCAACTGACCCACGACGGCCGGCCCCTCTTGCTCGACTTCACCGAAGAGGGCGCGATTGCCGGTACGGTGGCGAACGCGACGAGCGCGATCAACGTCGTACACGCCACAACCAGCGCACCTGCCGACCTCACCGCGGTCCTGGTCCGTCCCGATGGCTACGTCGCGTGGGCCTCCTCGCATCCGGCCCCCGATCCCAACGACCTCGACCGTGCGCTGCGCCGATGGTTCAGCGTCGGCGTCGCATAGCATGAGCCGACGAGGATCTGCACATGAGCGTGCGGCAAGGGCACTGCCCAATGACTGGACCGGAATGACTGGATCGGCCCGAAATATCGTGCACCGCTGGTAATTCGGCAGAGAAACCGAACACGAGCGACTGAACCTCGAATCCTCAAAGGAGACTCGGATGCAAACCTGGGACGCGATACGCGCACGCCGCAATGTCCGCCACTATCGACCCGACCCGGTATCGGACGACGATCTCGAGCGCATCGTCGAAGCAGCCTGGCGAGCCCCATCGGCGGCTAACAACCAGCACTGGGACTTCGTCGTGGTCACCGACCGCGCTCAACTCGAACAATTGTCGACGGTGTGGCCCGGCGCAGGGCACATCGCCACAGCGCCGTCGGCCATCGCACTCGTGGTTCCGGAAAGCGGCGACGAGCGCGAGACGATGATCGACCAATTCGACCTGGGCCAGGCGATGATGGCAATGACCATCGCGGCGACCGACCTCGGAATCGGCACCGGACACTCGGCAGTAGGCGACCAGGACAAAGCCCGTGACATCCTGGGCGTGCCCGACGACCACCGCGTCTGCTACCTCTTGGGCGTCGGCTACCCCGCCGGCCGCAAACTACAACCGATCCGCAAACCCGACCGCCGCCCCTTCACCGAGGTGCTGCACCGCGGCCGATGGTGACCCGACTCGGACCCCAGCACCCCCCGCGTCGGTGACCGGATTCACGGTATGCCGGCGCAGCACACAAGACACCGCCCGCACTCGCGGCGCGGCGGTGGCATGGGAAAAGGCCTCACCCACCACGTGTCATCTTCGGAGTACGTACATGGCTGGACGCCGTTCGCCCAGCGAACGGCTCCGGCACCGAGCAACTTAGCGTCGGCACTGTCCACGGGAAATTCATCGGCCAAGTCCGGGGTGCCAGGCAGATCCTCTACCCACGAATCAGACGTCATCGTCATCCTTCGGCACGCATACCAAGTGCTAGCACATATCGTCAGGCACCGACGCCTTCCTGCGCAATCGAGGTAGTCAGGCCTGCGCTACGGCCGACGCGGTGCCGCTGACCTGCCGTTCGGTAGCGTCGAAACGAATGCGAATTCACTACCAGCAGATACGAGACCTACCGAGTCACTGACCGGCGGTTATGCCGCTCTGATCAACGACACAACCGTCCGCACTCGGTTCTGTGGGCTACTCATTGCGCCCCGGCGGGCTGGAGTCCGCCGAACGTCTCTTCCACTGTTGTGTAGCGCCGGTAGTAGCCCAAGGTCTGTTCCGGGGTGAATGCCCACCGCGCGGTCACCGACCTGAAGCCTTGTTCAGGTAGTACCAGTCCCACGAACACCGTGCCGATGAAATAGAGCACCGCCCAAAACCAGTCCAGTCCACCTATGAGATGGTCCGACACAGCTACCACGATGTAGACGGCGCCGGTCGCGGCGAGAAGAACCGCGGTGACGAGTCCCGGGTTGTATGGGGACCAGCCCCGGCCACGCCATTGCAAGACGATCCCGATGAGCACGCCGTGCGTGACGCTTTCCAGGATCGCGAGGAACATCGGCGCCAAACCCAGCCAGATCACGTGAGGGAAGAACAGGGCCGGAAGGAAGAGGCTCGACCAGACCACGACGTCGACGACCATAGCGATCACCGGGCTCATCGGGTACCGGTCGGGGGCCGCGCTCTTGTGGAGCAGCACGTTGAATAAGTAGGCGAATCCGCCCGGAGCCCATTCCTCCTCGTTGATATGCAGCACGAGCAGAATCGTGACGACGAACGACAACTTGTGGGCGGCGGTGAGGTCGCTCCAGCGCACGAGCAGGTAGGCGAGTGCACCGAGTGCACCCACGTTGAGAAGCGGCAGCCATGCCTTGAGGATGAAACGCATCACCATCCAATCGCTGGGTTAGGCCGGATCGGGGCGTTCGCACAATCCCAGACCTATTCAGAATGATCGTTCTCATCTTTGCCGCCTGCCTCCGTGCTGTCAAGAACGGTCGTTCCGATTAGGGTTGATCCGTGCCGAGGATCACCGCGCAAACCAGACAAGCGCGCCGGGAACGGATCATCGCAGCGACGATCGAGCTGTTCTCCGAGCGGGGATACGAAGGGATGTCGATTTCCGATGTCATCGAGGCATCCGGTTCCTCGGCGGGGATGATCTACAGCCAGTTCCGGAGCAAGGCCGGTCTCGTCAGCTCCGCGCTGTTCGAGCTCTTCGCGATCAGGGCGGATGAACTCGAGGAGTCAGGGCCCGGCCATCGTCCCGCCCAGCTCGTTCGCGAGTTCCTCGCCGGCGACGTGTACGGGCAGGCTCGATCGAGGTTGCTGATTCAGCTATGGGCCGCAGCAGGTCTGGAACCAGAGCTCGGCGAACTCGCGGACAACATCTCTACGGGCATCACCGCCGTCTTTCGCAGACAGATCGGGATCTGGTACACGCAAAACGGGATTCCGGACGCTGATACCAAGGCTGAAGCCGAGGCGACCGTCTGCCTGGGCATTTGCATCGGCTACATCGTGCAGTCCGGGTTGAATCCGGATTTCGACGGAAAAAAATACCTTGACACCGCCTCTCGTATGATGATGCGTGATGCATAGAGGTTGATTCTGTCTTTTGGTGTGGTAATCCCGTCCGTGCCAGTGCCGCTGTTGGCGCCCGCCGCCGCGAGCCGGAAACACAAAGCAGCCCTTCGAGTTCACCTAGCTCTGCCATCGCAGGCCGTATCCGAAGCTGAACAGCGGGTCCGTGGTGTCGAACGGGACATCCGGTCGGCTGGCCTCGACCGCTGCCATCGAGGATGGCAGGTCGAACGGCAATGTGCCTATCGGTTCGGCCTCGCCGGACAGTATCTGCACGAACGCGTCCGCCGACGCGCCGAAGTTGACCACGAGCGAATCGGCGGCCTCGGCGAAGCTCGTGATGATAGCCGACCTGTCGAGGTAGACATCGACGACGGTCGGCACAGTCTGGCAGATCGTGCGGATCCGCTCGACCTCCTCGGCGGGAAATTCCAGCGAGCCGACGTGGAAGAACGACTCGAACGACCCCGCCTCGCCGCGAGCTTCGAAACGGCGCCTGCAGCCGCAGTACCGCGACGTCGGCCTCCGCGGGGGTGTCGACCAACCGGGCGTGACCCCTCACGAAGACAGCCCCTCCGCGCCTGGAACGACAGCTACCGCCTCAGCGCTTGGGGTGATACATCACCGGATCAGGCGGCAAAGCAGTCCCGGGGTCCGTCGCCGTTTCGCGCATCAGCTGCCGGGCGACTGGTCGGCGCGATGGCACAAACTACTGCCAGATGCTGTTCAGCTCGTCGTGCTCACGGAGGTACTGGCCAACCGATTCCAGTGTGAGTGCCCGGCTCTGCCGAGTGAAATCCACGAAGGCCGACTCGGCTACGGCTTCCTCACTGTCGAACGAGAGCAGCATCGTCGCCCAGGCCGAGGCGATGGAGTCTTTGTCCGCAAGCCTCAATGTCAGAATCCAGAGTCGTTGAAGATGACCGAACAATGGTGCGGCAATTGTTCCCAGCCATCTGTTACCTGTTGCACGGATGAGCTCGTCGAACACCAATTCGGTCACCAGGAGCGGATTATCGTGCTCCCCGGGATCGTCGGCCAGGCCCCGAACCAGCTCGGCGATACGCGGGTGGACATGCCCGCCCAGCGCACGGCCCACCATCGGCGCCAGACTTTCCCACACATCGTAGAGCCTCGCCGCGTCGTCCACGGTCACGGTCGCCACCTGATAACCGTTCCGCGGAATGCCGTGCAACATCTTGATCGCCACCAGCCGGTTCGCCGCCTCGCGCGTCGGGGTACGGCCGAGATTCGACAGCTCCTGCAATCCGGCCTCCGTAACCCACGCACCGGGCTCCACCTGCCATCCGACAATGGCCGAGCGCAGATTCCGGTATGCGAGGTCGGCCTGGGACAACTTACGCGGATCGGCGAAGTCCGGAAGATTCAGGGGCACGAACTCGGTCGACATGAGCAGGCCGCTTCCTCCAAGGCGAATGGGCTGGGTTCCGAATATTTCGCAGTACGTCGGCACTCGGGACCGGCACCGAACCTACTCAACGGTACATCCTAGGTATTGCGGATCCGGCCGCCGCGGGCCCGGATCCGGATTTCGAACGGGTGGCGCCCTGGTCCGCAGCAGGTTTCCGCAGAATGTCACGGCACCCGTCCGACCCTGGGGACGCCCACCGAACCGGGCGCGGCTCGGTTGTCCGCTTCACCGCCGCCTCCCCAAGTGGACAAGAATGAGCTGGTCAGCTCAGGTGTTCCGTAGGGCGGAACGGCGATTGTGACCATCAGCACAGCGTGATATATCTTCATATATCTAGGAGGTGTCGACGATGACAGATGTTGATGTAGTGGTGGTCGGCTACGGCCCGGGTGGTGAAATGCTGGCCTCCCTGCTGGGCCGGGCAGGGCATCGGGTGCTGGTGTTCGAGCAGTTCCCCGAACCGTATGGGCTTCCCCGGATGAGCACGCTAGACGGCGAGATCGCGCGCCTGTTGCAGCACGCCTCGGATGCGTCGAAAGCCCTCGAGGATTCACTGCCTCAGCCGTATGGCTACATGTACGGTGCCGACGACAAGCTCGCGGTCAGACACGAGTGGGATTTCACGTTGTGCGGGCATCCCTCGCATCTGAGCCTGCATCAGCCCAATATCGAGGCCGCGATGGACGAGCGCATCGCGTCGTTCGCGAATGTGGAGGTTCGCTGGGGCACGACCGTGACCTCGGTCGACGACCTGGGCGACGCGGTCCGGGTGACTGCCCGGACGTCGGTCGGCACCGGGTCGGAGGCGACCGAGCAGCAGGTGACGGCACGCTATGTGGTCGGCATGGACGGCGCCAACAGCACCGTGCGAAATACGCTGGGAATCGATGTCGACGTCATTCGACAGCATGACGATCAGTGGTTCCTGACCGATTTCGACATTCTGGATCCCGCGATCGCCGAACCCGCGACCGAGATTCACATGGATCCCCGGCAACCCTATTACTGGGGGCCCAACGGCGCGCGACGCTGCCGCACGGACGTCAAGGTCGTCGGCAACGTCGATCCCTCGACGCAGCTCGATCACGAGCACGGGTACGCCTGGCTCGAAAACCGGATCGGGATCCCCCGGAACAAGGTGCGGATCACCCGGCGTGTGCTGTACCGGTTCCGTTCTCAGATCGCCGCATCGTTCCGCAAGGGCCGGATCTTCCTCGGCGGTGACGCGGCACATGCCATGACACCCCATATGGCGCAGGGATCGTGCTCGGCCATGCGGGACGGCGCCAACATCTCCTGGAAATTCGATCTCGTACTGCGCGGCCTCGCGGACGAATCGCTGCTCGATTCGTACGAGACAGAACGGATGAAGCACGTCCTGCCGTTCATTCACGGTTCCCTCGCGGCATGGGCGGCGACCAGCGAAGAGAATCCGGACGCGGCGGCACAGCGCGACGCCTTCATGCGGTCCGGCAACTTCACCGTTCCACCGATCCCACCCCTGCCCGACGGCATCCTCCAGCGCGACGAGTCGGGTGCGGTGCGGGCACCCGCGGGGTCGCTCAGTCCGCAGGGTGTGGTCGTGATCGACAGCCGCGAAGCGCTGTTAGACGACATCGTGGGTTTCGGATTCCAGCTCGTCACGACGGTCCCGCTCGACGAAGTGCTCAAAGAACCTCACCGGCAGCTGCTGGAAGCGATCGGAGCGCACGTCGTCGTGCTCGGTGATGGCCCCGGACAGACCCGGGACGTGGAGGGCACATACCGGGATTTCCTCGGCGCACACGGTGCCACCGCGTACCTGAGCCGTCCGGACCTGTACCTGTTCGGTATCGCCGACGGAGCGGCGGCGACCGCCGACCTCGTCGCCGAGCTCGGGCGGCAGTTGTCGCTCGTCGAAACGACCGCAGACCGACCCGATTTGGAAGAGGTGGCGTTGTGAACCTTCCCGGCGCAGCATTCCGGACCGGCACCGTCCGGTCCGGCGAATTCACCCTGGATTACGCCGAGGCCGGGCCCGCCGATGCCGCGACGGTCATCGTGTCCCTGCCGGGTTCGGCGGGACTCGAGAAGTCGACGGCCAAAGATCGGCTGGCACAGCGGTATCGCGTGGTCGAGATCAACCCGCCCGGCTGGGGCTCGGCCCCCGAGGTCGGCCGCCCGATGCCGCAGGCCGAGATCGGCCGCATTCTGGCCGAGGCCGCCACGCAACTGGTCGACGGGCCGTTCTTTGTGATCGGAACGTCGATGGGAGGCGCGAACGCGCTGCACCTGACCGCCCAGTTGCGGGATCGGGTGTCGGGGATCGTCCTCGAAGGCTCGATGGCACCCGCATCCCCCGCCGACCTGCGCAACCCTCCCCCACCGCCGGGTGACTCGCCCGCCGGGGCGGACGAGTCCGGCGATGTGGCCTACCCCGAACCGGTCATTCATCCGAACAAGCCCTGGGCCACCAAGGAATACGTGGCGCGGCAGATGGCCGACCGGATGCGGATGTTCCGGTGGACCGAGCCGGATATGCTCGCCGACACCGCGATCGCGGCGATCGACTGGAATTCGACCCCGATCCTCGCCCTCCTCGGTGACGGAGACGAGATCCTCCTGCCCAGCGTAGAAGACACCATTCGCGCGGCCATACCGTCGGCGGAATTCCGGCTGATCCCCGGCGGAATGCACGATCTGCAGAACACCGTCCCGGACGAATTCGTGCGCCTGGTCGAAGGCTTCGTCTCGACGACGGCGGGCACCCCGAAAAATGCAGGCGGGCAGTGATATGACAGGTGAGTTCCGCAAGTTCCTGTACCCCCTCGATCATCCACGGCTGGCCGGTCTGGATCAGCTCGATCTGGTCGAGTACGCCGACGCTCATCGGAACATGCCGGTCATCGGCCCGATGATCGACGAGTGGCTCGACCTGTTCGAGCAGACCCGCTTCACCGGGATCACCGACGACGGCACCCTGGTGACCGATTTGTTCCGCCTCGGAACGAACGAGTCCGCACCCAATGACGCCGCCCGGCGGGCTGTCACCGAACTGCTCGAGCACCTGGACGAGCCGCAACGGCTCGCGGTATCCCATCCGCTCGACAGCAGGGTGTGGCGGGCATGGATGAATCCCGAGTTCTATCTCCAGCGCTACGGACTGCGGCTGGAGGATCTGGACGGCGCCACGAACGAATTGGTGCTGAACCTGATCCGGGCGAGCACCAGCCCGCGAGGTTATGCCAAGACGGTGGATCTCATGCGGATCAACAAATTCCTCGGCGACCTGGTCGGGCTGCCGAAGATCCTCTGCGAGGGCAGTTACAACATCAACATCTTCGGCACGCCCGCGCCGGACCAGCCCTGGGGATGGAACCTCTACGGCCACCACCTCACCCTGAACACGTTGTTCATCGGTGATCAGCAGGTTTTCACGCCGGTTTTCTTCGGCGCGGAGCCGAACGAGATCGACGAGGGCCCGTATGCCGGTACCACGGTGTTCACCGGCCTAGAGGCCGACTCGCTCGCGATGATCCGGGCGCTGTCGCCGGAGCTGGCCGAGAAGGCGATCCTCTATCACGACAAACGGGACAGCGCCATACCCGCTGGTCGCATCCATTACGGTGACGAGCTGCATCTCGGTGGCGCGTTCCGCGACAACCGGGTGATCCCGCACGAGGGAGTCTCCGTCGCGGAATTCGACGGACCGCAGCGGGACCTGCTCCTGCGCCTGGTGGAACAGCACCTCGACTATCAGCCCGACGGGCCCCGCGCTGCACGCATGGCCGAGATCCGGCAACACCTGGACGACACGTGGTTGTGCTGGATCGGCGGCACTGGGGATGAGGACACGTTCTACTATCGGATCCAGAGCCCGGTCATCATGGTCGAATTCGACCATCACGCCGGCATCTTCCTCGCGAACGAGAAGCCGGAGCGCTTCCACATCCACACCCTCGTTCGTACCCCGAACGGCAACGACTACGGGCATGCGCTGGCCTGCCTGTGCACCGGGCGGAACGACGAACTCGACGGGCCCGCTTGATTTCCGGATTCGACCGTCACACAACCACATCCAGTACAGACGAAAGGAAACCTCGTGCGACTGATCGGTATTGCCGGTTCCCGGCCGGGGAAGGACGTCTGGGTCGCACGGACCGAGACGGTCGACACACCGACGACCGGGACCGCGACCCTGATCGCAGAACTTCGTGACTTCTGGGCCGATCCGCGAGCGGCAACGGCGAACCCGGACGGCCGCGAGGTCACAGTGGGCACCGATCCTCGCGTGGTCGTTGTTCCTCCGGCACTGCCGGATGCCCGGGTTCTGTGCATCGGGCTGAATTATCAGGACCATGTGGACGAGGGATCGTTCCGCAATCAGGAATTGCCCAAGCACCCCACCATCTTCGGGCGCTGGACGCGATCGTTGACCGTGGGCGGCGTCAGTGCTCCCGTCCCGGCCAATGAGCGAGGACTGGACTGGGAGGGTGAGGTCGCCGCCTGGGTCGGCCGCGACCTGTGTGCGGTGACCGCGGACGAGGCACGCGAGGCCATTCTCGGCTATTCGACGTTCAACGACCTGACCGCGCGGATCGCGCAGAAGCTGACCTCGCAGTTCACTGTCGGCAAGAACGCCGATCGGTCGGGTCCGATCGGACCGCTGGTGACCGCGGACGAAGCCGGCGATCTCCGGGCGGGATTGCGGCTGCGGACCCTGGTCAACGGCCAGGTCGTCCAGGACAGCAACACCAGTCTGCAGATCCACGAGGCGGGCGCGACGCTGGCCCACCTGTCGCAGACGCTCACCCTCCGGGCCGGGGACATCCTGTGCACGGGAACACCGTCCGGCGTCGGATACGCGCGTGATCCGGAATGGCTGCTCCACGACGGAGACGTCGTCGAAGTCACGATCGACAACCTCGGGACGCTGCGCACCCCGATCGTCGGCTCGGCCGGACGTTGACCGCCGCACGCAGCCCCGAGTATCAGAAAGCGACCGCGATGGCACTGCTGACATCTCTGCACGAGCAGACCTCCCCCGCCGGACCGGCGGTGACGATCGGCGACCGGACGCTGACCCGCGAGGACCTGCTCGCCGCCGCGACCGCCGTCGCAGACCGCGTCGCCGGCAGCCGGTCCGCCGCACTGGATGCCGTGCCCGACATCACGACCGTGATCGCGGTGACCGGCTGCCTGCTCGCCGGAGTGCCCGTCGTTCCCGTGCCGCCGGATTCCGGAACCACGGAACGGCGCCACATCCTCACCGACTCGGGAGCCGAATTGTGGCTCGGCACACAGCATCCCGACGTACGGCTCCCGACGGTGCCCGTCGACGCGCAGGCCCGCTCCGCCACCACGTACCCCGAGCCGGATCCCGCCACGACGGCCCTGATCATCTACACATCGGGAACCACCGGGGCGCCCAAGGGCGTGGTGCTGTCGCGCCGCGCCATCGCCGCCGGCCTGGACGGACTGGCCGAAGCCTGGCAATGGACACCGGAAGATGTTCTGGTACACGGACTTCCGTTGTTCCACGTCCACGGCCTCGTCCTCGGCGTGCTCGGTGCCCTGCGCATCGGCTCGCCGCTGGTGCACACGGTGCGCCCGAACCCCGCACGCTACGCGCGGGCCGCGGGCACCCTGTATTTCGGAGTCCCGACCGTCTGGTCGCGGATCTGTGCCGACCCGGATTCGGCACGCGCGTTGTCGGGCGCCCGTCTGCTCGTATCCGGAAGTGCGCCCTTGCCGGTTCCCGTCTTCGAGTCACTGACCGCGCTCACCGGAATCCGGCCGATCGAACGGTACGGGATGACCGAAACGCAGATCACGATCAGCACCCGGGCCGATGGCGAGCGACGCCCAGGATGGGTCGGTCTTCCTCTCGCCGGCGTGCGGACACGCATCCGCGCCGAGTCCGGAGACCTGTGCCCGCACGACGGTGAGTCCTTGGGCCGACTCGAAATCCAGGGCGACATCCTGTTCGATCGCTACCTGAACAATCCGGAGAAGACCGCCGAGGTCACCACCTCCGACGGCTGGTTCCGGACTGGCGATATCGCGGCGATCGACGCGGGCGGATTCCACCGGATCGCCGGCCGGGAATCCGTGGACATGATCAAGTCCGGCGGCTACCGGATCGGCGCCGGAGAAGTCGAGCACGCGCTGCTGGCACACCCACTGATCCGCGAAGCCGCCGTCATCGGCGTGCCCGATCCCGATCTCGGCCAGCGCATCGTCGCCTACATCGTCGGCGACACTTCCGACGAACAATCCGTGATCGACTTCGCCGCGGAACACCTCTCTAAACACAAACGACCACGCGAGGTCCACCGGATCGACGCCCTGCCCCGCAATGCCATGGGCAAGGTCCAGAAGAAACTGCTGCACGAACGACACCCGTGAGCGCACGGGCGTCGCCGGTCGCACGGCGAAGACCCGAGGCTCCACTGCACCAGCCGTGCCATATATCCGGCATCAAAATGAACAAAGACCGAAGTGGGCGCGTCGGTCGGCAGAGGGGGTGGTCATCGAGATCATCGACCAAGGCTTGGGCATGATGCCCGCCGACCGTGACCAGGCCAATGCGATGCTACGGCAGCCGCCCGATCTCAGCGTCCTGCGATTGTCCAGCAATTCCCGCCTCGGCCTGATCGTGATGGCCTTGCTGGCCGGTCGCAGCGGAATTCGGGTGACATTGTCCGAATCCGATTACGGTGGCATAAAAGCCGTCATCCTCATTCCCGCGTCGATAATCCACTCAGCCGGCACGCACGACGGCCCGGAAACCATCCGGGCCGTCGAACAGGCATCGAGATGATCCCTGCCCAGCGTCCTCACCGGGCATCGGCACCGAATTCGCCGCCCAGCCGAAACCGAGAAAGGGGTTGCCGATGACCGGCACGACTCTGCAACTGCGCCGATACCGGCTCACCCCCGACACACTCGACGCATTCGTCCACTGGTGGCTGGAAGACCTCGTACCGATACGCCGGGCCTACGGCTTCGAAATCCGATTCGCCTGCATCACACGCGAAAACGCCGAACTGACCTGGGTCGTCGAATACCCCGGTGACGAAGCGGCCTTCACCGCCGCCGAGCAACGATACAACCAATGGCCAGACCGAATAGACGCCATGTCCCGACAACCAGTAAAACCCACCGCCACCTCGGCAATCTTTGTCCAGGACGCCCTGTAGGGATTGCTTGCAGCGGTCCGGGCTATCTCGTCCGAGACTTTATTGTCGGTGCTCTGTGGTGTCCTTGATAGATGGCTTCGAGAAGACATCGCCGGAAGTTGCGCCAAGATCGTGCACGGAAGGCCGCACGGCAACCGGTTGTGCTGGACCCGCACACCTATGTGCTGTTGTCGAGCATGCAGGAGCTGGCTGGCTACTGGTCCGAAATGTCCCACGCCGAGCGACCGCACGAGGCCGCTGAACAACTGTTGTCCGCAGCCGTCGAGAGCCTGTCGGCAGAACTCGGCAAGTACCGACTGTTTCAGCTTTGCGAGGTGACCCGTCTGCTACACACCCGCTG
>NZ_JAGPOX010000052.1 GCF_019038435.1 Nocardia alni
AGCCCACACTCCCGATCGCGAGCCGCCCGGTGCAGAAGCGCACCACACAGCCGCCGACGCCGCCGGCCGAGGCGAACTCACCGGCCGTCCCGTCCGCCCCCGCCGAGCAGTCCGCACCCACTCCCGACGCGGCCCCGGGCGAACCGGTACAGGACGCGAACCGCAGCAGCATCGAGCAGTGGATGGCCGACCTGCGCTCCTCGCGCCGCCGCTCCCCCGGCGCCGACCCGGACGAGGGCAAGCATCACGACAGCGGCAACCGCACCGTCAGCGTGAACGAGTTGCTCCGCCGCCAGAACCGGGACTAGAGAACTCCGGCCAACGGCGCGAGATACACCCGATACGGCCGGACGTTCGATCTACCGGCATCGCATATTGAACAGGCGCGCAGGCGAAGGGCTCGGGTACTATCGCGACCGTGGTGGCGCATGGTGCGACCGTGCCGGGCCAGCATCGGTCCAGGTGTCCGGGAGGTTGTCGATCGTGAATGTCGTTCGCCCGACAGGTATTATCCGCGAACCTTTCAGGCACATGATCGTGGAACGCCTCTGGGATGACGCGGTCCTGCGCGGGGTGTTGTCGGAGTTCCCGGAGCCGGATGACGATCGCTGGTGGCGTTACAACGACAACCAGCGTGAGGTGAAGCTGGAAGGCGGCTCTGACCTCTGGGGTCAGCGAACGCAAGAGTTCGTCGAGTCGATTGTGGCGCGCGGTCCCGAGTTCGCGGCCGCCTTCGGTCTACCGGAACTACATCTGCGTACCGAAGGCGCCGGATATCACCAGATCGAACCCGGCGGAAAGCTTGCGGTGCATGCCGATTTCAATCGGAGTCGCGAGGGGCTGTATCGCAGGCTCAATGTGATCGTGTACCTCAACGAGGACTGGACCGACGCCGATGGCGGACATCTGCATCTGGTCGCCCCCGCCGGCCACATCACCAGGGTCCTGCCGCAGTTCAATCGGACGGTCATATTCGAGACCTCCAGCACGTCGTTCCACGGACATCCCGTGCCACTGCCGGGACCGCGCTCGCGCCGGAGTTTCGCGTCCTACTTCTTCACCGTCGAGAAGCCGGACAACTATGTGGAGGAGCACGGTACCCGCTGGCACGGATGAGCCCGGGAGCCGGCAGGTGCCGACCGGAAATCAGGGCCGCGCACAGCGTGTCGCCACAGATCCTCGACCGATCCGCCTGGGCGATACACCCGGGATCAGGGGGATGGTGTGCCGGTAAGGTCGGCGGCGCGGGCGATGCCGGCTCGGATCTGCGCGGCGACCAGCCCCGGGGCCTCGAGCATGGGGACGTGGCCGACATCGGGCAGGGTGCGGAATTCGATATCGGACACGCTCGCGACGCGGTCGGTCAGGCGCGGCGGCAGCACGCGATCGTGCTCGCAGAGCAGGACGGTGACCGGGACGTCGATCTCGGCCAGACGGGTGAATCCCTGTGCGAGAGCGGGATCCTCGGCCAGGTCGTCGACGATGTGGCAGTGTGCGGGCGCGGCGGCATTGGCGGTGGCCAGCCCGTGCGGCACCGCGGCGGGCCGGTGCGCCAGCAGCGGTATGACCAGGCTGCGCACCATCGCCGGAGCCGCGGACCCCGCGCCGATGCCGATCACCGGGCCGAAGGCGCGATACTTGCGCACCAGTTGCTGTGCGGCCTTGGCGTCGGATTCCCACAGGCCCCCGGGCGCGATCACGGTCACCGACCGGGCGCGACCGCGCGCCGCCAATTCCAGTGCCAGCCAGCCGCCGAGCGAATTGCCCACCAGATGTGCGGCGGACCAGCCGTTTTCGTCGAGGGTGGCGGCCGCGAAATCGGCCAGCGCGGCGAAGGTCGCGGGCCTGCTCACCCCGGGACCACCCCAGTGGCCCGGCAGGGTCGGCGCGAAAACCTCGTGATCACCGGATAATTCGTCGAGCACCGCACCCCAGGACTGCCAGGTGAGCAGCAATCCGTGCAGCAGCAGCACCGGTTCGCCCCGGCCGGAGCGGTAGTACGGTTCCGGCTCGACCGCCGTGCGCTGCACCATGGGGTGACCTTACCGGGTCAGAACCCGGCCATCAGGCGACGCCACTGCATGGCGAACGGCGCCTTGGCGGTGACCGATCCGAACCGCACCCGGCCGTGCACGACCAGATGCAGCGGTCCGATGGGCGGCCCGGTGCGCACCTTGTTGTTCGCGGTGGAGCCGATCAGCTCCAGACCGTTGAGATCGGCGGTCGCCGCCTGCGGCAGGATCAGGGTCAGGGAGGAGCAGACGTCGTTCATCCGCAGCTCCACGACCTGGGTGGACATCATGGCCTGGGTGAAGTCCAACGTCACGTTCGACATGTGGTTGTGCAGGTACAGCGACGGCGGAACCATCCAGGGGCCCCGGCGGGTGACCGAGGACATCCGGGAACGGATGGTGTTTCCTGGCTCGGCGGCGCCCCCGGGATGACGCGGCGGCTTCGGGTACGGCGGCGGCGCCGGATTCGGCTGGCCGACCAGCCGCATACCCGGCAGGTCGATGAGCACGGCGTTCAGTTCCCCCCGGGTCTTCGCCGCCAGCGCGGTATCCATCCGCTCGGTGAACTCGCCGAGCGACAGCATGCCCAAGCCCACCGCGCGCTGCAACAGCATCCCGACATGTTCGCGCTCGGCATCGGAGACCCGCAGATTCCGATCACCCACCACCCCCACGGGCGTTTCACCAGCCATGACATCGAGGCTACCGACGGGCCGCGCGCCGCACATCAGGGCAATCCCTGATCTCCCGCACCGGCTTACTCCAGCCCCTGTTCGATGGCGTAGCGAGTGAGCTCCACGCGGTTGACGAGCTGGAGTTTGCGCAGGGTGGCCTGAACGTGATTCTCCACCGTGCGGTGGCTCAGGGTCAGGCGGGTGGCGATCTGCTTGGCGGACAGGCCCTTGGCCACCAGGCGCAGCACCTCGGTCTCGCGATCGGTGAGCGCGGGGCGCTGCGGCGCGTCCCGGTCGACCGGCGCGTTGGCGATGCGGCGGTATTCGCCGAGCACCAGCCCCGCCAGGCCGGGGGTGAAGACGGTCTGACCGGCGGCGGTGGCCCGGACGGCGGCGATCAGCTCGGCCGCCGAGGCGCTCTTGACCAGATATCCGGTGGCCCCGGACTTGATCGCCTCCAGCACATCGGACCGCTCGGCCGAGGCCGACAACACCAGCACCCGGCTGCGCGGGGACACCCGCAGGATGTGGGCCGTCGCGCCGGCGCCACTGCCGTCGGGCAGCATCATGTCCATCAGCACCACATCCGGCCGCGCCGCCGCAGCGCGGCGGATGGCCGAGGCGACATCCTCCGCGGTCGCGATGACCTCGAACCCCGCCTCGGTCAGATCGCGCGACACACCCTCGCGCCACATCGGGTGGTCGTCCACCACCATCACCGAGATGCTCGCGGGTACAGCATCATCCGACATATCCCCACCTCCCGTCCGGGCCTCGGGGCACCCGGAATTCCCATTCGGTCCCATCGTCGGTGCGCAGCTCCGCGACGCCGCCCAGGGCGGCGATCCGCCCGACGATGGATCGCGACACGCCCATCCTGCCCTCGGCGGCGGCCTCGGCCAGCCGCCCGGCCGGAATGCCCGGGCCGTCGTCGCGCACGCTGACGATCAGTTCCTTGCCGATATCTTCCAGCAGCACATAGGTTTTCACCTCGGGGCCGCCGTGCAGCGCGGCGTTGGACAGTGCCGCGGCCGCCGCGGCGGCGAGTTCACGGCCCATCCGGCGCGAAACCGGCACCGGATGACCGGGCACCGACACCACGACCGACGGCGTGGCCTGCACGGTCAGCAGCGGACGCAGATCCTGCTGTGCCGCATCGGAACCCGGTTCGGCCAGCGGATCGAGGTCGCCCTGTTCGGTGAGCAGCACCCGCAGCGCGACCTCCTGTTCGCTGGCACGCTGCGCCAATTCGGTCGTCGCACCGCCGATCTCGGTGCCGCGCCGCTTGATGTAGCTGAGTACCTGAAGCACGCCGTCGTGCACCTCCCGCGACAGCCGCTCCCGTTCGCGGGTCGCGGCGGTCAGCTGCACCGCACGCTGCAACTGGTGCTGCGCGCCGCGGGCGGCATTGGCGGCCAGGCCGAGCGCCAGGCCGACCGACACCAGCATCGGCGCGGTGGCGTCGGTGTACAGACCCACATCCCACTGCGCGCGAACCGCGATGCTCACCAGTGCGATCCCGATACCCGACAGCACGCCGCCCACCGGACCGGTCAGCACCGCGGCGCCGATCACCACATTGGCCGCCCACATGGTCGTCGGGATGGTCTGGTGCTTGTGATACCAAGCGTGATCGGAGACCAGACGGGTCGAGGCCATCAATGCGATCACCATCAGGTGGTCGGCGATCACCACGACGGTGCGCAACCGCGTGATGTGCTCATATCGCCACTGCGACAGCAGAATCGCCGAGACCACCGACCAGAGGACCAGGACCGCGATCAGGATCCAGCTCAGGGGCCGATGGTGATAGTAGGGCGCCGAGGCGACCTGCTGCCCTACCGCGTACAACACGGTGACCACGCGAAACGCCTGGGCCGCCCGCCACAGCGGTGCGGTGGCGACGGCAGCGGGCGAGGGTTCGGCGAGCGCTTCATCGCCCGTGGGGATCCCGCCGCGCCACAACGCCGCGAGCATTCGCGGTGTCATGCGGCGCATCCGGCCCCACCGTCGCTTCCGAGATCCACGCCCTGCTGCCGTTTCCCTGCTGCCTCGCCCACTGCGGACATCCACCACGATGACAGGGGACCTCCCGCGGTGCACGGGATTTATCGCCGGAGGCTCAGCCTAACTCTGACCCGGATCGACCGGGCTGTCAGCGGAATCCTGTGCGGAATCGGCTGGACTCGCGCCGGATTCGCCCGTCGCGGCGGGCGGTTCGGGCATGTTGTAGCGGCTCGGGTCCGGCGAGTCTGGTTCGGCGTGATACATCGGCTGCCCCGATTCCCCGCTGTGCAGCTCCTGGTACACCTCCTGTGGATCACCGGCCAGCAGCGAGTGGATGGCGGTATTCATCACCGCGGCGAACGGAACCGCCAGCAGACCGCCGACCAGGCCGTACAGCACCACCCCCGTGGTGATCGAGAGCACCACCGCCAGCGGATGGATGCGCACCGCGCGCCCCAGCAGCAACGGTTGCAGCACATGACTTTCCAACTGCATCACCGCGATCGTGATGCCCAGCACGATCAGCGCGGTGACCAGCCCCTTGGTCATCAGCGCCAGGAATACCGCGATGGAACCGGCCAGCAGCGACCCGATAATCGGGATGAACGCGCCGATGAACACCAGCGTGCCTAGCGGAAGCGCCAGCGGCACCGACAGGATCGCCAGGCCCGTGCCTATGCCGATGGCGTCCACCGCGGCCACCACCACGGTCGCGCGGACGAATCCGATCAGCGTCCCGAAACCCAACCGCCCGGCGATGCGCACCCGATCGCGCTGCGGCGTCGGCACGATCCTGGTGACGAACTGCCAGATCTGATCGCCGCCGTACAGGAAGAAGATCAGGATGAACATGGTCAGGAACGCGCCGGTGAGGAATTCACCAACGGCGGCGGCGGTGGACAACGCCCCGGAGGTCAGCGCGGACTGGTTCTTCTCCAGCGTCTGGACGATCCTGTTGCCGTAATTCTGGATCTGGTCGTTGCTCAGGTGCAACGGGCCGTTGATCAGCCAGTTCTGCACGGTATGGATGCTGGTCTTGAATTCGTCGACAAGTTGCGGGACGCCGGTGATGAACTGCTCGATGACGAAGGTGAACACCCCGGCGATCACCCCGATGGAGCCGACCATGGCCACTAATACGCCCAGCGCCCGCGGCAGTCCCAGCCGTTGCAGCAGATCCACCAGCGGCGAGAGCAGCGCCGCGATCAGCAGCGCGATCGCGACCGGGATCACCACGGTCGCCAGGCGGCGCGACAGGTATCCGACGACCACCACCGTCAGCACGAGGATCAGCAGCCGCCAGCACCATTCGGCGCCGACCCGCACATACGGATGCACAGAGTCGGCCGCGGTCCGGCCCGCCTTCGCGCTACGGCGTGCCCGGGCGCTCGTCTCTCCGGGCATCCCCTGGCCTGAACCCACGTCGGTCACGCGGCGAGCCTAACCGGCCCAGCCGTCTCGGGCACGTGTCAGGCGTTGTGAGGTTGACAGCCACAGCCGGGAGCACAACCGTACAACCCACCGCGCGAACGATAGATTGGTCATCGTGTCAGCGCCTCTGGAAGCGGTCAAACAGACCATGCGAACGCGCTGGCCGCTGTACCTGGCATCGATGCTGGCGGCCAACGCCTTCGGCGCCATCCTGGTCTATGCCTTCATCCAGTACGGTCTGCCCGCACCCGAGGGCTCGCCCAACGGGGTGCGCCGCACCGGCCTGCTGATTCCGCTGCTGGTCTTCGTGATCGGCGGCGTGCTGAGCCTGGCCGCGTCGGCGCTGATGTTGCGCCCGGTGATGCGCTGGCAGGTGCGCGGTGGCCCGCCGAGCCGCCAGGAGCAGATGGCCGCACTGCACGCCCCGCTGCGCCAGGCCATCGTCCACCTGGCGTTATGGCTGGTCGGCGGCGCGGTGCTGGCCGCGTCGATCATCGTCGACACGCCGAGGCTGGCGGGCGCGGTGATCGTCACCGAATGTATGGCCGCCACCATCGTGTTCGGCTTCACCTACATGCTGGGCGAGCGGATCCTGCGCCCGGTCGCCGCGCACGCGCTGTCCACGGGCACCTTCGATCACACCCTCACCCCCGGAGTCGGCACCCGCATGGCGATGACCTGGGGCATGGGCACGTTCGCGCCGGTCATCGCCATCGTGCTGCTGTGTGTCACGCAGATCACCTCGCAGGTGCACTTCTCGGCGCGCTCGCTGGCGATATCCATCCTGCTGCTGTGCGGTGTGGTCATCATGCAGGCGCTGGCGCTGTCCATGCTGACCGCCACCAGCATCACCGATCCGGTGCGTCAGCTGTCCCGGGCCATCGACCGGGTGCAGGGCGGTGCGCACGATGTGCAGGTCGAGGTATTCGACGGTTCGGAGATCGGGCTGCTGCAGGTCGGTTTCAACCGGATGATGGAGGAGGCCGCCCAGCGCCGCGAACTGCAGGAGCTGTTCGGCCAGCATGTGGGCGAGGAGGTCGCCCGGCGCGCGCTGCAGTACGGCACCGAACTGGGCGGTGAGACCCGGTTCGTTGCGGTGTTGTTCGTGGATATGGTCGGTTCCACCGCGACGGCGGCCGAGCGCCCGCCGACCGAGGTGGTGAGCCTGCTCAACGAGTTCTTCCGGATCGTCGTCGATGTCATCGACCGGCACAACGGCCTGATCAACAAGTTCGTCGGCGACGCCGCGCTGGCCATCTTCGGCGCGCCGCTGGATCGTCCCGACGCGCCGACCGCGGCCCTGGCGGCCGCGCGCGACCTGCGCGAGGCGCTACGGCAGGTGCCCGGATTGGATATCGGCATCGGCGTGTCGGCCGGACTGGCCGTCGCCGGGAATATCGGTGCGGCGAATCGCTTCGAGTACACGGTGATCGGCGATCCGGTCAACGAGGCCTCGCGCCTGACCGAACTGGCCAAGGACCGCCCGGAGCGGGTGCTGACCTCGGGTAGCGCACTGTATTTCGCGGACCTCGGCGAACAGCGGCTCTGGGAAACCGGTAACGAGGTGCAGTTGCGGGGACGCCGGCGCAAGACGCGGCTGGCCTGGCCCAAGACCGGCAGCAGGGAGACCGGCGCCGCCGCGGGTCATGGCACAGCGCGACTGGCCAAGCCCGACGGACAGCAGGATACTGGTGAGGAAACCGCTACTGTCTCCGACGGCCCTTCTGCCGGCGATACCCACTCATTAGGCTGACCACTGTGACGGCCCATGGCGAACTAGCCGGTGATCCCGCACCGCCCTCGGCATCGGGTCGGCGCGGCCGGTTCTGGTGGCTGAAGTGGGTGGGCGGCATCGCGATATCCGCACTACTGATCGGCGAGGGCGCCTACCTCTGGCCGCATCTGCACGAGACCTGGCGCAGCCTGGCCCATATCCAGTGGGGCTGGGCCGTGGTGTGCGTCGTGATGGCGGCGGCCTCGATGAGCGGATTCGGCCGCATCCAGAAGCAGTTGATGCACGCCGGTGGGGTAACGGTCAGTCAGCGCCGCTCGGTGCTGGTCGTATACGGCGCGACCGCGATGTCGGTGACGCTGCCCGCCGGGCCGGTGTTCTCCACGGCGTTCACCTATCGCCAGACCCGGCGCTGGGGCGCGAGCCCGATCGTGGCCTCCTGGCAGCTGGTGATCTCGGGCGTGGTGGCGGCGGTCGGCATGGTGCTGCTCGGCCTCGGCGGGGCGGTGCTGATCGGCGACCGGGTCGGGCTGTGGAAGGTGGGCCTGTCACTCGGCGCGCTGGTGCTGCTGGTCGTGGCGGGGAATTACACCTCGGGCAATCCCGGCTCGCTGCGGGCGATCCTGCGCGGGGTCCTGCGCCTGGTCAACCGGATACGGCGGCACCCCGCCGACACCGGGATGGACCGGGTCGAGGAGATCCTGCACCAGCTGGAGGCGGTGGATCTGGGCCGTCGCGACGCCGGGCTGGTCGGGGTCTGGGCGCTGGTCCATCGTTTCGGCGATGTGGCGTGCCTGACGGCGGCCTGCTACGCGGTCGGCACGCATCCGCGATTCGCCGCGCTGATGGTCGTGTTCAGCGTCGGAAAGGCCGTGGGCACCATTCCGTTCGCACCCGGTGGAATCGTCTATGTCGACGCCACCCTGATCTACGCCCTGACCGCCGTGGCGGGCCTGCCCGCCGCGCAGGCGGTCGCCGTCGCCGGGCTGTACCGGCTGGTCAGCTTCGTACTGGTGGCGATCGTCGGATGGATCGTGTTCGCGTTCCTGTTCCGCGGCACGCAGGCCGGGGATGCGGAGCTGGAGCAGGAGTTCGAAGAACGCTCGGCGCTGCGCAGCGAGCAACGACCGCGCGGTGAGGTCCGGGCGCCGTCGGACGAATCGGAAGCTCCCGGCGCACCGGGCGCCGACCAGCCCGCCCGCGAGCACGACGAGTCCGATCCGGACCAGCAGCGACCCGAAACATCGGCCGGCTGACCGAGCGGCCGCACACCCGGCCGGACGCACTGCCACTACCCTTACCGGGGTGAAGAAACTGCTGCCGTTCGTGATCGACGCCCTGCTGGTGATCGTGTTCTGCCTGATCGGGCGCCGCAGCCATCACGAGGCGGTGATCACCGGATTGTTCCGCACGCTATGGCCGTTCGCCCTCGGGCTCATCCTGGGCTGGGCCGTGGCGGTGGCGGACTTCACTCGCCGCGACACCAACCGCACCGAGTCGGGCCGCCACCAATTCGGCCCCGTCCTGACCAATTTCGACGCGCGACCACTCTGGCCCGCCGGTGTGACGATCTGGCTGTGCACCGTGCTCGGCGGCATGGCGCTGCGGGTGATGGCCGGGCAGGGCATCGCATTCACCTTCGTGCTGGTCGCACTGGCGGTGCTGGCACTGTTTCTGCTCGGCTGGCGCGCGGCCTGGAAGGCGTTGAGCTGACTGGCCTCAGCCACCCCGTCAGCTGTCGGGGGTCGCGAACGACTGCAGCATGCGGGTGGCCATCCGCGCGGTCGCGTTGCCACTGTCGATGCCCTCGATGTGGATCGCGAACGCCAGATCGCCCATATTCCCGATCAGCCAGCCGTCGTTGCCGGCGGTCGCGGCGAACGCGTTGACCCCCGCGTAGTGGCGCAGGCTCGCCAGATCCGGGCCGTCGGCGGCCGAATCACGCAGCATGGCCTGCAATTTGTTCAGCACCGGCCCGGGCAGCGGGCTCAGCTGGGCCTCGGTGGTCGCGGGACGGCCGATCTCGATCATCGGCGGGGCCACCGAACCGCGCACGATGGTGGCCGCGGCGATGGCCATGCCGAACGGGCTGGCCAGGATCGGATCGCTGCCGCCCTGGTTGACCTGTTCGAAGCCGCGTCCGGCGATCGGCAGCTTGCCGGTGGTCTCGTCCAGCCCCGGGACCTTGAATCCGATCCCGACGCCGAGCTTGGCGGCCGCCTCGGCCGCGTCCTGGACGGAAACGTCCTGCGGCGCCTTGTTCTTCGTGATCGCCGCGGCGGCCTTGAACAGGTCCATATTCGAACCCGCCGGATACGCGGTGGTGAACGCGGGTGAGCCCTGCGTACTGGCCTGGTTGTTCTGCGCCGCGGCGACGACCGCGCCGGTGGACGGCTGAATCGCCACGATCGAGGCGGCGGTGCCGACGCTGACCACCGCGTCCTCGGCGGCGCGCTGCAGCTTCTGGTCCATGGTGGCGGCGATATCCGGGCCGGGCGGACCCTGCGTTCCCGCGAGCTGGCTGATCAACGCGCCGTCCGGGCCGAAAAGCTGCACACCCCAGCCGGAGTGCGCGTCGCGGTCGTCCTGCCAGACCTTCTGGTAGGCATCGGTCAGCGGCGACCAGACGCGGCGATCCGCCACGACCAGCTCCGGATGCTTCTCCATCACCACGCCCGGTACCGCCGCCAGCGCCGGCTGCAGGATCGCGAAATCGTCGTCCCGCAGGGAAACCGCGACGATCGGCTTGCCCTGTGCGGTCGACACTTGCTGCATCAGCGAGGGTCCGGTGATCAGCGGGGCCACCGGCGAGATGGCGGCGGCCAGGCCGTTGGCGGAGGCCACCAGGTTGGTGGTCTTGGACGGATCGAGCTTGATGACGTTGATCGTCTGTTCGGTCATCAGCGGCGCGCCGACGCTGTCATCGACCTTCGGGTCCGGGGTGGGGTAGGTGCGGACCAGTTTGACCGAGCGGGTGCTGTCCATCTGCGGCAGCACCAGGGTCGGATCCCAGGAGATGCGCCAGCCGATCGCCAGCTTGCGAATGCTGCCCTGAAGATCGAAGGACCAGTCCTTGCCCTTGCCGAAGTTCCAGTCCCCTTTCAGGTCGAACATGCCCGAAGTCGCGTCCAGGCCGATGTACTGGGCGACCTGGTAATCGGGTTTGCCAGGATTGAGCCCGTCGAACATCTGCTGCAGGGTGGCCTTGGCGCCGCTGGGATATGAGGTCAGATCCGCGGCATCGGTGGCATTCTTGTCGTCCAGCAGCTGGGTGAATCGATCGACGATGGACTGGGGGTCGGTCGGGGTGTTGTGCATCCCGCACGACCCGATCGTGATCGCCAGGACCGCAGCCCCGACTAGTGCCGCTGCGCTCTTGACGCGAAGGCGGCGGGGTCCCCACACATCCATATGGCCCACTCTTCACTCTTGTCACTCCAGCAACAAGACCAACCGTACCCGACAGAAACTTTCCGCGACGCCGTCCGGACGCCGCCCGCATTCTCCATGCTCAGCGACAACAATAGTGCCCGATTCATGACATCCGTAGCACCGCCCACTGAATCGTCGGCCGTGTTCATCGAATGCTCGGCCCAAGCTTGTTCTCCACCAGCGGAATTCACCGGACCATTTTCAGCGTAATCTTGTAATCAGTGTTACATCACATTCGATGCAAGTGAGGTATAAGCCCATGAGACATACACATGGAGGCCACGGGTTCGGGCGCCCGGGTGGCTGGCAACAGGCCGACCTACCCGACGCCGCCGACGCTCCCGACTGGTTCGCCGGAAGATTGCCGAATGACTGGTTCAGCGGTGCGCCGAGCATAGAGATCGACCGCGACGAGATCGTCGTGGTCGGCGCGCTGCCGACGTCGAGCGCTCCGGTCGACGCCGAGCAACCGGCCGACGCCGAGGCGCCCGCCACCGAAGTCCCGCGCGCCACACAGGAGGGTCTGGTCGCCCGCTTCCGCGAGACGACCCGCCCGGCCCGCATGCAGATAGCCCAGGAGGCACAGGCCCGCTTCGGCCGCACCGTCTCCTGGGGAGTGCAGGTCGGCGAGGAACGAATCCTGTTCACCCATCAGGCCGTTCCGGTGATGACCCGGCTACGCCAGCCCGAACGCAAGGTGCTCGACACCCTGGTCGACGCCGGCGTGGCCCGCTCCCGCTCGGACGCGCTGGCCTGGACGGTGAAGCTGGCCGGTAAGCACGCCGAGGAATGGTTGGCCGAGTTGCGCACTGCCATGACCAAGGTCGACGACCTGCGTGCCGAGGGGCCACGCGGGTTGTAGGTCATCGGCGCCCGATAGGGTGTCCGGCATGGCACCGATTCTCGTGCTCAACGGCCCGAATCTGAACATGCTGGGCACCCGCCAACCCGAGGTGTACGGCTCGGACACCCTGGACGACGTGGTTGCGCTGTGCCGCGAGACCGCGGGCCGTTTCGACCGCGAGATCGTTGCGTACCAGTCGAATTCCGAGGGCGCGATCATCGACCGGATCCATGCCGCCCGCGGCGCCGAATCGGCCATCGTCATCAATCCCGGCGGCCTGACCCACACCTCGGTCGCCCTGCGCGACGCCCTGGTCATCCCCGAGGTGCCGATCGTGGAGGTGCACATCTCGAATGTGCACGCCCGCGAGGAGTTCCGCCACCACTCGTACGTCTCCCCCATCGCCACCGCGGTCATCGCCGGTCTGGGCATCCAGGGCTACGCCGCGGCCGTCGAATTCCTCTGCGCCCGCTGAGTTTTCCGTACCTCCCGTCACGACTACTCCCGTTCCGCGGGAGATCTCCCGCAAATTCCGCTTTCCCCCATAGCAACTCGTGTTTCCCCGCGAGTTCTACGGGAATAGGTAGGAAATATGTTGGGTGTGGTGATGCGGTCCGGGGACCGGCTGGTCGCTCGCGAGTGGCTGTGGAAGACCGGAGCCGCCGTGGTGGCGGCCATGCTGGTGTCGTCGTTCGGCGAGGTGGCGGCCGAGGCCGCGCCCGTTCACCCGATGCGATCGCGTGCTCCGTCGGGACGCTTCCAGGAGTTGCTCGTCCCATCCAGCATGGGGCCGATCAAAGTTCAGGTGCAGTTCGCCGCGCACGGCGGGAGTTCGGCGCTGTACCTGCTCGACGGGCTGCGGGCGCCGGCCGACCACAGCGAGTGGGTGAGCGACACCGACGCGCTGCGCCAATTCGCGGGCGACAACGTCACAGTGGTGTTCCCGGTCGGCGGCCATTCCAGCTTCTACACCGACTGGTACCGGCCCAGCAGCACCAACCATCAGACGTTCACCTACAGGTGGGAAACCTTCCTGACCCGGGAGCTGCCCGCGTACCTCGCGAAATACGGCGTGTCCCGGACCGACGACGCCATCGTCGGGGCCTCGATGGGTGGAGACGCGGCCATGATCCTGGCCGCACACCACCGCAATCAGTTCAGGTTCGCCGGATCCTTCTCCGGATTCCTGAATCCCACGTATCCGCTCTGGAACGAGGGGATGCGCGCGGCCATGTGGGACGAGGGCGATTTCGACGTGGACGATATGTGGGGTCCGCCCGGGGATCCCGCGTGGAAACGCAACGACGCCGTGCTGCAGGCCGAACTGCTGCGTGGACTGCCGATGTACGTCTATTCGGGCAACGGCACACCCGGACCGCTCGACGCGCCGCACGCCGTCGGCGACACGGTGAATGCGATGGGGCTCGAGGCGATGGCGCAGACCGCGGCCGGGATCTTCCGTGACCGCCTGAAAGCCCTGAACATCCCCGCCCGGATCGACATCGAGAACGGAACCCACAGCTGGCCGTACTGGCAGCGGGCGCTCGCGACGGCGCGGCCGATGATCCTGAGCGCACTGGGCGTGCACTGAGTCAGTGCTCTCGAATCGGCGCCTGATCGGCATGGTCGATGGTGACCGCGCCGGTGCGCAGATAGGTGAGCACCGCCCGGTCGACGATCGCGTTGCCGCGGCCGAAGGTGCCGTGATCACCGCCCTCGACGGTGATCAGCGCGCCGCCCAGGTCCGCGCTCATCGCGGGCCCGCCCTCGTACGCGGTGATCGCGTCGCGGCGGCTCTGCAGCACCAGTGGCGAGGTGCGCAGGGCGGGGTGGATGATCGGCACCGGGGTGGCCACCGGATTCCAGTTGACGCAGGCCGCCCCGGAGCGGATCAGGTCGGCACGGGCGTCCAGGGCGTTGCCGCCCGAGGCGACGACGCCCGCCGCGGCGGCGAGCAGGGCCGGCCGCGCGGGCACGGCGTTCTCGTTACAGGTGATGGCGGCGAAGACATCCAGCCCGGTGACGTCGGGCGTCGCCAGATCTCGCAGTGCGCCCAGGCCCCGCGTATCGGCGGGGTCGGCGGCGGCATCGGCCATGGCGCGACCGAATTTCGGCCAGACCCTGCGGGTATAGGTCGCGACCGTGGTGGCGGCCAGCATGGGCACCTGCGCCGCCGTCCCGGCCGTGGCCAGGGTGCGGACCATATTCTGGAGCCTGCCGATCTGCTCGCGGCTGCCGTTGTATCCCGCGCGGATCGCATCGACCAGTGGCCGCGGCAGATTCCCGGGCACGTCGGCCGCGGTGGCCGGGGGTGGGGTGAGATTGGCGTACCAACCGCCGCCCTGCGCGACCACCAGCCGGACCCAGCTGCGGTACACCGCCAGCGGCGTCGCGCCGAGGTGGTACTCCCCGTCGTGGACGGCGATCCAGTCGAAAAGGTCGTTCAGGCGCTGCTTTCCGGCCAGTTGCTGCTGGGCGAACTGCTCGGTCCACACCCACGCGGGATTCACCACCGAATCCAGCACCAGCCGATCCACGCGCCGCGGGAACAGCGCGGCATACACCGCGCCCAGGTAGCTGCCGTAGGAGATACCGAGGAAGTCGATGCGGTCCAGGCCCAGCGCGTCCCGCGCGAGATCCATATCGCGCGCGGTATCGGCGGTGGTGATGGTCTGCACATATCCGGGTTGCGCCGCCTCACAGGCGGTCCGGACGGCGCCGCGATCGCTGCGCGGTCCGGTGCCGCAATCCAGCGGGGTGGACCAGCGTAATCCGCGCGGCTGCACGGCGATCCGATCGTAATGTTGGCGCAATTCCGCGAGCGTGCCCGGACCGGGCCCCGCCCAATATCCCAGGCTGTCGGCGCCGGGGCCGCCCGGATTCGCGAATATGGCGCCCAGGCGCGTACCGGTCGCACTAATACGACTGAGCATCAGATGGATGCGCGGGCCATCGGGCGAGGAATAGTCTCTCGGAACGGATATGACCGCGCACTGCGCGCCGCTGCCGGGTGCCACGGCGCCGGCCGGGCAGGCGCCGAAAACCGGCGCGGCCTCGGCGCTCGCGACACCGCCGGGTAGTCGAGCAATCAGGCACGCCGCGGTGACGAATACCGCGGTGGTCAGGTTAACGGCCGGGGCCCACCGATTCATGCGCGTCATTGTCTCTGGTCACAGACCTTTTTCCGGATCTTCAACCATCGTGACGGCGAGTTCGCCCGTCGCGCCCGGCGCTCAATAGGCCGCGACGGCGCCGTCCAGGGCGTGCTGAAGTTCGTCGCGAACCAGCCGCGCGACCTCGGCCGGACGGGCGGGCAATTCCGGCACCGGAACGCCGAAATGGAAACTGGCCGATACCGCGTCGGATTTGGTCGGTTCCACCGCCGGGTCCGCGCGCGGCCCATAACTGAGCCCGAGGGGGACCAGCACGGGGTCGGCGCCGAGTTTCATCGCCCGGAACGCGATATGCCCGACACCGCTGCCGACCGCCTGCACCCGCGCCGGATCGACGTCGTTGCACGTGCCCTCCGGAAAGATCGCGATGCCGTCCCCGCGCGCCATTCGCTCGGCGCAGATGTCGATCATTCGCTGACCGGCGGCATTCACCGCGCGCAACCCGTAGTCCTTACCGCGGAATACCGGAATTCCACCCATCATATCGATTCGGCGCCGCAGATCCGGCTCGGCGAACAACTCGTCCTTCGCCAGCACCCGGGTACGCCCGATCACCGGCCGCAGCGCGCTGCGCCATGCCGCCGCCGCGACGGTATAGGGATCCTGCTGGGACAGATGGTTGATCACGATCAGCAGCGGCCGTCGCCCGGATATCACCCTGCGTAGGCTCTCCCGCGCACCCGGCGCGTATCCGATACGGGGCCGGTATCGGCGCGCGAGAATCGCGTAGGCGCCCCATGCCTGCAACCGATGCTGGCGGTGCTCGGTGTAGAACTCGTAGACGGCGTCACTGTTTTCCAGCACAACCTCGGGCCGATCCATGCAGTCACCCTAGAACCCGCGCCGCCACCGGGCCATTCGATCACCAAGGGTAAAAGTTTCATCCGTGAGAATTAACGCAGCGGTTGGGGTTATGTAGTGCGATGATTGCGGGGTGGCACGCGCAGAGGAACACGGCGACCGCTCCAGACGCGAATTCCGGCACGAGGATCAGGTGGTGCGGCCCGGCTCTCTGCTGGTCTCGGCGACCGACCTGGTCGAGCCCTCGTTCCGCCGCACCGTGGTGTACATAGTGGAGCACAACGACGCCGGATCTCTCGGCGTCGTGCTGAACCGCCCCAGCGATACCGCCGTGCAGGATGTCCTGCCGCGCTGGTCCGAACTGGCCGCCTCGCCCCGCGCGCTCTATGTCGGTGGTCCGGTGAAACGCGACGCCGCGCTGTGCCTGACCACCGTCAAGGTGGGCACGGCCATCAACCGGATCTCGGGCCTGCGCCGGGTGGACGGCCGGGTGGCGCTGCTGGACCTGGACTCGGATCCGGACATGATCGCCCCGCTGGTGGAGGGCATCCGCATCTTCGCCGGATACGCCGGATGGACCTTCGGCCAGCTCGAGGGTGAACTCGATCGCGGCGACTGGATCGTGACCTCGGCGCTGCCCTCGGATCCCATCGCCCGGCGGGTGGATCTGTGGGCGCAGGTGCTGCGCCGCCAACCGCTGCCGCTGTCGTTGCTCGCCACACATCCGATCGAACTGGAACGCAACTAACCACGTATTTACCTAGTGTGGCGACTGCATCAACCAGGGCATCCGCGACCCGCCGCCTGATACGGTGAGCGCGTGGCGAGCTCACCGCGCACGTCGAGCGACGGCGCCGACACCCGCCCCAACCGGGGTGCTCCCCGAATACCGGACGGTGCGTCGCACGATCAGGCCGAGTTGCTGCGGGCCCTGTACGACCAGCATTCGACGGCCCTGTGGCGGTACACCTACAGCCTGGTCGGTGATGCCGGCCGGGCCGAGGACATTGTCCAGGAGACCCTGCTGCGGGCCTGGCAGCGGCCGAACGTGCTGGAGTCCACCGCCTCGGCGCGGGCCTGGCTGTTCACCGTCGCCCGCAACATGGCGTTCGACGAGCATCGCAGCGCCCGCCACCGGCGCGAGTTCCGTACCGACAATCCGCCTGAGCAGGCCAGCCCCGATCAGGCGGATCGGGCCCTGGACAGCTGGTTGATCGCGGACGCGTTGGCCCGGTTGAGCACGGACCACCGCGAGGTGATCGTGCGCGCGTACTACCGCGGTCTGTCGACCCAGCAGATCGCGACCGAGCTGGCCATCCCCGAGGGCACCGTCAAGTCCCGTATGCATTACGGGATGCGCGCGCTGCGCTCGGCATTACAGGAGATGGGGGTGACGAAGTGACGGAGGCGGTGGTCCCCGAGACGGGCGACGCCTACGAGATGTGGGATGCGCCGTACGTCCTCGGCGCCCTGAGCCGCGCCGAACGGCTGGAATACGAGGCGCACCTGGCGCAGTGCGCCGACTGTCAGGCGGCGGTGGCCGATCTGGCCGGACTGCCCCCACTGCTCGGCCGGGTCGACCCGGCGGTCGCGCTGGCGCTGGTGGATTCGCCCGTCGAACCGCCCGCGGAACCGCGGACCGCCGAGGCCGCCGAGCCGCCGACCGAGTTGCTGCCGCGACTGGCATCGCGTACCCGCCGGCAGCGGCGTCGCGGAGGCTGGCTCGCGTTGGGCGGTGCGGTGGCCGCGGCCGCCGCGGCGGTGGCGATCGCCGTTCCGGTGACCAACTCCCTGGGTAAGCAGCACACCGCCCCGCCGGCCGCGGAACACGTGGTGGTCGAGCGGCAGATGGATCAGGTGACCGCCTCGCCCATCACCGCGAGCGTCAAGCTGGTCGCGGTGCCCGAGGGCACCCGGGTGGAGATGTCGTGCACCTACGCGCCGTCGGTGACCGATTACACCTGGCGCGGCGCGCTGTGGGTGGTCCATACCGACGGCACGGAGGCGATGGTGGCGCAGTGGACCGCCCGCCCGGGCCAGACGCTGACCCCGGACGGCACCACCTCGGTGCCGCCGAATCAGATTCGGTCGGTCGAGATCCGGGCGGCGACGACGAATCAGCTGATGCTCAGCAGCACGTTCTGAACCGCCGCACCGGCCGTTCACGTCATTCCCGGGTGCTCGAGGGGGAATTCATCTGCCGCACCCGGGTTTGCGGTGGATCCCGGCCGCAAGCATGCCGGGAATCGGATCCGCAGGACAGTATTCGGTTGCCGGGAGGGGGCGGTCAGTTCATCGGCGTATCGGGCACTGACCGAACTGTTCGCGACCATATGCCGGTGTCCTCCAGCCGGACCGAACGGGCGAGCCGGTTCGGCGACGGTGCACTGAGCGCCCGCCGCACGGCCAGGGCGGCGGCCGGATCGCCGACGGCGATGCGGGCGCTGCCGTCGGGGTACGCCTTGGCCGCGATTCCCGCACGAGCCAGTGTCCGCGCCGTATCGGCGCCGGGCAGGTACAGGAAGTTCGCGTGACTCCTCGGAACGCGAATCCCGCTGCGGCGCAGTTCCGTTCGCAGACTCTCTCGTTCGGTGGTGATCCGCAGGATGCGTTCGCTCAGCTCGGCGCCCGCGGCATAGGACGCCGCGACGGCGGTGCTCGCGGTCTCGGGCGTGCCGAACGGCAGCTGCAACCGGCGCACCCGGCCGATCAGATCCCGGGCACCGAACGCATAGCCGATGCGCAGCCCGGCCAGCCCGTATGCCTTCGAGAAGGTGCGCAGCACAAGCAGATTCGGATATCGAGCAATCAGCTCCCGCGGATCCAGCGCGTCGCCGGCGCTCAGGAATTCCGCATACGCCTCGTCCAGGATCACCGGAATGTGCCGCGGCACGCCGAACAGGAACGCCTTGAGCTCACTGGCCCGCACCACCGTACCGGTCGGATTGTGCGGACGGCAGATCGCGACGAGCGCGGTCTGCTCCCCGATCGACCGGGCCATACCCCACAGATCCTGGCGTCCGGACGAATCCAGCGGCACCTGAACGGCTTCCAGGCCGGCCATCGCCGCCATGATCGGATAGCCGTCGAACGTGGGCGCGGCGAACACCATCTCGCGCCCCGCCCCGGACAGCGTCTGCATGATCTGCAGGATCACCCCGGTCGCCCCGGCGCCGACCACCACCCGGTCCGCGTCGACGCCGAGGTGCTCGCCGATCAGCCGGGGCAGGCGCTGCGGCAGGAATTCCGGATACCGATTCGCCTGCGTCAGCGTGTGATTCAGCGCATCCACAACCGAAGGCAGTGGCGGAAAGGGATTCTCGCTCAGGGCCAGATCGAAGCGGACCGATTCCGGCGCATGCGCGAAGACCGCATCCCGTCGGGCCGATCGCTCGCCGCGCCGCGCCGAGACCGACCCGGCGTTCATTGTGCCGCGCCCCAGCGCACCGCCGCGGCGCCGGCGAAATCACCGGCGTGCGCGAACGCCGCCAGCATGACGACCGACCCGTTGCGCAGCCGCCCTGCCCGATTCTCGATATCGAGCGTGACGGGAATGCCCGCGGCGAAGAGGTTTCCGCACCGGTCGAAGGTGTCGGGATGACGTTCGGCGGGCAGTTCCAGCGCATCGTGCCAGTTGCGCAGGAACAGCCTGTTGGGCTGATTGGTGACGAAGGTGTCGATGTCACGACCCTTCACCCCGATCCGGTCGCACACCTCCAGTGCCACCTCGGGCACCAGCCGGTTGCCGCGCGCGAACACCTTGGTGATCTTGGATTCGGTGAAGCCGACGCAGGGCTGGCCCTCGCCGGGCTCCCACCACTTGCGCTCGGAACCGGTGTTGAAGTCCATATCCCCGCCGAACTCCGGGTAGGTACGGCACTCCACGTCCAGGATCGGGGCCTGGTCGCTCTTCACCAGAAGCCCGACACCGCAACCGTCTCCGGGCACGGGCGCCTGGGCGAGCTTGCGGATGTCCGGCGTGGTGAACACCGTGCCCGCGGAGTTCTGGATCGTGACGATCAGCGCGGACCGGGCGTCGGTCGTCTGCAGGATCATGCGCGCCAGGCTCATCATGTACACGAAGGCCGCGCATCCGCTGTTCTGGATGTCCAGCACCCAGCCCGGGCGCATATCCATGTGCCGGGCCACCTCCGAACCGACGCCGACGATCGGGTTGTGCGGCAGCTGGGTGTGCGTGATCAGCACGTCGACATCGGTGATCGCGTCCATCCCGTGCCGTTCCACGAGGGGTTCGACGGCCTTGGCGACCATGTCCATGGGCGTCTCGTCGCGGCCGACATGGTGACGCGCCTTGGGCGAGCGGAACATCACGTTCTTGGCCATGCGGTCCGAGCGCATATAGGGGGTGAAGTACTCCGTGCCGACCGGATCGCCGGGCAGATAGGAGGCGACGTCGATCAGGCTGACCGGCGGAAGTGACTGCGTTGGAGTGATGCCAGTGGTGCTCATGGGCCTGCCGCTCATTTCATCCAGTCGGGTGTGATCGGCAGGCCGTGCGCGGCACGGTACTCGCAGATCGCCTTGAGGTTGTCCATCTCGAGTTGATGTCCGGCGGAGAACATGTCCCAGAAATCACCGACCCACACCGGTCGTTTCGGCGGGGCCGCCTCGGGGAACGGATTCTCGTCGTAGAACGGATGATGGCAATTCACCCACAGCACAACCGAACCCGGCTTGTCGAACACCGCCTGCGCGTCCACCACCCGCATCAGATAGATCATCCACAGGTGCTTGCCCTGGTCCCACGCGCAGTGATAGTCGACGGTCATCGCGTCGGCGTGCGCGACGGTGCGGGTGTAGATCTTCGTCTCCGGGCCCAGCCGGTCGTAGGCCAGCCACAGTCCGGGCTCGTCGGTCTCGACGAAACCGCGCAGGCTGTAGGTCCATTCCTCCAGGCATCGGGTATCGGAGAGGTATTCGAACACCTCGCGCGGCGGCGCGTCGATATATGCCTGCACCGGGCAGAACTGGCCGAATACCTGATCGTGCGGATAGACCGACCGGAGCATGTCCATGATGATCGGCGTGGTGGCCTCACGGTCGGAATTCTCGATGCGCAATATCGCCGGGATTTCCTCGGGTGGGATATCGCTGAGTGCGGGCAAGGCGCTGGTTGTCACGGGTGCCTCCTCTTATGCGGACAGGAACGGGCTGAACGGCGGTATCTCGTCGGGGTCGCATTCGACCGAAATGAATGACGGCCCGGGTGTTTTCATGCAGAACCGCAGAGCGGTGGCCAACTCGTCGATGCTCTCCGGTGAATAGGCGGGCAGCTCCGGAAACATCCCGGCCACTCCGGCGCCGATGCGCGCCGGTTGAAACCTGTTGAAACTGTATCGATCTCCGTAATACACATGCTCACGGGTGACACACATGCCGTGCGCGTTGTTGTTGAATATCACGAACGTCACCGGCAATCGATGCTCGATGGCGGTATGCACCTCCATGCCGTGCATGAAGAAGGCGCCGTCCCCGGCGACGACGAAGGTACGGCGGTCGCGGGCGAAGGCCGAGCCGATGCCCGCGCCGAACGCGTACCCCATCCCGCCCATCCCGAGCGCGACGACGAACCGGCTCTCGCGCGGCAGTCGCAAGTGGTGCACCACCGCCGCCCCGGTATTGCCCGCGTCGGCGAAGACGTCGGCGCCGGGCTCTATAGCGATGTTGAGGGTTTCGACGATATCCCGGTAGCGCAGGCCGGGACCGTCGGATTTCGGGACCGGCAGCGGCGTCAACTCCGCACGCCGGGACGAGGCCGGGGCCGACGGGACGACATCCCCCGCCAATTCCGCGAGATCCGTTGCGAGATAGGAACTGTCGGCATGAATCGTCTTCGGATACGGAGCCTGCGCCCCGATGCTGACCACCGTCGTCTGCGCGAGCGCCTGGTCCAGCCCGGCGCGGGCCGTCACCGGCAGACGCGTCCCGACCAGCAGGCACAGCGCACTGCGCCGGACCGCGTCGACGAGTTCGGGGTGGCCCATACTTCCGGCCACCCCGCAGTATCCCGGCTCGTCGCGGGGAAAGACGTCCACGGCGTCGGGAGCCACACCCACCGCGGCGTCCAGGGCCGCGGCCAGCCGCAGCAATTCGGGGCGGGCGTCGTCGCGGGCCACCTGATCGCCGGCGATGACGGTGATCTTGCCGGTGGCACGCGCGGTCTTCAGCGCCGCGGCGACGCGTTCCATCCCGGCCTCGTCACGGACCTGCCCGGTCAACGGCGGTTCGAATGCCGCCTGCCCGAGCGAGGCCTGCTGAATATCCTTGGGCAGCAACAGCACCGCCGGTCCACCCTGCCGCGCGGCGGCGATCGCCCGGGTCAGCTGCCAGGGCACCTCGTCGGCCGCGGTCACCCGCCCGCAGTAATGCGAGATCTGTCCGAAAAGCTTTGCGGCATCGAATGTTCCGGCTAATCCGCTGGTATCCTGAAATGCCCCCGCGCCCTGCTGCGCGGTCGGCGGCTGCCCGACGAGCGCCAGCACGGGCACCCGCGAGGCGAACGATTCCGCCAGTCCGGCAACGAGATTCATCGCACCGCCGCCGGATGTGGCCATCACGACCCCCAGCCCGCCGGTGACCCGGGCGTAGCCGTCGGCCATGGTGGCGGCGGAGAATTCATGTTTGGCCACCACCCCGGTGAGCTGGGGAAACTCGGCGATCGCGTCGTAGAGATCCTCGATATTGGCCCCGTCGACCCCGAAGACGTGGTGCACACCGAGGGTTTCGATGGCCCGCACCAGGTAGTCCACCACTCTCGCGGACATCGGCGCTCCTTCCTGCGAGGACATCGGCGCGGCGACAACCGCACCTGATCCGAAATACGAGGAACTCGTTCCGAAGGTTCAGTTGTTTCCTGATGGAAGGTTCCGCGAGAGCCCTTGTGTGTATGTATACGTCTACGTATAGTTGTGACATGCCCAACAAGACCGTGTACGTCTCCGATGACGACCTTCCCCTGTTCCAGCGCGCTCAGGAGCTGGTCGGCGGCAACCTGTCGGGCGCGATCGTGACGGCCCTGCGTCGGTTCATCGAGCTCGAGGAGGGCCGCCAGGCGGGTTTCGACGAGATCGTGCTGGCCGTCGGCCACAACGGCGCCCGGCAGGTCCGCTTCTCCGGCACGCTGCTGACCGACTGGCACGACACCGGCGACAAGGCATTTCGGCGGGTCCGCGTCTACCGCAGCCGCAAGGACAAGTACGTCGTGCACTCCCAGCGCTCGAAGTGGTCCGAGTATCCGACCGAGACCAACTGGATCAAGGATTTCGGCAACTGGCGTCGCATGCTCGGGGTCACCGAGCCGGACTGGGGCGATTTCACCATGGATATCTACGACTCGATCAGTGATCTGAAAGGCAAGGTTCCCGACCACATCTATGAGCGGGTCGCCGGCATCGCCGACCGACCGCACATCGAGGATCTCGACATCTGACGCGCGGCGGGTCCGGCCTGGACCGCCATGCCGGACCCGCGCAACCGACTACACAGGCCGACCGATCACCTTGACCGCATTCCACAGCGGTCACGGATCGGTCGAATCATGCATTCATCCCTATTTATTGATTAGAGGATCACCATGACCGACGACCCCGGCACACCGGCCATCCAGGCCCGCGGCCTGCGCAAATCCTATGGCGAGCAGGTCGTGCTCGACGGGATAGACATCACCGTGCCGCAGGGCACGATCTTCTCCCTGCTCGGCCCGAACGGCGCGGGCAAGACCACCACCGTGCAGATCCTGACCACGCTGCTGCGCGCCGACGACGGCGACATCCGGGTGGGCGGCCACGACGTGGTCGCCGACGCCGACGCGGTACGCCGGGAGATCGGCGTCACCGGGCAGTTCTCCGCGGTGGACGAGCTGATGACCGGCCGGGAGAACCTGCTGCTCATGGGAGATCTGCACCATCTGCCGCGCGGGGAGAGCCGCCGCATCGCCGAGGAGTTGCTGACCAGGTTCGATCTGCTCGACTCGGCCGACAAGGCCGCGAAGGCCTACTCGGGCGGCATGAGCCGCAGGCTCGATCTGGCCATGACCCTGGTCGGCGCGCCCCGCATCATTTTCCTGGACGAGCCGACCACCGGCCTGGATCCGCGCAGCCGCCGCACCATGTGGGGCATCATCCGCGAGCTGGTCGCGGGCGGCGTGACGGTCCTGCTCACCACCCAGTACCTGGAGGAGGCCGATGAACTCGCCGACCGGATCGCGGTACTGGACCACGGCCGCATCGTCGCCCAAGGCACCCCGGAAGAGCTCAAACGCCTGGTACCCGGCGGACATATCCGGCTGACCTTCGCCGACCACACCGCCCTCGACGCCGCCGCGCTGGCGGTCGGCGGGGCGGCGAACGCCGAGGATCTGACCCTCGCGGTGCCCAGCGACGGCGGCGTGCGCTCGCTGCGCAGCGTCCTGGACCGACTCGACACCGCCGGCATCGAACCGGAGGGCCTGGCGGTGCACACCCCCGACCTCGACGACGTCTTCCTCACCCTCACCGGAGCACCGACCACCGAAAAGGAAAACGTGTAATGAGCACCGCCACTGTGTTCACCCACCCCGCCGGCTCACCCTCCCCCTTTCACGCTCTGGCCGACACGGCCACCATGTTTCGCCGGAATATGGTGCACGCCAGGCGATATCCCGGCCTGTCCGCGATGTTGATCATCATGCCGGTCACGCTGCTGCTGATGTTCGACTTCTTCTTCGGTGGTGCGTTCGGCAAGGCCCTGGGCGGGGAGAAGTACATCAATTACGTTGCGCCAGGCATGATTCTGATGGTTCCGGCACTGCTGGTGACCTCGGTGTCGATGATGGTGGCCACGGATATGACCAAGGGCATCATCAACCGCTTCCGCACCATGTCGTTCTCGCATTCGGCGATCCTCACCGGCGAGGTGCTCGGCACCATGCTCCAGGGCCTGCTCGGGGTCGCGCTCATGGTCGCGGTCTCGCTGGCGCTGGGCTTCCGGCCGCACGCGAACGCGCTGGAATGGCTGGCCGCCATCGGACTGATCGCGCTGGCGATCTTCGCACTGAACTGGCTCGGCGCGGGCTTCGGCATGGCGGCCTCCAGCCCGGAGAACGCCAGCAACACCCCCATGCCCGTGATGTACCTGCCGATGCTGGGCAGCGGCCTCATCCCGACCAGCACCATGCCGGTGGGCGTGCGGCAGTTCGCCGAATATCAGCCCTTCACCCCGCTCACCGAGACCGTGCGCGGCCTGCTGATGGGTACGCCGATCGGCGACAACGGGATCCTCGCGATCGGCTGGTGCGTGGTGATCGGACTGATCGGCTACGTGTGGGCCAAGGTTCAGTTCCGCCGCAAGGCCGGCTGAGCCTTCGCCTCTCCCCCGGCCGCCGCGCCGGGGGTTTCGGCGTGCGCGGACACTCACGGGGACGCGGCTGCCTGAACACGCGATTTGTTCGCCACCAACGTCAGGAAATCACCCGTCGCACCGCGCCACCGGGTACCCCGCCGCCACACCGCGCGCAGTGTGCGCGTCATATCCACGTCGACCAGCGGCACCTCGACGAGCCTGCCGTCGTGCAGTTCCTGATTCACCACCAGTTCCGGCAGCGCCGCGGCGAACTCCCCCGCGGCGACGGCCACCTTGACCGCCGAATTCGTCATCAGCTCCATGGCCGGTTCGGCCATCGGTTCGCCGAGCGCGCGTTCCAGGGTTTCCCGTGCGCCCGAACCACTTTCCCGGGTGACCAGCCGCATCCGCGCCAGTTCGCGGCCGGTGAGCGGGCGGCGGCGCCGGGCCAGCGGATGTTCCGGCGCGACCACCAGGACCAGCCGGTCCCGGCCGATCCTGCGGCTGTGCAGATCGGTGGGGACCTCGGGGGATTCCACGAAGCCCAGATCGATTTCGCGGGCCCGCAGGGCGGCGACGACCTCGTGGGAGTTGGCCACACGCAACTGGACGTGCGGATGCTCGCCACGCAGCCGGAATTCCGCGATCCACCGGGGCATCAGGTACTCGCCCACGGTGAAGCTGGCGCCTACCCGGACCGTGGCCTGGGCCTGCGAGGTCAGCGCCAGCGCCCCGGTGACCAGCGCGTCGGCGGCGTCGAGGACCGAGCGGCACCATTCGACGATCATCCGGCCGTGGTCGGTCAGTTCCGCGCCCCGGCTGCGCCGGTCCAGCAGTTCCAGGCGCAGGCGCGCCTCCAGCGTCTTGATCCGCTTACTGGCCGCGGGCTGGCTGATCCGCTGAGCGCGGGCCGCCGCCGAAATACTGCCCAGATCAGCGACATCCACCAGCAGACGCAGGGCGTCCAGATCCAGATCCAGGCGGTGCGTCTCAGCCACAACCAAACCAACTGCCCATAACCAAACATTATAGATACCCTCGACAATGGTGCCTACCAGCCGCATTGCCCTGAGCGCAGGGTGGTCTCATGCAGCGCGACACCCTGTCACCGCCCGAGACGGCCGCCGGCTCGCCGACCCGTTCGACGAGCCTTTCGCGGCTGAGCACGGCTCTCGGGACGATTCCCGGCCTGGGGCTCGCGCTGGCCATCGCGGCGGCCGCGACGGCTCTGGGGCGGCTGCTGCCGATCGTCGGCGGACCGGTCATCGGCATCGTGATCGGCGTGGTCCTGGCCGTGGTGATCCGCCCGGGCACACGCCTGAAGCCCGGCATCGGCACCGCGAGCAAGACGGTGCTGCAACTGTCCGTGGTGATTCTGGGCTCGCAACTGTCGCTGACCGAGGTGGTGCGGGTCGGGGTGAGTTCGCTGCCGGTGATGGCGGGCACGCTCGCGATATGCCTGGTCGCGGCCTATTTCATCGGGCGCTGGATGGGGATCGTCGGCGATCTGCGCACGCTGATCGGCGTCGGCACCGGCATCTGCGGCGCCTCGGCCATCGCGGCGGTGACCCCCGTCATCGGCGCCGTCGGGGTCGACGTCGCGTACGCGGTCTCCACGATCTTCCTGTTCAATATCGCCGCGGTCCTCACCTTTCCCCTGCTCGGGCACCTGCTGGGATTGAGCCAGCACAGTTTCGGACTGTTCGCCGGCACGGCGGTGAACGACATGTCCTCGGTGGTGGCGGCCTCGACGACCTACGGTGCGGCGGCGGCCAACTACGCGGTCGTCGTCAAGCTCACCCGCACCCTGTGGATCATTCCGGTCTGCCTGGGCCTGGCCGCGGTGGCCGGGCGCGGATCGCGACCGGAGCCCGGTGCGCGGCCGACGGCGCCCCGACTGCGGTTACGTCGCCTCGTGCCCTGGTTCCTGGTCGGGTTCCTGCTGGTCGCGGCCGCCAACTCGGCCGGGCTGATTCCGGCGCACAGCCATCACGCACTGAGCCTGGTTTCGACATTTCTGATCACCACCGCGCTGTCGGCCATCGGACTGTCGACCGACCTGTCGAGTCTGCGCGCGGCGGGACCACGTCCGGTACTGCTCGGTGGAATTCTGTGGATCGTCGTGACGGCCGCGAGCCTCGGGCTGCAATTCGCCACCGGTGGACTTCGGTGACCCCGGCCGTCAGGCGGATCAGTGTGCGCGGTGGGCGGCGAGCCAACCGGGAAATGCGGTGAGGTCCGGGAGCACCACGTCCGCGCCCGCCGCCTGTAACTCCTCGACCGAACAGGGGCCGGTGGCCACCGCGACGGAATAGGCGTTCGCGGTGCGCGCGCCCCGGACGTCACCGACGTGATCGCCGACGTAGACAGCGGCGCCGTGTGCGCGCAGCGCCTGCGCCTTACCCTCGGCCCACAGATCCCCGACGACCGCATCGGCCGCGATGTCCAGGTGAGTCAGGTGCAACTTGGCGTTCGGTTCGAACTTGGCGGTGACCACGACCGCGCGGCCGCCGGTGGCCTGGACCGCCGCCACCGCCTCGCGCGCGCCGGGCATCGCCCGGGTCCCGGTGATGGCGAAGGAGGGGTACAGCTGCCGGTACAGCGCGAGCATCTCCGGGACGGCCTCGGCCGGGAACCAGTTCGCGAGTTCGTCCTCGAGCGGCGGGCCGAGCCGGGTGACCACCAGATCGCAGTCGATATCGACGCCGGTGCGCTCGGCCAGGGCCAGATAGCAGGCACGGATGCCGGGGCGGGAGTCGATCAGCGTCATATCCAGGTCGAAGCCGACCGTCACCGCGGCGCGAGCGTCGGTACCGCCGGTAGAGACAGCGCCCATCGATCCGGGCCGGCTCAGTTGGCCGGCTGGCAGGCGTCGCGCAGCGCGCAGGCGCCACAGGCGTGGCCGCAGTCGCCGATCTCGGGTGCGGGGGCCGAGCCCGCGACGGACTGTCCGGCGGCGTTCGCGCCCGCACCCAGGGCGAACAGCGCGATCACGGCGGTGAGCACCGCGGCCACGATCCCGACCACGACCGGGGCCGCCAGCGCACCGACCGCGCCCGCGGCCAGCAGCACACCCGCGCCGACCGAGGTGGGCGCGGCGACCCGGTTGGCGACGCGGAAGGCCTCCGGCGTGCGCAATGCCTCTTCGGTGTGCACACCGAAGAAACGGTTGCGGGGCAGGGCGCCGATCAGCCCGAGTACCCCGGTGACGACGGCGACGGCCGCCAGCACGAACAGGATCAACGCCACTACGAACACGTCGATCACGCTACTCGGCAGGCGAATCCGGACCCCTGCGGGTCGGGCCCAGTGTGACCCGTGCCCCTTTTTGGGCCTTGACATGCACACGCTCTACCCTGATGAGCAACGCCATCCGGGGAGATACAGGACTAGCAGAAGGCAGAAACGTGCAGGACACTCGTGCAACAGAAACACCCGGCGCCGCCGCCGGTACCAGCGACGTGCCCGCACACCGCTACAGTGCCGAGCTGGCCGGAGTCGTCGAACGCAAGTGGCAGCGCGCCTGGGAGGAGCGCGGCACCTTCCACGCGCCCAATCCGGTCGGCCCGCTGAGCGGCCCCACCCCGGTCGACAAGCTGTTCATCCAGGACATGTTCCCGTATCCGTCGGGCGCGGGCCTGCACGTCGGACATCCGCTGGGCTATATCGCGACCGATGTCTTCGCCCGCTATCACCGCATGACCGGCCGCAACGTGCTGCACGCCCTGGGCTACGACGCCTTCGGCCTGCCCGCCGAGCAGTACGCGGTGGAGCACGGCACCCACCCGAGGGTGACCACCGAGTCGAATATCGCCACCATGCAGCGCCAGCTGGACAGGCTGGGCCTGGGGCACGACCAGCGGCGCTCGTTCGCCACCACCGACCCCGAGTTCTACAAGTGGACGCAGTGGATCTTCCTGCAGATCTACAACTCCTGGTACGACGAGACCAAGAACACAGCGCGACCGATAACCGAGCTGACCGCCGAATTCGACAGCGGCGCACGCACACCCGCCGAGGGCCCGGCCTGGGCGCAGCGCGATCCGGCCGAGCGCGCCGCTCTGATCGACTCGTATCGCCTGGTCTACCAGACCGAATCGGTCGTCAACTGGTGCCCGGGCCTGGGCACCGTACTGGCCAACGAGGAGGTCACCGCCGACGGCCGCTCCGATCGCGGCAACTTCCCGGTGTTCCGTAAGCGGTTGCGGCAGTGGATGATGCGCATCACCGCGTACTCCGACCGCCTGATCGACGATCTGGACGAGCTGGACTGGCCGGACAACGTGAAGGCCATGCAGCGCAACTGGATCGGCCGCTCGCGCGGGGCGCAGGTGACGTTCGCCGCCGGCGACGAGGTCATCGAGGTCTTCACCACCCGGCCCGACACCCTGTTCGGCGCGACGTATGTGGTACTGGCCCCCGAGCACGAACTGGTCGACACGCTGACCGCGGGCGCCTGGCCCGCCGACACCGACGCGCGCTGGACGTTCGAATCCGCCACCCCCGCCGAAGCCGTTGCGGCGTACCGCAAGTCGATCACGGCCAAATCGGATCTGGAGCGCCAGGAGAACAAGGACAAGACCGGCGTCTTCCTGGGCGCCTACGCCACCAATCCGGTGAACGGCGCGCAGGTGCCGATCTTCATCGCCGACTACGTGCTGAGCGGGTACGGCACCGGCGCGATCATGGCCGTACCGGGCCACGACGCGCGCGACTGGGACTTCGCCACCACCTTCGGTCTGCCTATCCTGGAAGTCGTCGCGGGCGGCGATGTTTCGCAGGCGGTGTATTCGGGCGAGGGCACGCTGGTGAACTCCGGCTACCTGGACGGGCTGGATATCGAATCCGCCAAGGCCAAGGTGATCGCGCAGCTGGAGGCCGACGGCCACGGCCGCGGCACCATCCAGTACAAGCTGCGCGACTGGCTCTTCGCCCGCCAGCGCTACTGGGGCGAGCCGTTCCCGATCGTGTACGACGAAACAGGCCAGGCCCATCCGCTGCCGGAATCCATGTTGCCGGTGCAGCTGCCGGAGGTGAAGGACTTCGCGCCGGTCACCTTCGATCCGGAGGACGCCGACTCCGAGCCGTCGCCGCCGCTGGCCAAGGCCACCGAATGGGTGAACGTCGAACTGGATCTGGGCGACGGGCCCCGGACCTACCGCCGCGACACCAATGTCATGCCGCAGTGGGCGGGTTCCTCCTGGTATCAGCTGCGCTACGCGGATCCGACGAATACCGAGGTGTTCTGCGCGCCGGAGAACGAGCGGTACTGGCTGGGCCCGCGTCCGGCCGAACACGGTGCGAAGGACCCGGGCGGCGTGGATCTGTACGTCGGCGGCGTGGAGCACGCGGTGCTGCACCTGCTGTACTCGCGCTTCTGGCAGAAGGTGCTGTTCGACCTGGGCCACGTGTCCGGCCCGGAGCCGTATCGCCGCCTGTTCAACCAGGGCTACATCCAGGCCTTCGCCTACCGGGATTCGCGCGGGACGCCCGTGCCGGCCGCCGAGGTCGTCGAGCGGGACCGGAAGTTCTTCTGGACCAACACTTCCGGTGTCGAGGAGGAGGTCGTCCAGGAGTACGGCAAGATCGGCAAGTCGCTGAAGAACGCCATCTCCCCCGACGAGATCTGCGATCTGTACGGCGCGGACACCTTCCGTTTCTACGAGATGTCGATGGGTCCGCTGGACACCTCGCGTCCGTGGGCGACCAAGGACGTAGTCGGCGCGCACCGCTTCCTGCAGCGGGTATGGCGGCTGGTGGTGGACGAGGAGTCCGGCGCGGTGCGGGTCACCGACGCCGAGCCGACCGCCGAGGCGCTGCGCCTGCTGCACCGCACGATCGCCGGTGTCGGCGACGACTACGCCCATCTGCGCGACAACACCGCGGGCGCGAAGCTGATCGAGCTGACCAACTTCCTGACCAAGAACTACCCCGACGGCGCCCCGCGTGCGCTGGTGGAACCGCTGGTGCTGATGCTGGCGCCGACGGCCCCGCACATCACCGAGGAGCTGTGGGAGCGCCTGGGCCACACCGCCGCCCTGGCGCACGGTCCGTTCCCCGTCGCGGATCCCGCACTGCTGGTCGAGGATTCGGTGGAGTATCCGATCCAGGTGAACGGCAAGGTCCGCAGCCGGGTCAGCGTCCCCGCCGCGGCCGACGCCGCGACGATCGAGGCCGCCGCCCTGGCGGACGAGAAGCTGCTGGAGTTCCTGAACGGCAAGCCCGCTCGCAAAGTCATCGTCGTCCCGGGGCGCCTGGTCAACGTCGTCGCCTGATCGTCACGGGGGCGCCGGGATCGTTCAGCGCGCGATAGGCCGCAGGACGATCTCGGTGGGGTGGGCGTCGTGCGGCGTCTCCACGGCCGTGCGCACCGCCCGCGCGACGGTCTCGGGGGTCAGGAAGTCCTCCGGCCGATACTCTCGCCCCTCCCCCGCGACGATGGCGCGCTGCATATCGGTGTCGATGCGGCCGGGATGCAGGGAGGTCACCCGCAGGTCCGGTTCCTCGAGCCGCAGCGCGTCACCGAAGGCTCGCATACCGAACTTGCTGGCGGCATAGACTCCCCACCCCGGGTTCACCCGCAGTCCCGCGCCCGAATTGATCAGCACCACATGGCCTTCGGCCACCCGCAGCGCGGGCAGCAGCAGTCTGGTCAACTCGGCGACGGCGATCAGGTTCGCCTCCAAGGTATTTCGCCACTGCTTCACCGAAGAGTCCGCGATGGAACCCAATTCGGCCACACCGGCGTTGTGTACCAGCACATCGAGACGCTCGATCGACGCGGTGGCCGCCGCGAGCGCGTCGTAATCGGTCAGCTCCACCGGCCAGCCGGTCGCGCCGGGCAGCTCGGCCAGGATCGGAGCGAGCGATTCGGCGGTGCGCGCGCCGAGCAGCAGCCGGTGCGTGGGCGCCAACTCCCTGGCGATCGCCGCACCCAGCCCTCGGCTCGCCCCCGTGATCAGCGCGATCGGCTGGCTGGATGTGACACCGGAAGCAGTCATGGACCTCACCCTAACCAGCCGCGAACATGCCGCCGCCTGCGCGTGCTCCACCGGCGCACTATCCTCCCGAGCGGCGTGGATATCCATATTGGTGGCGGTTATCGCACAACTGGGTGTATCAATCTCGGGTCAGCTCCACAGTCACATGGCCGTGATTCATGAACCGTGCAATTCACGAAACCGAGGCACCAGGTGAGAACTGCCGCAGGCGGGCCGATCGCCGATCTGTCCCAGGCCGCCGAGCCCCAGGAGGGTGCGCAGCGCGCGTACCTGAAGGTGTCGTCGCAGAATAAAGGGATGAACGGGCCCGGCTTCACACCAACTCAACTCGCGGCCCGGGCCGCCTACCTGCTGCGCGGCAACGATCTGGGCACGATGACCAGCGCCGCTCCCAAGCTGTACCCGCACATGTGGAGCTGGGACGCCGCCTTCGTCGCGGTGGGCCTGGCCCCGCTGAGCGTCGAGCGCGCCGTGGTCGAGCTGGACACCCTGCTGTCTGCGCAGTGGAAGAACGGGATGATCCCGCACATCGTGTTCGCCAACGGCGTGGACGGCTACTTCCCCGGACCGGCGCGCTGGGAGTGCCGCCGCCTGGCCGCCAACGCGCCCGACGGCCCGGACACCTCCGGCATCACCCAGCCGCCCGTGCACGCGATCGCCGTGCAGCGGATCCTGGATCATTCGCGCCGCCACGGGCGCAGCACCCGCGCGGTGGCCGAGGAGTTCCTGGATCGGCGCTGGACGGATCTGATGCGCTGGCATCGCTGGCTCGCCAATGCCCGGGACGTGAAACAGAACGGCCGCATCACGATCTACCACGGCTGGGAGTCGGGCATGGACAACTCCCCGCGCTGGGACCGCGCCTACGCCAACGTGGTCCCGGGCGATGTGCCGCCCTACGAGCGCGAGGACCTCGTGCTGGTGGATCCCGCCCAGCGCCCGACCGACCGCGAGTACGACCGCTACCTGTGGCTGGTCGAGCAGATGCGCCGCGGCGGATACGACGATTACGAACTTGCCTCGACGATGAGCTTCGCGGTGGAGGACGTCTTCGTCACCGCCATCTTCGCGCTGGCCTGTGAGGTCCTGGCCGGCATCGGCGAGGACTACCGGCTGCCCCGCGCCGACGTGCGCGAGCTGTACGAATGGGCCGACTATTTCCGCGCGGGCGTGGTGGATACCGCCGACCCGCGCTCGGGCGCCGCACGCGATTTCGACCTGCGCCTGGGCCAGTGGATCGACACGGAGACCCTGGCGATCTTCGCGCCGCTGCTGAGCGGCGGCCTGCCACGTGATGCCGAACGCAGCCTGCTGCGGATCTTCGAGGGGCCGCGGTTCTGCGGTCATCCGGATCTGCGGTACGCGCTGCCGCCGTCCACCTCGCCGGTCTCCCGGGACTTCCGCCGCGCCGAATACTGGCGCGGTCCGGTATGGCCGGTGATGAGCTGGCTGTTCTCCTGGGTGTTCGCCCGCCGCGGCTGGGCCGAGCGATCGTTCATGCTGCGCGCGGAGGGGCTGCGACAGGCCAGCGACGGGAGCTTCGCCGAGTACTACGATCCGTTCAGCGGTGCGCCGCTGGGCAGTATGCAGCAGTCGTGGACGGCGGCCTCGGTACTGGACTGGCTCGGCTGAACGCACACCGCAGGCGCCTGCGTTTCGGGACTTTTGTACAAATCAGCACATCTGTCGCTAATATGCGTCACCGATCACTGCGGTCATGATCGCCACAGGCATTACCCTCGAAGCCATGTATCGACGCACGAAGGCTCGTCCGAGTGTCCGTCGCACACTCGGCTCGTTATTTGCCCTGACGACCGTTGGCATACTCTCCGCAACCGGAGTGTCCGCCGCGGACTCGACGGGGCCGGACGTCTCATCCTGGCAGCATGTGGACGGCAGGTTCATCAACTGGTTCGCCGTGCGCGCCGCGGGCCACAACTTCGCCATGCTCAAGGCCACCGAGGGCCTGAGCTACGTGAACCCCTACTTCGTCCCCGACAGCCTGCTGATGCGCGCGGCCGGAGTGGCCCGCGGCACCTACCACTTCGCCCGGCCGAATTTGCCGCCCGAACCGCAGGCAACCCTCTACGCCACCGTGGCGCTCGGCCAGAACGGGCCGCTGGATCTGCCGCCGGTCCTGGACCTGGAGACCTCCGGCGGACTACCGCCCGCGGCGCTCATCGACTGGACGCACCGCTACCTGAACACGGTGCAGTCGCTCACCGGCCGGGTGCCGATCATCTACACCTATCCGCGGTTCTGGCGCACCGCCATGGCGGATACTAACCAGTTCACCCAGTATCCGCTGTGGATCGCCGACTACAGCGGTAAGCCCGCGCCCGACGTCCCCGGCGGCTGGCCGACCTGGACCTTCTGGCAGAAGACCGATTCGGGCATCGTGCCCGGCATAGCGGGCAACACCGATATCAACGTCTACAGCGGCGCACAGGGCGACTTCGGGCGATACGCGCAGATGTGAGAGTCGTCACAGCACCTGCGACAGGAATTGGCGCAGGCGCGGGGTGTGCGCGTCGTCGAAAAGCCGGTCCGGCGAGCCGGATTCGACGACCAAGCCCTGATCCATGAACACCACGCTGTCGGAAACCGAACGGGCGAAACCCATTTCGTGAGTCACCACGATCATGGTCATACCGCCCGAGGCCAGGTCCGCCATCAGTGCCAGCACACCCTTGACCAGCTCCGGATCCAGTGCGGAGGTGGCCTCGTCGAACAGCATCAGCTCCGGCTTCATCGCCAGCGCACGGGCGATGGCCACCCGCTGCTGCTGTCCGCCGGACAGATTGGCCGGGCGGGTGTCCGCGCGCGCGGCCAGGCCGACGATCTCGAGCTGTTCCAGCGCCACGGCCCGGGCCGCGTCCCTGGACAGCCCGCGCAGCTTGCGCGGGCCCAGGGCGACGTTGTCCAGCACGCTCCGGTGCGGGAACAGGTTGAACTGCTGGAACACCATGCCGATGCGCTGGCGCAGCCGGTCGGGATTCTCTGTGAGCACCGAGGTCCCATCGATCAGCACGTCGCCGGAGTCCGGCTCGTAGAGCCGGTTGAGCACGCGCAGCAGGGTCGACTTACCGGAACCGGACGGGCCGATGACGGTGGTGGTCTGCCCGGCGTCCACGTGGATGTCGACGCCACGCAGCACATGATTGCGGCCGAGGGTGAGATTCAGGCCGACGCCGGCCAGGGAGGAACTCATGCTCCACGTCCTTCCGTGACGGTGGCCTGTTCGATCGGTTCCGCCGCGGACTCGGTGCGCCCGGTGCGCAGTCGCCGGTCGATGTAGTTCACCAGATGGGTCAGCGGGACGGTCAGCAGCAGATACACCAGGCCCGCGGCGACCAGCGGGGACAGGTTGCCGCTCTGGGCGTTGAGGTCGCGGCCGACGGCGAACAACTCCCGCTGCGTGGACAGCAGGCCGAGGAAGTAGATCAGCGAGGAATCCTTGATCAGCGAGATGAACTGATTCATCAACGCGGGCAACACCCTTCGCACACCTTGCGGGATCACCACCAGACTCATCGACTGCCGGTAGCCGAACCCGATGGCCCGCGCGGCCTCGAGCTGTCCGGCGTCCACCGACTGGATGCCGGAGCGGAAGATCTCACCGATGTAGGCGGCCGCGAGCAGCGCCAAAGCCACCGCACCCAGCCAGTAGGGATTGTTGCCGGTGAGGCTCTTCACCACAGGACCGATGCCGAGCCCGATCAGCAGGATGATCACGACCGCGGGCAGACCACGGAAGATATCGGTGTAAACCCTTGCGGGCCAGCGCAGCCAGCGGGTGCGTGAAATGCCCGCGACCGCGAGCAGCATGCCGAGAATCGTGCCGATCACGCCCGAGACGAGGGCCAGGATCAGGGTATTCGGCAGACCGGTCTCGAACAGGTCGGGAAATGCCTTGCGGTACAACGACCAATCGAAGAAGGTGGCGCGCAGCTGCGCCAGCGTCGATTTCGGGGCGACCTGAGCGGTGGTGGCACCGCTCTTGTGCTGTGCGGCGATGGCGGCGAAATCGGGCAGCTGCGGCGCCGGCGCGGCCTTGGACCCCGGCTTCCAGCCCGGCGGCAGCACCCGCGGCTCCCAGTTGGAGTAGAGCTTGGCGTAGGTGCCGTCGGCGATGATCGCGTCCAGACCGGCGTTGAGCGCGTCGATCAGCGGCTGATTGTCCTTGCGCACCGCCCACGCGGTGAAGTTGTTCGGGCTGTAGGTGTTCTGCACGATCGAGGTTCCGTCACCGGGTTTGACCGTGCCGGTGGCCTGCGCCGAGGGCGCCACCCAGGCGTCGATCTGCCCGGACTTCAGGCTCGCGTAGGTGGTGTCGTAGTCCGGGAACTTCACCGGATCCATGTGCAGCGTGCTCGTCACGTACTCGTCCTGCACCGAGCCCTGCACGACGCCGATGCGCGCGCCGGGCTTCAGATCCGAGAAACCGTGCACCGCACTGCCGTTCGGCACCACCAGGGAGTAGTAACCGAAGTCGTACCCGTTGGTGAAGCCGACCAGCCGCCGCCGTACATCGGTGGTATCGATGCTCGACGAGCCGACATCGAAGCGCCCGGTGGCCACCGCCGCCAGCAGACCCGAGAACTCGGTGCCCGAGAACTGCACCCGCAGACGGAGTTTCGCGCCGATCGCCTTCAGCAGCTCGTTGTCGAATCCGGTGAACGTGCCCTTCGAATTCACACAGATGCTCGGCGGCGCATCGCTGAGCGTGCCCACGCTCAGCACGCCCGGCGTCAACAGTCCCAGCTTGGTGACGTCGATCTGGTCCAGCGGCTCGGTCGTCGCGGTGGTGTAGTGATCCGCACCCGCATCCGCGCCGGACGCCAGGTTGGTGGGTGCGGCCGAGGCCGAGGCAAGACCAGGCGGCGAGCAGAGGTCATGGCTTGCCGACGAATTGCCGCCGCCGGAGCCGCAGGCGGCCACCAGCAGCACGGGCGCCATCGCCAGCATCGCGACCAGCACACGGGTTCGTGAATGGGACATACGGACCATAGCCGAAAACATTAGCGGGACGTCCCGCACGGCTCGGTGACGCGGTCGGGGATCGTCCAGCACGGCAGCCATGATCCGGTCGATGAGCTCTACACGGAACCGATCTGATCACCCTGATTCGATCGACCCGGTCCTCCCGGCGTACTCGTGGCAGGGACCATGCAACCGGCCGGAATCCGAAATCCGGGACTCCAGCCGGCGGCATGCCAAGGCGGCAACCCGCTCGAGCAACTCGGGATGCCAACGCTCGGGCGTCGAAAAGACAGCCGCTACGCGATCCCGGTGACGGACTCCGGGTTGAACTCGTTGCGCCAGCGGATCGCCTCTTCGAGCTGGGTCAGGTCGTAGTCGGGACCACCCGCGCTCACGGTGAACAGCGTCGCACCCGCCGCCACCAGCGCCGGGGCGGCCTCCACGCCCGGAAAGCTCACCGACCGCTCGATCCCGGCCGGATCGGTGCCGACCTGCGCGCAGTGGTCGGCCAGGATCTTCGACTTGCGTTCCAGGTCGTCCAGATTCGCGAAGGAGTGCCAGATGTCGGCGTACTGGGCCACCAGCCGCAGCGTCTTGCGCTCCCCGCCACCGCCGATCAGGATCGGGATATCGCGCAGCGGCTGCGGGTTCAGCTTGCCCAGGCGGGCGACCAGACGCTCCATGTACTCCTTCAGCAGCGCCAGACGGGTTCCTGCCGTGCCGAATTCGTAGCCGTACTGGTCGTAGTCCTTCTCGAACCAGCCCGCGCCCAGGCCCAGGACCAGACGCCCGCCGGAGATGTGGTCGACGGTGCGGGCCATATCGGCGAGCAGGTCCGGATTGCGGTATCCGGCGCCGGTGACCAGCGCGCCCAGCTGTACGCGCTCGGTCTGCTCGGCGATCGCGCCCAGCATGGTCCAGCATTCGAAGTGGGCGCCGTCCGGATCGCCGTACAGCGGATAGAAGTGGTCCCAGTTGAACACGATGTCCACGCCGAGGTCCTCGGCGCGGCGCACGGCATCGCGAATGAGGTTGTACTCGGGGGCATGCTGCGGTTGCAACTGGACTCCGATGCGAACCGGTCGGGTCATGAGACGCCTTCCTTGAATGTGAACAATCCATGTTCACAGGTGTGTGTTATGCACAATGACCGTCACCGAGGCTACCGCCGCGGGTGCGAGTTCACCGGCCCACTATCCCTGGAAGGTCGACCCGAACAGTCGATCCGACCCGTACTCACCGTCCGACCAGTAGGATTCGAATCCGCGGCACCGCCGCGACCACCCTCTACTCGGATCGTCCGGCACGTTCCTGCCGGTGAAGGGATTGATTCATCATGGCCACGGTCACCTTCGACCATGCCACCCGGCTGTATCCGGGCACCACCAAACCCGCCGTCGACTCCCTGGAGTTGGAGATCCAAGACGGAGAATTCCTGGTTCTCGTCGGTCCCTCGGGATGCGGCAAATCCACCTCGCTGCGCATGCTCGCGGGACTCGAGGACGTCGATGCCGGTCGCATCCTGATCGGCGCCAACGACGTCACCAACGCCGAGCCCAAGCAGCGCGATATCGCGATGGTCTTCCAGAACTACGCGCTCTATCCGCATATGACCGTCGCGGAGAATATGGGCTTCGCGCTCAAGATGGCCAAGGTCGCCAAGGCCGAGAAGGAGCAGCGGGTGCTCGAGGCCGCCAAGCTCCTGGACCTCGAGCAGTACCTGGACCGCAAGCCCAAGGCGCTGTCCGGCGGCCAGCGCCAGCGCGTGGCGATGGGCCGGGCGATCGTGCGCCAGCCGCAGGTGTTCCTGATGGACGAGCCGCTGTCCAACCTCGACGCCAAGCTGCGCGTGCAGACTCGCACGCAGATCGCGCAGCTGCAACGCCGCCTGGGCACCACCACGGTCTACGTCACGCACGACCAGGTCGAGGCCATGACCATGGGCGATCGGGTCGCGGTGCTCAAGGACGGCCTGCTGCAGCAGTGCGCCTCGCCGCGCGAGCTGTACCGGGATCCGGCGAATCTGTTCGTCGCCGGATTCATGGGCTCACCGGCGATGAACCTGTTCACGCTGCCGCTGACCGACGGTGCGGTGCACCTGGGCGGCCATGCGCTGCCGGTACCGCGCAGCGTCACCGACGCCAACGCCCTGACCGGCACGGACGGCAACGTGGTTGTCGGCATCCGGCCCGAACACTTCGAGTTCGGCGACAACGGTTCGGGCATCGGCATGGAGGTGGACGTGGTCGAGGAACTCGGCTCCGACGCCTACGTCTACGGCCGGGCCGTCGCCGAGAACAGTTCGGGCACAGGCGATGCCATCGTCGCCCGCGCCGACTGGCGCAATCCCCCGGCCAAGGGCCAGAAGCTCTCGCTCACGGCCGACCCGGAGAACATCTACTTCTTCGAGCCAGGAGACGGCAAGCGCCTCAACTGAGCCGCCTCCCCACGCCTCGGGCCACTCGTGTGCCGCACCAGTCGCGTCGGCAGTTGACGGTCGGGCGGGGACGAGTTGGCCCGGGTCCGGCGAGTTACCCGAATCTCACGAGATCAGTTGTCACGTTGGCACAACCGGGCCACACGGTCTCGATCAAGGGTCGATAAGCCGGCGCTGAGTTCGAACTCAGTGTCGGCGGCGCCATGCTTTGTTGACCCGGACGCGCAGATTGTCAACGGGGACTTCGTTACCCGCCTCACTGCGGATCTCCAGCCGGACGGGTGCGCCCGTATCGTTCTCCACCCGCTCCAGCGGTGGCACATTCCCCTGGAGATACCGATCCCCCCACTGCCACAGGGCCAGCACCACCGGCAGGGCGTCGGTGCCCATCTGCGTGAGCACGTACTCGTTGCGGGTGCGCTTGCCCTCCTCCCGGTAGGGCCGCTTGCTCAGCAGGCCCGCCTCGGTGAGTTTGCGCAGCGCCGCGGCCGCCGCGGCATCGGTGATGCCGATCCGCTCGGCGAAGCCGTCGAAGCGGGTGGTGCCGTACATCGCCTCACGCAGGATCAGAACCGCCGACCGCGTGCCCACGATGTCCAGCGCCTTGACGATCGAACAGTCGTCCGGCTTCCACGAACGCAGATCGCGCAACGGTCCTTCCAACACCACGGGCATGACATGGATCATACAACTCTGACTTCCCATCAGTATCGTCAGCGTCCTAAACTGGCTATAGGCAGATCAAGTTAGATCGCCCGTCGCGGCACCCCGCCGCGACAGCCGCAACGATGCGGCAGCCGAAAGGACATGCGATGAGAGACGCAGTGATCGTCGAGGCCGTGCGCACACCCATCGGCAAGGGCAAGGCGAACGGCGCCCTGCACCCGGTGCATCCGGTGGATCTGCTGGCGCACAGCCTGCGCGAGGTGGTACAGCGCAGTGGCATCGACCCGGCGCTGATCGACGACGTGATCGGCGGTGTGGTCACCCAGGTCGGGGAGCAGGCCGCTAACATCACCCGCCGGGCCGCATTGGCCGCCGGCTATCCCGAATCGGTGCCCGCCACCACGGTCGACCGGCAGTGCGGCAGCAGCCAGCAGGCCATCCACTTCGCCGCGCAGGGCGTGATCGCCGGGGCATACGACATCGTGGTGGCGGCCGGGCTCGAGTCGATGAGCCGAATTCCGATGGGCTCCAGCGTGGCCGGCGCCACCGACCTCGACGGTGTGGCGTTCGCCGAGCGCTATCCGGACGGCCTTGTGCCGCAAGGGATCAGTGCCGAACTGATCTCCGCCCGCTGGAACCTGTCTCGTCCGGCGATGGACGAGTTCGCCCTGGCCAGTCACGAAAAGGCCGCCGCGGCAACGAAGAACGGCGGCTTCGAGGCCGAACTCGCGCCGTTGTCCGGCCTGACGGCGGACGAGGGAATTCGGGTCGGCAGCACCCTGGACACGCTGGCCGGACTGCGCCCGGCGTATTACAACCCCGAGTACGCCGCCCGATTCCCCGAGATCGGCTGGAATATCACCGCCGCCAACGCGAGTCAGATCAACGACGGCAGCGCCGCGGTCCTGATCATGACCAGCGAGCGCGCCGCCCAGCTGGGCCTGCGCCCCCTGGCCCGGCTGCACGGATTCGCCGTCGCCGGTGACGATCCGTTGCTGATGCTGACCGCCGTGATCCCGGCGACTCGAAAGGTTCTGCAGCGCAGCGGCCTGCGCCTGGAGGACATCGATCTGTTCGAAGTCAACGAGGCATTCGCCGCGGTGGTCCTGGCCTGGGCCCACGACACCGGCGCCGACCTGGACCGGGTCAACGTCAACGGCGGAGCGATCGCCCTCGGCCACCCGCTGGGCGCCTCGGGCGCCCGCCTCACCACCACCCTCGTGCACGCCATGCGCGAGCGCGGCGCCCGCTACGGCCTGCAAACCATGTGCGAGGCAGGCGGCCTGTCCAACGCGATGATCCTGGAACGCCTCTGAGCAACGCGCCGAGTCCCGGCCGACACCACCGAACAGCGATGGTCGGCCGGGCTAGGCTGGCGCGATGACCACGATGAGATCGAGCGTCGACGGGGAGGCTCGAGCGTGAGCGCGGAGCTGGATCCGGAGGCCGCCGTCGTGTACGCGATCCCGATGCGCACCAGGTTTCGCGGCATCACCGTGCGCGAGGGTGTGCTGATCCCCGGGCCGCTCGGGTGGGGGGAATTCTGCCCCTTCGCCGAGTACGACGATCGCGAGGCCGCGAACTGGCTGGCCACCGCGGTCGAGCAGCTCACAGAGGGCTGGCCGGAGCCGGTCCGCGACCGGATTCCGGTCAACTGCACGGTGCCCGCGGTCGATGCCGGACGCGCGCATGCGATCGTCGCCGGATCGGGCTGCCATACGGCGAAGGTCAAGGTCGCCGATCATCCGGAGTCGCTGTCGCAGGATCTGGCCCGGGTCGAGGCGGTGCGCGCGGCGCTCGGTCCCGGCGGCGCGGTGCGGATCGATGCCAACGCCCTCTGGGACGTCGACACCGCCGTCACGCACATCAAACAGATCGACCGTGCCGCAGGGGGTTTGGAATACGTCGAACAGCCGTGCCGCACCATCGAGGAACTCGCGGCCGTGCGCCGCCGGGTGAACGTGCGCATCGCCGCCGACGAATCCATCCGCCGCGCCGAGGACCCGCTGCGCGTGGCCGTCGCCGGGGCCGCCGATATCGCGGTGCTGAAATGCACACCGCTCGGCGGGGTGCGCCGGGCACTGCGGGTAGCCCAGGCCGCTGGTCTGCCCTGCGTGGTCTCCTCGGCCCTGGAGACGAGCGTCGGCCTGTCGGCCCAGCTCGCCCTCGCCGGCGCCCTGCCCGAACTCGACTTCGCCTGCGGGCTGGGCACGCTGAGCCTGTTCGAGGGTGACGTGGTGTCCGATTCGCTGCGCCCGGTCGACGGATTCCTCCCCGTCCCGCGCACGCCGCCCGCCCCGGATCCCGAACTCCTGCACCGTTTCCGGCACACCGATCCGCATCGAACGCGGTGGTGGCTGGACCGCCTCGACCGCGTACGGCAGCTGCTGCCCCACTGACCCACGGTCCGCGATTTCGGCTCGCGACAACGGCATTCGACCAATATCAGCCGATCGGCTCGGCCATCGGCACGACGCGATAGCCGCACTCCAGTGACTCCCCGGTCACCGGATCGGCCATCTCGACCCGCCACGAATCACCGAACTGGTCGACGCCGGGCAGCATGGAGATCGTGCCCGAGATCAGCACGGTCCCGGGCTTGTCCGCGCCGCGCTGGGCCAGTACTCCCAGCCAATACTCGGGCGCGAGCAGATCACCGAGTGTGCCCTGCTGGACCATCCGCGCCGAATCACCCTGTCCTACCCAGGCTTTCAGGGTGATCGCATCCAGGTGATCCGCGACCTGCGACAGCCGCCACGCACGGGCGCCGAGCACGTCGGGGGCCGCGTTCTTGCTCCAGGCCACGCCGTGCGTCTCCAGCGCCCGGTCGGTGTGATCGCAGGCCACGGTCAGCAGCACGTCGTGCGCGGTGATGACCAACGCCCACTCCGCCTCCCCCGAGGTCCGGGCGTGCTGTACGAAGACCTCGTCGGCCTGCTGCGCCAGGTAGGGCGCGATGGGGTACAGCGTCGGCGTGGTCTGCGGCGCGGGCACACCCAGTTCGGCCAGTTCCGCGATATGCGCGGCGACCTCGTCCTGTTGCCGTCCGGCGTAGCCGGCGTTGTAGAGCGCCGTGACATCGACCTGCTCCACGACGCCATCGGGCAGGGTGAAGGTGAGCTGCGGCATCCGGCGATCCTCCTGTTGTTCCGGTCCGGTGTCGGCGGTAATCAACCGTTTACACCGAAAGACTTGCGCATTCGTCTTGTATACAGCAAGTATGTAACCTGTACAACAGCCGGGCCGGGGATAGAGTCGCCCTCGGCTCGCAAAGGACAGGAGCGTCATGTCGGCCGATCACCCGGCACATACCGGTTCACCCGCCGCGGTGGCACAACAACGCGGCGCGCTGATCCGAGCCTTCGCCGCCAGCCTGACCGGCACTTCCCTGGAGTGGTACGACTTCGCGGTCTACTCCTCCGCCTCCGCGCTGGTGTTCCCGCAGGTCTTCTTCCCGAGCGAGGATCCGCTCACCGGAACGCTGCTCGCCTTCTCCACCTATGCCGTCGGCTATCTAGCGCGACCGATCGGCGGATTCGTCTTCGGCCGGCTCGGGGACACCCTGGGCCGCAAACAGCTACTGGTGATCACGCTGCTGCTGATCGGCGTGACCACCGCCGCGATCGGCGTGATCCCCGGCCACTCCGCGATCGGCATCGCGGCCCCGATCATCCTGGTCGCGCTGCGGTTCGCGCAGGGCGTCGCGATCGGCGGCGAATGGGGCGGTGCGGTCCTGCTGTCGAGCGAATACGGCGATCCGCGACGGCGTGGCTTCTGGGCCTCGGCCGCCCAGGTCGGCCCGCCGGCGGGCAATCTGCTCGCCAACGGCGTTCTCGCGCTGCTCACCTGGGCGCTCAGCAAATCCCAATTCGAGAGCTGGGGGTGGCGGGTGGCGTTCCTGGCCTCGGCGCTGCTGGTGGCCTTCGGCCTGTGGATCCGGCTGCGGCTGGAGGACACACCGATCTTCCGGGCCATGCAGGAATCCGGGGAGCGCGCCCAGGCGCCGATTCAGGACGTGCTGCACACCCAGCCCCGCGGCCTGATCGCGGCGGTCCTGTCACGGCTGGCCCCGGATATCGTCTACTCGCTGTTCACCGTGTTCACGATCACCTACTGCACCCATCACCTGCATTTCGCTCGCGGCACGGTCCTGATCGCCGTCCTGATCGGCTCGGGCTTCCAGCTCGTCACGATCCCGTTCGCGGGCGCGGTCTCGGACCGCGTCAACCGGCGGCTGCTCTACGCCGTCGCGACGATCGGGGCACTGGTGTGGACGGTCGTTTTCTTCCCGCTGATCGGCGGCGGCTCATCCCTGGCGCTGATCGTCGGCATCACGATCGGATTGGGGTTCCACTCGTTCATGTACGGACCACAGGCGGCGTTCGTCACCGAGCAGTTCACCATTCACCTGCGCTCGACCGGCGGCGCACTGGCCTACACGATCGGCGGCGTCTTCGGCGGCGCGCTGGCGCCGCTGATCTTCACCACACTGCTGAGCCGCTTCGACAGCTGGATCCCGCTGGCCTGCTACATCCTGGTCGCCGCCGCGCTGACCGTGATCGGGATCGCGTTGGGCCGCGACCCGGACAACAGCGCGGACGAGCGCTACAGCGAACTTGCCGAAAGCATCACGCCCGCAACAGAATTTGTAAAGTGATCTCGAGATGATCGTCGATCTTCGCATGGGCGAGCGGTGCGTCACCGGCCTCGAGCGCGTCGATGATGGCCTGATGCTCACCGCAGACGTGGCGCTGCCGGTCGGCGGTGGCGAACAGCGCGGCCAGGCCCACCCGCAGCTGGCGCGCGCGCAGTCCGGCATAGGTGCTCGACAGCAGATCGCTGCCAGCTGCATCGATGAGGATCTGATGAAATCGGCTGTCCCAGTCGATGAATGCCCGCGCCTGTTCGGCGGCGGCCGAATCCGCGAGTTCCTCCTGCCGTGCCAGCACCTCGCGCATCGCGGCCACCGGCGGCGCACCGGCCGCCAACGTCTTACTGGCCGCGTGCCTTTCGAGCACCCCGCGCAGATCCATGAGCTCGGCCATCTGACGACCACTCATCGCCGGAACGTGCGCACCCCGTTTCGGCACCATCTCCACCAGGCCCTCGGCCTGCAACATCAGCAGCGCCTCGCGGACCGGGGTACGCGAGACGCCGATCCGGTCGGCGAGTTCCTGCTCGTTCAGGAAGACGCCGGTCGCGGGCAGCGACGTCAACACCTGGTCCTTGACGTAGTTGTAGGCCCGCTCCCGCCCCGATAATGCCGCATTATGCATACAATATGTATACACCAGGAAGGTAAGCCGCATGCTCAGCCGAATCGCCCTCGCCCAGGTAACCAGCACCGCGGATCCCGCACGCAATCTCGCCCTCATCGATGCCCATGCGACCCGGGCCGCGGCGGCCGGGGCCCGGCTGCTCGTATTTCCCGAGGCCATGATGCGATGCTTCGGCGCCCCGCTGGAACCGGTCGCGGAACCTCTCGACGGGCCGTGGGCGAATGCGGTCCGCGCCATCGCCGAACGTGACGGACTGACGATCGTCGCCGGGATGTTCACCCCCGCGGATTCGGGCCGGGTGCACAACACCCTGCTGATCACCGGTGGCGGCGCCGAGGCGCACTACGACAAGATCCACCTCTACGACGCCTTCGGCTATGCCGAATCCGACACCGTCGCCCCCGGCGACAAACCGCTGCTGCTCGAGATCGACGGCACCGCGGTGGGCGTCGCGACGTGCTACGACCTCCGCTTCCCCGGGCTGTTCCAGACCCTGGCCGCCGAGGGCGCGAGCCTGATCGTCGTTCCCGCGTCCTGGGGCGACGGCCCGGGCAAGGCCGAGCAGTGGCGGCTGCTCACCCGCGCCCGGGCCCTGGACTCCACCTCCTACATCGCCGCCTGCGATCAGGCCCTTCCGGCCACCGCGGCGGAAACGACCGCGCCGCTCGGTGTCGGCCACAGCCGCGTCGTCGGTCCGGATGGTCAGGTCCTCGCCGCGTTGGACACCGATGCGGACCTGCTGATCACCGATATCGACCCCGACCGGATCACGCAGGTGCGGCGGGTGCTGCCGGTGCTGGCGAACCGGAGGTACTGACGTCGGCCACCGGGAAACTTGCCGCGGCAGCTCACAGTCGTCCGGACTCCCGCACGATCCGCCTGGCCTGAGCCATCAGCATGCCCACGTTGGCCGACTTGCGGCATACGACGGCCACTACCATGTCGTCGCTACTGTCCGCGCGCAGGAACAGATGCGCCAGGTTCTCGCTGTTCACCAGGATCTCCTGGAAGTAGTGCACGTCGCTGTGCACGCCCCTGCGCTCCTTCCAGATGTCCTCGATCATCACGACATTGCGGCCCTGGAACAGCTCCAACGTCGCGGCAGCCAGCAGATCCAGCACCTCGGCGGGATGGTTGTCGACGGTCTGCACCGCCAGCAGCATTCCGGTGGACATATCGATGACCCCGGCGGCCACACAGTCCGGCACATCGGACCGTAGCCGCTTGACCATCAGTCCGACCCGATCGGTCAGGTTGCCGGGACTCGTATTGATAGGCGTGTTCATCGCATCCTTTCTGCTGTCCGCCTCGTGCGGCGGCGTGATTAGGGGGAGGTGTCGTCCGGAAGTTCTTGTGCGCGCGGCGGATACAGCTGGTTGATCCCGCTGGCGCCGCGGCACCGGCGCGGTAGCCGCGACACCTCCGGATCGGGCAGGGCAGTGCGGCCGTCCGAGCCGGCAGGCACGACCAACGCATGCTCGGCCAGCAACCGGGAGACCTCGACGGTCACCGGATACAGGCCGCGGCCCAGCGCGAACGCGATGTCTCGACACCGGTGCTGCCCATTCACACGAAGCAGGATTTCCCGCCGCTGCCCGGGTGGACAGCCACGCAGCAGGGATTCACCCTGCTCGGTGCGCGCCAAGCGATTTCGGTGCGGCGACACCCGCCTGTTGGCCAACGCGCGCAGCCTGCGTTCGGTCTCCTCGGTGAGCCGGTCCGCCTCGATGCCCGTGAAGTAACGCTCCAACACCCTGCCGCCGGGACCCACCGGATCCATATCGATGTCGGTGGTCCAGAAGCTGCCGTCGATCCACCCCGCGGCGATCGCGAACGCGGCGTCGAGCGTCGCTATCTGCTCCAGTGCCCGGCGCTCGGCATCTCCGGACACCGTCCGTCCGGGGCGGGCCAGCAGCTCACGGACGCCAGGAGCCCCCGCGGTGCTGACCATCAGCACCCGCCCCCGCACGACCCGTATTCGTCCGCCCGGATCGCCGGAGATGTGCAGATCGCCCGTTCGCATCACCGTGGATGCCGTCGTCAACTGCCGGGCCACCTCCTGGGCAGCTCGTCGGCCGAACGCCGGCAACCGCGTCGATCCAGCGAAAGCGCCGGTTGTCATGGTTCGAACTCCGCGGATGGAGAAATTGACGGAACACCCGATATTCGGCCGTCGTGCGGGTACGGAATCCCCCCGCACGACGACGATCGAATCGAATCGAAACCCGGGCCGGCGCGTTCTAGCCGCGCCCGGTCACGATAATAGGTTTTCCTGACTGGAAATTTGCCGGATGAACTCTGGCCGCTGACCTATAACCATAAGTACACATATGACTTTGACAAGTTTATCCCTTTGATAGTAGATAGGGCTGTCGCATCGCCCGGGCCACGACAACCATCGAACTCGGTGTCGCGTAGGCCATTCTGTCAGGGGGCAACGTTTAGAGCAACCTTATCCGCCAAATTGCCGCAACAGTCGGGCGAGCTGGCCGACACGATCCACCTCACCCCTGATAGCAGGCCGTTTTACCGCCGAATTACCACGTCACAAGCCAGTAAAGCCCGGTTGATAGCAACTGGAACCAAAACCGCTCGGTCGCTTCATTTCGAGCGATACCGATGCAGCCATCGCCGAGCACAGCACCTCAGCCCTGCCCGCAATCGTCCGATTACCCGAAGGAAACCGACCGAAAGGAATTTATTATCAAGTGCCGAAGAGGCCGGGAATCGCTGCGGGAACCACCATGCCAAGGGTGTGTCTGATTTATCCGGATACCAGTAAGTATCAGATTGCCAGAAGTTATCTGTCATTTTTCTGTACAACCGGCATCGACGGTTGTAGCGTCTGAATTCGAGCTTCTGAATATGACATGACTTCTCTATTTGACATGCGGTGGCACGGTGATCGGAATTGACAGCTGTCTGGAGCAGATTATTGATATTCCGGGCGCGCGAGGCGTAACACTGGTCGATTGTGTGAGCGGCTTGGCCATCGCCGCGGCCGGGCGACACGAACTGCTGGACGAGCATGAGAACGCCGCGGCCACCACGGACGTGGTCCGGGCGGTACTCGGCTGCCCGGCATTGTCGATCGGCGGCGCCAACGACGACATCACCGAGATCCTCGTCTGCGGTCCCGGTGGATATCACCTGCTGAACCTGGTCGACGGAGATTTCGAGGGACGCCTGTTCGTCCATGTGCTCTTCGACGACGACACCGGGAATCTGGCCATGGCGCGATTTCGGCTACGGGCGATCCTGTCCGGGCTCATGGAAAACCGGCCATGAGTGTCGAGCCCGCGATCGTGCTGCGACAGCTGGAGCGAGAACGACGTACCGGCGTGCTGCGCCTGGACGACGGGGCGTTCCATCTGGTCGGCGGCGCCGTCACGGCCGCCGCCTGTCGTCGTGCGACCGGACTGGACCGGCTCGTGGTGGAAACGGGCGTGGCGACGGCCGAGGATTGGTACAGAGCCGAGACCGGTCAGCCGGCGACACTGCTGGAATCCCCGCGGCTGGCCATCCTGGCCCTGCTCTCGGTATTCGACGCCGCGTATTTCCTCTTACCATCGGCCTCCGGTGCGAAATTCCGCCCTACCCAACCCCATTGGCTCGCGCCGATCTGCCGGATCACGCCGGGCACGCTCGTCCACGAGATCCAACGGCGCATCGACACGCCAACACAGACGTGGCCGGCCGAATGGGTCGAGCGTCACCCCGTCGTACCGGTCCGCCGCGTCCGCCGCCGCCGGGTGGCCCTCACCGCCGGCCAGGCCGAGGTGCTCGGCGCCGCGGACGCCCGGCGAAGCGTCGCCGCGATCGCTCACGATCTGGGCCGAACCACGTATACCTGCCTGTCGGCGGTGCGCGATCTGACGGCCGCCGGACTGATCGAAGCGCCGGTGCAGGACATCCCGGCGGCGGAAACCGAACAGACCACACCGACGGACTTCGAGCTCGCCGGGCCCGCATCCGTGCCGGATTCCAGTCCCCCGCTGGATTTCAGACCCGCCCAGCCCGCACCCACGCTCCGACGCCGGACCCCCTCGATGACGACGATCCCCGACGGGGACCGCTGGGAGCCCGTCGACCGGAACCTGCTCATCCGGCTCCGGGCCGCGCTGGACGAACTCGCCTGACCGCGGGCGGACCGCCCGGCAATTCGATGAAAGGTTGACCAACGGTGGAAACGATCACCCCGACGATGGCCGCGGCGAACGACGCGGTACAGACCGAACTGCGAAGGCTGTGCGCGGGCATCCCGCACGTGACCGGCGCGCTCGTGGCATCCGGTGACGGGCTGCTCATCACCCATGTTTTGCCCCCGAGTATCGAGCCCACCGGGATGGCCGCACTGGCGGCTTCGCAACTGGCGCTGTCGTTCCGGATCGTCACCACGGCGTACGGGGGCGGGTTCCACGAGGTCGTGGTGCACGGAAGCGGTGGGTACGTGGCGATCTACGCGGCGGACGGGACCGCGCTGACGGTCCTGACCGCCGCCGGGGTGAACGTCGGCCGGCTCCATCTGGAGGCACGACCGGCCGCACGTGCGATCGCCGACCTCCTGGCGGCGGCGACGAAAAGTCCTCGGGCATAACGAGGGCATCGAATACATCGAAAGGAACAGACATGTCCAATATGGATCTCGCACTCAAGGACATGATGGGGATCGACGGCGCGATCGGCGCCGCCATCGTCGACTACAACAGCGGTATGGCGCTGGGCATGCTCGGCAGTTCCAAGGCCCTGGACCTGCAGATCGCGGCCGCCGGCAACACCGAGGTGGTGCGTGCCAAACTGCGCACCATCGAACAGCTGGAACTCAACGAGGAGATCGAGGACATCCTCATCTCGCTGTACAGCCAATACCACATCATCCGACCCGTCACCGGCCGTAAATCCAAGGGGCTGTTCCTCTACATGGCCCTGGACCGGGGCCGGGCCAATCTGGCGATGGCCCGCCACCGGCTCAAGAACATCGAGGAGACCCTGGAGGTCTGATCGTCCGGCGCGTGATCGTCCGGCCCCATGATCCTCGGAGCCGGACACCCGGCCGGGCTCACCCGAGTCGCGCGCCACACCCGAGCAGTGCGGTGCGCAGGACCAACGCCGCCTCCGGACCGATGACGCCGTCGACCAGTTCCAGGTATCGCGAACAGAATTCCGGTCCGTGCGGCGCGCGGCGCGCGTCACCGGATCCGAGGTGATGAGCCAGCTCGTGCAGAATCACCAATTCCCTTAAGGCCCAGGCAGTTCCACCTGTGTGCAGGGGTACGGCGAGCACCGCCCGCTCGGTCTCGTAGTGGGCGGCGTTCACTCCCGCCCGGGCGCGCACCGTGACCGAATCCGACGCGCGCGTCCACCGCTGCCGGACCCAGTTCAGCGCCAGCACCCGGTCCGCGTAGCTCTGCACCGACTCCACCGAGGCGAACCGGCGCTCGATCGGCAACGTGATGTGCGAGCCGTACAGCTCGACCGTCCGCACCCCCGACTCGTCGGCCCGATCGAACATCCCCCGGACCAGCCCCTCGGCGTCGTACACCCGGGCACGCTGCCCGTCCCGCTCACCCACGACCGAACCTCGCCGCGCTCGGCGCCGTCGTCGTACGCGGGGCGCGCTGCGTCAGCGGCTCACTCACGGTCGCCCGGATCGAGTTGCCCACGGGCCGCACCGAGTTCGGGGGAGGCGCCCAGCCTCGCGGCCCGGCCCGCCCGATCTCCGGCGCGCCGGGCGCCGGGGGAGTATCCGGCCGACGCCTGCGGCCCGCGCCAGACCCCGCGCGCCTCGGAGGTGCTGTCGTAGAAGCCGGACAGCTCGAGTTCCTTGTCGCGCAGGGCCACGGCCGTCCCGGGCGCGGCGGTGGGCTCGGCGCGCACCTGGGCCTCCACGTCCGCCTTCACCTCGGCCAGGCGACGGCCCACGCGCGCGGCGAAGGCCATCTGGAAGTTCAGCCGCGCGGTCACCGCCGCCACCGGCGCCTGCACCCGCCGCCGCACCGAGCGCCCGAGACGCCGCTCGACGACCACCTTCTCGACCGTCGCGGACCGATACCCACCCGATTTGATGTACAGATCGGCCGCGCGCACCATCTGCACCAGCAGGCTCGTGTACAGCGCCTCGCAGGTATCGATATCGGTGTCGAATCCGTAGGCGTAGACCTGCGTCGAGGTGCGCGCCACATCGCAGCGCACATCGTTGGCCGCGGCGATCGCCACGAACAGCTGCACGTAGGTGCGCAGCCCGCGTTTACCGGGCTCGCCGATCGCGATGATTCGCTGTACCGGCACGGCACGGCGCTCACGGCCGGTGATGTGGGCGCGCGCCACGGCCAGGTCGATCGACGAACGGGTCGCGAGACGTTGCGCCGCCGCGAGAAACGCCTCGGCCTCGTGTTCGTTGTCGGTCGACTCCGCCTGACGCAGCAGACCGCCGATCCGCGTGAGCAACTTGTCCTGGGTTTGCTGGGTCGACATCGCGGCCAACAATACGAGATCCGACCGACACAACCGGTACGCGACAATGTATCTTCCCTTGTGCAACAGGCCGAGTGTGCCAGCTCACGGTTCACCCCCGGCCGGATTGTCCCCGTGCGCGCCAACGGAGGCTGTGCTCGTAACGACCATGGAGTATCGATGGCTTTGAACAAGGTGACGTCACGACGCTCGTCCTTGGCGCTGCGCGCAGCGCTGGTAACCGCGTCGGCGGCGCTGCTCACGGCGACCTTCACCAGCGCCTGTTCGAGTAGCAGCACGAGTAGTCCGACCAGTCAGGACCTGACCGGCCGCGGACCCATCACCTACGTCGAGGGCCAGGACACCTCCGAGACAGGCGCGGTCAAACAGCTGATCGACCGGTGGAATTCGGTGCATCCGGATCAGAAGGTCACCTTCAAGGAACAGTCCAACGACGCCAGCCAGCAGCACGACGACATGGCCCAGCACCTGCAGGCCAAGCAGTCCGACTACGACGTGATGGCGCTGGATGTCACCTGGACCGCGGAATTCGCGGCCAAGGGCTGGATCCAGCCGCTGAAGGACTCCTTCTCCATCGACACCTCCACGCTGCTCTCGCCGACCGTGGCCAGCGCCACGTACAAGGGCACCCTGTACGCCGCGCCGCTGAACACCAACGGCGGATTGCTGTACTACCGCAAGGATCTGGTGCCCAACGCACCCAAGACCTGGACCGAGATGCTGGGCGACTGCGGTATCGCCAAGTCGCACGCCCTGGGCTGCTATGCCGGGCAGTTCGCGCCCTACGAGGGCCTGACGGTGAACACCGCCGAGGTGATCAACGCCTTCGGCGGCACCTTCGTCGGCCCGGACGGCAAGACCCCGACCATCGACAGCCCGCAGGCCCGCGCCGGATTGCAGACGCTCGTGGGCGCCTACAAGAACGGCGACATCCCCAAGGAGGCCATCTCCTTCGAGGAGCCGGAGAGCCAGAACGCCTTCGCCCAGGGCAAGCTGCTGTTCCTGCGCACCTGGCCCAACTTCTACGGTGTGGCACAGGCCGATTCATCGCAGGTGAAGGGCGATGTCGGCGTCGCCCCGCTGCCCGGTAAGGACGGCATCGGCGCCTCGACCCTGGGTGGATACAATGCCGCCATCAGCGCCTACTCCAAGCACAAGGCCACCGCCCTGGACTTCCTGCGGTTCCTGACCAGCGAGGACGCCCAGCACATCGTCGCCGAGGGCGCGTACCCACCGGTGCTCTCCTCGCTCTACGACGATCCGGCGCTGATCGCCAAGTTCCCCTACCTGCCGACGCTGCGTGACTCGATCGCCAGCGCCGTGCCGCGCCCGGTCACCCCGTTCTATCCGGCGGTGTCCAAGGCGATCCAGGACAACGCCTACGCGGCGCTGAACGGATCCAAGTCGGTCGACGACGCGATCACCGGTATGCAGAAGGGCATCGAGGCCGCCGGTTCGTAGCGGCCGCGCCGAGATCCCTGTCGAGCCGGCGACCGACGCGCCGATCCGGCGCGGTATCCCACCGCCAACGCTCGGCGTCGAGCCCGTGAGAGAGAAGAACGGTGTCAGATCCTTCGGGAGCAGTGCAGGCCACCGAGACGCGGACCGATCAGCGACCACGGCGGCGAGTGGGTCTGCTGCAGGGGCCTGCCCGCGCCTGGCTGTTCGTGGCGCCGGTGCTGGTGGCCCTGGCGGTGGTGATCGGCTATCCGGTCGTGCGGGCGGTGTGGATGTCCTTCCAGAAGGACTCCGGCCTCGACCCGGTGACCGGCATGTTCGTCAACGGCGGCAGCGCCGGGTTCAGCAACTACACGCATTGGCTGATGCAGCAGTGCCAAATGCCCTCCGGCGGTACCGAATCCTGCCCGACCGGCAATCTGGGCTCGCAGTTCTGGGTCGCGATCATCGTGACGGTGCTGTTCACGGTGATCACCGTGGCGCTGGAGACGACGATCGGCCTGGGCATGGCCACGGTGATGGGCAAGACGTTCCGGGGCCGGGCGCTGCTGCGCGCGGCGGTGCTGGTCCCGTGGGCCATCCCGACCGCGGTCACCGCGCGGCTGTGGGAGTTCATGTTCCAGTACGACGGCGTGGTGAATCGCGTGCTCGGCACGCATATCCTGTGGCAGACCGATCCGTGGTGGTCCCGCTTCGCGGTCATCATCGCCGACGTGTGGAAGACGACGCCGTTCATGGCGCTGCTGATCCTGGCCGGACTGCAGGTGATCCCGGCCGACGTGTACGAGGCCGCGCGGGTGGACGGCGCCTCGACCTGGCAGCGGTTCACCCAGATCACGCTGCCGCTGCTCAAACCCGCACTGCTGGTGGCGATCCTGTTCCGGACCATGGACGCGCTGCGGCTCTACGACCTGCCCGCCATCATGACGCGCGGTAATCCGAACACACGCACCCTGTCGATCCTCGTCGTCGATCAGGTCCGCCAGGGGGCCAACAGCGCCTCGGCGCTGTCCGTGCTCACCTTCCTGCTGATCTTCGCGGTCGCGTTCGTGCTGGTGAAGGTGTTGGGCGCGAATGCGGTCGCGACACAGGAGGAACAGCGGAAGGCTGGACGATGACTGCGGTATCCACGACATCCACGCCGGTGATCGCCGCGAAGGTCCCCCTGCGCCGCCGCCTGAGTTCCGCGAGTACCTACGTCGGCGCGCTGATCGTGCTGGTGTGGGGGCTCGGACCGTTCTACTGGATGGCCGTCACCGCGTTCCGCGACCCGAACTACACGTTCGACAACACCCCGTGGCCGACGCATCTGACGACCGAGAATTTCACCAACGCCTTCGATACCAGCCGCGGCAACAACTTCGGCCGCGCACTCACCAACAGCGTCGTGATCGGCGCGGCCACTACCGCGATCGCGCTGCTGATCGGCAGCATGGCCGCATACGCCCTGGCGCGCATCACCTTTCGCGGCAAGACCCTGGTCTCGGGGCTGGTGCTGAGCGCATCGATGTTCCCGGTGGTCGTGCTGGTGACCCCGCTGTTCCAGCTGTTCACCAACATCGGCTGGCTCGGGCACTACCAGGCGATGATCATCCCGAACATCTCGTTCGTGCTGCCGATGACCGTCTACATCCTGGCCTCGTTCTTCGCCGAACTGCCCTGGGAACTCGAGGAGGCCGCGCGGATCGACGGCGCGTCGCGCCTGCAGGCATTCCGGCTGGTGATGCTGCCGCTGGCCGCGCCCGCGGTGTTCACCACGGCGATCCTGGCCTTCATCGCCGCGGTCAACGAATATCTGCTCTCCAGCCTGCTGTCCTCCGACGCGACCGAACCGGTGACCGTCGCGATAGCCCGCTTCACCGGCAACGACCCGCTGGTGCAGCCGTACGCCGCGATCATGGCCGCGGGCGTCATCGTCACCGTGCCGCTGGTGGTCATGGTGCTGGCGTTCCAGCGGCGCATCATCTCCGGCCTGACCGCGGGCGGCGTCAAGAGTTGAGCTGTCCCGCCTCTCCGCGCTAATCCGCCTCCCCGCGCCTCAGGCCAGGCTCACGTGCGACACCAGTGGCGTTGGCGACCGGCGGTTGAGAGAGTGAGGAGTTAGCCCGTACCCGGTGAGTTACCCGGATCTGACGAGATCAGTTGTCACGGTGGCATCGCGCCGGGTGGGTGCCGGGAGATTTGCTTTGGCGACCGGCGGTTGACGGCATCTCGGTTGTCCACAGGGTTTGAAAACTTCCGTGTGGGCTGTCGGTCTACGGTGTTAGTATCCGGATTCACATTGGCGCGGTGGGGTTGCGTGCGCCGTAGTCTGGTTCTAGATCTGCTCGCGTTCGATCTGTTCCACACGTTCGATCTGTTCATGCGGTAGTTCGGTCACTGTTCGTCCAGTTGGCGGTTCTGGCGAAGGAGTTGGTCGTGGGTTCGATCCGCAAGCGGTGGCGGAGGGGCGCTCGGGAGTCGGCCCCTTACGCATCGATAGCTGGGTGGAACGAGCTTCCGGGGGTGCGGCGGCGTCCGCCTCATGGCGCGCCCGCCCGGCCTCGCCGGCGCCCGCGGCCCGACGAGACGGGACCGGACGACGATCGCCCGCCGGCCAGCCGGGGGCAGCGCATCCGACGGCTGTTGCTGGCCCTGTTCCTGATCTTCGTGGCCATTCCGGCGCTGTTGCTGGCGCTGGCCTACTGGAGTGCCGAGATTCCGGATCCGGCGGCCGTGCAGACACACCAGATCGCCATCATCACCGCTGACGATGGCACCACGGTCCTGGCGAAAGTCGTTCCTCCGGAAGGTAATCGAACCCCCGTTCCGCTGTCCGACGTGCCCGTGCCGGTACGTCAGGCGGTGGTGTCGGCCGAGGATCGCACCTTCTACACCAATCCCGGCTATTCCACCCAGGCATTCCTGCGCGCCGCGCGCGACAACCTGCTCGGCAGGGACGATGCCGGCGGCGGATCCACCATCACCCAGCAGTACGTCAAGAACGCCTTCTTGAGTTCCGAGCGCACGTTCTCACGCAAGATGCGCGAGTTGATCATCTCGGCGAAGATGGCGCGGCAGTGGAGCAAGGACGACATCCTCGCCGCCTACCTCAACACCATCTACTACGGTCGCGGCGCGTACGGCATCCAGGCCGCGGCACACGCGTTCTTCGACAAGCCGGTCGGGCAGCTGACCCTGGCCGAGGGCGCGGTCTTGGCCGCGGTGATCCGCACGCCCTCGATCCTGGATCCCGAGACTCATATGACGCAGTTGCAGGCCCGCTGGAACTACGTGCTCGACGGCATGGTGACTATGCACACGCTGAGCGCCAAGGATCGCGCGGCGGTGCGGTTCCCGCCCATCGTGCCCGCCACCGTCCTGGCCGACAACGCCGCGCACGAACCGAACGGTTTGATCCGCACGCAGGTGCTGGCCGAGTTGCGCGCGGCCGGGATCAGCGAACAGGAGATCGACACCGGCGCCCTGCGGATCACCACGACGATCGACCCGCGCGCCCAGCAGGCCGCCCTGAACGCGGTGCACGGCACCCTGAGCGGGCAGCCGCCGCAGCTGCGCAGCGCGGTCGTCTCGATCGACCCGCGCTCGGGCGCGATCCGCGCGTACTACGGCGGCGACGACGGTGTCGGCTTCGATTTCGCGCAGGCCCCGCTGCAGACCGGATCCTCGTTCAAGACCTTCGCCGTCCTGGCCGCGCTACAGCAGGGAATCACGCTCGGCTATCAACTCAACAGTGCGCCCGTGACGGTGAACGGGGTCGACGTCACCAACGTCGAGGGCGAATCCTGCGGCACCTGTTCGCTCGCCGAGGCGTTCAAGCGCTCGCTGAACACCAGCTTCTACCGGCTCACCGAGGCGATCGGCCCGCAGGCGATCGCCGACGCCGCGCATCAGGCCGGTATTCCGGATCAGATCCCCGGCGTGCCGGGCAAGACCCTCACCGAGAACGGCGGACCACCGGCCCCGGCGATCGTGCTGGGCGTGTACTCGGTGCGGCCACTGGATATGGCCTCGGCCTACGCGACGGTCGCGAACTCGGGCATGTACCGCCCGCCGTACTTCGTCCAGCGGGTGGTGACAGGCGACGGGCAGGTGCTGCTGGACCGCGGCCTTCCCGGAAAGGGGCAACTACCCGCGCAGCAACGCATTCCGGCGGATATCGCCAACACCACGATCTCGGCGATGCTGCCGATCGCCGCGTACTCCAACGGGCACGCGCTGGCGGGCCGCCCCGCGGCGGCCAAGACCGGCACCACACAGCTGGGCGACACCGGCGCGGACAAGGACGCCTGGATGATCGGCTTCACCCCGTCGCTGTCGACGGCGGTCTGGCTCGGCACCGCACAGTCCCAGCCGATCCAGACCGCGGGCGGCGCCCCGATCTATGGCGCCGGCCTCCCCTCGGACATCTGGAAGAAGACGATGGACGGCGCCCTGAACGGCACCCCGGTCGAAC
>NZ_JAGPOX010000053.1 GCF_019038435.1 Nocardia alni
CGTGCAACCAGTGGGTGCGGGTGGTGGATGGGGCGGTCGGCGGCGAGCAGGTGCTGCTGCATGTCGAGGCGGCGTCGAATCCGCTCATCCCGTTCTCCGGGCCGACCATGCTGGGGGACAAGCTCACCGCCGGTGACGAGCCGCAATATCGGCTGGGGCGAATGGATCTCGCGATATTCGACGACGAGGTGTGGCACCTGGTCCAGGATCTCGAGGTGCTCGGTGAGCTGATGCACGAGCTGCCGCAGGATTCCGCGCGCCGCTACGACATCGTGCGGGCGCTCGAGCGCGCACTGGACGCGATCGATCTGCAAGATGTGAATTCCACCGCCTCTGCGGCCCGGGAGTTGCTGGTGGATGTGCTCGCTGCCCCGGCTGTCGCGTCCGCGCATACGATCTACGCGACCGGGCACGCGCATATCGACTCGGCATGGCTGTGGCCGCTGCGCGAGACGGTACGCAAGGTCGCGCGCACCACCGCGAACATGACCGCGCTGCTGGCCGCCGAACCGGAATTCGTCTACACGATGTCCCAAGCGGCGCAATACGATTTCATCAAGCGGCACCGGCCCGAGGTCTACGAGAAGGTGAAGAAGGCGGTCTCGGAGGGGCGGTTCGTGCCGGCCGGGGGCATGTGGGTGGAGTCGGACACGAATATGCCGGGCTCCGAGGCGATGGCACGGCAGTTCGTGCACGGCAAGCGCTTCTTCCTGGAGGAGTTCGGCGTCGAGAACCAGGAGGTGTGGCTGCCGGACACCTTCGGCTTCGCCGCCGGGCTGCCGCAGATCATCCGGGCCGCCGGATCACGATGGCTGCTGACGCAGAAGATCTCGTGGAGCCAGACCAACTCGTTCCCGCACCACACCTTCCTGTGGGAGGGTGTGGACGGTACCCGGATCTTCACCCATTTCCCGCCGATCGACACCTACAACTGTTCGATGCAGGGTAGCGAGATCGCCCATGCCGCAAGGAACTTCAAGGACAAGGGCCGGGCGTCGGTCTCGCTGGCCCCGACCGGTTACGGCGACGGCGGTGGGGGGACCACCCGGGAGATGATCGCCAAGGCGGCCCGGATGCGGGACCTCGAGGGTTCGCCGAAGGTGGTGTGGGACAACCCCACCGGGTTCTTCTCCCGAGCCGAGGCCGACTACGAGAACCCGCCGGTATGGGTGGGCGAGCTGTATCTCGAACTGCATCGTGCGACGCTGACCAGCCAGGCGAAGACCAAACAGGGCAATCGGCGCAGTGAGAATCTGCTGCGTGAGGCCGAGCTGTGGGCCGCGACGGCTGCGGTGCGGGTGAAGGCCGACTACCCCTTCGAAGCGCTGGATCGGATCTGGAAAACCGTGCTGTTGCACCAGTTCCACGACATCCTGCCCGGCTCATCGATCGCTTGGGTGCACCGTGAGGCGGAACAGACGTACGCCGAGGTGGCCCTGGAGCTGGCGGAGATCATTGACACCGCTCAGTGGGCACTGGGTGGCAAACGGGTAGGCCCCAATGTCTTCAATGCGACCCCGCACGCCTGGTACTCGATTCCAGCCGGCGCTGCGGGGCCGAAATCGGCCGGTGCTCCCTGCTCGGTAGCCGAACGTGCCGACGGCGGATACGTTCTGGACAACGGCCTGCTGCGGGCGGTGGTGGACGCGCGCGGCCTGGTCGTATCGGTGTATGACCATGATCACGAGCGGGAAACGCTGCCGCCCGGAGCGGTCGCGAATCTGCCACAGCTACACCAGGATTACCCGAACGCCTGGGACGCCTGGGATGTCGATTCGTTCTACCGGAATCGAGTCGTCGACCTAACCGACACGGATTTCCTCGAGGGGGAGGTGGATTCGGACGGTTCGGGCGTCGTCCGGGTGGGCCGTGAGTTCGGGTCCTCCAAGCTCGAGCAGACCCTGACCCTCCGCGCCGACGCGCGGACCCTGGACATCGATACCGCCGTCGACTGGTACGAGACCGAGAAATTCCTGAAACTCGCCTTCCCCCTGGATATCCACGCCGACCGCTACGCCTCGGAGACCCAGTTCGGTCACCTGTTCCGCCCCACCCACGCCAACACCAGCTGGGAGTACGCGAAGTTCGAGGCGTGCAATCACCGCTTCGTCCACTTCGCCGAGCCGGACTGGGGTGTGGCCCTGACCACCGCCTCCACCTACGGCCACGATGTCACCCGCACGGTCCGCCCCGACGGCGGAACCACGACCACCCTGCGCTTTTCGCTGGTGCGCGCCCCCCGCTTCCCCGATCCGCAGACCGATCAGGGCGCACACCGCTTCCACCACACCCTGATTCCCGGAGCCTCGATCGGTGACGCCGTGCGCGAGGGATACCGTGCCAACCTCCCGCTGTCTGCTCGCGGTGTCGCCGAACCCGTGGCGCCGCTGTTCACCGTCGACGACGACGCCGTGGTGACCAGCGCCGTCAAACTGGCCGACGACGGCAGCGGCGATGTCGTCCTGCGGGTGTACGAAGCCCGGGGCGGGCGCGCCTCCGCCTTGGTGACCCCGGGCTTCGGCGTCGCCGGATTCCAGACCTGCGATCTGCTGGAACGGCCTGTGTCGGAAGGGACCACCGCGACCCGGGAGGGAATGGGAGTACGCCTGCGGCTGCGCCCGTTCCAACTCGTCACGCTGCGGTTCGAACGGTCCCCGGAAACTGCTGCCGAGTAGCCGCCGGCATGACGATTCGATAGGCTCACCGGACTGTGTGCTCAGGCCGGGCGGCCGCGGCGCGACTGTGCGAGACCGATCATGATATCGATGGCCAGGAAGCACACTAGAGTGACTCCGAGAAGCGGTGCGAACCAGCCGATCAGAGCGGCGGCGGCGATCGACGGGACCAGCACCACCGGCGGCAGTCGGCGCAGCATGCCTCGGAGTGGGGGAGTGCCGAACGCGAATCGGCTCGCACGGACAGGTCCGCGTTTCCACCACATCAGATAGCCGCGCACGATCACGGTGATCAACGCGATCATCGTTACCAGCAGCAGCAACTGGTTGGGCAGGCCGAACAGCATGCCCATATGCAGGGCAATACCCCAGTTGGCAAGCTTGGCCATGAACGGCCACGAGGAGTAGCGCAGCACATCGGTGACATTGCCGGTGCGGCCATCGATCGCGATCGAGTCCTGGGTGGGCGACCCCGGAATTCGTCGTTCCTTGACCACGAACGCGGTGTCATCGGTCGCGGGGACGGTGATCTCGACAGGGCCGTCGACTCCGTGGCCGCGTGCGGCGGCGAAGACCTTGTCCACCTGCGTCACTCGGTCGGCGGGCATCCGATACTGCCGCATGCTGTCCGATCCCGGCATCGGCATGTCCATACCCGGCATCATCTGTGAGTCGCCGTGGGGCGCACGGGATCCGGGGAGGGTTGTGCCGACCGCCGGTGCCTGCCAGTCGAGCTGCCGGCGCAGCGTGTCCACATGTGCGCCCGCATAGGTCGACCAGGTCATGCCCGTCGCGGACAGGAACAGCAGCGGAAGCAGAATCCACATGCCAACGGCCGCATGCCAGCTCAGCGTTCGGCCACGTCCGGTGCGCGAACGGTCGGGCCACAGCAGTCGTCGCGTCGCGACGCCGTCGCGGCGGTCGAGCACCCGCTTACCCCACACCGCGACCCCGGCCAGAGCGATGAGCCACAGCCAGGACGCGGCCAGTTCGCTGTACAGTCGCCCGGTCTGCCCCAGATGCAGATCCCGGTGCAGCTGATCGAGCCAGCTACGCAACGGCAGCGAATTGGTGCTGCCATAGACCACGCTTGCGCCGACCGGCCGCGCGGTCACCGGATTCACGAATACCGCGCGGTGCTCGGACTCTCCCAGGGACGAGTCCGCGAACAACACCTCGGTGGTATCGCCCGGCTTCGGTGCCGGATCGACCGCCGCCAGAACCAGATTCGGCTCGATTGCCGTCGCCGCCGCGACCTGGTCCGACAGCGGTCGCGCCGGTCCGGTCGAATCCACATGCAGCAGATTGCGATCCACGATCGACTCGACCGTCGGCGCGATGGAGTACAACGCGCCGGTGATCGCCGCGATCAGGATGAAGGGCGCGACGAACACACCCGCGTAGAAGTGCAGGCGCATCGCCAGGGCATAGAGCGTGCCGCGCGTTGGCGGCCGGGCAGGCGGTGGCGTGGAAGAGGATACGGGTAGTTCGGTGATGCTCATTGCGGTTCGACTCCTGTCGGGGCAGGCGCATGCTTCGGCCGCCCGGGTGAATCCCCGCCAGATGAACACGTCCGCCCCTCATTGCGGACGCCTTCGGTGCTGTCGCAGACGGCGATGTGCCGCATCCTGTCGTGCGCTGTTCCGGTGAGCTGCCCGTCATCCGGTGTGCGTGAGGCCGGGATCGGGCTGCACACCAGTGGGTTCCCGCCAGGAGTACACCGTGACAGCGGCCGGCTCCTGGATGCACGGTCGGTGACACAGCCGATCCTCGGCGGCTCAGTGGATTCCGGTGCGGGCGTCGACAGAATGTAAGGATTCACCCGGTGGCAGAGCGACCCGCCGATCGATGGCGACGGTCGCGCATACGCTCTTCACGCGCGAAAGATCCGCGCGCGCGGGGTGTACGAATGAATATCCGGCGCTCAGGCCGGAGTCAGGAGAGGCGGCCCGCGGGTTCGCAGCGAGTCCGTCGCGAGAATCCGCTGAACAATGTTGTCGCGGTGGGTAATCCGCAGTGATGATGCACTCTGAATCGCCGGGGGCCGCACCAGAATCGGCAGCATCCGCGACAGCACGGAACACAGTTCCCGGTACGCGGCCTCGGCGCCCTGGATGACGACCGCCGCGACGAGCGCCGCCGCGATATGCGCGCCCAGCATCTCGGAACTCCACATCGACCGCTCGTGCATCATCCCGACCATGTCGATCGCGAGTGCGCAGTGGCCGAGCACCTGGCCGCCGACCAGCGCAACGGCCAGCCCGAGCCGGGTGGTACGCAACGGCCGCAGACCCGTGACGAGCGCACCCACCACGGCGCAGACCCCCACCAGCAGGATCAGGGTGCTCGATCGCACCGGCATCCCCTGGGCGGTCCAGCCGTGCGCGGCGATCGCCAGCGCCCCGGAGACCGCACCGGCCGACCCGCCACGCACCCGCGCGGCGGCGTGACGTCGCCGCGCCGACACGAGGGCCGGGGTGCGGCCGGGGACGAGGATCACCGACTGATGATAACCGAGAGGTGGCGGCCGGATATCCGGCCACCTTCGGAATCAGCCGGCGTTCTCGGTGTTCACCAACTGCTTGCGAAGCAGCTTCCCGGTCGCGTTGCGTGGCAGCTCATCCAGGAAGATCACCTCGCGCGGCACCTTGTACCGGGCCAGGTTGGCCTTGACGAAGTCCTTGATCTCCTGCTCGTCGCGTGACGCGTCCGGCCCCGGAACGACGAAGGCGCGCAGGCGTTTTCCGAACTCTCGATCATCCACGCCGACGACGGCGGCCTCCAGCACGTCGGGGCGCCCGGCGAGCAGGTGCTCGACCTCCTGCGGGAAAACGTTCTCGCCGCCGGAGACGATCATGTCGTCGTCACGTCCGTCGATGAACAGCAGACCGTGCTCGTCGAAGTGACCGACATCGCCGCTGGACATCATTCCGTCGACGGTTTCCTTGGTGCGCCCGTCGGTGTACGCGGTGAACGAATGCGAGTTCTCGATGAAGATCGTGCCCGTCACGTGCGGGCGGGTGATGCGTGCGCGGTTCTCGTCGTACAGCGCCAGGCGGATGCCGACGGGCGGGCGGCCCGCGGTATCCGGGGCGATGCGCAGATCCTCCGGCGTGGCCACGGTGATCAGCGCGCATTCGGTGGAGCCGTACACGTTGTAGAGCGCGTCGCCGAAGTAGTCGAGGCTGCGGGTGACCACGTCCGGCGGGATTGCCGACCCGGCGGCGAAAATCATTCGCAGCGAGGACATGTCGTACTTGCGCAGGGTCTGTTCGGGCAGATCGAGTATGCGCTGCAACATCGTCGGCACCACGACCAGGGACTGCGCCCGGTACCGGGTGATATTGGCCAGCGTGCGCTCCGGATCGAAGCGACGCTGCTGGAAGATCATCCGATTGCCCAGCGCCAGACCGAGGGTGAACTGGGACAGGCCCGTGGCATGGAAGATGGGTGCGGCGATCACCATGGAACCGTTGCGCGGCAACGGAATACGATCCAGGAATTGCGCGGAGATGAAGGGGCTCACCTTTTCTCGTGGCGCGCCCTTGGGTGTCCCGGTGGTGCCACTGGTGAGAATGACCGTGCCGCCCGGCTTTTCGGGCGCCGGCACGGCATCGGTGGGGTGTCCCTGGATCAGCGAATCCAGCGTCGGGATCGAGGGGTCGACGCCGTCCTTCTCGTCCACCCAGGTCAGGATGCGGGGGATGTCGGCCGGGATCGCGCTCATCAGCTCGACGAATTCACTGTCGTGCAGTACGGCCTTCACGCCCTCGCGCGCGGCCACATCGGCCAGCTGCGGTTTGGCGAATCCGGTGTTCATCAGCACCGCCCGCACGCCCAGCTTGCCGGTGGCGGCCAGGCTCAGCACCATGCCACGATGGTCGCGCGCCAGCACCGCGATCACATCGCCCTGCCGCAGGCCCTGTTCGGCCAGGCCGCGGGCCAGCTGGTTGGCCTGGGCGTCGACCTCGCCGAAGGTCAGCTCGCCGCGCTCGTCCAAGAGGGCCGGGGAGTCGGTGTTGGTCTTGGCCGCGTGCATGATGACCCCGGCGAACGGCCCGTATCTGCCCACGTTCAGCGCCGAACTCACGGCCTGGTCCAGGCGCAGCGGATTGAACAGCCCGCGCTTGACCATGGCGTTGACGCTCAGCGCGAAATTCTGCGCCTTGCGGACCGCGGTGCTCGCCGACGGAGCGGACATGGTTCACCCTTCCGCGATTCGCCGGATCACGCCGGACGGACCGCAACATCGAGATCCAGTGCGAGTGCTAACTCTAGCAAGCGCGCCAGCTAGCAGCGTGCGCTTCTGTGTTACTGACAGTACCCTTAACGATCTCCGGGTAGCTACTCGTCGGTAGTTTTCATGTCGACCTCACAATATCCCTGCTCCGGGACCATGCTGAGGTCTACTCGATCCGGTATTCCACCAGCTCACGGCGCAGCAGTTTGCCGGTGGCGTTGCGGGGCAGTTCCTCGAGGAAGATCACCTCGCGTGGCACTTTGTACCGGGCCAGATTGGCTTTCACGTACGCCTTGATCTCCTCGGCGTCCCGCGCCGCGCCGGGTTCGGGCACGACGAAGGCGCGCAGCCGCTTGCCGAACTCCACATCGTCCACCCCGACCACCGCGGCATCGAAGACGTCCGGCCGCTCGAGCAGGAGATTTTCCACCTCCAGCGGGAAGACGTTCTCGCCGCCGGACACGATCATGTCGTCGTCGCGGCCGTCCACGAACAGCAGCCCGTGCTCGTCGAAATGCCCGACGTCGCCCGAGGACATATAGCCGTCGATGAACTGCTTGTTGCGCCCGTCGGTGTAGCCGTCGAAGGGCAATCCGTTGCGGACGAAGATGCGGCCGGTGACATGCCGCTCGCGGATGCGACGGCCCTGATCGTCGAACAGGACGACCTCGCAGGTGACCGGCGCGCGCCCCGCGGTGCCGGGCGCGAGCGCCAGATCCTGCGGCGTCGCGACGGTCGCGACGGCGCATTCGGTCGACCCGTAGAGGTTGTGCAGGACCGGGCCGAAGGCCTGGGCGGCGCGCACGGCCAGCTCGGGCGACAGCGCGGAACCCGCCACCAGGATCGTCCGCAGCGAGCTCAGGTCGTACCGTTGGCGGATCGCCGGATCCAGCTCCACCATGCGGTGCAGCATCGTCGGCACCGCCACCAGCATCTGCACCCCGTGCTCGGCGATCTTGCGCAGCGTGTCCTCGGCGTCGAACCGGCGCGTGGTGACGACCGTATTCCCCCCGCCGGCGCCGACCAGCCACATCGCCTGGCCGGTGCTGTGGAAGATCGGCGAGGTGATCATCATCGTGCCCTGCCGGGGGAACGGAATCCGGTCCACCACCTGCACCGTCGCCAGCGGAGATGTCTTGCCGCGCGCCGCACCCTTCGGCAGCCCGGTGGTGCCGCTGGTGAGGATGACCATGCCACCCGCGCTGTCCGGCAGCGGCAGTTCGGTGCTCGAATTCGCGGCGATCAGCTGCTCGATGGTGGTCGCGCCGGGCGGGAGTTCGGCGCCCTCGTCCACCCAGGTGAGCACCCGCGGCAGGTCAGGGGGCAGCGCGTCGAGCAGGCCGAGGAATTCGCTGTCGTGCAGCACCGCCTTGACGTTCTCCCGCTCGCAGACCTGTGCGAACTGGGGTTTCGCGAAACCGGTGTTCATCAGTGCGAGCCGGGCTCCGGCCTTGCCCGCCGCGGCCATGGCCAGCAGCAGTCCGTGGTGGTCGCGGGCCAGGATGGCGATCACCGTGCCCGGTGCGATACCCATACCCTTCAGGCCGCGGGCCAGCGCGGTGGACTGCTGGTCCAGCTCGCGATACGTCATCGAGCCGCGCTCGTCGATCACCGCGGGGCGATCCGGCCACATCCGCGTCGCGTGCCGCACCGCCATGGCCTGTGAGCCCAGCGCCGCGCCCTCCTTGGCGCTGCGCAGCAGCTCCTGGAGATTGCGCGGATCGATGAACCCACGCTCCCGCAGGACGTTGAGGCCCCGAATCGTCTCGACTGCCTGAATTGCGGTGCGTTGCACCTGTTCCAGCACCGACGCCATTTACGACCACCTTTGCGCCCAACCCGACCGGTGTTTGGACCGTAGCAGGGGAAACGGAGGCGGGATATGGAAATTCGGCCACATCGGGCGCGATGGTTCGTGCTAGGTGTCGCTGTGCGCGGCGGACACGTCGTCCCGCGGGTGCTGATGCTTGTGCCGGGATTTGGCGGCGACGGCGTGTGGGATCGTGCCGAGGCCCGCACCGAGCAGTGCGCAGGAGATGATTCCGACACAGAAGATGAGCACACCCGTGGACATGGCCGCGTGCGTGGTGAAACCCATGCCGAACGCGAAGATCAGCACGGCTGACGCCGCGATCGCCAGCGCTATGAGTCTTTTCCGCATACGCATCCCCCTGTAGGAACACAGTGGTCGGCACGACCCGATGGTGGCCCGAGTGAGCGCCTCCCCCGAGTGGAGACCGTCGCGCAAGATCATGGTGACGGTAGGGGGAACGTGCCGCCAGTGGCCAGTGTCAGATTACGTCGGATAGGGGACCAAAGTCCCTAATTCGATGGACCGATATCCCGTCGATGTATGACAGCTGGAAATTGTGACGTTCCGACATACCGACCTGTCGGCACGCTATTCGCGACCATTGCCGATCCCGGCGAACGCGACACTCGCCCCGGTGTCCGGTGCGAAAGTTGCGGGATGTGGTGGATTGCCGGGGCGTTCGCGGTGGTGTTGGGAGCGTCGGCGGATCGGTACGGATATCACCGGGACGAGATGTATTTCCTGGCGGCCGGACGGCATCCGAGCTGGGGGTATCCGGATCAGCCGCCGCTGACGCCGATGCTGGCGCGGGGGATGGCGGCGATCGACCCGCATTCTCTTGTGCTGCTGCGGGTTCCGGCGATCGTCGCGGCGACGGTGGTGGTCGTGTGCGCGGGGCTGATGGTGCGGGAGATGGGCGGCGGGCGCGGGGCTCGGGCACTGGCGTCGGGAGCGGTGGGTTCGGCCGCGCTGTTGATGGGGGCCGGGCATACGCTCAACACGGAGGTGTTCGATCTCGCGTGCTGGTCGCTCGTCACGCTCGTGATGCTGCGAATCGTGCGGGAGACGGCCGACTTACGGTGGTGGCTCGTGGTCGGGGTGCTGGTGGGCATCGGGCTGCAGAACAAGGCGCTGCTGATCTTTCCGGTGCTCACGCTGGTCGTGGGGCTGCTGTTGGCCGGGCCGCGAAAAGTGTTTGCCACCTGGTATTTTGCCGCGGCGATCGGGATAGCCGTGGTGATCTGGTTGCCGAATCTGTGGTGGCAGGCGCAGAACGGATGGCCGCAGGTGCAGATGGGGCGGGCCATCGCGGGCGGCTCCTCGGGCACCTCGAACACCACTCCACAGTTCATCGTGTTGCAGCTGGGGCTGATGGGACCGTTGTCGGCGCCGCTGTGGGGGTTCGGGGTGTGGCGGCTGTGGCGCGAACCTCGCTACCGCGGGTTCGCGGTGAGCTATGTCCTGTTGTTCGTGGTGTATCTGGTGACCGTCGCGAAGGCGTATTACCTCGGTAGCATGTATCCGATCCTGGTGGCCGCCGGTGCGATTCCGGTCGCCCGCTGGCTGAGCGAGCATCGGCGCTGGTGGGCGGCGGTGGGCTCGGCGCTGGTGGTGAACGCCGTCATCTCGGCGCTGTTGTTCCTGCCCGTTCTGCCTGTCGCCGCGCAGCGAGGCAGGGTCCTGCGGGCGATCAATCCCGACGCGGTCGAGACCATCGCCTGGCCCACCTATATTCGTCAAATAGCCGACGCCCGTGCGCGATTCGCGCCGCGGGCCCAGCTGTTCACCGACAACTACGGCGAGGCCGCCGCCATCGAACGCTTCGGCGGCCCCTACCGCCTGCCTACCCCGTACAGCGGCCACAATTCGTATTGGTGGTGGGGGCAGCCCCCGGGCTCCGTGCCGGTGCTCACCGTGGGGGTCCAAACCTCGCAACTGCGCAGGATGTGCACCACCGTCACACCGGCGGGACGGCTGGACAACGGCTCGGGCCTGCGCAACGGTGAACAACACGCGCCCTTGTTCGTCTGCGTGCCGCGCTACTCGTGGTCGACCCTGTGGCCGCACCTCGAACATCTGGCGTAACAGCGGTCCGGATGCGGTGGCGGCTGCGAATCACAGGTGTGCGCGCCCCGACGCAGATCACAGTCTTGCACCTGCGGTCGACGCAGTTCTTACTCCGAAGTAAGATAGGCTTACTCGAAAGTAAGAAAGCTGGGGACGACCCGATCGCCCACACCCACCGAAAAGACTGGTGATTATGAGCACTCGAGACACCGCAACGACGCGACGTCCGGATTCCGCCGTCGGCCTGAACCCGGTCAAGCGCGACTGGATGGGCGCGGCCATGCGGGTCATGTCGACCATCACCGGCTCGGAACTGGCCGAGAAGTATAATCTGCGCAAGCCCATCGATCGCATCACGTACGAGGGCACCAAGACCGGTTTCCGCACCCTGGGCGCCGCGACTCGCGCGTTCGCCAAGGTGTCCGGCGGTGGCAAGCCCAAGCGGCTGCCCGCCAACGAGTCACGCACCAAGGATTACTTCGATCTGACGCCGTCGGACGAGCAGCGGATGATCGTGGAGACCGTGCGCGATTTCGCCGCGGAGATCCTGCGTCCGGCCGCGTACGAGGCCGACAGCGCCGCGAAGGCGCCGCGCGATCTGCTCGAGCGGGCCGCCGAGCTGGGCATCACCCTGATCAATGTGCCCGAGGAGCTCGAGGGCGCGGCCACCGAGCGCGGCGCGGTCACCAACTCCCTCGTCGCCGAGGCGCTCGCGCACGGTGATATGGGGCTGGCGCTGCCGATCCTGGCGCCCTCGGGTGTGGCGGTCGCGCTGTCGCAGTGGGGTACCGACGCGCAGCAGAAGACCTATCTGGGCGCGTTCACCGGCGAGAACGTACCGCAGGCCTCGGTGGTCATCAGCGAGCCGCGCGCCCTGTTCGACCCGTTCGCGTTGCGGACCAAGGCGACTCGCTCGCCCAGCGGCTACCGCCTCGACGGCGTCAAGAGCCTCGTCCCGGCCGCCGGTGACGCCGAGCTGTTCGTGGTCGGCGCCGAACTCGACGGCCGCCCGGCGCTTTTCATCGTCGAATCCGATACTCCCGGTCTGGCGGTCGAGGCGGATCCGAGCATGGGCCTGCGCGCCGCGGGCCTGGGCAGGCTGATTCTGGACAACGTCGCGGTGACAACCGAGGCCCTTCTGGGAGAGGGTGATTCGGCGCAGCACGCGCAGGACTACGCCGACGCGGTGCGCCTGGCCCGCCTGGGCTGGGCCTCGCTCGCGGTCGGCACCGGGCAGGCCGTGCTGGACTACGTGATCCCGTACGTGAACGAGCGTGAGGCATTCGGTGAGCCGATCTCGCATCGTCAGGCGGTCGCGTTCATGGTCGCCAATATCGCGATCGAGCTGGACGGCATGCGCCTGGTGACGCTGCGCGGCGCCGCCCGCGCCGAGCAGGGCCTGTCGTTCGCCCGGGAGGCGGCGCTGGCCAGGAAGCTGGCCACCGACAAGGGCATGCAGATCGGCCTGGACGGGGTGCAGCTGCTGGGCGGGCACGGATTCACCAAGGAACACCCGGTCGAGCGCTGGTACCGCGACCTGCGGGCCATCGGAATCGCCGAGGGCGTGGTGCTGGTGTAGGGCGCTCGCCCACTCCGGAACCCAACGCCCCCAAGACCTTCGACGGAGCCAATCCCATGATCAATCTCGAACTCCCCAAGAAGCTGCGGTTCAGCGCCAATCAGGCCCATCAGGTCGCCGCGCAGATCTTCCGCCCGATCTCCCGTAAATACGATCTGGCCGAACACGATTACCCGGTCGAGCTGGACACCATGTCCGCCATGGTGGAGGGCCTGGCCGATTCGGGCACCCAGGACATCTCCGGCGCCACGGGCGGGCGCAAGGCCGAGGGCGAGGGTGACGCGGATCCCCACGCCACCGAACTGCTCGGAAACTCCAACGGCGGCAATATGTCCGCGTTGCTCAACGCCCTCGAGACCTCCTGGGGCGATGTCGGCCTGATGCTCTCGATCCCCTACCAGGGCTTGGGCAACGCCGCCATCGCCGCGGTGGCCACCGACGAGCAGCTCGACCGGTTCGGCAAGGTGTGGGCCGCGATGGCCATCACCGAACCCTCCTTCGGCTCCGATTCCGCGGCGGTCAGCACCACCGCGGTGCTCGACGGCGACGAGTGGGTGCTCAACGGCACCAAGATCTTCGTCACCGCGGGCTCTCGCGCCACCCATATCGTGGTGTGGGCCTCGGTCGACCGATCCAAGGGCCGCGCCGCCATCAAGTCGTTCGTGGTGCCGCGAGATGCCAAGGGTCTCAGCGTCGCCCGGCTCGAGCACAAGCTCGGCATCAAGGCCTCCGATACCGCCGAGCTGCGGCTCGAGGACTGCCGGATTCCGAAGGACAACATCCTGGGCAGCCCGGAAGTCAACGTGGAGAAGGGTTTCGCGGGGGTCATGCAGACCTTCGACAACACCCGTCCGCTGGTAGCCGCGATGGCCATCGGCGTCGGCCGCGCCGCGCTCGAGGAACTGCGGGCCGTACTCACCGACGCCGGCGTGGAGATCTCCTACGACATCCCCGCGATGAACCAGCCCGCCGCGGCCGCGGAATTCCTTCGGATGGAGGCGGATTGGGAGGCCGCCTACCTGCTCGCGCTGCGGGCCGGATGGATGGCCGACAACAAGAAGCCGAACAGCCTCGAAGCGTCCATGTCCAAGGCCAAGGCGGGCCGCATGGGTACCGACGTCACCCTCAAGGCTGTCGAATTGGCCGGGGCCCTGGGCTATTCGCAGCGCACCCTGCTGGAGAAGTGGGGCCGCGACAGCAAGATCCTGGACATCTTCGAAGGCACCCAGCAGATCCAGCAGCTCATCGTCGCACGCCGGGTGCTGAACCTGACCAGCGACAAGTTGAAATAGGAAGGGGGAGACCGGTGCGAGTCGCGCGCCGGTCTCCTCGTTCCGGGGGCGCGGCTAAGGCCGGTGCTCCGATGATGCGCTCATTGGCACACCGCCTCGATCTCCACCAGCTGCTCCGCGCGGCATACGCCGACATTGAAGTAGGCGATCTCGGAATAGGCCGGGAGTATCCGCGAGCAGATGTCGCGGACGACGGGCACGTTCTCGCGGTCGCGCACATAGACCTTGACCTGGTCGAGATTCCGTACGACGAACCCGTCGCAGCCCAGCCCGTACCGGCTCAGGTTGTAGCCTCCGATGAGCGCGGCGATATTGTCCAGGGCCTCGACGGTCTGCCGTTCGACGTCGTCCAGGTCCGGAGTGTCACCGCCCAGGGAGCTCGCCGCCCCCGAAATGAACAGACTTCCGGTCCCGTGCTGCTTGAGATATGTCGCCCGGGTGCAGCTCGGGGGCGGCCCGTATCCGGCCCGGCCCTCGCACCCCGGGATCTGCGGTGGATTCTCCAGATGGACGGTCCGGCCCGGTTTCGTGGCGATGAAACAGAGGTCGACGCCGGGGCTGAGCGTGCCGATCACGGTCGCGGCCGGCATCGGCTGGAACTGCTGCTCCCAGGCCGCGAACGCATCGGCCCGACCGGCGCGGAAGTCCCGGTAGGTCTGCGCCCGCTTGGCGTCGTGGACGGTGGTGCCGCCGATGAGGTTCCACATCCGGACCAGATCGGTATATCCGTGTACCCAGGCGAATCGCATGGCGGTCTCGTACAGCTCGCGCACCCCCTCCCGGGACACGCTTCGCGGCCGGAGGCGCACGGCGTAGAACAGATACTCGCCGTCCTCGGCGAAGACGGCGTCCCCGGCCATCCCGCTGCGCACCGGCAGGGTGGTCCGCCAAATCTCTTCGGCGACAAGGTCTATCCCGCTCGCCATATGGGTGGTCAGATGCGGCGCGCCGTCGACGAGATCGGGCGGCGCCGGTGCGATGGCAAAGCTGATGCGCCCCAGGATATTCCCGTGCGCCCCACTGGCCGACTCCGAATGTACGACGCCAGGAACCAATTCGGACCACAGGCCTCGTACGCAGCCCCCGAGCTGCTGGTTGTTCATGACTTCCTGTCCCGGATAGCTCCTCGGGAATATGACGCCGGGAAGCGTAACATGACGCCATTTGGTGTGACGTTAATCCAGTGTTAATTACCCCGGGGTAACAATTTATGGCCGCAGGTGTGACAGGACCGGCTCATGCAGCAGGGCGTTGGTTGCCACGGCGCTGCCGGAATGGGGGCCGGGGGCGCCGTCCAGGGCGGTGAAGGCGCCGCCTGCCTCGCGGACCAGGATGTCCAGGGGGGCGAGATCCCAGAGGGAGACCTCGGGTTCGGTGGCGATGTCGACCGCGCCCTCGGCGACGAGGCAGTAACTGTAGAAGTCGCCGTAACCCCTGGTGCGCCAGACGGTGTCGGTGAGGGCGACGAGTTGGTCGCGCAGGCCGCGGTCGCGCCAGCCGGACAGGCTGGAGATGGACAGGCTGGCGGAGTCCAGTTCGGAGACCGCGGATACCGAGATCTGCTGGGGTTCAGCGTATTCCGCGCGCATCCAGGCGCCCGAGCCGGACGCGGCCCACCAGCGGCGGGACAGCGCGGGTGCGCTGACCACGCCGACCACCGGCACGCCGTCCTCGAGCAGGGCGATCAGCGTCGCCCAGATCGGCACGCCGCGCACGAAGTTCTTGGTGCCGTCGATCGGGTCGATCACCCACTGGCGGCCGGTGAGTTCGACGCTCCCGCCGAACTCCTCACCCAGCACCGCATCCGACGGATGATGGCGCCCGAGCGTTGCCCGGAGCGCCTTCTCCACCGCCAGATCGGCATCGGACACCGGCGTCAGATCGGGCTTGCTGTCCACCCTGAGATCCAGCGCGCCGAACCGGGCGCGGGTGATGCCGTCGGCCTCGTCGGCCAGGCGCAGAGCGAGATCCAGATCGGCGGTGTAGTCGGTCACTGGTCCGAGAATACCGTCGGCGGCCACGGCCCGGATTCGCAGCCGGGTGCGGTTGCGTGATATTCGCCGTGGTAGGCGGTCAGCTCTGCGGGAAGCTCCAGACCGCGGGCCAGTCCTTCCCACGGAAGGCCGCATCGATGCCGCCGTCGCAGAAGATCACCGAACCGACGAAGAACGACGCGGACTCCGACAGCAGGAACGACACCAACTCGGCGATCTCCTCCGGCCGGCCGGGACGGCCGATCGGGGTCGCGGCGAGAAATCCCTTCATTCCCTCGCCGGTCAGCGCGTCCGTGGTGCCCGCCTGTGTCATCGGGGTGTCGATGAGTCCGGGTGCGATGGCGTTGAGACGCACTCCCTCGGCGATGAACTCCGCGGATTTGGTCCGTGCGTACCAGGCCAGTGCGGCCTTGGTGGCCGGGTACGCCTGGATCGCGCCCCACTCGGCGAAGGAGTCGGCGATCTCGCGGGCGCGCGACTCCTCGCCGGCCAGGCATGCCTCGGCCAGCTCGACCGGCCAATTCGGTTGCGTCGTCGTGGAATTGGAGGACACCAGGACGACCGAGGCGGATGCGGAATTGCGCAGCAGCGGCCGCACGCCCTCCAGGACGGTGATGGCGCCGAAGTAGTTGACCGACACCAGCAGCGCACCGGGCCGTCCGGCGGCCGCCGCCAACCCGGCGAAGGGCAGGAATCCATCGAGCGTGCCCTCGCACAGGCGGCCGATCTCGTCGATCGCGTGGGTACGTCCCTCGGCGGTGCTCAGATCGGCGGTGACCTCGGCCCCGCGCAGATCCACGCCGATCACCGTGTGCCCGGCCTTGCGCAGCTGTTCGGTCACGGCCGCGCCGATCCCCGACGCGCTCCCGGTCACTGCGATGGTTCCCATACATGCCTCCTCGTTGACGACAAACCCTCCCTACCACCCAACCGAGCCCGGGAGCCCCGATTGCCGCACAGTCCCACTGACTGAAACCACACCTCGACGCGGAACCGGGCGCCCGCCGCGATTCGTTCCCGCCCCGGTCGAGGGTCTTCGGTTCGGGCTACGGGCCTGGTGTTTCATGGCGCAGCTCCGGCCCGGTAGATTGGGACATCGTGCATCCTGACGTCACCGCCGACCTCGCCGAACTCGACACGACCCTGAAGACCGTCGAGTCGGTGCTGGACATAGAGGAGTTGCGCCGCCGTATCGATGAGCTGGAGCACCAGGCGGCCGATCCGGACCTGTGGAACGACCAGGAGCATGCGCAGCAGGTCACCAGCGAGCTTTCGCACGCTCAGGGTGAGTTGCGCCGCGTCAGCGACCTGCGTCAGCGCCTGGACGATCTACCGGTGCTGTACGAGCTGGCCGAGGGCGAGGAGGGCGAGGCCGCCAAGTCCGCCTTGGCCGACGCCGACTCCGAGCGCGCCGCCCTGCACGCCGACGTCGAGGCGATGGAGGTGCGCACGCTGCTGTCGGGTGAGTACGACAAGCGCGAGGCGCTGGTCAACATCCGTTCCGGCGCAGGCGGTGTGGACGCGGCGGACTGGGCGCAGATGCTCATGCGCATGTATGTGCGCTGGGCCGAGCGGCACAAGTACCCGGTGGAGATCTACGACACCTCCTACGCCGAGGAGGCGGGCATCAAGAGCGCCACCTTCGCGGTCAAGGCGCCCTACGCCTACGGCACGCTGTCGGTGGAGATGGGCACGCATCGGCTGGTGCGGATCAGCCCGTTCGACAACCAGGGCCGCCGCCAGACCTCCTTCGCCGAGGTCGAGGTGCTGCCCGTGGTGGAAACCACGGACCACATCGAAATCCCTGAGGGCGATATCCGCGTCGACGTGTACCGCTCCTCGGGCCCCGGTGGCCAGAGCGTCAACACCACCGACTCCGCCGTGCGCATCACCCACATCCCCACCAATATCGTGGTGACCTGTCAGAACGAGAAATCGCAGCTGCAGAACAAGATCTCGGCGATGCGCGTGCTGCAGGCCAAGCTGCTCGAGCGCAAGCGGCAGGAGGAGCGCGCGCAGATGGACGCGCTCAAGACCACCGAGGGCGCGTCCTGGGGCAACCAGATGCGCTCGTACGTGTTGCACCCGTATCAGATGGTGAAGGATCTGCGCACCAACTACGAGGTGAACAATCCGACGTCCGTGCTGGACGGTGATATCGACGGATTCATCGAAGAGGGAATCCGCTGGCGCATGCGCCAGGACGCCGAGTAATCAGCAGGATGCGCTGAACGCCAATCACGACGCAATCACGACGTTTCGGTCGACGCGGGCTCCGTAGTAGCCTGGTGGCCGTGTGCGCGGGTGGAAGCAAGGTAGGCCGAATCGGTGTCCGCTCCCTGTCCAGGGAGATCCAGGCATGACGACGAATCTCGCTGACGGGTCGACGTTTGCCGAGGCGGAGCTCTGGGTGCGCTCGGGCGGGCTGGAAATCGTGCTGTACGTCATCGGCGCGATGCTGTTCACGCGGCTCGCGCAGTTCGTCCGGGATCGGGTCACCCGCCGGATCGACGCCGGATTCCAGAGCAGCGATTCGCTGGTGCGCTCGGAGGCGGCCAAGCATCGGCACGCCTTGGCGCAGGTGCTCACCTGGGTGTTGCTGACTGTCGTCTACTTCCTGGTGACGCTGCAGGTCCTGCGGCGCTTGGGCTTCGAACTCGGCGGCCTGGTCGCCCCGGCCGCGGTGCTCGGCGCCGCACTGGGTTTCGGCGCGCAGCGCATCGTGCAGGATCTGCTGGCGGGATTCTTCCTGATCACCGAGCGGCAGTACGGTTTCGGCGATGTGGTGAGCATCGCGGTCACCGGGCAGGCGGTGCCCGCCGACGGGACAGTGGAGGACGTCACATTGCGCATCACCACGTTGCGCAATGTGGACGGTGAGGTGATCCACGTGCCCAACGGCCAGATCGTGAAGGTCACCAACCTGTCCAAGGATTGGGCGCGCGCGGCCATCGACGTGCCCGTGCCCGCCACATCCGATATCAACAAGGTCAACGAGATCCTGCGCGACGTGGGCACCAAGGCCTATGCCGATCGCAAACTCAAAGCGCTGCTGTTGGACGAGCCCACAGTGATGGGGCTCGAGGATCTGACGGTGGACCAGATGAACATCCGGATGGTGGCCCGCACACTGCCGGGCAAACAGTTCGAAGTCGGCCGTGAGCTGCGGGTGCGGGTTGCCGCGGCGCTACGCCGGGAGGGTATGAGTGAAACTGCGTAAATCCACGACGATCCTGGTCTCGGTATGGATCGCCACGTTCGTTTTGTACTTATTCGTCAGGCCCACTACACCGGAGAGCACGTTCTCTCCGATTGCCAATAGTATTCAGAAATCGATGATTTCGTCCTCGCACTCCAAGTGACGCGAATGTGACACCCTCGAATTCACAGGAGTACCCCAGGCAGTACCGCAGGAGTGCTGGTTACACTGGCTCCCCGTGATCACCCTGCGGAACGTCACCAAGTCCTACAAGGCCTCGACTCGACCCGCGCTGGACGACGTTTCGGTCGATGTGGAAAAGGGCGAGTTCCTGTTCATCATCGGGCCGTCGGGCTCGGGCAAGTCGACGTTCATGCGGCTGCTGCTCAAGGAGGAGCGGCCGACCACCGGCGAGATCCACGTCGCGGACTTCCGGGTGGACCGTCTGTCCGGGCGCAGGGTGCCCAAGCTTCGCCAGCGAATCGGCTGTGTGTTCCAGGACTTCCGGCTGCTCCAGCAGAAGACGGTCGAACAGAACGTGGCGTTCGCGCTCGAGGTGATCGGCAAGAACCGCAAGTTCATCAGTCGCGCGGTGCCCGAGGCGCTCGACCTGGTCGGCCTGTCCGGTAAGGCGGACCGGCTGCCCAGCGAGCTGTCCGGCGGTGAGCAGCAGCGCGTGGCCATCGCGCGGGCGTTCGTGAACCGGCCGCTGGTGCTGCTGGCCGACGAGCCCACCGGAAACCTGGACCCCGACACCAGTCAGGACATCATGACCCTGCTCGAACGGATCAACCGCGTCGGCACCACGGTGTTGATGGCGACCCACGACAACCACATCGTCGACTCGATGCGCCGGCGCGTGGTGGAGCTGGACCGCGGCCGCCTGATTCGCGACGAGGCCACCGGCGTGTACGGGGTGGGCCGCTAATGCGCATCAGCTTTCTGTTGGGCGAGGTCCTCAACGGCCTGCGCCGCAACATCACGATGACCATCGCGATGATCCTGACCACCGCGGTGTCGCTGACCATGCTCGGCGGCGGTCTGCTCGCGGTGCGGATGGCGGACAAGACCGAGCAGTACTTCCTGGACCGGCTCGAGGTGCGGCTCTACCTCAACGACAATGTGTCCGCGACCGACGTGGACTGCTCGAAGGATCCGTGCCGGTCGCTGATGGCGGATCTGAAGCAGACCTCCGGTGTGGTGTCGGTGCAGTACATGAACCGCGCGGACGCGGTCCGTGAGGCCAAGGAGAAGACGTTCAAGGATCAGCCGGAGCTGGCCGCGTACGTCGCGTCGTCGCCGCTGCCCGCCTCGCTGCGGGTGAAGATGACCGACGCGGATCAGTATCCGCATATCTTGCAGGCTTTCCAGGGGCGTCCGGGCGTCGGCTTCGTCCGCAATGACAAGGACATCGTCGATCGGCTGGTCAGCCTGTTCGACGGTTTGCGCAACGCCGCGTTCGGGCTGGCGGTGTTGCAGGCGTTCGCGGCGATATTGCTGATCGCGAACATGGTGCAGATCGCGGCCTTCACCCGGCGCGAAGAGGTCGGCATCATGCGACTGGTCGGCGCGAGCCGCTGGTATACGCAGCTGCCGTTCCTGTTGGAGGCCGTGGCCGCGGCGATCGTCGGTTCGGCGCTGGCGGTGGTCGGCCTGATCGCCGCACGGCCGCTGGTGATCGACCGGGCGCTGGGGTCGCTGTTCCAGTCCAAGGTGTTCCCGGGCATCACCAGCGACGACATCACGCTCGTATCGATGACGCTGGTTCCGGTGGCCATCGCGTTCGCGGCCGTCACCGCTTACGGCACGTTGCGGTACTACGTGCGCGAGCAGTGATGAATGCGCCGGCCGCCGATGTCACCGGTGGCGCACATGAGTCCGGCATGAGGCGTGGGGAGGCGGAAAGGGTGCGACCCGCCGAGGGGTCTGGCGTGATTGTCGTTGATCCGTAGGATGGCTGGGGTGAGTTTCCCGGAGACGCTCGAGACATCAACCAGCCCTGCCGAATCTGATGCGGCGCAAGAGGTTTTGCGCCGCGTGTTCGGGTACGACAGTTTCCGGGGGCAGCAGCACGAGATCGTGACGCGGGTCATCGACGGCGGTGACGCGCTGGTGCTCATGCCTACCGGTGGCGGTAAATCGCTGTGTTACCAGATTCCGGCGCTGGTGCGGCCGGGCGTCGGTGTGGTCATCTCTCCGCTGATCGCGCTCATGCAGGATCAGGTGGACGCGCTCAACGCCGTCGGGGTGCGGGCGGGTTTCCTCAACTCCACCCAGTTCCCGGATGAGCGCCGGGCCATGGAGCAGGCATTCGTCTCCGGCGAGCTCGATGTGCTGTATCTCGCGCCGGAGCGGCTGCGGCTCGAGTCGACGCTGAACCTGTTGAACCGGGCCAAGGTATCGGTCTTCGCGATCGACGAGGCGCACTGCGTATCGCAGTGGGGCCATGATTTCCGGCCCGACTATCTGGCGCTGTCGGTGCTGCACGAGCGCTGGCCCGAGGTGCCGCGCATCGCGCTGACGGCCACGGCCACCGCCACCACCCGCAAGGAAATCGCCGAGCGCCTGGACCTCCCGGAGGCATCGGCGGGCGATGCGCGGGGCGCACGGCATTTCGTGTCGAGCTTCGATCGTCCCAACATCCAGTACCGCATCGAGCCGAAGAACCGGGCCGAGCAGCAGTTGCTGAGTTTCATCACCACCGAGCACGCGGGCGACGCCGGGATCGTCTACTGCCTCTCGCGCAATTCGGTGGAGAAGACCGCCGAATTCCTCACCCGCAACGGCGTGGAGGCGGTGCCGTATCACGCCGGACTCGACGCGCGCACCAGGGCGACCAATCAGTCGCGGTTCCTGCGTGAGGACGGGCTGGTCGTCGTCGCCACGATCGCGTTCGGGATGGGCATCGACAAGCCCGATGTGCGGTTCGTCGCCCACCTGGATCTGCCGAAGTCGGTGGAGGGGTACTACCAGGAGACCGGCCGTGCGGGCCGCGACGGTCTGCCGTCCACCGCGTGGATGGTCTACGGCCTGAGTGACGTTGTGCAGCAACGCAAACTGATCGACCTGTCCGACGGTGACGCCGCGCATCGTCGCCAGCTGCAACTGCACCTGGACGCGATGCTCGCGCTGTGCGAGACGGTGCAGTGCCGTCGTTCCCAGCTGCTGGCCTATTTCGGCCAGCAGGGCGAGCGGTGCGGGAACTGCGATACCTGTATCAACCCGCCCGAGACCTGGGACGGTACGGTCGCCGCGCAGAAGGTGCTCTCGACGGTGTTGCGCCTGAAGAAGGAGCGTGGGCAGAGCTTCGGCGCCGGGCATATCGTCGACATCCTGCTCGGCAAGTCCAATCCGAAGGTGGTGCAGCACAAGCACGCCGAGCTCAAGGTCTTCGGAATCGGCACCGAACTGCGCGATATCGAGTGGCGGGGCGTGGTCCGCCAGCTGCTGGCCCAGGGCCTGCTGACAGTACACGGCGACTACGGCGTGCTCACCCTCACCGCAGCCAGCGAGGAGGTGCTGTTCAAGAGCCGCACGGTCGACATGCGCCGCGAGCCCGAACGCGTCAAGGCGGCAAAGGCCCCGCGCGCCAAGACCTCTCGCCTCGCCGCCGACCTCCCCCCGGCCGACGCGGGCCTGTTCGAGCGCCTGCGTGCCTGGCGCGCGGCGACCGCGAAGGAACAGGGCGTTCCCGCTTACGTCGTCTTCCACGATGCCACCCTTCGCGAGATTGCCGCACGGAAGCCCGGAAGTCTGGCCGAGCTGGGCGGCATCAGCGGGATCGGTGAGAGCAAACTCGCCAAATACGGTGAGGGAGTGCTGGATACGCTCGCGGAGCAGGCCGGGAACGGGGCTGCGGAACAGTCGTCCGCCGGCAGTGCCGCGCCGGCTCGAAGCCAGCCCCCTGCTGAGTCGGCATCCACCGGCGGCAAGGCGGCACGCACCCGCTCGACGGGTGGATCCCGCTCGGCCGTCCAAGCCGAGACGGGCGCTGCGGCACAGTCGAATCCGGCTGTCTCGCCCGCACCCCGGTCCGCCTGGAATGACGAACCTCCCCCGGAGTGGGATTTCGAACCGCCGCCGGACGAGCGGTATTAGTCGTGCGAGTTAGCGAGGGCCTTGCTCGCTCGCTTCGGCTTTTTGGCTATTCGGGGCAGCTACCGAGTACAGTGGAGGCGTCACGAGAGTGATGCTGGAGTGAAGCGCCGGCGCCTACCGACGCTTCACCCATCTGGTGGGTACTACCTGACCTGCTGGATGAACCAGCGGACCAGCAAGAGCGCCCCGGCGATCACGACAGCTCCCGTAAAGCAGATGCCGTAATCGACCGGGGCATTGCTCTTGTCCCGGCGATGTTTCGCCATCCCACCACCTCCTTTCTCGGCGCGATGCGGCCTGGACCATCTGCCACACCGCCCCTTGAAGTGAGGTGTCATCACCCTACGCGAATCCTGAGCCCGAATCGATTCGGAGTTGTTGGTACACAACGACTTTGGAATGTTCCATGCTGATTGTCGCGCGCAGAGGGTCTCCGGCGAGTACGAGAAGCCGAACCGGGGGTGCTGCCGGACGGGCGTGCAGATTCGGAATTCGTGTCTCTCATCCCGAATCCGTTTATTCCGAGCCGATCCATGGGTACGGTTCTGACATGATGTTCGGTAACGACGATGTGATCGGCGGGGACGAAGGTTCCTCCGAGGTGACGGCCCTTTCGGGGGAGGCCGCTGGTGTTCGGGCAGCCGTCGATACGCAACCGAATGTCGATACGCAATCTGTGGCGGACTCGCAGTTCGACACGGAAGAGCTACCGATTGTCACTGCGCAGTCGAATGGCTATGCGCAGCCCAGTGCAGGTGAGCGGCAGGTCACTGCTGTTTCGCCGAGTTTCGATTCGCAGCCGAGTGTTGTCGCGCAGTCGAATGGCTACGTACAACCTGGTACCGGTGAGCAGCAGGGTATTGCCGCTGAGACGAGCGCCGAAGCGCAGCCGAATACCGATTCGCGGGCGAGCGACGACGAACAGCCGAACGCGCAGTCCAGTGGCGCGGCGTATGCGGGCGTCGTGCGACACGGTTGGGGGACCGGGTTGTGGAAACGGCGCAAACCGCTGGGACGGCCCCGGGTATCGACGCTGGTGCTGATGTCGGTGTGGGTCGCGGTGTTCGCGGTATATCTCGTAGTGCGGCCGGCCTAGCCATCGCCTGTCAGGTGTCCCAACCGATGACAACCCGTGATGCTCCAGATGCGGAAAAAGTCCACGGATGCGGGCCGGGGCGGATAGCGTTCCGCCATGGTGCATCACAGCCATAACCAGGACTCCGGCGATGCGGGGTCATCGAGCACGCCCGACAGCCCCGACGCCGATGCGCCGGAGCGGGACGAGTCCGCTCGCGGTCGCGGCACCGCGGGCATGGTCGAGGCCGGGTGGTTGCGCCCGCACGCCTACCGCGCCCTCGGTCATCCCCGGGTATCGACGATCATCCTGCTGATCGTGTGGATCGCGCTTCTCGTGCTCTACCTCGAAGTGTCTCCGCATTGAGTCGTCCGGCTGCTCGCTGCCACTGCCTCGCGCACGAGCCGGGTGAATTCGTCCGGACGCTGTTCGGGCAGCGAGACACCGGCATCCGGCACGAAGTGAGTCCTGCAGTGCAGGGCGGCGGACAGTGGTTCCATGCTGGGCTTGGACGGCTCGTCGTCCTGGCCGCAGATCATCGTCACCGGGGCCGTGATCAGCGGCAGCCGCTCCTGCATGTGGTACAGGTGTAGCGCGATGTGGCCGTCCTCCGCGCGGTCCAGCACACGTAGCGCGTCGACCATGAAACGGTTCAGCGAGGCCTCCTGACCCGGCCGGTAGTATTCCCGCCGCCGGTTCCACAGCTCCACCAGGTGCGAACCGTCCGGCATCGGTTTGACCCAGTCGATCGGTCGTCTCCAGACCGCCCGGGCGCGTTTTTCCGCGGTGATGAACGGGGTCGCGGACAGCACCAGCCCGCGTACCCGCGCGCCCAGCCGTGCGGCCACCTCGACCGCGATCACTCCGCCGGTGTGGTGACCGACGAGGTGGAACGAGTCCAGGCCCAGGCCGTTCACCAGGTCCTCCACGCCGTCGGCGAACTGTTCGATGCTCTGGTCGTCGTCCGGTTTGGCCGAGCCGCCGTAGCCGACGGTATCCATCGCGATCACCCGATGCGTGGCCCCGAGCAGCGGCAGCACATCGATGAACTCCGTCCAGGAGCGCGGGGTCTGATGCAGGAGCAGAACCGGGTCTCCGGCACCCTGCTCGACATAGTGCAGCCGGCCGAACCGGCTGTCCACGTAGTTGGCGGCCAGCATGTGAGTTCTCCTGTCAGCAATGGTCGACGTCGGCGTTCGTACTATGTACCGTTCGATGCACGGAGTCAAGGCCGAGCGCTTCCGGTACGGTTACCGGCGCAGGCGACGATCACGATGAGAAGGCAGGGGGCGCAATGGCTCAGCAGCGGAAACGAACGAACGGCCGGACGGTCGCGCTGACGTCGGATCGCATCATCGAGGCCGCCCTCCGGATCGCCGACGCGGAGGCCGATCTGGATCGGCTGACCGTGCGCAGGCTCGCCGCCGAATTGGAGGTGGGCACGATGACGTTGTACGGCTACTTTCGCAGCCGTGACGAGATCCTGGACGGCATGGCCGACCGCGCGATGGGCCGGATGCGGCTGCCCGCCGAGCCCGACGCCGGCCCGGCCGAGGCGTTGCGCACCGTGGCCTACGCATTTCTGGCGATGATGCGCGAACACCCCTCGGCCGCCTGGCTTCTGGCCTCCAGGGTCACTGGCAGCCCGACCGCCCTGCGCGGTGCGATGGAAGCTGTCCTGCAGCGCCTGGTGGACGCCGGGATACCGGGCCGGATCGCCGTGCGCTGCTACGGATTCCTGATTACCTACACGATCGGCTTCGTCGGCTACCAGACGCCGCGCCCGTGGGGGCGGCTGGCCGACCCGGAGTCGATCGAGCAGCGCCGGAGGCGGGTGCACCACTACGCCGGGTTGCCCGCCGACGAGTTCCCGCAGGTCGTCAAGTACGCGGACGCGATCGCCGACCTGCCCTCGGACGGGCAGTTCATTTCCGGGGTCGAGGCGTACATCGTCGGTATGTTGCGCGAAATCGACCGGAAGGATTGAGCCGCATCGGTATTCAGTCTGCCTGTCTTCGCCGTCCCGGAGCGGGATAGGGGCCGCCGGCGGCGAAAAGGCGGGTTGCCGCTGCCGTGAAACGCAAAACCTTTCCGAAGTGCGTCCAGCGCGGTACCGTACTTTGTACGGAACTGAGGAGGTTCACTCATGCGAATAGGCATCCGGATACCGCCCTGCGCCCCGGCGAACGAGATCGCGCAGTTCGCTCTCGAGGTCGAACGCGCCGGTCTCGACGAAGTGTGGTTGCCGGACTCCCAGCTGCTGTGGCGGGATGTTTTCGCCGTGGCGGCGGCGGTCGCGGGCGTGACTTCGCGGATCAGGCTGGGCACCGCGGTGACCAATCTGGTCACGCGGCACCCGGCGGTGGTCGCCTCGGCCGCGCGGACCGTAGCGGAACTCGCGCCGGGACGATTCGTGCTCGGCGTCGGGGTCGGCAACAGCTCGGTCGGGCCGGTGGGGCTGCGTCCGTCGACCGGGGCCGAACTGCGCTCCCGGCTGGGTGTGGTGCGGGAACTGCTGTCCGGCCGGCGGGTCGACTTCGGCGGGGTACGTACCGGCCTGTGCGATCCGGTGCCGGTGCCGATCCATATGGCCGCGAGTGGGCCGCGTAATCTGCGGCTCGCCGGTGAGATCGCCGACGGCGCGATCCTGCTGTCGGGGGTGGCCCCCGAGCCCTTGGCCGCGGCCATCGCCGAGGTGCGGGCGGGCGCGGCCGGTCGTACGCCCGGTCCGATCACCGTGTCCGCGTTCTGCCGGATCACCGGCGATGTCGCCCGGGACGCGCGGGAGCTGAAGCCGGTCTGCCTCGGCATCGCACATAACGGCGGCGCGTCCTTTCTGGCCAAGGCGGGTGTGCGCGTCGCCGTGCCCGACCGGTTGCCCGCGAGCTATCCGGATCTGCTGCACGCGCAGGACTGGGACGCCGCCGTGCGCGCCTGTGACCCTTACGTCGACGACGATGCGGTCGCCGTGTTCGCCCGGGAGTTCTGCCTGTACGGCACCGCCGAGGAGATCCACACCCGGCTGCACGCGATCGAGAACGCGGGCGCCGAAGCCGTTTTCCTGCAACACGTCGGCTCCTACGACCTGCCGCGGCGCCTGCTGGCCGACGTCGCCGGCCATCTGACGCCGCGGCTGCGCGCACCTGTATCGGGCTGAATGTCATTGCGGCATAAAATAGTTCGTCTGGTTGAGAAGGTAACATCATGACAGCAGCGATGACGGCCCCGCAGGGCAGTGCGCAGGATCCGATGAACTCGGTGCTGGGCAAGGCCCGTCTGATTCTGGAGGCGTTCGGGCCCTTGGACATCGAGCTCTCGTTGACCGACCTCGCTCGGCGCAGCGGGGTGCCCAAGGCCAGCGTGCACCGGCTGGCCCAGGAGTTGCTGGCGTGGGGAATGCTCGAACGCAGCGGCACCAACTATCGGCTGGGCCTGCGGTTGTTCGAGCTCGGCCAGCGCGTGCCCCGTAACCGCATCCTGCGCGAGGCGGCGCTGCCGTACATGGAAGACCTGCTGATGGCTACCGGGGAGACCGTGCACCTGGCCGTGCACGATGGGCTCGACGTGCTGTACATCGAGAAGATCATCGGGCATCGCGGGCTGAACAAGAAGTCCCGGGTGGCCGGGCGGCTGCCGTTGTACTGCACCGCGACAGGCAAAGTCCTGCTGGCGTATTCGCCGGACGGCCTGTTTCAGGAGGTGGCCCGGCAGGGCTTCACCGCGATGACAGCCAGGACCACGATGTCCGCCGGTCGGCTTCGCGGGCAGCTGGACAAGATCCGCCAGGACGGGATGGCCTTGGAAACCGAGGAGGTCAAGCTCGGCTACCTCAGCCTGGCCGTGCCGGTGTTCAGCAGTCACGGCGCCTTGGCGGCATCGCTGTCGCTGACCGGACCGACCACGCGGCTGGATGTGCGGCGCTGCGTCGGCCCGTTGCGCTCCGCGGCCGCCGGGATCACTCGGGCGCTACAGCAGCTGACCTGCCTGGGGCCGGATACCGGCTGCCCGCCGGGTGTGTGCGCGGCGGCCTCATGTCCACGGCGGATTCGGTGACGCCGCGTCGGCGCAGTTCCGCCTTGGCGATCTTGCCGGTCTCGGTGAGCGGCAGCGCGGCCACCACGTCCACGTAACGCGGCACCGCGAAATACGGCAGATCCCGGGCACAGTGCGCGAGCAACTCGGCCAGGTCGAGGTCGTGCCCGGCGCGCGGCGTCACGGCGATCATCACCTCGTCCTCGGCGAGTTCGGACGCGACCGCGAAGGCCGCGACCGCGGCCACCGCGGGATGCGTGGCCACGGCGTGCTCCACCTCGAACGAGGAGATGTTCTCCCCGCGCCGCCGGATGACGTCCTTGATCCGGTCGACGAAGCGATACCAGCCGTCCGGCTCGCGGACCACCCGGTCTCCGGTGTGCAGCCACAGGTTTCGCCAGGATCGCGCGGTGGCCTCCGGCTGATCCCAGTAGCCGGTGGCGAACGCGTACGGATTGTCATGGCGGAGAACAAGTTCGCCAGGTACACCGTCCGGGACCGGGTGGTCGTCGTCCACTACCCGCGCGGTGAAGCCGTTCAGCACACGCCCGAGATATCCGGGCCGGGTGTGTGCGGTGTCGGTGCCGATCACGAGATTGGTTTCGGTGCTGCCGAATCCGTCCACCAGCCGCACTCCGAACCGCTCCCGGAACGGCTCGCACAGCGCGGCCGGGGAGGCCGGGGCCAGCGCGCGCCAGGCCCGGTGGGCGCGGTCGTGTTCACCCGGCGGCTGGGCCAGCAGCATCGGGACCATGGCGCCCAGTAGGTAGGTCACGGTGGCGCCGGAAGCGGTCACCTCGTGCCAGAACCGGGACGCGGAGAACCGCTGGCCCAGAACGAATTCCGCGCCCGCGACGAGCGCCTGAACGAAGGCGCTGAGCGCGTTGGTGTGGAACAGCGGCAGGCAGGTGTACAGCACGTCGTCCGCGGTGATCTCGAGTGCTGAGCCGACACTGCGGCCCCACCAATAGAACTGGGCGTGCGGACAGCAGACGCCCTTCGGGCCGCCCGTGGTGCCCGAGGTGAACAGGATCGCCGCCGAATCACCCGGCCGCACATCGGCCGGCGGCAGGGGATCGGCATCGGCGAGGTGGCGCATCGGCTCGTCGTCCAGCACCCAGGGTGTGCCGGGCCAGTCATCCGGAAGGACAGTCACCAGCTCGGCCTCGACCATCAGGTGGCCGGTCCGCACCCGCTCGAGCACGGCCCGCAGGCTCGCGCCGCGCAATGCGGTGTTGAGCGGCGCCACGGTCGCGCCCAGCCACGCGCAGCCCAGCATCAGATCCAGCAACTCCACCCGGTTGGACACCAGCGCTGCCACCCGGTCGCCCGGCGCCACCCCGGCGGCGCGCAGCGCCCCGGCCGTGCGGGCGGCCATATCCCGCGTCTCGCGATAGGTGCGGGCGACGGTGGCGGTGCGCAGCAGCGGCTTGTCGCCGAACTGTGCGGCCCGCGTCTCGAGCAGCGTCGGCAGGGTCAGCGGCGGAGTCATCGGCCGATGCTAAGAGCTGATCGGGCGGGCCGTCGGCGTGGCCGGTCCGGTGAGCGGACTGGGGGCGTTGCCGGTCGGAATTCCCGGTCGAATAATCGGCCGATCTTTACTACTGCAAAGGCGCTTTCGTCATGAACCACACCCATAGGACGAGTGCGGTTGCGGCACAATCGGTTCCGGCCGCATGGCCGAGCCAGGAGGCAAGATCGTGCTCGAAGTATCCACCAGCGGCGATTCGCTCGCTGCGGCAATCGACGACAATTCACTGAATCCCGTTCCGCAGGAACAGCGGAAGTCCGGATGGTATCTCTCGTGGCTTCCTGCCGGGGTCGCCACCTCACTGCTCCAGCTGACGATCGCGGGCAGTATCACCGCGTTGGTCGGTTCGGTCCTGGGGCTGGTGACCGGGGCGCTGGTCGGCACGTTCATCCTGGTGCTGGGCTGGCTGTTCGGCAACATCGCCAAGACCGAGGGGTTGTCCAGCACGGTGCTGCCCCGGCTCTACGGTCTCGGGCTGCGCGGCTCGGCGATTTCGTCGCTGGCCTTCGCCATCATGATCATCGGGCTGCTGGCGAGCGAGAATGTGCTGCTCTACAACGGAACCCTGTTCGCACTGGGCTGGCACGACTCGATCGGCGTGCGTGTGCTGATCTACGGGGTCCTCACCGTGCTGTGGGTGGTGCTGAGCATGTTCGGCATCCGGGTGGTGGCCCGGACCTCCACGGTGCTGGTGATCCTGTTCTTCGGGCTGCTCGCCTTCATGATGGTGAAGATCTACAGCGAGTCCGGAGCGAGTCTCGCGTCGGCGTTCACCCAGGCCAGCACCATGGCGACGGGCACCCGGTCGGACCATCTGATCACCGTGATCGGGATGCTGGGCGGGCAGGGCGGTGCGCTGATCCTGGTCAACGGCGACTACTGCCGGTACGCGCGCGGTACGCGGGCGGTGGGCGCGGTCAGCCTGGCCGGGGTGATCATGCTGGACATCGTCGGGATCGCGCTGGGCGTCGTCGTACTGACCGGCGGCAACAAACTCGTCGGCCAGTATCTGGTGGCGCACGGCAGGGCCACCGGATCGACGGCGTTCGCCGCGGCCAACGATGTCGCCGCGCACAATACCGGCGCGTACTTCATCATCCTGTCCACCGGCGTCGGCTACGCGCTGATGTGCGTGGCCCAGGCGAAAGTTCAGGTGCTGAACACCTATTCGGCCTCGCTCGCGCTGTCCAACCTCTACCACGTGCTGACCGGTCGGCACCCGAACCGGCTGGTGATGATCCTGTTGGCCAACGTGATCTGTCTGCTGATGATCGCGGCCGGTGTATTCGACAAGCTGTCCGGATTCCTCAGCGTGCTCGGCATCGTGGTGATCGGTTTCATCTCGCTCGCGGTGGCCGACTTCTACATCGTCGGCAGAGGCAAGCGTCGCGAGCTCGGAGAGGTGGAGACGGTCAACTGGGCCGGGGTGCTCGCCTTGGTATTCGCCTCGGTCGTGGCGTATGCGCTGGTGCGCGGCGGGGTCTTCCCGTTCGGGTTCATCACCTCGACAGTCCTTGTGCTGGTGGTATATCCGGTGCTGCGCTCCACGGTGCTCAAACCACGTGTGGCGCAGCCCGTGGCAGTCGCGTCGTGACGCTGCGGGTACTGGATCTCGGCGACGAGCTGGCGTATCAGGGCGCGCGACTGCTGGTCGGACTGGGCGCCGAGGTGGTCCGGGTCGATTCCGATGAGGGGATCGACCCGGCCGCGCGAGCACACTGGCACGCCGGAAAGCGCTGGGTCCGTGGCGATCTGGACGATCTGGCCGGCCGTGCGGATGTGGTGCTGGAGAGCGGCCCGGTCGTCTCGCTACGCGGTGTGCTGCCGGACGGGACCTCCCGCTGGCCGCATGCGGTGCACGTGGTACTCACCCCGTTCGGGCTGACCGGTCCTCGTCGCGACTGGCAGGCCGATGATCTGGTCCTGGCCTCGGCGGGCGGTATGACCTGGCTGGGCGGGCACGCCGACCGCCAGCCCAAGGCGCCGCCTCGGGAACAGGCCATGCAGGTGGCCGGGGTGCACGCCGCCATCGCCGCGTTGCTGGGCGTGCTGGCCGGTGGCGGGCAGCTGATCGATGTGTCCGCGCAGGAGGCGGTGGCAGCGACACTGGAGACCGCGGCGATCTCCTGGATTCATGCCGGACGGTACCCCGTGCGCAACGGCGGTGTGTACGACCATGTCGCGCACCGGATCTTCGAGGCGGCGGACGGCTATGTGGCCGGGGGATATTCGGGCAGCGAGCGCATGTGGACGGATCTGCTCGCCTGGCTGGCCGAATCCGGCGAGGCGGCGGACCTGCTCGGCGAGCGGTGGCGCGATCCGGTCGTGCGCTGGCAAGGCCGCCCGCACGTGGACGACGTGGTCGCACGGTTCGTCGCCGAGCGCAAGGCGGGTGAGATCGCCGAGCAGGGCCGGGCACGGTCGCTGCCCTGGGCGGAGGTGATGCCACCCTCGCGCCTGCTCGACAATCCGCAACTGCGGTCACGGAATTTCTTCATCACGATACCCGGGGTGGGGCAGGACGCCGGATTTCCTTGGGACGCACCGGGTTTGCCCCGGCCGGTCGTGCTGGCCCCGCTGCTGGAAGCCGCCGACGTGTGGGCCACCCCGACCAGCCCCCGTCCGTCTCGCGGGGGCGCGCGGGCGCTGGACGGAGTCCGGGTGCTCGATCTGACCTGGGTGCTGGCCGGGCCGTACGCGACCAAGCAGCTGGCCGAGCACGGTGCGGAGGTGATCAAGATCGAGTCGAAACATCGGCACGATCCGACCCGATTCGCGCCCTCGATGCGGCTGCGGCCCGGAGCCGGCCCGGACGACAGCGGCTACTTTCTCAATTTCAACCGGAACAAACGCAGCGTCGCGCTGAATCTACGCACCGAAGAAGGACAGCGGCTGCTACGCGAATTGTCCGCGCACTGCGATGTGGTGGTCGAGAACTTCAGTCCGGGCGTCCTTTCGAAATGGGGTATGGACTACGCCTCGCTGCGGGAACGCAATCCCGGGGTGATCCTGGTATCCATGTCGGGCGTCGGGCAGAGCGGGCCGTGGCGGACCGCGGTGACTTTCGCGGACACCCTCGCGGCCATGTCCGGTCTGTCCAGCGAGACAGCCGATCCGGGTGAACCCCCGCAGGGGCTGACCTTCGGCCTGGGTGACATGGTGGCCGCCAACGCGGCCGTGCTGGCCACACTGGACCTGCTGATCCGGGGCCACGGCGGGCACGTCGACCTGTCCCAGCTCGAGGCGATGGCCGCGACCATGGGCCCAGCGGTACTCGATCGGCGCCGGTCCGATTACCGCACGGCCGAACGCCCGAATCGCTCGGATTCGGGCGTGCCGCGTGGTGTCTATCCCTGTGCGGGGCAAGATCGTTGGATCGCGATCTCGGTGCGCACCGAGGCGCAGTGGCAGGTGCTGCGCGGCCTGGCCGGGCTGCCCTCGCCGCCGGATCGCAGGGCGGCCGAGGACGCGATCGATGCCGCGCTCGCGGCGTGGACGTGCGGTCAGGACGCGCACGAGTTGGCTACCCGGTTACAGGCAGTGGGTGTTCCCGCGGCCTCGGTTGCCACCGGCCGGGACCTGGTCGAGGCCGACGAGCACTTGGCCGCCCGGGGTTTCTATCCGGTACTCGACCATCCGATCGCGGGCCCGGTCAGGCACGAGGGCATCGTGCCGCGCCTGTCGGCGACCCCGGGTGCGCTGACCGCCCCGGCTCCGCTGCTGGGCCAGGATACCGCCGCGGTGCTGCGCGAACTGCTCGGCCTGGATGAAAAGCATGTGGCCGCATTGGAAGCCGATGGGGTAACGGAGTGATCGGCCTCCGGCCGCTTCGGTGCGGCAGGACGATGCCGCAGTCGAAGGCGAGGCATGGAACGAAGGGAGTATCGGATGAGTGTGTTGCGAATGAGCCGAGAGGACGGGGTGGCGACGATTCGGATCGACCGTCCGCCGGCGAACGCGGTCGATCCGGCGATGATCGGGGAGTTCCTGGCCACCCTGCCGCCACTGGTGAACGATCCCGCGGTGCGGTGCATCGTGATCACCGGGACCGGGCGGTTCTTCGTCGCAGGTGCGGATATCGCGGTGATGCGGGATCTGTCGGCGGGCAACCAGGCGCAGATGCGGCGCTGGATCGAGGTGCAGCGGATGCTCGAGCTGGCGCCCAAGCCGGTCGTCGCGGCGCTGAACGGGCATGCGCTCGGGGGCGGCGCGGAGCTGTCGCTGGCCTGCGATCTGCGGATCATGTCGGAGGCGGCGACCTTCGGTTTCCCGGAGATCGCCCTCGGGCTGTTTCCGGGGGCGGGAGGAAGTCAGCGGTTGCCCCGGCTGCTCGGCCCGCACCTGGCCAAGCGGCTGATGATCGAGGGCGAGCGGCTGAGCCCGCGCCGGGCACTGGACATCGGCCTGGTCGACTTCGTCGTTGCCGCAGGTGAATTCGAGGAGGCCGTGGCCGAGCGGGCGCGGGAACTCGCGACCCGTCCGACCGCGGCGATCGGCCTGCTGAAGCAGGTGGTGGACGAGGGCTACGGCCTTCCGATCGAGCAGGCCCTCGCCCGCGAGGAGGCGGGCGTCCTCGAGCTGACGCACACCGCGGACGCGGCCGAGGGCCTGCAAGCCTTTCTGGACAAACGCGAACCGGTATTCACGGGCCGGTGAAACCGGCGACCAGGGGAGTGTCGACGCCCACCTCACCCACCGTCGCCGCGCCGCCGGGATCGCCGAGCGGCGCGGCGCGGCCGGGCAGGGTTTCGCTGAAGAAGGCGATCGAGTCGGCGACGAACGCGTCGTCGCGCGCCTTGCGGTCCACGAAGATCGCGTCTACCGGACATTCGGGTTCACACGCACCGCAGTCGATGCATTCGTTGACATTGATGTAGCTCTTGCGCTCGCCGACGTAGATGGCGTCCACCGGGCACACGTCCAAGCAGGCGCGGTCGGTCACGTCGATGCAGTTGGCGCCGATCACATAGGGCATGGTCTATTCCTTTTCCGTCGAATGGCCGGGAAACAAAGACAATTCGGGGTCGAGTTCGACCGCCGCGTTGTTGACCGCGGTGGCCGCCTCGCCGAAGCCGACGGACATCAACCGGACCTTCCCGGGATATTCGGTGACGTCCCCCGCGGCGTATATCCGCTCACGGTTCGTGCGCATCCGGCTGTCCACGACGATGGACCGCCGGATGAGGTCCAGGCCCCAGCGTGCCAACGGGCCCAGATTGCCGACGAACCCGAGCGCGGCGATCACACTGTCCACCTCGAGCACCTGCGGCGCGTCCTGTCCGCGCACCCGGATGTGCGCCTGCCGTACCGATTCCGTGCCGGTAAGGGCCTCTACCTCGGCATCGGTGATGACACGGCTACCGGATTCGGTCATCGCGGTCACACTGGCGGCGTGCGCGCGAAAGGCGCTGCGGCGGTGCACTACCGTCACCGACCGTGCCGTATCGCGAAGTGCCAGAGCCCAATCGACCGCACTGTCTCCGCCGCCGACGATCAGCACGTTCCGGTCCGCGTGCGCGGCCGGATCGGTGACGAAATAACTCAGTCCGCGGCCCAGGAACTGCTCTCCGGCCGGTAGCGGACGCGGTGTGAAGGTGCCGATACCGGCGGTGATGATCACCGCTCCCGCGTCGACCACCCGCCCGTCCGAGAGAGTCACCTGCGGGCGTCCCGCCTCGTATCTCAGTGAAATCGCCTGTGTGTCAAGCAGAATGCTCGGCTCGTAGGCCCGGGCCTGGCTCAGCAGCGAGGCGACGAAATCACGACCCCGGGCAACCGGTACGCCCGCGACGTCCCGGATCTCCTTCTCCGGATACAGCGCGGCGATCTGTCCGCCGGGTTGTGGCAGTCCGTCGACCAGGACCGTGCGAAGCCCGCGGAATCCGGCGCAGTAGGCGCCGTACAGGCCTGTCGGGCCCGCGCCGATCAACAGGATGTCGGTGACGATCGGTTCGGGGACGGACTCGGTGGCACTGGACTCAGGGGCGAGCGGCTCGGCCACAGTGGGTTCGGGAACAGTGGACATGGCATGGGACCGTAAAGGCGATTCGGATCGGTGCCGATGAGATCCGGACCGCTGAGTGGAATGCGCCAGGTCAGATGATCGGGCACTGGTTGGTCCGCTCAGTGGAATACGGTGTGGTGTCAGCGGATCCGAGTTCGGTGAGCGGACCGGGTTCCTTGGGGCCGAGCGTTCGCGGTGATGGACTGCGGTTCATGAACAACCCGGTGAGCAACACAGCCCAGCGCCGTCGCCCGGCCCGGGGCGGGAAATTGCCCGGCCGCCAGGACTGGTCGAGCTGGCCGCACTACGCCGCGGCGGCGGCCGGATTCCGCGGTTACTGGTACCCGATCGGCTACTCGTCCCGGTTCGGCGGAAAGCCTGCGCAGATCACCCTGTTGGGCGAGAAGATCGTGGTGATCCGGGACCGGGGCCGGGTTTACGCGCTCGCGGACCGTTGCCCGCACCGCGGCGTCCCGCTGAGCCAGGGTAACCAGCAGTTCCCGGGCACGATTTCCTGCCCCTATCACGGCTGGACCTTCGATCTGGCCAGCGGTGATCTCGCCGCGGTCATCACCGACGGCCCGTCCTCGCCGATCTGCGGCAAGCTCAGCCAGCCGACCTACCCGGTGCAGGAGCGTCTCGGCATGGTGTGGGTGTTCATGGGAGACGGAGCAGACGGCGAGGACGCGCCGCCGATCGACGAGCAGTTGCCCGAGGAACTGGTCGCCAACCCGGCGGCGCTCGGGTCCCGCATTCAGCCTCGGGTGGGCAACTGGCGCTTCGCCTGCGAAAACGGCTACGACGAGGGCCACGCCAAATACCTGCACCGCACCGCGCTGTGGCGGATGTTCAAGCCGATGCCGGTCTGGAATCGGACCCATATCGTCCAGCGCGGGCGGTGGATATATCGGGTACAGGACGAGCAGCATTGGGACGCCGACTTTCCGGGCCTGGGCCGGTGGTCCAATCAGGCCTGGTACAAGCTGAAGCCGCCGACCGCGGTGCAGAACATCGGCAACACCGGCGGTCACCGTCCGGTGAACCCGGTGATCGCCGCGCAGCAGTTCCCCGGCTTCGCCTCGGTGAGCATGCCCGGCGTGCTGCGCATCGTGTACCCGACGTTCATCCACTACGAGTTCTATGTTCCGGTCGACGCGGACAACCACCTCTACGTGGGCGTGATGGCCAATTTCGAGCGCGGCCCGCGCAGGCTGGCCTTCTACGCCAAATACCTCGGCTTCATCCGCTGGCTGTTCCACGGCCAGTTCTCCGCGCAGGACAAGTGGATGGTGGAGGTCACCGACGCGCCGCCGGAGCGGCTGTATCGCCCGGACGACTCGCTGCTGAAGTGGCGCAAGCTCGCCGAGGACACCTGCGAGGAACGTCGCGCCCGGCTGGGCGAGGTCACCGAACCGGGGGAGAACTGAGATGGCTCGAATCGTGCTCGGGGTCGGCGCATCGCACTCCACGCTGATGAACACCCACTGGGACCAACTCGTGCATACCGACGACGCCGAGCGGTTCCGCGACGGGTTGCGCGAGGCCCGCGATGCCATCGCCGCGGCCCGGCCGGATATCGCGATCATTGTGGGGTCCAACCATTTTCGTGGCTTCTGGCTGGATCTGATTCCCGCGTTCACCCTCGGCGTCGGCGAGGTCATCGGCTCCGGTGAGGCCCGCACGCCGAGCGGCCCGCAGCGCACGGACCCGGAATTCGCCCAGCGCCTGGCACAGGATCTGGTGCAACGCGGTACCGAGGTGGCGATCTCCGCGCGCCTGCAGATCGACCACGGCCAGACGCACGCCATTCAGTATCTGCTCGAAGGTCTGGACATCCCCGTGGCGCCGCTGGTGGTGAACGTGTTCGCCGCACCACTGCCGCGCCCGGACCGTTGCGCCGAACTGGGCAGAAACCTCGCCGCCGCGATCGCGGCGTTGCCGACGGAACGGCGTGTCGTGGTGATCGCCTCCGGCGGGCTGTCCCATCAGCTGCCCTGGCCCGCGGACTGGCGCTCGCCCGACGGCGCGGACGAGGAGTTCCTGGTCGAGGCGTGGCTGAACGGCCGCGGCGACTGGGAACGGTACGACAGCCGTCGCCGGCAGATCATCACCGCCGCCCGGCCGGTGATCTTCAGCGACTTCGACGAGAAGTTCCTCGCCGATCTGGAACGGGGCCACCTCGCGCCGTACGCCGAAATGACCGGCGAACAGATCGAATTGGTCGCGGGCAACGGCGGGCAGGAACTGCGCACCTGGCTGACCATGGCGGCCGCACTCGGGTTCGCGCCGGGCCGGGCGCTGGCGTATTCGGCGATGCCGGAATGGCTCACCGGAATGGGGGTGGCGGTGATCGAACCATGAGCCTCGAGCGGATTCTCGACTACATCACCGAGGATCGGCTCCGCGCGGCGGTCCACGCGGTGACCGATATCCCCAGCCCGACCGGCCGGGAGGCGCCGCTGGCGAGGATGCTCGCCGGACGGCTGGCGCAGGCCGGATTTGCCGCCGCGCCACAGTATCTCGACGATTTCCAGGCCAACGCGGCCGGTCGGCTGCGCGGTCGCGGCGACGGCCCGGATCTGCTGCTGTACGCGCCGATCGACACGCTGACCACCGGTGAGCCGGAGATCGACCTGCCGTGGATCGGCCCGGAGTTGCGGGACGACATGCGGGCCTCCGCCCGCGACGACGGCCCGTTCGTATCGGGGCTCGGCGCAAGCAATCCCAAGGGGCACGCGGCGTGCATCCTGGTGCTGGCCCAGGCGCTGGGTGCGGTCCGCCCGGAATTGGCCGGTGACGTGGTGGTGGCGTTCGGGGCGGGCGGCATGCCGACCAACGCGATCGAGGCGCCCGATTATCCGGCGCGCGCGAATACCGGTCAGGGCGTGGGGTGTTCGTTCCTGCTCGAGCGCGGCTGGCACACCGATTACGCGGTGATCGCCAAGCCCGGCGACTTCGTGGCGCACGAGGAGGTCGGGCTCTGCTGGTTCGAGATCACCGTGCCGGGCATCCACACCTACTCCGGAAGCAGACACCGGCTGCCCTATCGCAATCCGATCGTCACCGCCGCCGAGGTGGTGACCCGGCTGGAGAACTGGCTGGCGGACTATCCGGCCCGGCATCGGACCGAAACCGCCGCGCCGCAAGGGATCATCGGATCGATCGCGGGCGGCTGGGAGCGCATGCTCGCGGTCACCCCGGCGGCCTGCCGCATCCGCATGGACGTTCGTATCGCCCCGCAGACCATGCCGCTGGCGATCAAACGGGAACTCGGCGAGTTCGTCGCGCAGGTCGGCACGGAACTGGGCGTGTCGCTCGGATTCGAGATGGTGCTTGCCATTCCGGGCACCCACACCCCGCCTGATGCGCCCATCGTGCGGACCGCGGTGGCCGCCTGGGAACAGACCGCGGGCCGCGCGCACGAGCCGGTGCCCGACAACAGCGGCGCGACCGACGCGAACATCCTTCGGGCGCGCGGCATCCCGACCGTCCGGATCGGTATGCCGAAGGTCGCCGGCGAGGATATCGACTTCAGCGCGGGCATGAACACGGTGGACGTGCGCGCGATGCGCCGGTTGTGCGAGGTATTGGCTCGAATCACCCTGTCCACCACCGGAAAAGGAGTATGACCGTTGACACGACCACCTGAGAGCCGGTTCGCCGACGGCGGCGGGATCCGTTACCACTACCACGATCTCGGTTCCGGCCGGGACACCGTATTCCTGCACGGCGGCGGCCCCGGCTGCACCGCGTGGAGCGATTTCGGCCCGGTCGCACCGCTTTTCGCGGCGGACAGGCGCTGCCTGCTGGTCGACATCCAGCAGTACGGCACATCCGAGAAGTCCCGGATCTCCGGGCCGATGTGGGACCATCACGCGGCCAAGACCGTCGCGTTGCTGGACACGCTGGGTGTCGAGCGCGCGGATTTCGTCTGCAATTCCTGGGGCGGCACTATCGCCCTCAACCTGGCCGCGAAATATCCCGATCGGGCGGGCGCGTTGGTGGTGACCGGTAGCATGCCGGTCTTCTACGGCCCGCTCGCGCCGCTGCCGGAGGGCGGCCGCCGCGGACGCAACGCCCGTGACGTGTACTACGGCGGTGAGGGCCCGACCAGGGAGAAGATGCGTCGGCTGATCACCGGCCTGGAATGGTACGACCCCGAGGCGCTGCCCGAGGAGACCCTGGACATGCGGTATCAGCAGAGCCTGGACCCGGGTGAGCGGGAGCTGGCAGCGATGTCCGATTCGCCACGCGGCGAGTGGCAGGATCTGACCGCGGAACTGGGGCAGATACAGTCGCCGGTGCTGTTCGCCTGGGGTATGCAGGACGCGTTCCTCACCCCGGACTATCCGCTGATGCTGGCGCGAATGGTGCCGAACGGCAACCTGCACGTGATGGACCACGCCTCGCACCACCTGCAGGAGGAGCGCCCGCACGAATTCTATTCGGTGGTCACGGGATTCCTGAATTCTGTGCGGGACAAAGTGGTCGCCGCATGATGAAAGCACTGGTGGCCCTGCCCGTCATTGCCGCGCTGATCGTCGCGGTGCGGAAGCTTGCCCCGCGAAGCAATACGCAAATACATCGAATCAATCGGTAGCCGCCTTCCGGAGAAAGCAGAGCAACACAATGAGTATCTGGACCGAACTCGGCCCCGCACCGTTCCGCGTCGAATACATCGATGCCGCCGGGGTCCGGACCCGGACCCTGCGTGCGGGCGCCCCGAATGCCGAGGCCGTGGTCTTCCTGCACGGCACCAGCGGGCACCTGGAGGCATTCGCCCGCAACATCGTCGCGCATTCCGCCTACGACCTGCACGCCATCGATATGCTCGGCCACGGTTACACCGGAAAGCCCGCCCATCCCTACGAGATCGCCGACTATGTCGAGCACCTGCTGGCCTACTTCGACGCGGCCGGGATTCAGTCGGCGCACATCGTGGGAGAGTCGCTGGGTGGCTGGGTCGGCGCGCGGGCCGCGATCGAGCATCCGGCCCGGGTGCGCAGCCTGCAGCTGCTGTGCGCTGGTGGGACGGTGGCCAACCCGGCGGTGATGGACCGCATCCGCACCAGCACCAAGCAGGCCGTGGCCAGCGACGACATCGAGCTGACTCGTCAGCGGCTGCGGCTGCTGATGGCCGACGACGCCGATGCCACCGAGGAGTTGGTCGAGGTCAGGCACGCTATCTATCATCAGCCCGAGTTCGTGGCCAACGTGGACAACCTGCTGTCGTTGCAGGATATGGAGCGGCGTCGGCGCAACCTGCTGAAGCCGGAAGACCTGGCCCGGATCGCCCAGCCCACGCTGATTGTCTGGGGCCGCAAGAACCCGTTCGGCGAGGTGCCCGAGGCCACGGCCATGCACGAGGCCATCGCGGGTTCGCGGCTCGAGCTGTTCGAAGACTGCGGGCACTGGCCGCAGCACGAGCAGGCCGCCGAGTACAACCCGATCAGCCTGGAATTCCTGAGCAAGGTCGCGGCCTGATGCGAGCGGCCAGGTTCCACGCGTGGGGGGCGCCGCCGGTGCTCGACGATGTTCCCGAGCCGGTCCGGGCCGAGGGCCAGGTGCTCGTGCGGGTGCAGGCCGGGGCGGTCGCGCACCTGGATGCCACGGTCGCGGGCGGCGAATTCGGCATGCGGCCGGAGCTGCCCTATATCGGCGGGGTCGAGGGTGCGGGCGTGGTGCTGGCCGCCGATCCCGGGTCGGGGCTCGAGCCGGGACGCCAGGTGGTGCTGCGCGGCGGGGGCCTGGGTGTGCTGCGGGACGGTACGTGGACCGAACGAGTCAGCGTGCCGGTCAAGGCGGTGACGTCGCTGGACCACCCGTTGGCGCCCGAGGTCGCCGCGAGTTTCTTCGTCCCGGCCACCACGGCGTATGTCGCGCTGCACGATGTCGCGAGACTGGCGCGGGACGAGTTGGTCGTCGTGACCGGCGCGGCCGGTGCGGTGGGCTCGATGGTCGCCCAGCAGGCCCTGGTCGCCGGCGCGCGAGTGATCGGAGTGGTCGGCCACGAGGAGAGGTTGGCCCAGGTACCGCCGGGTGTCGAGCCGTTATCCCGCACGGCGGCCGAGGAACTCGCGAGACAGCGGCCCGCAACACTACTGGTGGACACGCTCGGTGGATCGGGCCTGATCGAGCGGACCCGATGGGTGCGGCCCGGCGGGCGCGCGGTGGCGATCGGCTATGTGACCGGGGCCGAGGCGCGCATCGACCTGCCGTCGTGGCTGCTGGACGACGTAGCGCTGCTGCCGGTGAACATGATTCGGCGCGAGCGCCGGGCGCGGGAGGTGGCCGGCCCGCTGATCGAGCGCCTCGCGGCAGGCGAACTGAGCGTACCGGTACAGAGATTCGACCTGGCCGATGCGGCGACGGCCCTGGACCTGCTGCGGGCGGGCCGGATCCGCGGCCGTGCGGTGGTCGTTCCCGATGACCACGGTTAGCGAGCGCCAGGGCGCGAACAGCGTGCTCGGCAAGATACAGCTCATCCTGGACGCGTTCGAGCCCGGGGACGAACCCCTGAGCCTGACCGAGCTGTCCCACCGGACCGGCGTGGCCAAATCGACCATGCACCGGCTGACGCGGGATCTGGTGCGCTGGAGCGTGCTGGAACGCCGAGGCGCCCACTACAGGCTGGGTATCCGCCTGTTCGAATTGGGACAGCGGGTGTCCAGCCGGAGCATCCTGCGCGATGCGGCACGGCCGCACCTGCGGGATCTGCACAGGATCACCGGCGAGACCGTCCAGCTCGCGGTGCTGGACGGTCTCGCGGTGCTGTGCCTGGATACCGCGTCCGGCCAGGTCCCCGCACGCGCCGGGGTGGCCGCGCGGATGCCGGTGCACTGCACCGCCTCCGGCAGGACGCTGCTCGCCTTCGGCTCACCGTGGCTGCTGGACGAGGTACTGACTCTGCCGATGACGCGATGCACGCCGCGCACCGTCACCGCGGCGGGAGCGTTGACCCGCGAACTGACCCGGGTCAGGAAGTCCGGCTATGCGGTGGAGTACGAGCAGACCCGCCTGGGGTATCTCAGTGTCGCGATCCCGTTGCGCGGGGTAACCGGCGCGACGGTCGGCGCCCTATCCGTCACCGCCCCGGTCCATCGCGCGGATGTGCCGGAGTACGTGCGGCTGCTGAATGGGTCCGGCCGCCGGATCACCAGGGAAATCGTGGCCATCGGGCACGGTGGCCGCGTGGGCGCGGGTCGCTGACAGTTGCCGCCGGGCTCACTTCGGCCAGAGCGTGCGGACGGCCTCGGGGAATCCGGCTGCCGCTCGCGGGTCGAGCACGGCCAGGTTGAGCAGATAACCCGGGAGGACGGACAGGATCACCCGGGCCAGTTCGTCCGCGGGAATTTCGGTCCAGGCTCCCGCGGCTTGGCGCCGGTGGACCAGGGCGGCCACATCCTGGCCCATGATCGTCTCGGCCGCCTGAAGTTGCTGGGCCAATTCGGGATTGCGCAGGGCTTCGGACCAGACCATGAGGGCCATGGTGGCCAGGCTTGTGTCCCGGTGGCGTTCGGTGACGGTCTCTAGCAGCTTCGCCATCACCTCGCCGATCCCGCGTTCGCCGTCGCCGTCGGTCAGCGCGTCGTGCAGTATCGCGGTGACGTCCGCGAGGTTCTCCGCGGCGACGCCGACGATGAGGTCTTCCTTCTTCGGGAAGTACCGGTAGACCGCGCCCGCGGACTTGTCGGCCTCGGCGAATACGTCCTGCATGGTCGTGTGGTGAAAGCCGTTGCGCACGAAGCATCGTCGCGCCGCGGCCAAGATCTCGGCGCGCTGATCGTCCTTGTACTGCTGGCTCACCCGTGGCATGGGGTTGTTCTCCTCGGCTGTTGACACTCCGGTTCGGGCGAGCCTACGCTAAACGAAAGCGGATGTCCGTCCTCTTTTAAGGCAGGGAGAAGATCGATGCGATTACCTCTGGTCCAACCGGCGGAGCTGACCGCCCGCCAGCGCCCGCTCTACGACGCCTTCGAGACGATGACTCGGGCGCGGGAGTACGAGGGTTTCGAGGTAAGGAATGCCGAGGGCGCGTTCGTCGGACCGTGGGGTGTGCTGCTGCACTTCCCGGAACTGGCGGCGCCGCTGGGGCAGTTCGTCACCCTGGCCCAGCAGTTGCCGGGTCTGAGCGAGCGGGCGCGTCAGGTCGTCATTCTGACGATCGGCGGCCGGTTCAACGTCGCCTACGAGCTGTACGCGCACACCTCGCTGGCCGCCCGCGCCGGTCTGCGCCCGGATCAGGTCGCGGCCCTGAGCGCGGGTGCGCGCCCGGCCGATCTGAGCCGCGAGGAACTGATGGCCGCGGATGTCGCCGCCGCGCTCACGCAAGCCGGTCCGGTGCCCGCGCCGCTCTACGACGCCGCGGTCGCCACGCTCGGCCGGGCGGGCTACGACGCCGTGGTGTTCATCGTCATCCACTATCTGGCGCTGGGCGCGCTGCTCAACGCCTACGACGTTCCCGGAGGAGAGAACCATGCCTGATGTCGACGAGGTGAAGGCGTTGATCGAAGATCCGGACGCCTTCGGCACATTCGGTCGTTTCGTGGAGACGCCGGTCGAGCGGATGCCCGCGGCGATGCGCGAAGTGTACGACTTCGTGATGCGATTGCGCGGGGGAGTGCCTGGGCCGCACAAGATCTGGGCGTCGAATCCGGCGTTGCTGCGGACGATCGCGCCGACCGGCGCCTACTACCAGACGGATTCGACGCTGACGAAGGCCGAGATCGAGATCGCGACCTGCGTGACCTGCGGGCGCTGGGCCGCGGCCTACAGCAGTTTCGAGCACGAGAAGATCGCCGAGGCGCTCGGCGGGCTCGACCCGGACAAGGTGCAGGCGCTGATCGCGGGCCTGCCCACCGGCTTCGAGGATCCCCGTCAGCAGGTTGTGTACGAGCTGGCCACGACCTTGGCCGCGGCGCGGGTGGTACCGCTGGGGCTGTTCCGTCGTTCCCGGGATCTGCTCGGCGACAACGGTATTGCCGACGTGACGGTGCTGATGGGCTGGTTCACCGCGGTCTCGCTCACCCTCATGGCCTACGACGTTCCCTCGAACGCCACCGGGCTCGATCAGTAAAGGAGAATCGTCATGGTTCTGGCGCCCATTCCGGAAGTCGCCGTCACCCCGGTCGCGCACTTCCCGGAGAAGTATTTCCTGGAAAACCTGGTGGTGCGCGCCGACGGCTCGGTGCTGATCACCGCCGTGCTGCAGAAGCAGCTGTGGTGCGTACCCGCGCCGGCCCGCACCTTCACCGATCCGGTGCTGGTATACGAATTCGACCACCCGGTCACCGGCATCGTCGAGGTCGAGCCCGACGTGTTCGTGGTGAGTCTCACCGAGGCATACACCACATACGAGGCACACCTGGTCCGGCTCGACCTGAACGGCTGGACACCGGGCGCCCCGGTGACCCCGGAGGTGATCTTCACCTTCGACGACCGGGCGCGCGGCCTGAACGGCAGCTGCCTGCTCGGTCCGGGCGTGATGGCCGTCGCGGACTGCTTCGCCGGCCTGATCTGGCGCATCGACCTGCTCGACGCGGCGCGCTCGGCGACCGCGCGGGTCTGGCTCGAACACGACACCATGGCCGACGACCCCGACAGCGGTGTGCCCTGGCCGCCACAGCCCGGCATCAACGGCGTGCGCTACGGCGCGCGGACCGGCTACCTCTACTACACCTCGACCGCGCAGAAGGTGTTCATGCGCGTCCCGGTCGATCCGGCCACGCTCGGCCCCGCCGGCCCCGCCGAGTTCGTCGCTGCCATCGACAACGCCGATGACTTCTGCCTCGACGAGAACGCGGGCTTCGCCTACGTCACCCGCCACCGCGCCAGCACCCTCGACCGCGTCCCGCTCGCGCCGCGCCACGGCAGCGAGGTGCGCCACCTGCTCGGCGACCCGTTCGACCCGGTGATCGTCGGACCATCCAGCGCCTATTGGGGCCGCGAACCGGGTGACGAGGGCACGATCATGTATGTGACCACCGACGGCGGCACCACCCACACGCCGGACGGTGTTCTGCGCAACGCCGCACTCCTACGTATCGAACTCACCACCCGCACCGATACTTGATCGGCATCGCTGGATCGAGAAACGGATCGTCGCCACGAACGCTGCGAGAGAGGTGATTTCGGCATGAGCGAGGTGATCGTCGTGGACGCCGCCAATGTCGTCGGTTCACGGCCCGACGGCTGGTGGCGGGACCGTGCCGGTGCCGCACAGCGCTTGCTGGCGGATCTGGTTGCCCTGCAAGAACATTCGTCATGGACCGGCCGCATGGTGGTCGTGCTGGAGGGAGCGGCCAAGGGCGCCGTCCCGGACCGGATGGTTCCCGGCCTCGAGGTGGTGCGCGCGGAGGGGTCGGGGGACGACGCGATCGTGGCTGTGGTGGCGGCATCGGTCGAATCCGATGCGATTACGGTCGTCACGGCCGATCGTGGACTTCGTGCCCGAGTCGAGGAACTCGGTGCGAGCGTGGTCGGCCCGCGCTGGCTCCTGGACCGCATGGCTTCGGCGCGGAATTCGTAGCCTGCGCTGCCGAGTCCGTGCGACCGGCGACAGGTTCGGCCCGGCAATCCCTTGCCTGGAGTGCGCTCCAGGTTCCTAGTGTCGTAGGGGTGCGGTGATGGATATCGACTTCATGCGCCCCGACGGGCGCTGGAAAGGGGCGAAGCCTTATGAGTTCGGAACGGATCGCGACGGTACAGCTGGGGACCGGCGGCCCGGAGGTGGGCGTGCAGGGTTTGGGTTGTATGGGAATGAGTTTCGCGTACGGGCCCACCGACGGAGACGAGGCCCGGGCCACCCTGGAGCGGGCGCTCGAACTCGGCGTCACGCTGTACGACACCGCGGATGTGTACGGCGCGGGGGAGAACGAGAAGTTCATCGCGCCGTTCGTCGCCAAGCATCGCGACGAACTGGTGCTCGCCACGAAATTCTCGCTGACCGTCGACCCGGCCGATCCCACGAAGCGGATCATCCGCAACGACCGCGCGTACCTGCGCCAGTGCATCGAGGACAGCTTGCGGCGGCTCGAGGTCGATGTGATCGATCTGTACTACATGCATCGGCGCGATGTGAACGTCCCGATCGAGGAGACCGTCGGGGCGATGGCCGAACTGGTGGCCGAGGGCAAGGTCAAGCATCTGGGCCTGAGCGAGGTCACCGCGAGCGAACTGCGTGCGGCGCACACGGTGCATCCCATCGCGGCGGTGCAGTCGGAGTGGTCGCTGTTCAGCCGTGACATCGAGCAGAGCGTGATCCCGGCGGCCGTCGAGCTGGGTGTGGGGCTGGTGCCCTACTCGCCGCTCGGTCGCGGATTCCTCACCGGATCGTTCGTAGACGCACGGAAGGAGTTGGGCGACAATGATTTCCGCCGTCAACAGCCCCGCTTCACCGGCGACAACGCCGCGGCGAACGCCGCCCTGCTCGACCCGGTGCGCGAGCTGGCACAGGCGCGTGGCGCGACCCTCGGCCAGATCGCTCTGGCCTGGGTGCAGCAGCGGGCGCAGGTGCACGGCATCGCCGGAGTGGTCCCGATCCCCGGAACCCGCAAGCGCGTTCGCGTCGAGGAAAACGCCGCGGCCACCCACCTGGTGCTGACCGACAGCGAATTGGCGCTGCTCGAGCCGATCGCGGCGCGGGTCGCGGGTGATCGCTACGCGGACATGAGTTTCACGTCGGCGGGCCGCGCCTGACCGCAAAGCGGCCGGACGCCGATAGCGCGTCCGGCCGCCGGTGCGTGGCTGTGCCAGGAAATCCGGTCGCGATCTATCGGAAAGGCGTGATTTCCGACAGCTGTCCGGCGCGCATCTTGTTCACCCATTCCGGGTCGGCCAGCAAGGCCCGGCCGAGCGCGACGACGTCGAACTCGCCGCGTTCGAATTGCTGTTGCAGCAGGCCGAAACGCTGGGCCTGAGTCTCATCGATTCGATCGCCACGAAAAACGCTGTCCACCCCGACGGAACCTACGGTGATCACCGGCAGCCCGGTGATCTTCTTGGTCCAGCCGGCCAGGCTCAGATCGTCGGCGTGATCGGTGAATTCGGTCTGCCAATGCCGACGCAGCGAGGTATGGAAGACGTCGACACCGGCCTCGACGAGCGGCGCCAGCAACGCCTCGAGATCACCGGGAGTGTCGGCGATCCTGGCGGTGTAATCGGCGCCCTTCCACTGCGAATAGCGGAAGATGATCGTGAAATCGGGACCGACGGCCTCCCGGATGGCGGCTACCACGCGTGCCGGAAAGGCGGCGCGCTGGGCCGATGTCCCACCGTATTCATCGGTGCGATGATTGGTTGCGGTCCAGAAGAATTGGTCGAGCAGGTACCCGTGCGCACCGTGCAGTTCGGCGCCGTCGAAACCCAGCTGCTTGGCCAGGAGCGCCGATTCCACATATGAGCCGATCAGCGTGTCCAGATCACCGGATGTCAGCGCCCGCCCCACCCGGCTCCCGGTGTGGTCCACACCCGACGGGCTGACCGACGGGGTATCCGTCTCGAAGTCGGGCTTGTCTCCCCGCGACACACCCGTATGCCACAGCTGCGGAACGATGGCGGCGCCTTCGGCATGAACCGCCTCGACCACCGCCCGCCACCCGGCGGCGCTGTCCTCGCCGTAGAACCGGGGCACCTCCGAAGTCGGACCCGCGGCCGGGCCCCGGACGTACGTGCCCTCGGTGACGATCAGGCCCACGCCACCGGCGGCATGGGCGCGGTAATACTCGATATTCTCCGTATTCGGGATGCCGCCGGGCGATTTCGCCCTCGTCATCGGAGCCATCGCGAACCTGTTCCGCAGCCGCAATGATCCCGCGTGAAATTCGCTGAAGAATTCGTCGAGGTGGATCGAGGGGCCGCTAACCGATTCTTGTGACATGAAGCACATTTCCTTCCGGACCGACGACGTCGAATTTCCTGGGCAACAACGGAAAGGTCGCCGTCATTCCTGATGGCTCTCGTGGCCGAATCCGTTCCGTGGTGTGCGCAGGCCGTCGAGTAGTACGCGGGTCAAATGGTCGTCGGCGCGGGCGCCGCAGCGGCACACAGCCACGTTGAGCAGGCCCACCACCTCCGCCGGCGGGATGTCGCGGCGTAGGTCGCCCTCGCGTTGCGCGGCCGCGGCGATCTCGACGATCAGGGCGTTGACCTCGGCCTCCAGTTCGGGTAGTTCGGGGCGTTGCGGTTCGCCGGTGATCAGGGACTTGGTGAGGGACAGCGGCAACGCTACGCAGTGGTCGACGATTCGCAGTAGCGCCTCCCATGCCGGAGCCCGGCCGACCTCCGCGCGGATGGCGTCGAGCAGTTCCTGCAGCGTGTCGACCGCGATGTCCTCCAGGAGGGCGCGCCGATCCGGGAAATGGCGGTACAGCGTGCCGACGCCGACCCCCGCCTCGCGCGCGATGTCCTCCATCGACACGTCGTCGCCGCGCTCGCCGGCCAGCCGGAGCGCGGCGCTCGTGATCGCCGATCGGTTGCGGCGTGCATCCGCCCGCACTCGGACCTCCCATCAACCGGAACTTCGGGTTCACCTTATGCTACCGTCGGATAAGCGGAATCTTGAATTCACCTTTGGAGGAATGATGCGAATCGGCCTGTACGTGGGGGAACAGAGCGATGTTCGGTCCTATATCCGGCAGGTGCGTGCGGCGGCCGAGCACGGGCTGGCGAGCGCGTACTTCAACCAGATCCTGTCGTGGGATCCGCTCACCGTCGCGGCGCTGGTCGGGGCGGCGGTGCCGGACATCGAACTGGGCACCGCGATCGTGCAGACCTATCCGCGCCACCCGATCTCACTGGCCGGGCAGGCCCTCACGGTGGTGGCGGCCATCGGCAACCGGTTCACTCTCGGCGTCGGGCCGAGCCACAGGCCGTTCATCGAGGACGTGTACGGCCTGTCCTACGACCGGCCCGCGCAGCACACACGCGAGTACTTGACCGCGTTGCGTACCGAACTCTCTGGCACCGGCCATGTACAGGTGCCCGGCACGCAGCCGCCGCCGGTGCTGCTGTCCGCGCTCGGTCCCGTAATGCTGCGCATCGCAGGCGAATTGGCCGATGGAACGGTCACGGTGTGGGCGACACCGGCGACGATCGCCGACCACATCCGGCCCAGGATCGACGCCGTGGCCAAGAATCCGAGGGTTGTCGCGTCGGTGATGCTGAGCGTGACCACCAGGCCGGACGCCGTGCGTGACGAGGTCGCCGGCGTGCTCGGCTTCGCGTCCGACTTCGCCACCTACCGCAAGCTGCTGGACCGTCAGGGGCAGAGCAGCGTCGCGGAGACGGTCGTGGCGGGGGATGAGGAGACCGTGGCCGCCGCGGTCCGCGCGTACGCGGATGCGGGCGCGACCGAGGTATTGGTCAGCCTCGTCGGTGACGATGCCGAGAAGGCCCGGACGCTGAAACTGGCAGGGGAACTGGTCGGCTCCTTCTGAGGACTTGATGTACGACGGAGCGGTCAGTGTCGGCCCGCCTGTCCTCGGCCGTGAGGTACGGCCTCCGGATCACTGCCGCAGGCTCGTGGCGGTAGCACGATGCCACCGGGACTGGTTGTGGCAGTGATTATTTCGGTCAGTGCCGGAACCAGTGCTGCGGCCTAGGATCTATGTTGTGCCAGATGTGCTTGATCTCGCGGTATTCGTCGAGGCCGGCGCGGCCGAGTTCGCGGCCGTTGCCCGAACGCTTCATTCCGCCCCATTCGGCTTGCGGCACATACGGGTGGTAGTCGTTGATCCAGATGGTTCCGTGCCGCAGTCGCGTGGCCACGCGCTGTGCTCGGCCCGCGTCCGTTGTCCAGACCGCGCCCGCGAGTCCGTAGACGGTGTCGTTGGCGATGTGCACCGCGTCGTCCTCATCGGTGAATGTCTCCACGGTCAGCACCGGACCGAACGATTCCCGTTGTGTAACAGACATTTCCGAGTGGCACCGGTCGAGAACGGTTGGTGGGTAGAAATATCCGTTCCGCAGATGCGGCTGCCGCGGACGCTCGCCGCCGCAGCGGAGCACCGCGCCCTCGGCCAGGCCCGCGGCCACGTACGCCTCGACCCGGTCCCGGTGCGCGGCCGAGATCAGCGGGCCGGCCTCCGCGTCCGGATCGAAGGGGCCGCCGAGCGTGATTCGCTCTGCGCGCCGGACGATTTCGTCGACGAAGCGGTCGTGCAGGGATTCCTCGACGATCAGCCGCGCACCGGCCGAGCACACCTGCCCCGAATGCAGGAAGACCGCGGTGAGCGCGAAGTCGACCGCGGTGTCGAAGTCCGCGTCGGCGAAGACCACATTGGGGTTCTTCCCGCCGAGTTCGAGCGCGACCCGTTTGACCGTCGCCGCGGCGGCCGCCATGACGCGGGTACCGGATTCGACTCCGCCGGTGAAGGACACCATGTCAACATCGGGATGCTTGGCCAGTGGCGCACCGGCGACCGGGCCCGCGCCCAGCACCAGATTGGCCACGCCGGGCGGCAGTCCCGCCTCCTCGAGCGACCGCATCAGCAGCACGGCGGTGGACGGGGTGAGCTCGCTGGGCTTGAGGATCACCGTGTTGCCGGCGAGCAGGGCCGGTGCGATCTTCCAGATCGCTTGCAGCAGCGGATAGTTCCACGGCGTGATCAGCCCGCACACGCCGACCGGCTCGTACACCAGGCGGCTGATCGCGTCGGTCCGCCCGGTGTCGACGACGCGCCCGCTGTCGGTGCCGCCGACCCCGGCGTAGTAGCGCAGGCAGGCGACCACGTCGTCCATATCGTATTCGGCCTCGACCAGACGCTTTCCGGTGTCCAGCGCCTCGGCCCGGGCGAAATCCTTCCGGTCGCGTTCGATCAGCTCTGCCACGCGCCAGAGCACCTGTGCGCGTTGCGGTTCTGGGGTGTGCGGCCACGGGCCGTCGTCGAAGGCGTGGCGGGCGGCCGCGATCGCCGCGTGCGTGTCCTGTGCGGTGGCCTCGGCCGCGGCGGTAACCAGCTGTCCATTTGCCGGACAACGGATTTCACGTCGGGCGCCGTCCTGCGCCGGGCGCCAGAGACCCGCGATGTAGAGATTCGAGTGTTCCGGCATCTATGAGGCCTCCGCTCTCTGGTCTGCCCGGCTGCCGTGACCACCTCGGGCACGGCAGCCGGCTCCTGATTTCAGCTTTCGCGTTTGATCCATTCGGCCAGGTGCGGCGCTTCGGCGCCGATCGTCGTGCCGTCGCCGTGTCCGGTGTGCACCTGGGTCTGCTCGGGCAGCGCGAACAGCCTGTCCCGGATGGAGCCGATGATCGTCGGAAAGCTGGAGTACGAACGCCCGGTCGCGCCCGGACCGCCCGAGAACAGTGTGTCGCCGGAGAAGAGCGCCTCGGCCTCGGGCAGGTGCAGGCAGATCGACCCGGGGGAGTGCCCGGGCGTGTGGATCACTCGAATCTCGGTGCCGGATATGGGGATTCGCTCGCCGTGGGCCAGGTCCCGGTATGCCTGGTCCGGGTGGGTCATTTTCCACAGCACGTCTTCACCGGGATGCAGCAGGATGGGAGCGTCCAACTGCTCGGCGAGTTGCGGCGCCACGGTGATGTGGTCGTTGTGTGCGTGGGTGCAGACGATCGCGGTGACGTTCCGGTCGCCGACCGCGTCGATGATCGGCTGCGCCCGATGTGCGGCGTCGACGATCACGACATCGGTGTCGTCACCGATCAGCCAGATGTTGTTGTCGACCTCCCAGGAACCGCCGTCGAGCTCGAATGTGCCCGAGGTGACGACGCGGTCGATCCGCAGCGCGCTCGTCACAACACCACCACCGAGCGCAGCACCTCACCGGCGTGCATCGTGTGGAAGGCGTGTTCCACCTGGTCGAGCTCGAGCCGCTCGCTGACGAACCGGTCCAGCGGCAGGCGCCCCTGCTGGTAGAGGTCGATGAGCATCGGGAAGTCCCGCTCGGGCAGGCAGTCCCCGTACCAGGAGGATTTCAGTGATCCGCCGTGCGAGAACACGTCGATCAGCGGCAGCTCGAGCACCATGTCCGGCGTCGGCACGCCCACCAGGACCACGGTGCCGGCCAGGTCACGGGCGTAGAAGGCCTGCTTCCAGGTCTCCGGCCGCCCGACCGCGTCGATCACCACGTCCGCGCCGAAGCCTCCGGTCAGCTCCTGCACCGCCTTGACCACGTCCGTCTCGGTGGCGTTGACACTGTGTGTGGCGCCCAGTTCCCGGGCCCACTGAAGTTTGGTCTCGTCCCGGTCGATCGCGATGATCGTGCCCGCCCCCGCGAGCCGAGCGCCCACGATGGCCGCGTCGCCGACGCCGCCACAGCCGATCACGGCGACCGAATCACCGCGCCCGACAGCGCCGGTGTTGACCGCCGCGCCCAGCCCGGCCATCACGCCACAGCCGAGCAGCCCGGCCACCGCCGGGTCGGCCGAGGGATCCACCTTGGTGCACTGACCGGCGTGTACCAGCGTCTTGTCGGCCAGCGCGCCGATGCCCAGCGCGGGGGTGAGTTCGGTGCCGTCCAGCAGGGTCATCTTCTGCGTGGCGTTGAAGGTGTCGAAGCAGTACTGCGGCCGGCCACGCTTACAGGCACGGCACTGACCGCACACCGCGCGCCAGTTCAGGATCACGAAATCGCCGACCGCGACCGAATCAACCCCCTCGCCCACCGACTCGACCGTACCGGCCGCCTCATGTCCGAGCAGGAACGGGAACTCGTCGTTGATCCCGCCCTCGCGGTAGGTCAGGTCGGTGTGGCAGATCCCGCACGTGGCGACCGCGACGACGACCTCGCCGGGACCGGGGTCCGGGACGACGACCGTGGTGAGTTCGACCGGGGCGCCTTTGGTCCGTGCGATGACGCCTCGTACCTGCTGGGGCATGCTGTTTTCCTTTCCGAAGAGCCGAATCCTGCACCACGTCGACTACCTAGACGATAGTGCAGACAGGTGTCCGATCGCAGCCCGGTGACGGCGGGATCGGTATATGCGGCTGATTCGTCGAGCGCCGGGATGTACGTGACCGAGCCTACGGATTTGTCTATCGTCCCGGTGCGAGACGGCCCAGGAGAGCCTGCCGGTCCAGAGGTCGTACTCCGCGACGACGGTGTTCGGCCGAAGCCACCTGGGGCAACTGGTCGAGCAGGAGCGTCCGGAAGATTTCGTGGGGCCATGTTGTTGATCTGCCGGATGGCCTGGTCCGGGCGGGTCCGTAAGCTGGTCAGGTTGCGTAATTTCCTGGCGCGACGTGACCGCCTGGTACAGAGTGGTCACGCGACGCGGGTGCGGGCGGCAGGTTGGGCGTACAGCGGGTAATCGGCCGTGCATCAGGGCAGATGAGTGGGAAGGTGGATATGAAGGAGAAGGGGCGCAAGGTCATCGCGACCAACCGGCGGGCGCGGCACAACTACGCGATCCTGGAAACCTATGAGGCCGGGGTCGCGCTGGTCGGTACCGAGGTGAAGAGCCTGCGCGAGGGCAAGGCGTCCCTGGTCGACGCCTACGCCACCGTCGACGACGGTGAGGTCTGGCTGCGGGGGCTGCACATCCCCGAGTACGGGCACGGCACCTGGACCAATCATTCGCCGCGTCGCACCCGCAAACTCCTGCTGCACCGCCGCGAGATCGACAAGCTCACCGGCAAGATCAAGGAGAGCAGTCAGACGTTGGTGCCGCTGTCGATGTATTTCGCCGACGGCAAGGTCAAGGTCGAACTCGCCTTGGCGAAGGGTAAGCAGGACTACGACAAGCGCCAGGATCTCGCCCGGCGCACCGCCGAGCGTGAGGTCACCCGCGAGCTGGGGCGGCGGGTGAAAGGCATGCGTTGACGGCGGTCCTCCTGGCGCTGCTCGCGGCCCTCGGATATGGGGTGAGCGACTTCGTCGGCGGTATCGCCTCGCGGCGGGTGGCGGCGCTGCGGGTTGTCATCGTGTCCTATCCGCTGTCCGTGGTGATTCTGCTGGTCGTGGCGCCGGTGGTCGGCGGGCATGTCGACACCGCATCGATGCTGTGGGGCGTGGTCTCGGGTGTGGCCAGTGGCCTGGCGGTGTGGTGGTTCTACGCGGCGCTGGCCTCGGGGCCGATGGCGGTGGTGTCGCCGCTGACCGCGGTGCTGGTGGCCGGGGTTCCAGTGCTGGTCGGGTTGGTGACGGGGGAGCGGACGAGTCCGCCGGCCTATGTCGGCATGGTGTGTGCGCTGGTCGCGGTGGTGTTGGTGAGCAAGGAGTCGCCGGACGAAGTGACCGAGGAGATCACCGGTGGCCGGGAGTTGCGGTTCGACCGTCGTGTCGCGCTGCTGACGGTTGGTTCGGGTGTCGCGTTCGCGGTCACGTTCATCGCCATGCACGAGACTCACCCTGCCGCGGGGTTGTGGCCGCTGTTGGTGTCGCGGGTGGGGGCCACGGCGGTGGTGTGGGTGGCGGCGCTGGTCACGGGGAATTTCCGTGCGCCGCACGGTGAGCCGCTGCGGTTGGCGTGTTATGTCAGCGTGCTGGATGTGATCGCGAACGTCTCGCTGCTCTATGCCTTCCACGGTGCGTTGTTGTCGCTGATCAGTGTGATTGGATCGCTGTATCCGGCTGCGACGGTGCTGTTGGCGATGGTGTTGCTCGGTGAGCGGGTGGGGCCGTTGCAGAAGATCGGTATGGCGTTGGCGTTGGGGTCGGTGGCGTTGATCGCCACGGCGTGAGCGAGTCCGCCTCTCCGCGCACCCCGCCTCTCCGCACTTCAGGCCAGACTCGTGTTGCGCCAGTGTGGATCAGCTACCTACGAGATCTGTTGTCGCATCAGTATGGGTGGGCTCCGCGAGGTGGGCGTCGGGTCAGTCGCCGGTCAGCTCTTCCGCCGATTCCTGGCCCGCGGTAGTCGTGCGACGCAGGAAGTCGGCGATGACCTCGAGTTCGGACTCCGAGTATTCGGCGCACAGTACGTCCATGCGGCGGTTCATGCCGGAGAACAGTTCGAACAGGGCTGCGTTGCGCTCGCGGACCGGGCGCAGGGTGACCGCGCGGCGGTCGGGCGAGTCGGGGTCGCGGTCGCGCACGACCCAGCCGCTCTTCTGCAGGCGATCCAGGATTCCGGTCAGCGTCGCCGGATGGATCCCGGCGCGTCGGGCGAGCGCGGTGGGTGAGATGGGGCCGTACCGGTTGATCAGGTGCAGGCAGGTCCAGTCGACATCGCGCAGCTCGATCCGGCCGCCGAAGCGACGGTTGAGCACGGACATTTGAATGTTGAGCTCGCCCAGCGCATCCCGGATCGCGACGGTCAGCTGGCGGCGATGGCGCGCGATGGATTTGTCGGTGTCCGCCGGTGCCTGCTGATCGGGCACGAGTGGGTGTTGCTGACGCGCCGCCTCCTGCTCTGACCCACTCATATCGTGGCCTCTCGGATCGTATGGATTTCATACGGTATCGCGAGGTGGTTCGGGGCAGGGCAGGCTGGGCGGCGATGGCTCAGGCCGGCTCGACCCGGAACACGGCGATCCGATCGGCCGAGGCGGACACCGCGTCCGGGGTCGGCGCAGGGGCCAGTCCGGTGGTGACGAAGCGATTTCCGACGCTCGACGGGCTCGTGGACACCAGCGAACGCAGCACCGGCCCGCGCTGGTCCACCGGCAATTCGACCAGGCGGGCGGTCGAGGATTTGCGCCCGCGAGTCAGAGTGACCGTATCGGCCGCGCGGACGTTGCTCACCCACGCGGCCTTCGGAAACGCCTGGAATATGTATCGCCCGCTGTCGAGCTCGATCACCGCGATCGGGAACGTCAGCAGCCGTCCGGTGCGCCTGCCCCGGACGGTCAGCAGCTGCATCGGCCCGAAGGCGATGCCCAGGCGCTGGAGCCCGGCGACGAACTTGTTGGCGGTGTTGGTCATGCGGCGGTATCTGTTCGCGTCCATGCTGTCGATCGTACTTCATAAGATATGGTTTCCATATAGTACTGACTACGTATTTTATCGACTCGGCGGTCTCGGAGGCCCCTATCGAGCGATGGCTCGCGGGGTGCGGCGAGCCCTGAGCTGGGCGGAATCATGATCGTCTGTGAGGTGTTACTATGAACAGCCCGGTCACCAGCCGGGTAGTTGGATTGAGGTACGGGGCTGAACGGTTTCGACTGCGTACGTTGATTCAGGGGAAGCGTGTCGGTGCAGGCAAGAGACCACCGTAAGCGTCGCTGCAACCCTATAAGCGCCGATTCCAATCAGCGCGACTACGCTCTCGCTGCCTAAGCAGTAGAGCGTGTCTGTCAGCCCGGGTCCGCCTTCGACCCGGCCCCTGGCATCAGCTAGAAGGCTCACCGTCCGCCTCGGTCGCGGAGTCGGACGGGACATCAAACAGTGACTGGGATCGTCATCTCGGCAGGTTCGCATGACTGAGAGATCCGAGCAGAGACGAAGCGAACTGCACACGGAGAAGCCCTGGAAACACGGCGGAGGACCCGGGTTCGATTCCCGGCAGCTCCACGATGTGAGGACCCGCAGGTCAAACGGCCTGCGGGTTTTCTTTTTCTTGACCGGATCGAGTCGGATTTGCGCTTCTACCTGCGGATTCGCGCAACAAGGCCGGGTTGCCTGCCGTGGTTCGGTGCCCATATTTTGACCAGGTCCGGTGGCGGTGCGCCATCCTGGCGGCTAGGTCATCGAGGTCGCGGGCCGCGCCCGCGGACTCCTGATCGGCGGATGGATCGGCACACGGGCCGCAATGGTCGGTGCAGGCCGTAACCTCGGTCTCCAGTGGCCTGGTTTTCACCGGTGCGAGCCGGCGCCGAGACGACGTTGAGAGCGATCACGGTATCGAGTGCGCTCGGGCCCATCGCCTGGGGAACAGAGACATTCACCCGGCCAGTGCGTGACGGTCATGGTTGTCTGTTCAGTGTCGGTCGGGGTCGGGGCGTTGGTCGAGGGTGTGTTGCAGGTCGGTGTTGATGCGTTGGGCTTCGGCGAGTTGGTCTTGCAGGATGACGATCTGGCATGCCGACTCGAGGGTGTTACCGGCATCCACGAGTTCGCGTACGCGCCCGGCGATGCGCAGTTGGTAGCGGGAGTAGCGGCGGTGCCCGCCTGCTGATCGTTGCGGGGTGAGTAGTTGCACGGCGTCCAGGCCGCGCAGAAATACTTGGGTGACACCGAGGATCTCCGCGGCCCTGCCCATGCTGTAGGCGGGGTAGGTGTCGTCATCGAGTTTGTCCGCGGCACTGGGGCCGGGGCTGGGGCCGTCGATGGGGTCAGGGTTCGGTGGGGACACAGCNCC
>NZ_JAGPOX010000054.1 GCF_019038435.1 Nocardia alni
CCCACCCCCACTCCAAGTACTCTGTGATGGCCTCCGACACCGAGGCGGGGTGAGTTGCCCGAGCGGCCTAAGGGAACGGTCTTGAAAACCGTCGTGGTTCACGCCACCGTGGGTTCAAATCCCACACTCACCGCGACTGACCAGCTCTTGCCCGCCTATAACCGTCGAGCACGCCTTTGTCTACTACGAATGACCACCGTGGTGCCTCCATCCGAGGCCACCACGCAGAACGGTGCTCTTGGTCAAGATTCCGCCCCTGAAAGCGACGCTGCCCGCGCGATCTATCACCGGTATTCTGCCGTCAGGGGTGAGGTACGGCGCGGCGTAGCTACCGTTCAACACTCGCTCTCCGAGTGCTGGCGCGACGACTCGATTTCGGACCGACAGGTAGTACCACATCGCCGCCCCCAAAGTTCCACTCGCGAGACCCGCTGCTGCGTACCCCGCCGCACTGCTGTCGTCGCCGAAGTAGTTTTCGTCGGCATCGTCGCACTCGGTGTCATCCACACGCACCCCGAGGACAGCGTTGGCGCACACCGCGGCGTAGTCCACGTCAGCCTGGGCATCGTCTGATTGCGTGGTGCTCAGAGGAACCGTCGACATCGTCGCAGGAGCGGATGACGACGTCGTGGTCAGGGTTGTCGGCGTACCCCGCTCGGCTGTGATGGGTGGCGGTTCCGCGACGGACCTTGTCGATTGTGGCGCCTGTACATCACAGCCAGTTGCAAAATACCAACCGGCTATAGCAGGGACCAGCATCAATGCTGGTACCACGCCGCGCTTTCGGTGAATGGACACGAGATACCTTCGACCTACTTCAGTCGATGTCGTCTATTTTTGCGATCATCACCGCTATTACCTCGCGAATCGACGTCTTCGATAAGAGGCAACCGGGATGAGACTCTGGGTAACAACGTCTCTAGCGCAGAACAGCATGCAGGTTAACGGGCGTGTCGCCGGAGTTCAGGAGGGGTTATCGCACCATGTTCAGCTTGTGCAGTTCTCACTGCGGTCGGTTTCCGGGAGTCTCCCGCAACCGGACGGTCAGCATCGGGTATCGATCCTGGTCCGTAGCGAGCTGCCACCGCGTTGACGATTCGGCAGTCGGTTGCGGTGGTGCGCACCGTGAGTTTCCTGGCCGCCATCGCCCGGTGGTCGAGGGATTCGCCGCAGGCGGCGGCACGGTCGCCGCACGCAGTGATGGCCCGGACGCGGGCAGCATTCGCCGGACTCAGGTCTTCAGCGGTGTTGGACGTGACCGGGTCGAGCATGCCCGGTTTGTGCCACCTCTGCCTGGCGATCTACTCCGAGACGGACTCACCCAATGGGAGCAATGGGTACGGAAGCCGTCATCTATACCGTCGTTGGTGACCATGGCTCTTGCGCATTACCAGTTCGAGGCGCTTCATCCATTTACCGACGGCAACGGCCGTCTAGGGCGTTTGATCGCGCTGCTTCAGCTTGTCATAGCCGGCGAATTGCGGTTTCCGATCCTCAACATCTCGTCCTGGCTGGAAAGGAATCGGGAGGAGTATCAAAACGGCCTGCTCAACGTCTCACTGACTGGCCGCTGGGACGACTGGGTATCGCTCATCTGCGCCGCAGTCCATGCTGAATCGCTCGAGACCGCAGCTCGTGCAATGCGTTTGGCGGGACTTCGTGAGCAGTTTCAGGCGAGGGTCAGGCACCTACGCCAAAACAGTGCGGCAGTCGCCATAGCGCAGGATCTCATCGGATACCCAATGCTCGCCGCGACTTACGCAGCCGAGCGACACGGGGTGTCGTATCAGGCTGCTAACGAAGGCATCAAGAAACTTGTCGAGCTGGGAGTCCTGCGACAGCGCCTCGAGGGTCGGTACGACCGGATCTTCATCTGCGACGCCGTGTTACAGGCGTTGGAGGTCTAGGAGCCGGCCCGAATCTCGCCGACCTCGACCCCACGGTGGCGATCGGACACACGGTGGGCAGTCGGCTCTAAGTTATCCACAGAGTGGAACTTATCCACAGAATCCGCGTTACTGCAGGACGTTCCGTCGAGCTGACTTCGCCTCGCGCTTTACTGGCTCCAAGAACGAGCGAAGGCGTGATGAGTACCAATGACTATTATCTTGATCCTGGTCGCGACACTGTCCCTGGCTATCGCCACCCTTGGCCGGACCATTGCGATCGCACTCACAATGCGCGATGTGCCAGCGAAGTACCGCGCTGAAATTCTGCGTGGGCTCGCAGAATGCTTTCGGTTCTGGCGGAAATGATGTCACTCACTGCTTCGCGACCACCTCCCGGAACAACCAGTCTCGCCAACAGTGCAGCCGAGCGTGATATTGATTGTTCAGGCGGCCGACTCGAGCCCGCAGGCCCGGAGTATCGCGGTCAAGGCAGAGGCGAAAGGGCAACATGGACAGTGGATTCGATCAGGCGACAGCCGCGATGATGCTTGCCAATCGGCGCAACTGGGATGCCCGGACGCCGATTCATGCGGCGTCCGCGTTCTACGGTGTGCCGGCGGAGTGTTGGTTCGCCTCGTTCGAGTGGGATGACTTGGGGCCGTTGGGGGGTCGGGATTTGGTGCATCTGCAATGTCATCTGGGGACCGAGACGGTTGCGTTCGCGGAGCGCGGGGCGCGGACGGTCGGGCTGGACTTCTCCGAGCAGGCTGTACAGCAGGCGCGCGGGATTGCGGATCGGCAGGGGATCCACGTCGATTACGTGCGGGCCGATGTGTACGACGCGGTGGGCGAGCTCGGCGATAGCAGGTTCGACGTCGTCTACACCGGGAAGGGTGCGTTGTGTTATCTGCCGGATTTGGATCATTGGGCTGGGGTGATCGCTGAACTGCTTCGGCCGGGTGGGCTGTTGTATCTTGTGGAATTCCATCCTGTGCTTACTTCGCTGGCGCCGAAGCCGGATCCGGGCGCGGGGCCGGAATTGGTGCTGCGGCACGATTACCTCGAAGGGCGTGGGGCGATCGAACACGATGGGACGCATACCTATACCGACGGGCCTGCGTTGCCCGTCGGCGCCACTCGCGGGTATGAATGGGCGCACGGGCTGGGCGAAGTCGTCACGGCTCTTGTCGGGGCGGGCTTGATCGTCACGCGGCTCAGGGAGACCGAACAGCTTCCCTGGCCTCGGTGGGAACGGATGGTCCGCGACGAGTCGACCGGGTGGTGGAAACTGCCGCCCGCCGACGCCCGGGTTCCGATGCTCTACGCCTTGAGCGCGACCAAACCGTAGTCAGGAACTCCTGCTCCCGCGGGCGATGAGGGTTTGGTCTATGCGGGTGAAGGCTTCGCCGATGATGGCTAGTTCCTCGGGGGTGAGGAGGTCTATGAAATCTCGGTGGACCTCGGTGACGTGGGTGGGGGCGGCGGCGCGTAGGCGGCGCGTGCCCACCTCGGTGAGGTGGGCGCGGACGCCTCGGCCGTCTTCCTCGCAACTGGTGCGGTGAACCATGCCCTCGGCCTCCAGGCGGCGGATCTGGTGGGTCAGGCGGCTGCGGGAGGACAGGGCGCCGTCGGCCAGGTCGCTCATCCGCAGCGAGAGTGAGGGGGATTCGGACAGCAGGACCAGGATGCGGTATTCGGCCAGGCTCATATCGCAGTCGCGCTGCAACTGCTTGTTCAGCTCGCCTTGCAGACGCTGGTGGCCGTCCATATACGCACGCCACGCCCGTTGCTGCACCGAGCTGAGCCATCTCGGCGCCGATACCGTGAGACCGCTCGGTTCGTTGTTCATAGGCAGCATTCTATTGAACGGAAATGTTGGAATGGCCGATCTACCGAGCTAATGAGGCATCGGGTCACCCGCGCCATCCACGACAGTCCACAATTACCCCATGCATGCGGTGACTCTCGATGGCTTCGGTGAACCAGACACGATGCGCTGGGCGCAGATACCGGATCTGCCCGATCCGGGCGTCGGCGAGGTCCTGATCGACGTCGTCGCCGCGGGCGTGAATCGGGCGGACCTGCTACAGCGGCAGGGGTTCTATCCGCCGCCGCCCGGCGCCAGCGAGATCATCGGTATGGAATGTTCCGGGGTGATCGCGCAGGTCGGCCCGGGCGTGCGGGACTGGAAGCCCGGCGATCGAGTGTGCGCGCTGCTGTCCGGCGGCGGCTATGCCGAGCGGGTGCTGGCACCGGCCGATCAGCTGCTGCCGGTGCCCGAGGGCTTGGACCTCGCGGTGGCCGCGGCCCTGCCGGAGGTCGCGGCCACGGTCTGGTCGAATCTGGTCATGCGGGCCGGGCTGCACGCCGGCCAGCTGCTGCTGATCCACGGCGGCGGCAGCGGGATCGGGACGCACGCCATCCAGGTGGCGGTCCACCGGGGCGCGCGGGTCGCGGTCACCGCCGGATCCCAGTACAAGCTGGATCGCTGCAAGGAACTGGGCGCGAACATCCTGATCAACTACCGCGAGGAGGACTTCGTCGCGACGCTCGGCGAATTCGGTGGCGCGGACGTCATCCTCGACAATATGGGCGCGGCGTACCTGGGCCGCAACATCGAGACCCTGGCCGACGACGGTCAGCTGTGCGTCATCGGCATGCAGGGCGGGGTCAAGGGTGAGGTGAACCTCGGCGCGCTGCTGGCCAAGCGCGGCACCATCCACGCCACCAACCTGCGCCGACGCCCGGCGGCCGGCCGCTCCAGCAAGGCCGAGATCGTCGCCGAGCTGCGCCGCCACCTGTGGCCGCTGATCGCCGACGGGACCGTGATCCCGGTCGTACATGCCGAACTGCCCGTCACCGAGGCCGCCGCCGCGCATCGCCTGCTGGACTCGGCCGACACAGTCGGCAAGGTCATCCTCCGGATCGACCAGGCGTGATCGATCCGGAGGCGGAGCGTTACCACGCAGGCCCCCGGTCACGCCCGATGAACGCGGCCCCGACTCGGGGCCGGCGCGCTCAATCCAGTGAGGCCAACGCGCGACCGACCTGGTCGATCTCGAATCTGGTTGTGTAAGGAGCCAATCCGATGGTGACCGCGCCGCCCTCGTCGTTGACGCCCAGGGCGTCCAGCAGGCGACTGCCGCCGTGCGCACCGGACAGTGTTCCAATGCGGTGGTCGGCGAGTTTGGCCGACACCTTCTCACTCTGCATCCCGGAGATGGTGAAGCTGACCGTCGGGATGCGGGTGGAGGCCCGGCCGATCACCGTCAGGTTCGGGATGCGGTCGAGCACGTCCATGAGGTGCTCGAACAGGTGGTCGTGATAGTCCTGCAGCGAGGTGACCGACATTTCGAGGCGCTCCCGGCGCGTCCCGGCGGCCTGTTCATCGAGCCCGGCGAGATAGTCGATCGAGGTGGTGAGCCCGGCCAGCAGCGCGTACTGATGCCCGCCGACCTCGAGTCGCTCGGCGCCCTTGGCGTACGGATTCAGCGACATCGACGGAATCCGGTCCAGGAAGGCGGGATCCCGGAAAACCAGCGCTCCGATCTGCGGCCCGCCCCACGCGGGCGCGGATAACGCCACCACGTCGGCGTTGAGCTCGTCGATATCGATCAGCGCGTACGGCGCGGCGCCGAAACAGTCGGCCACCAGCAGCCCGCCCACCTCGTGCACCCGATCGGCGGCCACCCGCACCGACGGGGCGGAGCCGACGATCGGCGAGGCGGCCGTCAAGGCCACTAGACGCGCGGTGGGGCCGATGAGCTCCTCGAACTGCCACGCGGGCATTTCGCAGGTCTCGATCTCCACCTCGGCCCACCGCACATGGGCCCCATACCGATTCGCGATCCGCAGCCACGGCGCGACGTTCGCCTCGTCGTCCAGCCGCGACAGTACGATCCCGGTGCCAAGGCCCAGCCGCGAACTCAGTGATTCCGCCAGCCACGCCAACAGCACCGCGCGATCCGGGCCGAGCACGACGCCCGCGGGGTCACCACCGACCAGATCCGCCACCGCCTCGCGGGCGGCGTCGAGGATCGCACCGCTGCGCCGAGCGGCGGGCACCCGATTCGTATGAGAAAAGGCCGACGTGCGGAAACCCGTTGAGACCGCCCGTGATACCGAATCCGGAACCAGCATGCCGGCCTGCGGGTCGAGATGAATCCACCCGTCGCCCAGGGACGGTATGAGGCCCCGAACCCGCGCGACGTCGTAAGTCATGTGGGCCACTCTAAGGGCAGGGGGCGTAGTGGCGTAACCGTGTCCGCGGCAACCGACCGGTTGACGCGTTTCGCGCACGACGCGGACCGGCCCGCACAGCGCAGGCGACCAGGTGAGCTATCACGCAACATGTCGACCGACTTTCAGCAAACCGAGAAGTACAGACCAACTGCGGACACGATCGCAAGAGGATACCCCCGGCTCACCATCCCCACTGCAGCGCGGCACACGCGAACCCGACATGATGGAGCCCATGACGCATTCGGACGGAGAACCGGATTCCATCGTGGTGATCGGACCAGACGGCCAGCCGCTGGTCGTCCCTGCGAGTTCGCAGAGCGGATCGCCGATCGGCGGTCACCTGCTCGGTATGGGCGGACCCGGCGGCGACGGCGACGAGGAGGCCAAGGAGGAATCCCTGGCCGATATGGTCGAGCAGCCGGCGAAGGTCATGCGTATCGGCACCATGATCAAGCAACTGCTCGAGGAGGTGCGGCAGGCGCCCCTGGACGACGCCAGCCGCACTCGTCTGCGGGAGATCCACAAGACCTCGGTGCGCGAGCTCGAACAGGGCCTGGCCCCGGAGCTGCGCGAGGAGCTGGAGCGACTGGCGCTGCCGTTCAGCGACGACACGATCCCGACGGACGCCGAGCTGCGCATCGCACAAGCTCAGCTGGTCGGCTGGCTGGAGGGCCTGTTCCACGGCATCCAGACCGCGCTGTTCGCCCAGCAGATGGCCGCCCGCGCGCAACTCGAACAGATGCGGCATGCCCTGCCGCCGGGCCTGCACGGTCAGCGCGAGGGCGGGCAGGGCCCGTCGGGCAGCGGCGGGCAGTATCTGTAGCCGGGCCGCGAACACCCCCGGAGCACACCGGAGGCGGATTAGATACAGTGCACTGTGCCCGCAGCAGCTGCCCCCGCCGACTCGGCAACCGCCGAACAAAGCCCGGCCGAAGCCCCGGTACCACTGATGTCCGATTCGCAGTCGTTCGGTCGTGCGTTCAAGGACCTACGCGACGGATTCGCACAGCGTGAGCTGTGGCTTTCGCTCGGATGGCAGGACATCAAGCAGCGGTATCGCCGGTCGGTGCTCGGTCCGTTCTGGATCACCATCGCCACCGGCGTGCAGGCCGCGGCGATGGGCGTGCTGTATGCCGCGCTGCTGCATCTGCCGCTCAGCTTCCAGCTCCCGTATGTGACGGTCGGCCTGATCGTCTGGAATGTGATCAACGCCAGCATTCTCGAGGGTTCACAGGTCTTCATCGCCAACGAGGGACTGATCAAGCAGCTGCCCTCAGCACTCAGCGTCCATATTTATCGGCTGGTGTGGCGGCAGTTCCTGTTCTTCGCGCACAACGCGATCATCTACGTGATTCTGCTGGCCGCGTTCGGAGTCTGGCGACATCTGAGTTGGACTGTGCTGCTGGCGATCCCCGGCATCGTCCTGTTGTTCCTCAATGCCGCGTGGGTGTCCATCGCATTCGGCATTCTGAGCACCCGCTATCGCGATATCGCGCAGATTCTGAACAGCATGACCCTTATGCTGTTCGTGCTCACCCCGGTGATGTGGAACGCGCAGTCGCTGACCGAACGGGTCGGCGCCGGCATCGGCGGCAAGGCGCGACTGATCGAGCTGGTGCCCACGTTCCACTACCTGGAGATCATCCGCGCGCCGCTGCTGGGGCAGCCGATCCATCTGCTGTCCTGGGAGGTGGTGCTCGGTATCACCGTGATCGGCTGGGCGGTGGCGATACTGGCATTGAAGAAGTTCCGTTCCCGTGTGCCCTACTGGGTGTAAAGGCCGATATGACCGACGATGTGAGCATCGAGACCCGTGACGCCTGGGTCGAATTCCCGATCTTCGACGCCAAATCCCGGTCGCTGAAGAAGGCGTTCCTGGGCAAGGCCGGTGGTGCGATCGGACGCAATACCTCGGACGTCGTCGTGGTCGAGGCATTACGGGAGATCAGCCTGTCGTTCAAGGAGGGCGACCGCGTCGGCCTGGTCGGGCACAACGGCGCCGGCAAATCCACACTGCTGCGCCTGCTTTCGGGTATCTACGAACCGACCCGCGGCACCGCGCGAATTCGCGGCCGGGTCGCGCCGGTATTCGATCTGGGCGTCGGGATGGATCCGGAAATCTCCGGTTTCGAGAACATCATCATTCGCGGGCTGTTCCTCGGGCAGACCCGCAAGCAGATGCTGGCCAAGGTGGACGAGATCGCCGAATTCACCGAACTCGGCGAGTATTTGAATATGCCGCTGCGCACCTACTCCACCGGTATGCGCGTGCGCCTGGCGATGGGCGTGGTCACCTCGATCGATCCGGAGATCCTGCTGCTGGACGAGGGTATCGGCGCGGTCGATGCGGAATTCATGAAAAAGGCCCGCAACCGGCTGCGCGATCTGGTGGCGCGGTCGGGAATCCTGGTGTTCTGCAGCCATTCCAACGAATTCCTGGCCCAGCTGTGCGATACCGCGATCTGGATCGACCACGGAAATATGCGGATGCGCGGCGACATCGAGGAGGTCGTGCGCGCCTACGAGGGCCCAGAGGCGGGCGACCACGTCGCGCAGATCCAGCGTGAACTCGCACGAGAACGGGAACTGGAGCACAATCCTTCATGACTGTCCAGGCTCCGAACCGCATCATCGCGGTGGTAGTCACGCACAAGCGCCGGGAGCTACTCGCCGAATCGCTGAAGATCCTGTCCGATCAGACGCGCCCGATCGATCATCTGATCGTTGTCGACAACGCCAACGAACCCGAGGTGGGTGAGCTGGTGCGGGCGCAGCCGGTGGAATCGACGTATCTGGGTTCCGAGCACAACCTCGGCGGCGCGGGCGGATTCGCGCTGGGCATTCTGCACGCGCTGACGCTCGGCGCGGACTGGGTGTGGATGGCCGACGACGACGGTCGTCCCGAGGGGCCCGAGGTGCTGTCCACGCTGGTCGAATGCGCGAAGACGCACGGCCTGGCGGAGGTCTCCCCGGTGGTCTGCGATATCGACGATCCGGATCAGCTCGCGTTCCCGCTGCGCCGCGGCGTGGTGTGGCGGCGCCGGCGCTCGGAGCTGCACGCGGACGGCGACGAGGATTTCCTGCCCGGCATCGCCTCGCTGTTCAACGGCGCGCTGATCTCGGCGCGGGCGGTCGATGTGATCGGCGTACCGGATCTGCGGCTGTTCGTGCGCGGCGACGAGGTAGAGGTCCATCGGCGGCTGGTGCGTTCGGGCCTGCCGTTCGGCACCTGCCTGACCACGGCGTATCTGCACCCCAACGGATCCGCGGAATTCAAGCCGATTCTGGGCGGGCGCATGCACACCCAGTATCCGGACGATCCCGTCAAACGGTACTTCACCTATCGCAACCGCGGCTATCTGATGTCACAGCCGGGTATGCGGAAACTCCTGCCGCAGGAGTGGGCCCGCTTCTCCTGGTTCTTCCTTGTCCAGCAACGGGATCCGGAGGGTCTGCGAGAATGGCTGCGACTGCGGCGCCTGGGTCGGCGCGAGCAGTTCCACAAACCCGACTAGATCAGCGTTCTTGGAGGCATAGCCGTGAGTAATCCCTACGGCGGACAACAGCCCTACGGCCAGTCCTGGCAGCCGAATCAGCCGTACGGAACTCCGCAGCCCAATGGATCCAACCCGTACGACGCGCAGCCGCAGGGCGCCTCCGCGCCCAGCATCCCCCAGCCGGGCTACGGACAGCCGAATCCCCCCTCCACGCCGAACATTCCGCAACCGGGCTATGGGCAGCCGCACAGCGCCTCCACGCCCGGAATCCCGCAGCCGGGTTACGGGCAGCCGAACGGTCCATCCTCGCCGGGCATTCCCCAGCCGGGCGTGCCGGGTTACGGCATGCCCAATCCCGCTGCGCCGCAACCGTACCCGGGCAATCCATACGGCCAGCCGAACCCGTACGGTCAGCAGTACCCGTACGGTCAGCCCAATCCGTACGGCCAGCCGAATCCCTATGGCGGCCAGCCGAACCCGTACGCACAGGCGAATTATGGTGGGCAGCAACAGATACCGCAGTTCCGTCCGGAGCCGGGCCCACCCGGAATACTGATCGACGCCTCGTATATGCCACTGCAATTCCTGCTCGCGCTCAGTGGCCCGCGAATCCTGGTGAACGGCCAGGAAATTCCGGGCACCAAGTGGGGCGCCACACACATCCCCGTCGGCGCGGGGCAGCATCATGTGCAGATCAAGACCAAGTGGCTATGGGATTACGGCTCCGCCCAGACGGTCGTGCCGGTCGCCGACGGGCACAGCACCCGCGTCTTCTACCGTTCACCCCTGGTGTGGTTTCTGGGCGGGGCCATCGGCCCTGTGCCACAGAAAACCCCGGGCATGCTGTTCATGTACATCAGCTGGGGCATCGTCGCCGTGCTGATCCTGCTGAACCTGTTGCTGATCGCGGCCGGATCGTAACGGACCGCAGCAATTCACGGCCCGGGTCGCCTCCCGAGCCGATCCGCTGCCCGTCGCTATGCAACTGATTGCATAGAAGTGAGGCATCGCATACTGTGCGAATCGGCCAATCCGGACCTCGGCGCCCGTCCGTTGGAGATCATCGGAGTGGGACCGGGTGCACAGAACGGGAGACAGGCATGACGAACACAGGACGCCCGCTAGCGGGCCGGACGATGATCATGTCCGGCGGTAGCCGCGGCATCGGGCTCGAGATCGCACGCCGCGCGGCGGCCGACGGAGCCAACATCACCCTGATCGCCAAGACCGATCAGCCGCATCCGAAGCTGCCCGGCACCATCCACACCGCCGCCGCGGAACTCGAAGAGGCGGGCGGGAGCGTGCACAAGTTCGTCGGCGACGTGCGCGACGACGATGGGGTCGCACGGGCGGTGGCCGAGACCGTCGAGCGGTTCGGCGGTATCGACATCGTGGTCAACAACGCCTCGGCGATCGATCTGGCGCCCACCGAGCAACTGGCGATGAAGAAATACGACCTCATGCAGGACATCAACTGCCGCGGCAGTTTCCTGCTGTCCAAATTGAGCATCCCCGCGCTGCGGGCCTCGGCCGAGGCGGGTCGCAATCCGCATATCCTGACCCTCTCGCCGCCGCTGAACCTGGATCCGAAATGGGCGGGCGCCTCCCTCGGCTACACCATCGCCAAGTACGGAATGTCGCTCACCACACTGGGTTTGGCCGAGGAGCTGCGCAAGTACGGCATCGGGGTGAACTCGCTGTGGCCGCGCACCACGATCGCCACCGCCGCGGTCCGCAATCTGCTCGGCGGCGATGAGATGGTGTCCACCTCCCGCACCCCCGACATCTACGCGGACTCCGCCTACCTGGTCCTGACCTCCCCGGCGAAGGACACCACCGGCAACTTCTTCCTCGACGACGAGGTCCTGGCCGCGCACGGCATCACCGATCTGGATAAGTATCGCGTCACCCCGGGGGATGCGCCCCTGTCCACCGACCTGTTCCTCTGAGCGGCGGCCTCCCGCGATATTCCGCGGCCGAAAACCCGATCCCTCCTATGCGTGACAGCTATAAAATGAGGTCACCGCGCTGCGAGGGACCAGCCTCGGGCCCGGGCTACGAAGGGAGGACCAATGCGTTACAGGTTGATATTCAGCACTGCCGTATCAGCGGTCGCCCTCGGGGCGCTGGCACCGGACACGGTGGCAGCACCACCACAGCAGCTGGCGCCCGGGCTCTCGTGCCAGGAGTTCGGCTGTCGCAACAACGACAGCCGGAACACCTACCTGGTGCACGCCCCGGTGATCTGCTCGAACGGCGCACCGATCGTGACGGGGACGGCCTACGTCCCGCCGCGCTCGACGGCGCCCGTCAGGTACTCCTGTCCCCTCGTTCAGGGGCCGCCGATCGGCCAGCAGCAGACGCCGATCGTCCGGCCCGACGGTTCCATCGTGCAGCGGCCACCCGTATGGGAGCCCGGCCCGAGGATCCCGAGCACGGGAATCGGGGTCATATACCGAGACGCACAGGTGATCACCAATCCGCCGCCGCCACCGGCCGGCTCGTCCGGCGGCTGAACGCGACCGGATAACGCGTCGTTCCGGCGTGACCCACGCCGGAACGACGGTCGTCTTTATTTCCCGTAGAGCCGTTCCCAGTTCTCACGACTGATGAGTTCCGGTACGGCGGCGCGGTATTGGCGGCTGAGCTCGGGCAGTTCACGGTGCAGGCGACGCAGGACGCGGATGGTGCGCAGCAGCAGGGCGCGGGCCTTGGCCTTGTCGCGCCGGCGGATTCGCACACCGGACTGCGAGGCGTCGGTCACCATGACGTGATCGAACAGCGACACGTGCCACCAGTGCGCGTCCTCGCGAGGCACCGCCTTCAGGCCGGGCTGGGTGCGGCCGGTCCATTGCTGAACGGCACGTTTGACCAGCACCAGCAGCGGCCGGCTCGGATCGCCCGAATCGCGGCGCACCTGGATGTCGGTCGCGTTGACCGGAGCGGTGGCGACCGGATGCTTGATCGTCTCCGGATAGTCGGCACGGCCCGCCCGCGCGGCGGCCAGGGCGGCGATTCCGCCGTCCTGCAACACCTTCGGCCCCTTCAGGAAGTCCTCGATGCCCTGCAGTGTGGTGTTCACCAGGCCGTACTGCATCGCGACCAGATGTTCGCCGATATTGCGGAGCAGCTGGCGGGTCACGTTTTTCGGATCCAGGTCGGTGTGCAGGGAGGAGACGATGAGTGAGTTGCGCATGCTGAAGTAGCGCGCCCAGTCGTCGTAGTCCTTCCAGTAGAAGTCGGCATGCCAGACCGCGGCGTTGGGCAGGGTCACCGTGACGAAGCCCGCCTCGCGCGCCCGGACGCCGTATTCGACGTCGTCCCACTGGAAGAAGACCGGCAGCGGCAGCCCGATCCTGGCGACCACCTCGGCCGGGATCAGGCAGGTCCACCAGGCGTTGTACCCGGCGTCGACGCGGCGCTCCTGATTCTTCTTCAGCATGCTGGTGTTGCGCAGCGCCTTGGACACCTTCTGCCCGTGCTTCAGCTCACCCAGGTACGCCTCCTCGGCGCCGACGTTGAGGTAGTCGGGGTTGAGCAGGAACAGCATCTGCGCGCCGACCAACGTCGGCTCCACCGTCAGATTGGCGAATGCCTTGAGCCGCAACACCGTTTCCGGCTCACACAGGATGTCGTCGTCCATCAGGATGATATCGGCATGCTCGGCGCCCTCGAAGCTCCCGGCGCTGGACACCTCGTACAGCCCACGCGTGAAACCGCCCGCCCCACCGAGATTGGGCTGGCGGATGTAGTGCAGCTTCTCGCCGAACCGCGGCGCGGTCTCGGTGTACAGCGGCTGCTGCTCCACCAGATCGGTGCCCTGATCTACCACGTAAACCGCGGTGAGCGCGGACAGCACGGCCGGATCGGAAGCCAGCGCCGCGACGGTCGCCGCGCAGTCGGGAGCCCGGTTGAACGTGCAGATCGCGATCGCCACCGGCCGGATGCTCTCGGGCGCGACCGCGGTCCAGGCCACCTCGGAGATGCCGAGTTCCCCACCGACGGCGTCGAATTCGAGCCACAGCGCGCCGCCGTCGACGTACTGGTCCAGCGGCGCCCGCAGCACAACGCGCCCGGCGGAATGGACGTCGGCCGAGTCGATGATGCGACGATGACCCGCGATATCCGAGGCGGCCAGGCGAATTCGCGCCCGGTCGCCCACCTCGAGCGTCATGGCGACCTCGACCTCGGTCACCGTGGTCCAACGCTGCCAGTAGCTGGCCGCGAACCGGCCGAAGTAGGTGTTGGTATGCGCGCTGACACCCTTGTCCAGTCGTAGTGCCAACCGCTCGCGCTGCGCCTTGCCCTTGACCACCGCATACAGCTCGTCGCTGATCTTGGGGGCCGGTCCGGTGAACACCCCGCGCGCCAGCACCAGCCGCTCCGGGACGGGCGCGGGACGCCGGTCGTTCTCGGTCACGGCCTGGCCAGCCGACTGCTCCATACTCAGCTTCCCTCTGTTGTGCTGATTTCGTCCGTGCCACGGGTTACTACCCCCGTGATCACCGCGCTACGCGCCCGATACCGCTCCGATATGGCGGGACCATTATCTCCGATTCACGCATCCGCGCCCGATCGGGGCGTTTTCGGACCGGTGAACACGAAGGTGTCATAGGCCCAGTAGCGGAAGATCACCGCGACGATCTGACCGATGAGTGTGCCCGAGATGTTGTCCGACAGCGGTGTCGACAGATGCAGCACGTACCGGGAGAAGCCCAGGCAACCCAGCTGCAGGCCGATCGCGATCACGTTGAATACCGCGTAGAGCAGATATTCGCGGGTCTTGCTGCCGCCGCCGCGGTGCGCGAAGGTCCACCACTTGTTGCCGAAATAGGTGACCACTGTCGCCACCACGATCGAGATGATCTTCGCCACCAGCGGTATGTGGAACAGAATTCCGTGACCGCCCCAGAACACCAGCAGGTTGTAGGTCCCGGCGTCGACCAGAAAGCCGATCGCACCGACCACCAGGAACGCCCCGCCGGTCCGGAACGCGGAGATCAGCCTGCCCAGCAGGGGACCTCCGGTTCGTTCGGCCGGCTCGGTCACGGTCTCACTGCTGGGCACCTGGCGACGGTACCTCAGCGGGTGCACAGGCGGCCGCCCAGCGGGGAGAAATCCGTCCGTCGACCAGGGTTACCGGGCGCGCCACGGGAGGTTCCCTGTAGCCTCCCGGTGTTGTACTTCACCGTCGGATCAAGTTAATGAGGGATTGACGGGGTGGACCCCACCGAGCTTCGTATCGCCGCCGTCGTGCCGTGCCACAACGAGGAGGCGTCGGTCGCCAAGGTCGTCGCGGACCTGTCGGCCGCCGTCCCGGGCATCGCCGTCTACGTCTACGACAATCTGAGCACCGATGCCACCGCTGAGCGGGCTCGCGAAGCGGGTGCGATCGTGCGCACCGAGACCACCAAGGGCAAGGGCAACGTCGTGCGACGCGCCTTCGCCGATATCGAGGCCGACGTCTATCTGATGATCGACGGCGACGACACCTATGACGCTTCGGCCGCGCCGCGGCTGATCGAGGCCCTGCTGTCCGGGCCGTACGACCACGTCCTGGGGGTGCGACGCGTCGACGCGGACGCCGGGGACCGCTCGGAGACGGCGTATCGCACAGGTCACGAAACCGGTAACAAAATACTGAACGGTGTGGTTGCGAAGGTTTTCGGCGATAACGTCGAGGACATGCTCTCGGGCTACCGGGTGTTCTCGCGGCGGTTCGTCAAGAGTTTCCCGGCGGTATCGCGCGAATTCGAGATCGAGACCGAGCTGACGGTGCACTCGCTGCATCTGCGAGTCCCGCAGACCCAGGTCCCGGTCGGTTTCCGGGACCGTCCGGCCGGTAGCGAATCCAAGCTGCGCACGTATCACGACGGCTTCAAGATTCTGGCGCTGATCATCGGCCTGGCCCGGCACGAGCGGCCCGTGGCGTTCTACGGCCTGTTCGGCACGGTGGCCTGGCTGATATCGATCGTGCTGACCGTGCCGATCATCGTGCAGTTCTACCAAATTCACCAGGTGCCCCGGTTCCCGACGCTGTTCCTGGCCTTCACCCTGTTGCTGCTGGGCAGTCTGGCCTGGACCGCGGGGCTGATCCTGGACGGCATCCGCAGGTCCCGGCACGAGGCGGCGCGGTTGATGTACCTGCGCTATTCGGCCGTCGGGGGCGAGGTCATCGAGGTCGCGCCGCGGCGCCAGGAGCCGCGCAACGGCGTGGCCGAACGGATCGGACAGACGAATTGACGACACACGCGGAACCCCAGACCGATCGTCGTCCCGTGGCCGAGCCCCAGCAGAATACCGAACCGGCACATGGTGTCGCAGAGGATGATTCACCCCCGAGAGCGAGTCGCCTGAGCGCCGCGGTGTGCTGGCTGCAGCTGCGCATCGGCCTGGGCTCGGTGGTATTCCTGCTGATCGGAGCCATCTTCGGCGTCACATTCAGTGTGGTGACGCCCCCCTTCTGGGGCCATGACGAGATCACCCAGTTCGGCCGGACCTATCAGGTCGCGCACGGCGGTTTCCTGCCGCAGCGCATTCCCGACTCCCGCGGTGTCTCATACGGCGGCCAAATCCCGGTGAGCATCGATGCCCTGATGGGCTACGCGCTGCGGGATTACAGCCGCAAACCACAGGAACCGGCGCCGCTGTCGGCCGGTCACGCCGCCTACGATCGGCTCGGTTCCGCGCCGGTCGGCTCGGCGACCAAGCCCATGTGGTTCACCAATACCGCTGCCTACTCGGCGATCCCGTATGTGCCAGCCGTCGCGGGCCTGTGGCTGGCCACCGCCGTCGGCGCCGACGTCGGGAACACCGTGCTGCTGACGCGCCTGGCCGGACTGCTCGCCTACCTGCTGATCGTCGGATTCGCCCTGCGGGCGCTGCGCGGATATCGGGTGCAGTGGCTGGCGTTCACGGTCGCGGTGCTGCCGATCACGCTGTTCCAGGCCGGGACGGTCACCGCCGACACCATCACCAACGCGCTGGCGATCCTGGTGTCGTGTCTGCTGGTCAAGGGATTGTTCCTGGATGCGCGACTGTCGCGCACGGAGGTCGCCGCGGCCCTGGTGGCGACAATCGCGCTGCCGCTGAGCAAACCGACCTATGTGCTGCTGGCCATGCTGGTGGCGCTGATCCCCGCCCGGCAGTACGGTTTCCGCGGCTGGCTGCGCTGGATCCCTTGGTGCTGCGCGATTCTCGGCGCCGCACTGTTCGCGGTCTGGATGAAGATCGCCTCGCCCACCGGCGACGGCATGGGCCTGATGCGTGAACCGGCACAATGGCATTCGGTGCGACCCGGTGATCAGCTGCACCAGATCCTCGGCCACCCATGGCATTTCATCGACGTGTTCACCCATAGCATCTGGTTGCGCGACGGGGAGTGGTTCACCCAGTTCTTCGGCCAGCTCGGATTCGCCTACGTCGACGTGCCGGGCCTGTCGATCCTGGCCTGCCTGCTGGCCTTCGCGGTGAGCGTCGGCATCGCCGAACGACTGTCGGCGACCCAACTGCGCACCGCCCTGGTGGCCCTGGCGATCGCCGCCAGCGTCGCGATGATCTATGTGACGCTGTACATGTCGTTCTCCCCGGTCGGCTACTACCTCATCGACGGCGTACAAGGCCGGTACTTCGTACCACTGGCGGTCGCGGGCGTCGCAGTGCTACTGCGCTGGGTACCGTTGCGGCTGACCAACTCCCAGGGAAAAACCCCGGTACGCGGTCCCGCCATCACGATCATCGTCGCCACGGTGCTCGCTCTGGTAGCGGCAATCATCAAGTACCACTTCATGGTCTGGGGCTCGAACCTCTAGTCCGGTCCAGCCCCGGTCGTTCCGGTTCGTGCATTATTCGCTTCGTGCGTTGTCCGCAGCACGGTATGGTCCCATATCGATTGGTCTAGCGAACATACGCAGGGGGAACAGTCATGGCAGACAGTCATGTGCCGACATCGATCGAATGAATGAATGATCTCGCCACCGGATTCGGCACAACCGCGACCGGCGTCGAGGCAGTCACCACCACGAAGATCGCGCCACAAATCGCTGCCGCACTACCAGAGTCGGCCACCAGCACCGCGTGCCACACCGGAGCACACATCGCCCACACCGCATTGGGCATCCTCGCCGGCCACTACCGCACGATCCGCGGCGCCACCGCCACCAGCGCCGATACCTTCGAGCGCACCGACGCCGACCACGCACAGCGCATCCACGCTCTGATTCAGCCTCGCTGATGGGGGCGCCGACCGTCTCGCAGGCCCGCAACTGGGATGCGGCCGCCCTGTTACACCAGGCGACCGAATGGGAAGACGCGCACGACGAACTCGCTCGCCACACCCGTGCGATCAGCGAGCACGTCGACGGTTCCCCGGACTGGTGGATCGGTGAGGCCGGTGACGCCATGCGCGTCCGCCACACCCGCATCCTCGCCCACACCACCCTCGTACGCACCGCCCTGACCGGCGCGGCAACGGCAGCTCGGAGCGGCTACCAGCGCATCGCCGACACCAACACTGCGGCGATCCAGGCAATCAACAACGCCGAGCTGGACGGCTACTGTCTCGCCGAGGACGGCACCGCGACCATCACCCCCGCCCAAACCGCGACGGCCGCCGCATCACGGCAGTCTCAGGCGGCTCTCATCGCTCTGGAACAGGGCGCGGCAACCCACACAGCCACAGTACAAACCGCATTGGCTGGTCTCGGTGCCGCGGACGCCGAAACCGCCTCTGCCATCACAACCGCTTTCACCCCACTCAACGAAGCGACCGATATCGCCGGTCCGATGCGTGCGACAAACTGGGTCAGCATCCTCGTCGACGTCGGCACCGCCATCGTGACCATCCCCCTGGACGATATCGGCGTCGGCGAAGGCATCGACGCCGCTGTCTTCGCGGCGATGGACGAAACCGACCACGCCGCGATGACAAAGGCCGCCCAAGACGCCGCCTCGCAGGCTGCCAAGAACGGCGCAAGCCGAAAGGACGCGACCCAAGCCGCCAAAGATGCTGCGGCGAAATATGCGAAAGAGTGGGAGGAGAAAGGCCCACCGAACGGCGCGACCAAACAGCAGTATGCCGACCAAGCGAAGAGGCTTGGCTATAATCAACGAATCTCACCCCCCAAAGCGCCATTCAAATCTCACGGACAACCCGTTTACACCAACGGCAAGGACTATCTCACCCCCGATGTCGACAGCCATAATGTCACTAATGGATGGAAGCTGATAGATCGACGGGGACAACGCCAGGGTACATACACATGGAACATGCAAAGGGTGAAAGGCTGATATGGAAGAATTCGATATAATATTCACCGGGGAGCGCGCGAAGGATGATCCGCTTGTGTCGATCGGCATGATGAAGCTTGGGGCTGATACAGAGTACTTCCACGCGCCGACAACGTACTGGAGCACTGATCAGTACGAGTCCAGCTGGAATACTGCGCTCCGCCGGATATGCGATGGCGCGGAGGTCTCCTGCTTGGTAGTAGCCATCGAAGATCCTGAAGCAGCCGCCTACATCGAGGTGTGGCCTCTCTACCGAGAGGACGATACTGTGCATTTTCAAAATCATTTGATTTTCATGGAACAACTGGATCATAAATTTAACCCCAACGCACCGTGGGACTCGGTTCACAGTCGAGAGACTGTCAATGAGGACGGTAATAGCGTTTCAGAATGGACACTCCCGCTCCAGAGTGTAAAAAACTTCCTGACGCAAAAACCAGGCAGACAGGAGCAATAGTTGGGCGAGTACGGAGGAGCCGATCAGCGGCGCAGGGTGTTGAAGCCCGGTGCGGCAGCGTCTTTCGGTGAGCGGCTGTAAGTCAAGGGGTTGCCGTCGCGGGCGGTTGTGGGCCATTGGATGCCCAGGTCCGGGTCTAGAGCGTCGAGATCTCGGTCGAATTCGGGTGAGTACTCCAGGGAGCACAGGTAGGTGACCGTGGAGTGGTCCTCGAGGGAGAGGAGGGCGTGGCCCAGGCCCTCGGAGACGAAGACCGAGCGGCGGTCGACGTCGTCTATCAGTACCGTGTCCCAGGCGCCGAAGGTCGGGGAATCCGGGCGTAGGTCGACCACTACGTCGAGGAATGCGCCGCGGACGCAGCTCACGTATTTGGCTTGGCCCGGGGGGTTCTCGGTGTAGTGGATGCCGCGCAGGACGCCCGCTGCGGAGACGGAGGTGTTGACCTGTAGTAGCTCGAACGGCCGGCCGGCCGCCTTCTCGAACTCCGAGGCCTTGAAGGTCTCCAGGAAAACTCCGCGCTCGTCGCCGTGCAGCGTGGGGGTGAACTCCCAGGCGCCCGGTACGGACAGCTCCCGAATTCTCATGTCTACCAATCCTGTCCGTGCGGTCCGCGGCGCCCGTGTACCAGCAGGCCGAGCAGATATTCGCCGTATCCCGAGCGCACCAGGGGTTCGGCCAGGCGGGAGAGTTGTTCGTCATCGATGAAATTCATCCGCCAGGCCACCTCCTCGGGGACCGCGATCTTGAGTCCTTGCCGCTCCTCGATGGTTCGCACGTAATTGCTGGCGTCCAACAAGGAGTCGAAGGTTCCGGTGTCGAGCCAGGCGGTGCCGCGGGCCAGCACGTCGACCTGGAGTTTGCCCTGTTCCAGATAGGTCCGGTTGATATCGGTGATCTCGTATTCCCCACGCGCGGAGGGGCGCAGCTCACGGGCGATCTCCACGACGTCATTGTCGTAGAAGTACAGGCCGGGGATGGCGTAGTTCGAGCGCGGCCGCTTGGGCTTCTCCTCGATGGATATGGCCCGGCCCTCGGCGAATTCGACGACGCCGTAGGCGGTGGGATCGGAGACCCGGTAGGCGAAGATCGCGCCGCCGTCCAGGCCGTCGAAACGGCGCAGCCGGGTGCCCAGGCCCGGACCGTGGAAAATGTTGTCGCCCAGCACGAGTGCGGCGCATTCGCCGCCGATGTGGCCGGCGCCGAGCACGAATGCCCGTGCCAGACCGTCGGGTTCGGGCTGCACGACGTAGTCGATCGAGATCCCGAACTGGGAGCCGTCACCGAGCAGCCGCGTGAACGCGTCCGCGTCGGCAGGCGTGGTGATCACCAGGATGTCGCGGATGCCGGCCAGCATGAGTGTCGAGAGCGGGTAATACACCATCGGCTTGTCGTAGACCGGGACCAGTTGCTTGCTCACCCCGCGCGTGATCGGATGCAGTCGTGATCCGGTGCCGCCGGCCAGGATGATTCCACGCATGGCAGGCAAGTCTGCCAGCCAGTGCGCCGCCCGGCCTCGCGGGGCGGTTGCGATTCGACGGCTACGCGGTCACGGGGGTTTACCGCGGAGCGAAATCGGACAATCACTGTTGTGTAGGTCACGTGTGCACCTGTTGTGCGCGTCACCTGACTGGTGGTGTTCTGAGAAGACCCCTGTGTGAGATGTCAGCGCGGACAACTCGCCGCCGGAACTCCGGCTATTGGCGATCTGTCGCGCCGGAGTGAGGTAGGTGCGCCATGACGGCCGTACACAGCGAAGAAATCCTGCCGGTGCCAGAGGCGGGGGTCGTGGTCAATCCGGGCGGGGGAAGCATCGCATCGCGGGCGTTGATGCTGGCCTGCAAGGGCGTGATCGGCCCGGTCTTCCGCAATTATCCGGTTACCCCGCTGACCATGCCGGTCGCCCGGATCGCGATCGACACGCTGTGCAAACTGCGTCCGATCCCACGGGGTGTGGAGCGGGAGCAGGTGCGGCTGAGCGGATTCCGGATGGAGATCATCCGGCCGGCCGGGGCCCGGCGGGCGCTGCGCGACGGTGCGGTGATGTACATGCACGGCGGCGGCTTCTTCCTGTGTGGTCTGGACTCGCATCGCGCGATCGCGGCCGCACTCGCCCGGCGCACCGGCCTGGCCGTGGTCAACGTCGACTATCGCCAGCTGCCCGGCACCTCCATCGACGGTTCGGTGCGGGATTGCCTGACCGCCTACCGCTGGTTACTGCGGCACGGCGTGGATCCGGCACGGATCGTATTCGCCGGAGATTCGGCCGGCGGATATCTGAGTTTCGCGACGGCCCTACGGGCGCTCGCGGAGGGGCTGCCCCAACCCGCCGGGCTGGTGGGCATATCGCCGCTGCTGGATCTGGACTGCGCGGCCAAACGGGAGTACGTGAACGCCGCTCGCGACGCCTACATCCCGGTTGCCGCACTGGAGCGGGTGGTGCGGCACGGCGCGAGCGTGGACGGACGGCTGGATCCGGCGTCGTCTCCGGTCAACGGTCTGCTGGCCGACCTACCGCCGGCGTTGCTGATCGTCGGCGAGGACGAGGTGCTGCGGTCGGACTGCGAGGTGATGGCCGGACGGCTGACCGCGGCGGGCGTGCCCAACTCCCTCGAGTTGTGGCGCGGTCAGGTGCACGCGTTCATGAGTATCGCCCCGGGCCTCCCGGAGAGCCGGACCGCGCTGGGACGGGTGGCGCGGTTCGTGCGTGCCCGGGTCGCGGCGCAGGAATCCGCGCGCACCGCGTGACCAGGCGCCTCGCGGCGTGCCCGAGGAAGACTCGATAGTGCGCCAGTAGGATTGGCGGCGTGCGATTGCTCGTAACCGGCGGCGCTGGATTCATCGGCGCCAACTTCGTCCACCAGACCGTCGCCGACCGGCCCGAGGTCGGGGTGGTGGTGCTCGACGCGCTCACCTACGCCGGTAACCGGGCCTCGCTGGACTCGATCGCCGACCGGATCGAGTTCGTGCGTGGCGACGTCGCCGACCAGGAGCTGGTCGACAGGCTCGTCGGCGGCGTGGACGCGGTCGTGCACTTCGCCGCCGAATCGCACAACGACAACTCCCTGGCCCAGCCGTTTCCGTTCGTGCAGACCAATATCGTCGGCACCTTCGCACTGCTCGAGGCGGTGCGCCGGCACGACGTGCGGTATCACCACATCTCCACCGACGAGGTGTACGGCGACCTCGACGCACACGAGCCGCCGTTCACACCGAACACGCCGTACAACCCGTCGAGTCCCTATTCGGCGTCCAAGGCCTCCAGCGATCTGCTCGTGCGCGCCTGGGTGCGGTCGTTCGGCGTGCGCGCGACGATCTCCAATTGCAGTAACAATTACGGCCCGTATCAGCATGTGGAGAAGTTCATTCCGCGCCAGATCACCAACCTGATCGACGGCGTGCGCCCGCGCCTGTACGGGGCGGGGCATCAGGTGCGGGACTGGATCCACGTGCACGATCACAACCGGGCCGTATGGACGATCCTGGAGCACGGCCGGATCGGGCAGACCTACCTCATCGGTGCGAACGACGAACTCGACAACAAGTCGGTGATCGAATTGATCCTGGCCGAATTCGGCCGGGATGCGGACGATTTCGACCATGTCACCGATCGTCCCGGACACGACCAGCGCTACGCGATCGATGCCAGCCTGCTGCGCACCGAACTCGGCTGGGAACCGCGCTTCGCCGATTTCCGGGCGGGACTGTCGGCGACCATCCGTTGGTACCGCGAGCACGAGGACTGGTGGCGACCGAACAAGGCCGTCACCGAGAGCACGTATCTCACTGCGGGCGAGAAGGTTCTGTAGATACGGAAACCGTGATGGACGAAACATGTTCGTCCACCACGGTTTTCGTATCCCGCTACCCGAAATACTCAGGCGGCCGCCAACTCCGGCTCCTGTTCCGGCTCATCGTCCGAGTCGCTCGAGACCGGCTCCACCGCCCGCCGCTTCGGCAGGAAGTGGGTCAGCGCCACCAGCGCGCCGAGGATCGCCACCACACCGGCGAAGATCAGGCCGGGACGGTAGCTGTCGAGCATCCCCGACGCCGACCCGTCGCCATGGCCCGAGGACGAGATGATCGCGGTGTTGATGGCCAGCACGATTGCCGCGCCGACCTGCATCGAGGTCTGCAGCACGCCGGCCGCCAGGCCCTGCTCCTCGTCGGAGATACCCGCCGTGGCCTGGATGTTGATCGACGGGAAGCCGATCCAGCCGATGCCGACCAGGAGCACCGCGGGCAGGATGATCGCCAGGTAGGACGGGTGCGTGTCGATCCGCAGGAACAGCAGGTAGCCGATGCTCATCGCGATCATGGTGACCGCGATGATCGGTCCGGTGCCGAAGCGGTCGACCAGCTTGTCCGAGAACACCGAGGACAGCGCCACCAGTAGGCCGACCGGCAGCAGGGCCATCGCCAGGTGCAACGGCGACCAGTGCAGGGTGTCCTGTAGGTACAGGGTGACGATGAACTGCCAGCTGAAGTACGAACCGGCCAGCGCGACGATGACCAGGCTGGCCCGCACCAGCGTGATCTTGCGCAGGATGCCCAGACGGATCAGCGGATGCCGGACCCGGTTCTCCACGACGATGAACGCCGCGAACAGGGCCAGCACCGCGGCGAACGAGCCGACGGTGCGCGCCGAGGCCCACCCGGCCTGCGGTGCGGAGACCACGGTGTAAACCAGCAGCAGCATCGCGCTGGTGGACAACAGCGCGCCGAGCAGATCGTGTCCGCCCTCCTCGGGCTTGCGGTCACGCGGGACGAGCACGACCGCGGCGATCAGTGCGGCCAGCGCGATCGGCACCGGCAGCAGGAAGGTCCAGCGCCAGCCCAGCCCCGTCATCAGGCCGCCGAACACCAGGCCCATGGAATAGCCGCCCGCACCGAACACGGTGTAAATGGACAGCGCCCTGTTGCGGGCCGGGCCCTCGGCGAAGTTGGTGGTGATGATGGACAGGCCCGTCGGCGCGGTGAACGCCGCGGCCAGCCCCTTGATGAAACGGGTGGCGATCAACAGTGCGGCGGAGCTGACCAGCCCGCCGCTCAGTGAGGCCAGTGCGAAGACACCCAGCGCGATCAGGAAGACCCTGCGGCGCCCGAGCAGGTCCGCGGTGCGACCGCCGAGCAGCAGCAGTCCGCCGTAGCCGAGCACATAACCGCTGACCAGCCACTGCAGGGTGGACGTGCCCAGGTGCAGATCCTTGCCGATGGACGGGAGGGCGACACCGATCATCGAAACGTCGAGGCCGTCCAGGAACAGCACGATGCACAGCGTGATCAGCATGCCCCAGGTGCGGATCGGCCACCGGGTATCGGCAGGGGCCGAAGGCGTTGCTGTGAAAGTCATGAGCGAAAACTTACATGCGTACGCATTAGTTGCGCAAGCATTTAATGCGGTTGCATGGTTCAATGCGAGGCACTAAGATGGCCGCATGACGAAGGCGTCGACAGCGTCACCGACGCGGGCAGTGGCTCCCGCCGGGCTGGTGGGTGAATGGCGTGGACTTCTGGACAAGCACGCCGTCGTGTCCTGCGCCCTGGAAAAGGAGCTGCAGAGTCGCCACCGGATCGGCCTGAGCGAATTCGAGACCCTCGATCGGCTGGTCGACGCGGACTGTGAGACCTACCGGATGAGCGATCTGGCCGGCGAGATCTACCTGAGCCAGAGCGCGCTGTCCCGCGCGGTCGCCCGGCTCGAGCGCGACGGCCTGGTCAGTCGCAGCATGTGCAGCGACGACCGCCGCGCCATCTTCGTCTGTCTCACCGATAAGGGCCGCGCGGTGCACGCCGCCGCGGCGCCGACCCACCGTGAGGTACTCGAGCACACGCTGCGGTAATCGGCCTTCGCCTCAGACCGGGCTCAGTGCGGCCCGGGCCCGCTCGATCGGCCCGCGGGCGTCCACCGTCGCGGCCCGGATGCTCGTGCACGCGTCACGGTAGCGCGCGACGTCGGGGTCCTTGTCGAAAAAGGCCGAGCCCGTGTACGTCTGCACGAACACCACCGGCGGCTCGGCGGGATCGAGTTCGGCATCGTCGAATTCGAGCAGGACGAACCGGCCCGAATCCATGCCCGCGTGATAACCGCACCCCGCCGGTATCACGCGGATTTCGATATTCGGCAGATCGCACAGCCGCCGCAGGTGGTCGAGCTGGCCCGCCATAACCTCGACACCGCCGATGCGATGCCGCAGCAGCGATTCGGTGATCACCGCCTGTAACCGCACCGGATTTCCCGGACGGGTCAAGACATTCTGGCGCGTGAGCACGACCGCGATCCGGCGCTCGAGTTCCGCGGGTGAGCTGGCCGGATGCGCGGCTTCCACCAACGCGCGGGCGTAACCCTCGGTCTGCAACAGGCCGGGCAGCACCTCGTTCTCGTAGGTCACCAGGAGGGTGGCCGCCTCCTCCAGGCCGAGGAACACCTCGAACCCCTCCGGCAGCACATCGCCGTACTCGATCCACCAGCCGCGTGCCTTGGTCTCGCGCGCCAGCGCGACCAGCGGATCGACGGATTCCGGCGGCGCGCCGTAGATCTTGCACATGGCCTCGACGTCCAGCCCGCGCAGCGAGGTCTGCCCGGTTTCGATGCGCCAGATCTTGGCCTCGGACCACTCCAGTCGCCGGGCCGCGACCCGCGTCGTCATCCGGGCGCGATTGCGCAGGTCACGAAGTCGGCGACCGAGTTGCCGACGCGGCATTGTCGAACCGGTAATTCCGTACGGTAATCCCATAACTCCCCCTCTTTCGCCGCCGATACTACGTCAGACCATCTGCGCACGCGAAACAATCCCGCCGCGAATCACTTCCGGGCGGGGCGCCGTCGAAAACGCCAGAACTGCACGGCCCGAACGTCTTCGGAGAGTTGGTTGACCGGTTCGGCCACATCCGACAGCGCCTGGTGCAGATCGTCGGCCAGCTCGGCGATGTGGGTCACCCGGCCCGCCAGCCGCGCCGCGTTCACCAGGAACTCGAGCGTCAGCCGGACCGCGGCCGCGATGGTCAGGCCGAGGGGCACGGCGACGAGGACGAGAAATACGATCCCCAGCAGCAACGAGACCCGCCACAGCAGCACGGTCAGCACAACCGGCACGGTCACCGCGAACGCCAGGCCCAGCAGATAGGCCAGCGGCAGCAGGGTGCGCGTCGCCGGACGGCGGAACCGCACATCGAGCAGGCCCCGGACGGCGGCGACGCTCCACGCACCGAATCCGCCAGGGATCTGTTCCGCGCCGACATCCTCGTCGGGGATTCGCCGCGCGGCCGACCGCCGAGACAGCCGCCGCGCCAGGGATTCACGCCAGGCGATGTACTCGGGATCGAGCTCTACCTCCACCGGCCCGCCGGGCTCATCACTCATGGGTGTGATCCTCTCGCCGGTGGCATCGTCCGGCAATGCGCCTGCTCCCAGGGGGCGTTAAGAATTCCGTTGGGATTCTGCCAGAGACAACGGATTCAGTTCACAGGGAACACCTCAGCGGCTCACAGCCAGGAGCACGAAGGTATTCATCGTGACCGCTTCACCCGGAGCGAAACGAAGAGGTCATAGCAAAAAAGAATCAAGCCGGTGATCTTGTGACGAATTCGACGCAGGCCGAAAAAGTTTCGCGGACATGTAACACCGCGAATACCGCCCACCGATACGCCCCATGAACACCGAGCAGGACCCAAGATCTACCCGGGGAATGGAGAAGACCGTGCGTACGACGTTTCCGACTTCCGTCAAGGCGGCAGCTTCCGTCAAGGCGGCAGCTGTAGCCGCTAGCACGCAGGAGTACATCCAGCGCGGCTGGACGGTCGCTGAAACGACCAATGGCGTCTGCCTGATCACCGACGAGGACGTCTCGGGCATCGAGGTCACCGGCGAGCTCGCCGCAGCCGTGCGCCGTTACCTGCGGGCCAACAACCTGACTGGTCCGATCATCGAGATTCCGGGCGCCGAGCGCCGCGAGATCCACCTGGTCACCGGCGTGCGGAAGGCCGCGATGGCCATCCAGGCGCTGCGCAAGGTCGGCGCGATCGTGCACACCGACGGTGCGGGCATCCCGCTGCCGCCCACCCAGTTGTCCGCCGGCGAGGCCTGCTGGAGCGTCGCGCCCAGCGAGGCCCGCTGGGTTCCGCCGGTCGTCGCGTTGGGCGCGGCCGTGCGGTCGGCCACCCGCCGCAAGCCCGCGTTGGCCCGTATCGCCAGCTGAGACAGGTTCGACAGAACGACATCGCGATGACCGCGGGAGGTGCACGGCCTCCCGCGGTTTCGTGCTGTCCGGAGCCGGGGGTGAGTTCGGGATCTCGCGGCGCGGTCGGAGATTTGTATTTCACATTCGATCGGCGCGGGTGATGATGAGATCTATGACACGTGTCACCGTCGGTCAGCGGACCGCGCTACGCACCTGCCCGCTGTGCGAGGCGGTATGCGGGCTCGAACTCACCCTCGATGACGAGGATCACATCGTCCGGGTGCGGGGCGATCGGCAGGACCCCTTCAGCGCTGGCTTCCTGTGCCCGAAGGGGGCGAGCCTGGGCCACCTCGACGAGGATCCGGACCGGATCACCGAACCGATGATCCGGGATCGGGCCACCGACGCCTGGCGCACCGCGTCGTGGCAGGAGGCGTTCGATCTGATCGCCGAACGGATTCCGGCGCTGGTCGCCGAGTACGGCCGCGGGTCGGCCGCGCTGTATCTCGGTAATCCCAACGCGCACACCGTCGCCGGGGCACTGTACGTTCCCGTGCTCGCCCGCGCGCTGAGCACTCGCAACATCTATTCGGCCAGTACCGCGGATCAGATGCCCAAACAGGTGGCCAGCGGGCTGATGTTCGGCGACCCGCTGACCGTGCCGGTGCCGGATCTGGACCGCACCGACTATCTGCTGATGCTGGGCGCGAATCCCCTGGAGTCCAACGGATCGCTGTGCACCGCACCGGATTTCCCGGGCCGGTTGAAGGCGCTGCGACGACGCGGGGGCCGCATGGTCGTGGTGGATCCGCGGCGTACCCGAACCGCCAAGCTGGCCGACGAGCATCTGTTCATTCGTCCCGGCAGCGATGCCTACCTGCTGTTCGGGATCGTGCACACCCTGTTCGCGCGGGACCTGCTCGACGTGCGCGTCGCGGTGGAGGGCCTCGACGAGGTCCGCGCCGCCGCACAGGATTTCACACCCGAGGTGGTCGCCGGGCGCACCGGCGTCCCCGCCGAGACCATCGTGCGCCTGGCCGCCGAACTCGCCGCCGCGCCCAGCGCCGCCGTCTACGCCCGCATCGGCACGTGCACCACCGAATTCGGCACGCTGACCCAGTGGCTGGTCGAGGTGATCAATGCGCTCACCGGCAATCTGGATCGCGCGGGCGGTGCGATGTTCAGCACCGCCGCCGCGCTGGGCATCGTGCGCACCCGCCCCTTCCGCATCGCCCGCTGGACGAGCCGGGTGCGCGAATTGCCCGAGGCCATGGGCGAATTCCCGATCGCGACCCTCGCCGAGGAGATCACCGCGCCCGGCGAGGGGCAGGTTCGCGCGCTGATCACCGTGGCCGGGAATCCGGCGCTGTCCGCGCCCAGCGGGACCCGCCTGGACGCCGCGCTGGCCGAGCTGGAATTCATGGTGAGCGTGGACCGATATCTCAACGAGACCACCCGGCACGCCGACGTCATCCTGCCGCCGCCCCGGATCGCGCAGTCGCCGCACTACGATTTCGCGCTGCTGCAGTTCGCGGTGCGCGACTATGCCCGATACTCGCCTGCGCTCGTGCCGCTGGACGGGCGCCCGTCGGAGGCCGAGGTGATCGCGCGCCTGGCCCTGGCGGTCTCCGGACAGCAGCCCGAGCCCGATCGTGACCCGCTCACCACCGTCGACGAACTGGTCATCGCCGGAACGCTGCACAAGGCCGGACTGCTGGAGCGGCGCGCGGAATTGGTGGGAGACAACAGCACCGAGCAGCGCATCGACATGATGCTGCGGCTGGGGCCCTATGGGCAGTGGCGGCCCGATGCGGTGCGCACGCCCGTCACCGAACCGTATGGCGGCATGAATCTGCAAGTGCTGCTGGATAATCCGCACGGCGTCGACCTGGGTCCGCTGCGTCCGGGCCGCCTGCCCGAGGTGCTGCGCACCGCCTCGGGGCGGGTCGAACTCGCGCCGCCGGAGCTGATCGCGGATGTGGTCCGGTTGCGCGCCCGCCTGGCCGACGTCGCACCCGAACTACTGCTGATCGGGCGGCGCCAGTTGCGCTCCAACAACAGCTGGATGCACAACATCGCACCGCTCGTCGGCGGATCCAACACCTGCACCCTGCACATCAACCCACACGACGCCACCCGCTTGGGCCTGACCGACCGGGCGGTGGTGAAGTCCGCGGCCGGGATGCTCACGGTGCCGGTGGAGCCGACCGAGGAGATCATGCCGGGCGTGGTCAGCCTGCCGCACGGCTGGGGTCACACCGACAGCGAGCAGGCGGTCGCGAGTGCGCACGCCGGGGTGAACGCCAATGCGCTGACCGATGATTCGCTCGTGGACGCGCCCTCGGGGAATGCGGTGTTCAACGGTGTGCCGGTGACGCTGACGCCCGCCTGAGGTTCCGCGCACACCCCGGCGTATGCGAACCTCAGCTACGCGAGAGGGCGACCAATGCCCCGCAAGTTTCACGGCAGCGACGGCGAGCGAGAATTACAGGAGCGCTCGGGCACCCGGGAACGGGCCGACCGCTTCTACGATGATCAGGTACTGGACAGGCTCAACACCCGGATGATCGAATTCGTCCGCCGCATGGATATGGCCTTCATCGCCACCGCGGACCGGCACGGCGAATGCGACGCCAGCTTCCGCGCCGGCCGGCCCGGCTTCCTGCACATCATCGACGAGCGCACGATCGCCTATCCCGAATACCGCGGCAACGGCGTCATGGCGAGCCTCGGCAACCTCCTGGAGAACCCGCACGTCGGGATCATGCTGATCGACTTCAGCCGCGACCTCATCGGCCTGCACATCAACGGCCCGGCCCGCATCGTCGAGGACGATTCGCTGCGCACCTCGGTCCCGGACCTGCCCGAGTCGCAGCGCGGGCGATCCGCGGCCCTGTGGGTGGTGGTCGCCATCGAGGAGGCCTACATCCACTGCCGAAAACACATTCCGCACCTGATCCCGGCCCCGCGCGAGGCCCGGCAGTGGGGTTCGGACGACACCCGCGCCAAGGGTGGGGACTACTTCGCCGCGAAGGCCGAGCGGCAGTGCCTGGTGGATACCGTGTAGGGGGTGAGCTCAGCGAATCTTGAAGATCACCGCGCGCTGCACGATGAAGTTGATGACGGTGGCCACACCCTGGGCGATCACGAACGCCACCAGCACCGCCAAGGCCACCGAATGCCCTCCGACGTGCACCTTCATCGCGGGCAAGCTCACGTTCAGCGCCGCGTTGATGCCGACCTGGGCGGCAAAGGTGATCGCGTAGAGCACCACCACCGCGATGAACCGGCTGCGGCTGGGTTCGGCCTTGAACGTCCAGCGCCGGTTGATCAGGTACGCGGTGGTCGTGCCGACGATGAAGCTGCACGCCTTGGCGATGTCGCGCTCGAGCCCCAGCCCCTTCCACAGCACCAGGTAGAGCCCGAAGTCCACGACCGCCGACAGCACACCGGTCAGCACGAACCGGATGATCTGCGTCGTCAGATCCACATCCGTGCCGCCGGGCTCGTCCACCAGGGGCAGCTCGGGCGGCAGGGGAAGATGAGGTTGCGCGGTCACGGGCACGAGCGTAGCGGCCCGGACATCCCGAGCCCACCGGTCCCGCGTCGAAATGTGCTGATCCCCCGGTGAACGGCATTCGGATAGGGCTCCGGTAAACCCTCCGCACACTGTGACGTCGATTCCAAGTCCGGTGATGCGCCGGTCACTCCCGGACCAAGTTTCGGCGATACCTGTAGCCTCTATGCCGATGTCCACGAAAGCTCAGACCTCCACCGCCGCGGGTCCGGCAGCGACCCCGAGCGACGGCGGCGCACCGGAGAACGGCAGCGCAGGGTCGCACGAACCGCAGCCGCTGCCCACGCAGACCCGACGCCTGACCGGTTGGGGTCGCACCGCGGCCACCACCTCGGAAGTGCTCTCCACCACCGACCCGGAGCTGATCGCCCAGGCGGTCGCCATGGTCGCGGAGGACAACGACGCCAAGCCCGCGCATCTACGCCGCGGCGTCATCGCGCGCGGCCTGGGCCGCTCCTACGGCGATCACGCGCAGAACGCGGGCGGCCTGGTGATCGATATGACCGCCCTGCACCGCATCCATCGCATCGACCAGGACACCCGCCTGGTCGATGTGGACGCGGGGGTGAGCCTCGATCAGCTGATGAAGGCGGCCTTGCCGTTCGGCCTGTGGGTTCCGGTGTTGCCGGGCACCCGTCAGGTGACCGTCGGCGGCGCGATCGCCTCCGACATTCACGGCAAGAACCACCACAGCGAGGGCTCGTTCGGTAATCACGTGCGCTCGATCGATCTGCTCACCGCCGACGGCAAGGTGCAGACGATCGGGCCCAAGAAGAACGCCAAGCTGTTCTGGGCCACCGTCGGCGGCAACGGGCTGACCGGCATCATCCTGCGCGTGACCGTCGAGATGATCCCGACCGAGACGGCCTATTTCATCAACGACGGCGTCAAGACCAGCTCGCTGGAGGAGACCATCGCCGCGCACAGCGACGGCAGCGAAGCGAACTACACGTACTCGAGCGCGTGGTTCGACGTGATGAATCCGCTGCCGAAACTGGGCCGTGCCACGATCACTCGCGGTCGGCTGGCGAAACTCGACGAGCTCCCGGCGAAGAAGCAGCGCAATCCGCTGAAATTCGATGCGCCCCAGCTGCTCACCGTCCCGAACATCTTCCCCAGCTTCACCGCCAATCGCCTGACCCTCGGCGCGGTAGGCGAGGCGTACTACGCCATGGGCGGGGATTACACCGGCAAGATCCAGAATCTGACGCAGTTCTATCACCCGCTGGACATGGTCGCGGAGTGGAATCGCGCCTACGGTCCGGCCGGCTTCCTGCAGTACCAGTTCGTGGTGCCGACCGAGGCGGTCGAGGAATTCAAGCAGATCATCATCGATATCCAGGCGTCCGGGCACATTTCGGCGCTGAACGTCTTCAAGCTGTTCGGCCCGGGTAATCAGGCGCCGCTGAGCTTCCCGATGCCCGGCTGGAACATCTGCTGCGACTTCCCGATTCGGCCGGGCCTGAACGAACTGGTCACCGATCTGGACCGCCGCGTCGTGGAGTTCGGCGGCCGCCTCTACACCGCGAAGGACTCCCGCACCAGCGCGGAGACCTTCCACAAGATGTACCCCCGGATCGACGAGTGGATCAAGATCCGCCGGAGCGTCGATCCCACAGGCGTTTTCATGTCCGATATGGCGAGAAGGCTGGAGCTGCAGTGATCAACGCCGTAGGCAACCCGCAGACGATTCTGCTCCTGGGCGGCACCTCGGAAATCGGGCTGGCGATCTGCACCGAGTATCTGAAGAAGGGTCCGGCCAGGATCGTGCTGGCGGCGCTGCCCGACGATCCGCTGCGCGCGGACGCGGTGACCCAGATGGAGGCAGCCGGAGCTTCCTCCGTCGAGGTGGTCGACTTCGACGCCCTGGACACCGACGGCCATGCCAAGGTCATCGACGCGGCGTGGGCCTCGGGCGATGTGGACGTGGCCATCGTGGCCTTCGCCCTGGACGGCGATCCCGAGGAGTTGTGGCAGAACCAGCGCAAGGCCGTGCGGGTCGCGCAGGTCAACTACACCGCCTCGGTCTCGGTCGGCGTGCTGCTGGCCGAGAAGATGAAGGCCCAGGGCTTCGGCCGGATCATCGTGATGTCCTCGGTGGCCGGTGAGCGGGTGCGCCGCAGCAACTTCGTCTACGGCTCCACCAAGGCCGGACTGGACGGCTTCTACCTGGGCCTGGGCGAGGCGCTGCGCTCACACGGCCCGCGCGTACTGGTGATCCGCCCCGGCATGGTCCGCACCCGCTTCTCCGCGCACGTCAAGGAAGCCCCGCTGACGGTCGACAAGGAGGATATCGCCACCCTCGCGGTGTCGGCCGCCCAGCAGGGCAAGGACCTGGTCTGGGCCCCCGGCACGTTCCGTTACGTGATGATCGTGCTGCGCCATATCCCCCGCGCGATCTTCCGCAGACTCCCCATCTAGTCCTCGAGTCGACGGCGATGGCCCCGGACCGTGCGGTCCGGGGCCATCGCCGATATCGTTATCGCCCCGTCAGAGACTCAGATGCAGGCGCAATGCTCGATCGAGGGCATCCATGACCGCTGGCGGCAGCGCGCCCATCCGGGGTCCCAGGCGGTCGACCGATACCGAGCGGACCTGTTCGGCCTGCGCCTTCGACTCGACGCGAATCCCGGGCACGTCCTGATCGAGGACGACCTGGAACGGATAGACACGACCGGTCTTACTGGTCACTGGAACGACGGTGACCACACCGCGACCCAGTCGCCGGGCAGTCTCGTTGGCGTAGTCGTTGCTCACGATGACCGCCGGGCGGCGCTTGTTCGATTCGGACCCGCGGACCGGTTCGAGATCGACCAACCAGATCTCACCCCGTCGCATCACCCGAGCCCGTCGCCGACTGTGGCATCCCACAGATCCGCGTCGTGCGAGGAATCCCATTCCGACCATGCGGCCGCGTAGGCGTCCGACAGCCCGGCCTGCCGCAGCAGCGCGATCGCCTGCTGCACCGCCGCCGATCGGGACGCCAACCCCTGCTCCCGGACTACCTCGTCGAGTAGCGCGACATCCTGTACAGAGAGACTGACACTCAACTTCACACCCCCAATGCTACTTTCGGTAGGAATTCAGATGCTACCAATCGAGGCATTGAGACGCAATCGACACCGGCGGACCACATCGGCCGCCGTCACGGCGCGCGGTTAGGCTGACCCACGGTTTACGGTCCAGGTAACCGAATAGCGGAATCCGGAGGCGGCGTGCGAGTACTTGTCCGGCGGATGGGCGATGGTCTCGGTGAGGCGGTGCTCGCGGCGATCGTCGCGGGCGGCGTCGCCGTGGTCGGGCTGGAGGCGTTCTCGACGGTGCACTGGCCCGCGTTCAACGCCTCCAATGTGACTCGGGCGATCACCACCGTCGGTCAGGTGGCGGCGGCGGTGGTGCTGTTCGCGGCCGTCCTGTTGATGCGGCTGCACCGCTGGCCCTGGCTGGCGAAGGTGCTGTCCTGGGCCGGGATCTCGGGATTCGTGACGGTCACGCTGGGCATGCCGCTGGCGGCGACGAAGCTGTATCTGTTCGGGATCTCGGTGGATCAGGAGTTCCGGACGGCGTACCTGACCCGCCTCACCGATTCCGCGGCGCTGCACGATATGACCTATGCGGATCTGCCGCCCTACTATCCGGCCGGATGGTTCTGGCTCGGCGGACGGGTCGCGCATCTGCTGGGGATGCCCGGCTGGGAGGCATTCAAGCCGTGGGCGATCGTCTCGCTGTCGATCGCCGCGGTGCTCGCACTGGTGTTGTGGTCCAAGCTGATTCGCGCCGACTGGGCCGTCGCGGTGGCCGCGGCGACCACCGCGGTGACGGTGGCCTATGCCTCGCCCGAGGCGTACAGCTCGGTGCTGGTGGTGCTGTTCGCCCCGGCGATGGTGCTGGCCTGGGGTGCGCTGTACCGGCCCGAACGCGATGCGGCCACGGCGGGCGGTTGGGGTGCGGCGATCGGGGTCGGACTGTTCCTGGGCCTCTCCGCGATGTGCTACACCCTGTTCTTCGGCATAGCGGTGTTCGCCGTCTGCCTGATGGCGCTCGTGGCCTGGCTCGTGCAGCTGTGGCAGCGCCGGGCCGCCGGAGGGCCTGCGCGGGCCTCGGTACTCGGAACACTGTGGCCGATCCTGGGACGGCTGATCGTGATGGGTGTGCTCGCCGGGGTGCTCGGCCTGCTCACCTATGGCCCGTACCTCGCGAAATCGCTGACGACACACGGCTCGAACGTCTCGCAGCACTATCTCCCGGAGAACGGATCGCAGCTGCCGTTCCCGATGTTCCAATTCTCGCTGCTGGGCGTGCTGTGCCTGATCGGCACGATCTGGCTGGTGTTGCGGGCGAGCAGTTCGCGGCGGGCGCAGGGCCTGGGGATCGCGGTGGTGGCCATCTACCTGTGGTCGCTGCTGTCGATGACGATCACGGTGGCCGGCACCACGTTGCTGGCGTTCCGGCTGGATCCGATCCTGCAGGTGCTGCTGGCCGCGGCGGGAGTCTTCGGCTTCGCCGAGGGTGCGCGGGCGGTCTACCAGGCATTGAACGAGCCGCGACGGTTGCGCGCGGTGGTCGTCGCGGTCGGGATCATCGGCGCGCTGGCGTTCACCCAGAACATCCCCAACGTGCTGAGCACCGAGATCACCACGGCGTACACCGATACCGACGGCAACGGTGTACGCGCGGATCAGCGCAGCCCCTCCGCGGTGTCCTACTACCGGCAGCTCGACGCCACATTGCTCGCGCAGACCGCTCGTCCGCGCGATCGGACCGTGGTGCTGACCGCGGACACCAGCTTCCTGTCCTACTACCCGTACTACGGCTTCCAGGCGCTGACCCCGCACTACGCCAATCCCTTGGCCCTGTTCCCGGCCCGCGCCGCCGAGATCAAGCGCTGGACCGGGCTCAAAACCCCGGCCGACCTGGTCGACGCGCTCGAGCACTGCCCGTGGCGCGCGCCGGACGCCTTCCTGTTCCGCAGCAGCGGGGACGGCTATACGCTGCGCCTGGCCTCGGACGTGTATCCGAACGATCCGAACGTGCGCCGCTATACCGTCACATTTCCCAAGTCGCTGTTCGAGGATCCGCACTTCACCGCGACGACCATAGGGCCGTTCACGCTGGTGGTACGGCACTGACGATGGCAGGGCAGGACACCTCGATCATGCACACAGCCCGACCGGCCTGTGCATAACCTTGTGGAAAACCGGATTTTCTGTGGATAACTCCCCGATCCCCTAACAGCCCGGCCCATCCGAGACCGATCGTAGGGCGTCGCGGCCGAGCGGTCGGGCCGGCCACTCCCCCGCCGCAATCATGCGAGCTTGCGCTTGCAGTCGACCCCGACGCTTTAGCATCCCTAGTCGTGCGCGCTGACTCCCCCGGGCTCTCCCGTATCCGCTTGGTCGCCCTCGTCTCGGGTGTTCTGGCAACGCTGCTCGCGGTGATCACGCCGCTACTGCCGGTCCGGCAGGACCGCACGACGCTGGACTGGCCGCAGCCGCAATCGGTCCAGGTGAACGCGCCCCTCGTGTCGTACGTGCCGCTACGAGTGCACCTTTCGCTGCCGTGCGCGGCGATCCGGGCGGCCGCCACCGTGGCAGCGGCCGAACCGGCGACGGCTCATCCCTCGACGACCGGCGAGAAGGCCCCCGCCGGCGCGACCGTACTGTCCACGGTGCCCGCGCAGGCGCCCGCCGCGCAGGCCAGGGGCCTGCTCGTCCGGGTGACCGACGATCCCGGCGCCGGACCCAACCTGCTGGTGCTACAACGGGAGATCCCGCTGCTGTCGGCCCCGATCGCGGAGGTCGGCGACTGTGACGAACTCATCCTCGATTCCGTGGTGACCTCGACGACCGCCACGCTGACCGGCGTTCATCGCCAGGACGGCACGCCGTTCACCGACACCGTGACCGGGGATGTGCGCCCCCAGATCGTCGGCGTATTCACCGATCTGACCCGCGCCCAACTCGGTGACGTACACCTGCACGCGAGTGTCGACTCGCGCTTCTCCTCCTCCCCGACCCTGCTGAAGACCGTCGTGACCGTGCTCGCGGTGCTGTTCACCGTGCTCGCGCTGATCGCCCTGCACCTGATCGACACCTCCGACGGCCGCCGCCCCCGGCGCGTCCTGCCGCCGCACTGGTGGCGGTTCACCCTGGCCGACGCGGTGGTGCTCGGCACGCTGGTGCTGTGGCACATCATCGGCGCGAACACCTCCGACGACGGCTACATCCTGAATATGGCCCGCACGGCCACGCATTCGGGCTACATGTCCAATTACTACCGCTGGTTCGGGGTGGCCGAGGCGCCGTTCGGCTGGCCGTACGAGGTGCTGTCCTGGATGACCCGGGTCAGCGACTCGAGTCCCTGGATGCGCCTGCCCTCCCTGCTGGCCGGTCTGCTGTGCTGGATGGTGCTCAGCCGCGAGGTACTGCCGCGCCTGGGCGCCCGCGTGCGGCGCGACCGGGTGGCGCGGTGGACCGGGGGCCTGATCTTCCTGGCCGCCTGGCTGCCCTACGACAACGGCCTGCGCCCCGAACCGCTGATCGCCCTGGGCGCGCTGCTCACCTGGGCCTCGATCGAGCGGTCCATCGCCACCGCGCGGCTGCTGCCCGCCGCGATCGGCGTGCTGATCGCCGCGTTCTCGCTGGCGGCCGGGCCGACCGGGCTCATCTGCATCGCCGCGATGATCGCCGGATCACGTCCGGTGCTGCAGGTCATCATCAAACGCGCACGACCCGCTTCGTCATCCCGGCATGCGGCCGGCCGGGATCGCCCGGCGCAATCCGGCCGGCCGCACGCCGGAACGACGGGTGCGGGTCGTGGCGAGGAGTCGGCCATCCTGCGGTACGGCTCACTGCTCGCGCCGGGCGTCGCCGCCGGAGTTCTGGTGCTGGTGGTGGTGTTCGCCGACCAGACGCTGGCCGCGGTCATGGAGGCCACCCGGGTGCGCCGGATCATCGGGCCGAACGTGGCCTGGTTCGACGAGCGGACCCGCTGGGACGCGCTGCTGTCCCTGTCGCCGGACGGATCGCTGTCTCGCCGCTTCGGCATCCTGGGCATGCTGCTGTGCCTGGCGGTATGCGTCCTGGTCATGCTGCGCAAGAACGGCCGGATCCCGGGGACCTCGCGCGGCCCGGCGGCACGCATCCAGGGCATCGTGTTCATGTCGCTGCTGCTGATGATGTTCACGCCCACCAAGTGGACGCACCACTTCGGCGTGTATGCCGGACTGGCCGGTTCGGTGGCCGCGTTGACCGCGGTCGCGGTGGGAGTCAACGGCATTCGCGCGCCCTACAACCGCTCGCTGTTCGCCGCGGGTGTGTTCTTCCTGCTCGCGGTCACCTTCACCGGGTCCAACGGCTGGTGGTACGTGTCCAGCTACGGCGTGCCCTGGTTCGACAAGTCTCCGCTGCTCCTGGGCAAGGGCTTGTCCACGGCCTTCCTGGGCTTGGCGGTGCTGTGCCTGCTGCTCACGGCCTTCCAGTACTACCGCGAGCCGTACCGGAAGACCGGTGGGCAGAAGGATTTTCGCGGCTCGCCGCGGTCGCGCTTCGACAGGTTCGCGATCGAACCCCTGACGATCGCGGCGGCCGCGATGGTGCTGTTCGAGGTCGCCTCGCTGGCGAAGGGGGCGATCACGCAGTACCCCGCCTACTCCATCGCGGAGTCGAATCTGCGCGCGCTGGAAGGGAAGACGTGCGCCCTGGCCGATGACGTTCTGGTGGAGACGAATACGGCCGATTCGCTGCTACAGCCCTACAGCGGTTCGGCCGCAGGCGGATTGGCCGCGGACAGCGTCGGATTCACCCCGGACGGCGTCGCGAGCGACCTGACCGCCGACGCCCAGGAGACCACCCAGGGCGGCGCCAACTCCGTCAGCGGCGACAACCAGAACACGACCAGCCGCACCACCGCCGCCGGAACCGGCGGCGGTTCGATCGAGCGTCCGGGGGTCAACGGCAGCACCGTCGCGCTGCCGTTCGGCCTGGATCCGGCCCGCACGCCGGTCATGGGCAGCTACACCAGCGGCGGCAAGCAGCCGGCTCACCTGACCTCCCAGTGGTATCGGCTGGATCTGGCCGCGGCCCAAGGGAATCCGGCCTACAAGGTCCTGGTCGTGACCGCCGCCGGGCGGATCCAGTCGGTCGACGAGGACGGCGTGCTCACCTACGGCCAGAAGCTGCGGGTGGAGTTCGCGCACCGCGACGCGGACGGCACCGTGACCCCGCTCGGTGACTTCATGCCCCTGGACATCGGCGGCGCACCCTCCTGGCGCGATATGCGAGTCCCGCTGGACCGCATTCCGGCGCGAACCAACGCCGTGCGGATCGTCGCGGCCGCGGACGACCTGACCACCCGCCAATGGCTCGCGGTCACCCCGCCGCGCCTGCCGCGGCTGGCCACCCTGAATTCGGTTGTCGGTCAGACCGATCCGGTGCTGGAGGACTGGCACGTCGGACTCGCCTTCCCCTGCCAGCGCCCCTTCGAGCACAAGGACGGCGTCGCCGAGACGCCCGAGTGGCGCATCCTGCCCGACCGGGTCGGCTCGGACGCCTCCAACGCCTGGCAGGACGCGATCGGCGGCGGACCGCTCGGCTGGACCGAGGTGCTGCTGAAGGCCGACACCGTGCCCACCTACCTCGACCACGATTGGGAACGGGACTGGGGTGAGCTGGAAAGGTTCACCCCGTATGTCCCGGATGCCCGCCCGGCCACGCTCGGCGTCACCGTCCGCAACCGGTGGGGCTGGGCCAAGGACGCGCCGATCAAGGCCCGGCAGTGAACCGCGGCAGAACCGGTCACAGGCGATAACATCACCAACCGTGTCCGCCGCCACAACCGCTGTCTTGACAGAGCCGAGGTCCGTCGCCCCTGCGACGTCCCGTGATTTCCGCACGGCCCGCACGATCGCCATGATCGCGGGCCTGCTGGGCGCGCTGTTCGCGCTCGCGACGCCGTTCCTGCCGGTGAACCAGACCACCGCCGAGGTGAACTGGCCGCAGCACGGGGTGCTGGGCAATGTCGAGGCGCCGCTGATGTCGCAGGTCCCGGTGGATCTGCGGGCGAGCATCCCGTGCGCGGCAGTGGCGAAGCTGCCGCCCGGCTCGATGGTCCTGGAAACCGCGCCGCCGCAGGGTGAGCGGGCCGCGCTCGAGGCGATGTTCGTGCGCGTCACCGCCGATACGGTGGACGTGGTGAACCGCAACGCCATCGTGACGTCGGCGAAGCGGTCCGCGCTCGGCGGGTGCGGCGCCATCCGGATCGTCTCCGACGCCGCGCACACCACCGCCTCCTTCGAGGGCCTGACCACCCAGATCGATGAGCCGGCGGCGGACGGGACGACGCACAAGGCGACCGTGCCGGTGGAGGGCACGCAGGTCGGGGATCTGCGGCCGCAGGTGGTGGGCGTGTTCTCCGATCTGAAGGGACGCGCCCCGGCCGGGCTGTCGTTTCATATGACCGTCGATTCCCGGTTCACCTCGCATCCGAGCGTGACCAAGGTGGTCGCCACGGTCGCGGCGTGGTTGTGCACCCTCATCGCGCTGGGCGCCCTGGCCCGGCTGGACACCAGCGACGGGCGCGGGCACCGCCGATTCCTGCCCGCACGCTGGCTGCGGCCGACCTGGGCGGACGCGGCCGTCATCGGCACCCTGGTGGTGTGGCATTTCGTGGGCGCCAACACCTCCGACGACGGCTATATCCTGACCATGGTTCGGGTCGCGCCGCACGCGGGCTATCTGGCCAACTACTTCCGCTGGTACGGCGTGCCGGAGGCACCGTTCGGCTGGTACTACGACACGATCCAGGCCTTCGCGCACATCTCCACCGCCAGTCCGTGGGTGCGCATCCCGGCCACGCTGTGCGCGATCCTGTGCTGGATGGTCATCAGCCGCGAGGTGGTGCCGCGGCTGGGCCGGGGTGTGCGTACCTCGAAGGTCGCGCTGTGGACCGGCGGCCTGGTGTTCCTGGCGTTCTGGCTGCCCTATGACAACGGTCTGCGCTCGGAGCCGATCGTCGCGCTCGGCGTGCTGCTGACCTGGGTATCGATCGAACGCGCCATCGCGACCGGACGCCTGGTCCCCGCCGCTGTCGCGATCGTCGCGGCGGCGTTCACCCTGGCCGCCGCGCCGACCGGACTGAACTGTATCGCCGCGCTGCTGGCGGGAATTCGCCCACTGGTGCGGATCGTGGTGCGCCGCCGCCGGGTGCTGGCCGCGGCGTCGCGGTCGCGCTGGGGCCGCTCGTTCCCGGGCTCGGTCCTGCCGCTGCTCGCGCCGCTCGCCGCGGCCGGATTCCTGGTGCTCACCGTCGTCTACGCCTCGCAGACCTTCGCCGGAATTCAGGAGGCCGACCGGGTTCGTCAAGCGGCCGGGCCGAATCTGGCGTGGTACGAGGACTATCTGCGGTACTACTACCTGTTCGTGCAGACCGTGGACGGCTCGGTCTCGCGCCGGTTCGCCTTCCTGATCATGATCCTGTGCCTGGTCACCACGATGCTGGTGCTGCTGCGCCGGGTCCGGGTGCCGGGCATCGCCAGCGCGCCGACCTGGCGTCTGCTGGGCGTGGTGTTCGGGACGATCTTCCTGATGATGTTCAACCCCACCAAGTGGACCCACCACTTCGGCGCGTACGCCGGCATCGCGGGCTCACTGGCGGCGGTGACCGCGGTGGCGGTCTCGGCCACGGCGCTGCGCTCGCGCAAGAACCGCTCGATCTTCCTGGCCGCGTTGCTGTTCGTGCTCGCGCTGTCGTTCTCGGGCACGAACGGCTACTGGTACGTGTCCAGCTACGGCGTGCCGTGGTTCGACAAACAGGTGCAGGTGCACGGCATCAAGTCGAACACCATCGTGCTGGTGCTGTTCGTCCTGGCTGTGCTGCTCGTGGGCTGGCAACTGCTGCGCGAGGGCTATGCGAGACCACAGGCGAGCGCGAAGTCGGTGCGCGGCAGGCGCATACGCAGGTTCGCCGCGATCCCGCTGACCGTTGTCGCGGCGCTGATGGTGCTGTTCGAGGTGCTCTCGCTGGTCAAGGGCGCGTATTCGCAGTATCCGGGATATTCGCTGGCCCGGTCCAACGCCGACGCTGTCGGCGGCAACAGCTGCGGGCTGGCCAACGACGTTCTGGTGGAACCGAATTCCAACGGCGGACGCCTGCGGCCGATCACCGATCCGGCCCATCCGTCTGCCAAGGGCGGCCCGCTCGCGGGCACGGATTCGACCGGCTTCGACCCGAACGGGGTGCCCTCGGATCTCGAGGCCGATGCGGTCGAGGTGAAGCCGGGCAGCGGCAATACCTCCACCCAGTCCGTCGGCGCGAGCTTCGCCAAGGGGCAGAGCGCGGGCACGGGCGGCGGTTCGATCACTCATCCGGGCGTCAACGGCAGCACCGTCGCGCTGCCGTTCGGCCTGGACCCGAATACGACCCCGATCATGGGCAGCTACCAGGCAGGGCTGCAGACCCAGGCGCATCTGACCTCGAGCTGGTATCAACTCCCGGCCCGCTCACCGCAGTCGCCTCTGATCGTGATCACCGCGGCCGGGCGGATCCTGTCCTTCGACGAGACCGGCGCGCTGCAGTACGGCCAGAATCTGCTGCTCGAATACGGTAAGCGTCAGCACGACGGCACCGTGCGGTCCGAGGGCAGTTATGTGCCGCGCGATATCGGCCCGGCCCCGTCGTGGCGCAACCTGCGCATCCCGATGGACAAGATCGCACCCGACGCCGACGTCGTACGCATCGTCGCCGACCGCCGGGTGCTGATCGGCGACCAGTGGCTGGCGTTCACCCCGCCACGGGTGCCGAAACTCCAGACGCTCAACACCTTCCTGGGTGCCACCCAGCCGGTCCTGGAGGACTGGGCCGTGGGCCTGCAGTTCCCCTGCCAGCAACCGTTCCTGCACCGGTACGGCGTGGCCACCATGCCGAACTACCGCATCCTGCCGGACCGGCCCCTCGCGGTCAGCTCGACCGACACCTGGCAGGCAGAGGAATTCGGCGGCCCGCTGGGCTTCACCCAGATGCTCGCGAGTTCCACCACCGTCCCCACCTATCTGAAGGACGACTGGGCCCGGGACTGGGGTTCCCTCGAGCGTTACGACCGCTACTACCCCGACGCCACCCCTTCGGACATCAACACCGGCACTGCCGCCCGCTCGGGGCTCTGGAGTCCGGGCAGGATGCGGTTGTATTGAGTCACACGACGAAACCGGAGGGGCGGCGCGAGATGTCGCGCCGCCCCTCCGGTTTCGCCGAGGCTGTTTCGGTGCAGCAGATCTTCACTCGACGCGGGCGACCCATTCGTAAACCGGGAGGTTGCCCTGGCTGGTGTCCTGCCAGCGAGGGGTCACCTTGAAGCGCTCGTAGCCGCCGTTGAACTGCACTCGCAGTTCGACTCCCGGCGGAGTGATCGGAACGATGCGTTGCGGCAGGTCGGTCGGCCCGCCTTCCAATACGGCCTTCGGTGCGCTACCCATAGCTGAAGGCTCTCACATACCGGCTGTTCGACCCATCGAATCCGACAAAGACACTCCGTTCACCGCCAGTTCACCTCGGATCGCGGACAGGTCCGCGGTCCGAGGCGCTCGGGGATCTACAGGGGCAGGAGGTGGTGTTTGCGAGGGTTGCGGTTGAGCTGCTTGTCGCGCAGCAGGCGCATGGCGCGACGGATCTCCAAGCGGGTTGTGGCCGGCTCGATGACCGCGTCGATGTAGCCGCGTTCGGCGGCGACCCACGGCGTGGCCACGGTGTCGTTGTAGAACTCGATCATCTGCTTGCGCATCGCGTCGCGCTGATCCTCCGGGGCCATGGCGATCTGCTTACCGCCGATCAGGCTTACCGCGCTCTCCGCGCCCATGACCGCGATGCGGGCCGTCGGCCAGGCCAGGTTCACATCGGCGCCGAGTTGCTTGGAACCCATCGCCGCATAAGCGCCGCCGTACGATTTGCGTACCACCACGGTTACCTTCGGCACGGTGGCCTCGACAAACGCGAACAGCATCCGACCACCGCGCTTGATAACGCCGCTCTTCTCCTCTTCCACACCCGGCATGAAGCCCGGCGTGTCGACCACGTAAACCAGCGGCAGATCGAACGCGTCGCACAGCCGGACGAAGTGCGAGCCCTTGTCGGAGGCCCGGGCATCCAGCGAACCCGCGTACACCAGCGGCTGATTCGCGATCACGCCCACACTGCGCCCGTCGACGCGGGCGAAACCGCAGATGATGTTCTTGGCCTGGGCGGCGCCGTACTCGTGGAAGTCGCCGTCGTCGAAAATGCGCAGCAGGATCTCATGCATGTCGTATCCGGCATTGTCGGAGTCCGGAACGATGGCATTGAGTTCTCGGTCGCTGTCTGTCATCTCCGGCTCCAGACCCGGATTGATGATAGGCGGTGTGTCCTGGCAGCTCAGCGGCATGAAGCTCAGATAGTGTCGCACCCAGTCGAAGGCCGCCCGCTCATCCTTGGCGACATGGTGAATATTGCCGTACTCGGCCTGGCTATACGCCCCGCCCAGCTCCTCGAGGCTGATATCCTCCCCGGTCACCTCCTTGAGCACCTTCGGGCCCGTGACGAACATGTGGGCGCTCTCGACCGCGACCACCACGTCGGTGTTGATCGGCTGATAAACCGCGCCACCGGCACAGTTCCCCAACATGATCGAGATCTGCGGCACCATGCCCGACAGCGGCTCGGTCAGCAGTGCCAAATTGGCGTACCAGGCCAGCGAGACCACTGCCTCCTGGACACGAGCGCCGCCCGAATCCTGGATGCCGACGATCGGGCAGCCGACCTTCGCCGCATACTTCAGCGCGGCGGCCACCTTACGGCCGAAGATCTCGCCCACCGAACCGCCATACACGGTCTGATCGTGCGAGAACACCGTCACCGGCCGACCGTCGACCAAGCCATGGCCGACGACCACACCGTCGCCGTAGAGCGAATCCTTGACCGCCGGATTGCGCATCAGCGCGCCGATCTCGACGAACGTACCGGGATCCAACAGCATGTCGATCCGCTCGCGCGCCGACGGAATGCCCTTCTTGGCCCGCTTGGCCACACCTGCCTCGCCCGCGGGTTCCTGGGCGAGTTCGAGTTTCTTGCGTAGATCGGCAAGTCTCTCGGCGGTCGTACTCACTGCTCTCCCTTTGCGATCGCCGCCAGCTTCTCGGTGAGATCGGCGCCGATGACGGCGATTCGCGGTTCGTCGATAATCTGCAGGTGATCACCCGGGATGGGGATGATCTCCAGGTTCGGAATGTAGCCGTCCCAGCCGCCGTCGGGCAGGCGATCGGCATATCGGGGATCGATCTCGATGATGCCGTCGTGGTACCGGTCGGCCAGGTACAGCACGGCGTCACCCTCGTAGTGCGAGGGCCGAGTCTTCTCCAGGTCCCGGCTGTCCAGCCAGGAGGTGCGCTGATGCTCGATCACACCGCCCGGGATCTTGACGTCGGCGAACTTCATCATCTCCGTGATGATCTGGAGCTGCTCCTCGTCCGAGGCCTCGGCCAGCTCCTGCATCGTCTCGTCGTCCAGTTCGCCCTGGATGCCATAGGTCTTCTGAGCGAAGGCCTGGAAGCGCTCGATGCGGGCGCGGCGGCCCGCCACGCTGTTGTCCTCGGGCTCGACCGGAACGGCCAGATCGATCAGGCCGACGATACGCACGTCGTCACCCGCCGCGCGCATGACCTGGGCGACACCCAATGCGAATACCGCGCCGAGAGACCAGCCGTACAGCACGTACGGCCCGTCCGGATGCAGCTCGCGGATCTTGTCGGCGTACTCGAGGGCACGATCCTCGATAGATCCCTCGATGCGCTCGAACCCGTACATCGGGGTTTCGGCGGGCAGGCGCTTGAGCAGCGGCTCGTATACCAGCGTATTGCCGCCCGAGGGGTGGAAGACGAAGACCGGCAACGCCTTCGAGCCCGCGGCGGGAGCACGCAGGGTGCGCACGAAACCGTCCAGCTCTCCGGCGCTGTCCTGATTCTCGCGCACGATGTCGGCCAGCTGCTCGATGGTCGTGCAGTCGAGTACCTGCTTCGCATCGATCGGCGCGCCGATCCGCTCGCTCAGCCGCTCGGCCAGCTTCTGCGCTGTCGCCTCGTTCAGGGCGGGCAGGGCGTTGAAGATGCCGCCCGGGGACTTGCCGGTGATGGTCGCCCAGGTCGCGTAGGTCAGCCGCTCGGCGCCGTCGCGCGGGGGAATGTCCTCCTCGGCGGCCTTGGCTATGGCCGCCGCGTCGACGCCCAGGGCGTTGGTCGAATCGGCCTCGGCGGCAGCGGACTTCGGCTCACCGGCAACCGGTTCGGCAGGCTTGTCGTCGATCTTCGCCTGCACCACGGCGGCCGGGTCCTGACCCGTCGCCACCGCGGCACGGGCCGCGGCGATGAATTCATCGTCCACGGCGAGGGTTCCGCCCTCTTCGGCCTGCTTCTGCGCCATCTCCAGCATCTCGTCACGGTGGTCGATGGCGTAGTGCAGCACCTTGGCGACCTCGTGCAGGCTGGCATCGCGCACGGCCTGAATCTGTAGCTGCGGAATGTCGAACTCGTATTCCACGCGGTTCTTGATGCGCATCGCCATCAGCGAATCCAGGCCCAGCTCCATGAGCGGGATCTCCATCGGCAGATCCTCCACGGAATAGCCCATGGATTCCGCGACGATGTTCGCCAGGCGCTTCTCGACGGTCTCGGTGCTTTCGGGATCCCAGCGCTCACTGAATTCGGCGAGGACCTCCGGCGCGGCCGCTACGTCCTGCTCGACCGGAACAGCCGGGGTCGCAACGGCTTGCGGCAGCGCCGCGGGCTGGACGGTGGTCGCGGCGGTGACGACCGCCTCGAACAACAGCCGGAACGCGTTGCCCTCCTTGGCATGCACCTGCACCGAACCGCCGCCCAGATGCGGGGTCAGCGTGGTGGTCAGCGTCCCGGACGCGGGCACCGCCGCATGCGTCACGGTCGCGCCGAGCGCGACGTCCGAAAGCACCTGTGCCGCAGCGGCTTGCACCAGCGCGGCCGGATCGGTGACGGCCGAGGCCTGCACCTCCCAGGCGTGCCGGCCGTCCGGCATCGCGACGTGCGCACCCGGCGCCCGGCCGCTGCCGGAGCCGCTGACGACGCTGACCTTGGGCCAGTATTCCTTGCGCAGGAAGGCGGTTCGCGGAATATCGGCGTACACGCCCGGGGTCAGCAGCGAGGACAGATCGACCGCGTGGCCCTGCACGTACAGCTGGGCCAGCGCGGAGATGATGCCCCCGGCCTCGTCCTCCTTGCGCTTGAGCGTGGGGACCAGCGCCGCGTTGTGCACGCCCGCCGCGAACGTGGTGCCCAGAACCTGCATCAGCGCAATGGAATTGGGCGCCAGCTCCAGGAAGGTGGTGATTCCGGTGTCCACGGCCTGACGCACCGCGTTGGTGAAGTACACCGAGTGGCGCATGTTGGTCACCCAGTAGTCCACGTCGTGCACCGGATCGTGACCGGCGCGATAGACCGCGGCCTTGTGCACGGTGGAGTACAGGTCCACCGTCAGCCTGGTGGGTTCGATGCCGGCCAGCTCGGCGGCCAGCTCACCCAGCAGCGGATCCATCTGCGAGGTGTGGCCCGCGCCGCGGGTCTGCAGCACGCGCGAGAACTTGCCCGCGGCCTCCACGCGCGCGGCGATCGCGTGCACCTGATCCGGCGGGCCGCCGATCACGGTGTTGGTGGGCGCGGCGTACACCGCCACCTCGATATCCGGGAATTCCGGCAGCAGCGCCTCGACATCCTCGGCGCTGAGCTCCACCAGCGCCATATTGCGCACGTCTTCGTCGGGCAACATCTCGTCGCCCTCCTTCATCAGGCGCGAGCGCGCGCAGATGACCCGCACGGCGTCCTCGAGCGGCAGGCCGCCCGAGATGTACGCGCCCGCGGCCTCGCCCTGCGAATGGCCGACCACCGCGCCCGGCTCGGCGCCGTGCGCGCGCAGCAGCGCCGCGATGCCGACCTGGATCGCGAACACCCCGACCTGCGAGGTGCCGATATCCCAATCCTCGGCGTCGTCCAGCATCATCTCGCGGACCGAATATCCGGCCTCGTCCTGCACCAGCTCGTCGACCTGGTCGATGATGCGGGCGAAGATCGAATTCTCCAGGTAGAGCTGCTTACCCATCTTGCGGTGATGCGATCCGAAGCCCGACAGCACCCACATGGCGTCCTTCGCGGCGGGCGCGTCGGCGGTGAACACGCCCGGACCGGGCTTGCCCGTGGCCAGCGCGCGCAGGCCGGCGATCGCCTCCTCACGGGTGGTCGCCACGACGACGCCGCGCGAGCGGCCGTGGTTGCGCTTGGCCAGCGACCGCGCCACGTCCGTCAGCGGAACATCGCGTCCCGCATCGGATTCCAGCCACTCGACCAGGTCCTGTGCCGCGCGGCGGCGGCGCGAGGGCAGATAGGCCGAGACCGGCAGGATCACCGGCAGCGGCTCGGTGCGCTCCTGGGTCCATTCGGCGATCTCTTGCGGCTCATCGGTTTTCGCGAGAAGCGCCTCGGCGTCCGAGACGACGTCGGTGCTCTCGTCGTCCAGATCCGTTGCGGCGCCTGCCTCCGGAACGGCCGGCTCTGCCGCGGCGGGCACGTACTCCTGAACGACCACGTGCGCGTTGGTGCCGCCGAAGCCGAAGCCGGACACGCCGATCGTGGCCTTACCGCTGTAGCGCGGGAATTCGGTCGGGGCGTCGACGACCTTCAGATGCACGTCGTCGAACGGGATGTACGGGCTCGGCCCGGCGTATCCGATGTTCGGCGCGATGACGTTGTGCCGCAACGACATGATCACCTTGGCCAGGCTGGCCGCGCCCGCGGCGGACTCCATGTGGCCGAAGTTGCTCTTGACCGAACCCAGCAGCGCGGGTTTGTCGGCGTCGCGCCCGCGGCCGATGACGCGCCCCAGCGCATTCGCCTCGATCGGGTCGCCGATCGGGGTCCCGGTGCCGTGCGCCTCGACGAAATCGACCGTGGAGGGCACGATTCCGGCGTCCCGGTAGGCGCGGCGCAGCACGTCGGCCTGCGCGTCCGGGTTGGGGGCGAGCAGACCGTTGGAGCGGCCGTCGTTGTTGACCGCGGTGCCCTTGATGACGCCGTAGATCGTGTCGCCGTCGCGCTCGGCGTCGGCCAGGCGCTTGAGCACCACCAGACCGCCGCCGTCGGAGCGGATCATGCCGTCGGCATCGGACGAGAACGCCTTGATACGACCGTCCTTGGCGAACGCGCCGATGGCGTCGAAGCCCAGCGAGGCCACGGGCGCGAGCAGCATGTTCACCCCGCCGGCGAGGGCGACATCCGCCTCGCCCGACCGCAGATCGCGCACGGCCTGATGCACCGCGACCAGCGTCGAGGAGCAGGCGGTGTCGATCGTGACCGAGGGCCCGCGGAAGTCGTAGAAGTAGGAGACGCGGTTGGCGATGATCGCCGTCGAGGCGCCGGTGATCGCGTACGCGTCGGCCGAGGCGGGCGCGTCGGGATCGGGATTGCCCGCGCCCAGCAGCGCGACCATCATGAAGTCGTTGGTCGAGCTGCCGATGTACACGCCGACCGACTCACCCTTGAGCTCGTTCGCGGGAATCCGCGCGTGCTCCAGCGCCTCCCAGGTCAGCTCCAGCATCAGCCGCTGCTGCGGATCCACCCGCGCCACCTCGACCGGCGACATGGCGAAGAACTCCGCGTCGAAACCCTTGACGACCTCCTGATCCAGGTAGCCGCCCTTGGTGTTGGCCGCCTCGACGGCCTCGGCGATCTGCGGATCGGCGGTGAACTCCGACCACCGGCCCTCGGGCAGCTCACGGATGCCGTCGCCGCCGTTGATCAGGAATTCCCAGGTCGACTCGGGCGTATCCCCCGCCCCGGGCAGTCGCGTCGACAGACCGACGATCGCGATATCGTGCGCCAGGCCCGGATCGTGCCCGGCGGTGTAGAACGAATCGTCGGTCTGTTCCTCGGGGATGTCCTGCTCCCCGTTGATGATTCGTTCCGCCAGCGAGCCGATGGTCGGATGCTGGTACACGATCGTCGCGTTCAGCATCACCCCGGTCAGTTCCTCGATATCCCCGCCGAGGGCGATGGCGTCGCGCGAGGCCAGGCCGAATTCCTCCATCGGCCGGTCCACGGTGATCTGATCGATCGGCTGGCCGGTCGCCTCGGCGACCCAGCGCCGCAACCACTCTCGCAGCTCGGCCACCGACATGTCCGTCGATGCCCCCGCGGCCGCGCCGTCCTGCCGCGCTACGGCGGCGTCGGCGGATCCAGCGGTTTCGCCGTTGGTCGACCCCGCGTCCACGGCGGCGGTCTCGGTCGTCTCGGTGCCCGCTTGGTTCTGGGCGGAGTTATCAGCCATCAATCCTCAAGCTACCTGTGTCCGGGGGTGCAGGGGATGACGGCCGGGATAGCCGTCATGTCACTCTTCATCGGGTGCATCGGGGAAAGCCATCTGCGTGTAACCACCACGCAGTGTGCCCTCCAGATACGCGGCCTTGCAGGCGCGGCGAGCGATCTTGCCGCTGGAGGTGCGGGGTATGGAACCCGCGGGTACCAACAGTACGTCGCGAACCGTAACACCGTGCCGCTGTGACAGGGCTCCACGCACCGAGTCGGCGATCGGCATCGCGTCGGCCTTGCCCGCGCCCGGACCCCGCTCGGCGACGATGACCAGCTGCTCCGAGGAGTCCTCGGCGTCGTACTCGATGCCCGAGTGGCTGCCGGTCTCGAACACCTCGGGGGGCAGCTGATTGGCCGGAACCGAGAAGGCGGCGATGAAGCCCGGACGCAACGCGTTCGAAGCCTCCTGCGCGGAGAACTCGAGGTCCTGCGGGTAGTGGTTGCGGCCGTCCACGATCACCAGGTCCTTGACCCGGCCGGTGATGTACAGCTCGCCCTCGATGTACACGCCATAGTCGCCGGTGCGCAGCCAGATCGCGTCCGACGCGGCGCCCTCGGCGTGGCTGTCCTCGGCCTGCCGGTGTACCAGCTGGTTCTTGAAGGTCTTGCGGGTCTCGTCCTCGCGGCCCCAGTAGCCGATGCCGATGTTCTGGCCGTGCAACCAGATCTCGCCCACCCGGCCCTCGGGCAGCTCGCGGGCGCCCTCGGGGCTGTCGATGGAATCGCCGTCGACGATCGCGGCCCACTGCGACAGCGCGACGTAGCCGCAGCTGACCTGCGGGATGGAATTCGGCGCACCCTTCTCGAGGCGGACGACGCGACCGGCGTTGAGCTCGTCGCGGTCCACGTAGACGACCTTGGCCTCGTCCTCGTGCCGGGTGGCCGAGACGAACAGGGTCGCCTCGGCCATGCCGTAGCAGGGCTTGATGGCGGTCTTGGGCAGACCGTACGGGGCGAACGCGTCGTTGAACTTCTTCATCGACGAGGTGGTCACCGGCTCACTGCCGTTGATCAGGCCGATGACATTGGACAGATCCAGCGACTCGCCGTTGCGCGGCAGCCCGCGCGCGGCCGCGTGCTCGAACGCGAAGTTCGGCGCGGCGGCGAAGGTGCCCGCGCCGTCGGAGACCGCGGCCAGCTCCTTGATCCAGCGGTAGGGCCGGCGCACGAACGCGCTCGGCGACATGATCGTGATGTACTTGCCGCCGATCGCGGGCAGGATCACACACAGCAGGCCCATGTCGTGGAACAGCGGCAGCCAGGTGACCCCGCGCGAATTCTCGTCCAGGTTGATCGCGTTGACCATCTGCAGCAGGTTGGTGCCCGCTGCGCGGTGCGTGATTTCCACACCCGCCGGAGTGCGCGTCGATCCCGAGGTGTACTGCAGGTACGCGATATCGTCGACGCTGACCACGGGCGCCACCCATTTCTCCCCGAGGGAGTCGGGCACGGCGTCCACCGCGATGATGCGCGGGCGCTTGGCGGCGGGCAGCGCACGGAACAGCTGGCGCACCCCGGCGGCGGAGGAGCTCGCCGTCAGGATCGCCGAGGGCGCGCTGTCGGCCAGCACCGCGTGCAACCGGTCGGAGTGGCCCGGCTCGTCCGGATCGAACAGCGGAACCGAGATGCAGCCGGCGTAGATCGCGGCGAAGAAGGAGATGACATAGTCCAGACCCTGTGGCGCGAGGATCGCCACCCGATCGCCCGGCTTGGTCACCTGTTGCAGACGCGCGGCGACCGCGCGCAGCCGGATGCCGAACTCCTTCCAGGTCAGGTCCTGGTACTCACCGTCGCGCTCGCGTGAGTAGTCGATGTACCGGTAGGCAAGCGTGTTTGCGTCATTGCGAGTGTGCTTCTCGACGTAGTCGACCAGAGTACGGCCCTCGGGAAGTTTGATGTTCCCGTCGTCGTCCAGGTAGTCGTCGAAAGTCTCGTCCGTCATTCCTTCTCCTCCGAGGCACACGCAGCACGGCGACCTGGCCGCCGTTACCTGTGAGACCCCGACTCTCTTACGCCCGCGGCCGCTCCGTCGTGCACGAGCCTGCCTGCAGCTTTTCTGGCGGTCTGCGCGGTGACCACCTATCGGCTAGATGTGTTCAAACCAGAGACATGTTACAGAGCGAACCTCACGGCACCCTGTGGAGCATGACCGTCTCGTAGCAGGGGTATCACCGACATCCCACCTCAGTTCGATGTCGGCGAAACGCTCACCGGCTGCCTCCTTGATCAGCGTCACATTCTCGACCGATGTGTCGAGGGTAATACTGGACAGTAACCCTTCGCCCACCGTGGTGGGGACGGGAATCAGAGGTGCACTTTACATGCTGTGGAGCCAACCTTGGGTTCTCTCGTGGTCGGTCACGAATGCGGCGGACGCGGCGCATGGTTGATCAGTCCTTCGGCCCAGTTCGCGGTCCACTGTGTGGCGGTGGCCTCGTTGTTCTCATCGACAACGTACGAGGCGTACAGACTGTGAATCGGATTCCCGGCCGCGCGAACCAGGGTCAGCACGCTCGGGATGAGATTGGCCGGACTCAGCGCCTGATCGGGGGCGGCGCAGATCAGATCGCCCCGCTGGCACATGGTGTAGACGCGGCCGGCCAGCCCGCCGAAGCCCGGGCGCGCACCGGTCATCGTGATGCCGGGCACACTCAGGCCCTTCAGCGCCACCTCCGCACCGATACCCGGTGGCGTGGGCCCGACCTCGATCGCCTGTCCGGGCCCCGGAATACGACGACCGTCGGCGATCAGCGTCACACCCAGCACCTGACTTGCCGGGACCGGGCCCTTGCCCGCGCCGATATCGGCGGCGATATCGCCCGCGATGACCGCGCCCTGGGAGAATCCGGCGATCACATAGCTGGTCAGCGGGCAGTTCTTGTACATCGAGGTCAACTCGTCCATCGCGCGCTCGGTGCCCTGGGAGCGGCTGTCGTTGTACGACGCCTGCCCGTCGGGCGGCAACGCGATCGGATTGGAGAACTGCGCGACGTACGGCACGGTGTAGACGTCCACGCGGCTGGTCGGGAACTGCTGACGCACCGGGTTGGTGACGTTGAGCAACAGCGCCTTGGAATTGAACGTCGGATTGTGCGGGTCGTCGTTGGCATCGGACTCCCAGGTGCCCGGGATCGCCAGCAGCTGCACATCCGGGCAGGAGGCGGGCTGCGAACTCGGCGGGCCCGGCCTGGGCGGGGCCGGCTTGGGCAGGCGCAGCAATCCGGCCAGCAGATACCACAGCAGGATCACCACGACGACGATCACCGCGACGACCGCCAGGAATGTCAGACAGCCCATACCCCGGCGACGGCGGCGACCACCCCACTCGCGGCGGCCGGCCCGGGGGAAGCCGTTACGTCGCGGCGTCACTTGGGGCAGAAGAACTGGGTAGAGGCATCGATGTAGTTCTGACCGAGCTGATCGATCGGCATCTTCTGCTGGTCGTAGGCCGGGTCCTGACCGGCCATCGCATCCACGTAGGTCTGGATCTCCTGCGGGGAGACGTGCCCGGCCTGGGCCTGGCAGACGTACGCCGCCGCCGCCAACGCCGTCTGCGGATCCGACACGGTGATGCCGCGCTGTTTCAGGTTGTCCAGGAACGCGTGATCCTTCGCGGTCAGCTGGATCTGCTCGGGAGTGGGCGTGACCTGCACCGGCTGCTCGTTCGGCGGGGGCGCGGCGGGCGCGGCGCGGTTCGAGGTGCTGTGGGCGGCGGTGGTCGTGGCGGCGGCGGTAGTGGACGCCGGAGCCGTGGTGCTGGGTGCGGCGGTCGTGGTCGAGGTCGCCAGCGTGGGCGTGCTCGACGCCGTCGAGTCATTGTGGCCACAGGCGCTCAGCAGCAGCACGGAGGCGGCCGCGACCGCCACGCTCGCTGCCGCGCCACGCCGGGCCACGCCGGTTGCCGTTCCACGGGTCCGAAGCATGAATTCGTATCCTCGATCTAATCCGGGGTGTGAGGTCGCCGTCCAGGCTAGCGGGATACGGCGCGGAGGGGGTCGGAGACTGCGCCGGCGTGCGCCGGGAGACCCTACAATCCGTGCACTTCGGGCTTGCCGTTGCGGATCAGGATGAATCCGGTCTGGAAATTCTGCTGGACCCCTCCGGGCACCGGGAACTCGTCGCTGATCGGATAGCCGAGCCTGCCGCCCTCGAAGCCCTGCCTCGCCCAGGCGTCCATGATCGGACCGCCCCGCACCGCCCAGGCGCCCGACAGCGGGCTCCAATAGATGTTGCCGCCCTCGAACCGGCTCATGCGCCCGAGGTTCGCCAGCGGCTGCTCCTCGGCGACGGGGAAGCCCAGCCAGCTGTTCTCGAAGCCGAGCTGCGCGTATTTGCCGAGTATGAGGCCCTGTATCCGATGGGCGCCGGACTTCTCGCTGAAATAGATCGGGCCGTTCTGGAAGCCCTGAACAACGCCGTCCCGGTTCGGCGTCTTCAACTCGGCCCCGGTCGGATATCCGGCCGGACCGCGCTCGAAGCCCTGTTTACCCCACTGGTCCAGGATCGCACCGCGCACCATCTGGGCGCCGGTCTGCGGGGTCCAATAGATCACGCCGTTGCGGAATGCCTGGAACCGGCCGTGTCCGTCCGGCGTGGCGCGTTCGTCGGAGACCGGAAGGCCCAGCGGCCCCCCCGGTCCCACGGTCGCCTGATAGGTGCCGCCGATCGCGCCGGCCACCGGATGCGCACCGGTCGCCTGCGACCAGAAGACCTGTCCGCCATGGAAGTCCTGCGCCGAGCCGCCGGTCACCTGGTACTCGCCACCCACGCAGTCGCCCAGCCATTTACCCGCTCGCACCACACCGGCGACCGCGCCGGCGGCCTTGCAGGCGGGCGCGCTGGGGTTCAGTCCGAGCGCGGCCGCGGCCTGCGGCCAGGACTGACGCATCTCGAAATCCCAGTACGGCCACGAGTGGGTGCCCGAGGGCCGGAACTCCGCTGTCACCGGAATCGCCAGCTTCTCGAGTTTGCTGACGAAATTCTGAGTCGTCAGCCGGGACAGGATCTCGAGACCCATACCCGCGACGTTCGTGCTCACACCCGGGATGTCGGTCGCCTTGTCGAACGCCCCCGTGGTGCCCGCACCCGCGGAGACGTACATGCTGACGCCCCGCAGCTTGTCGGCCAGCGAATACGGGTCGTGCGCGGCCCATTCCGGGCTCGTCGGCGGTCCCCACATGTTGTTGGAGTCGAAGCCGCCGGCATCGCGCATCGCGAACATGATGGCCTGCGGCATGCCGAGGGTGGTGGTGGTCAGGAAGCCCGAGTACGAGGCCGCGTACTTGACCCAGCCCGGATTGCGCCCGGCCAGGAACATCGCGGCGGTGCCGCCCATGGAAAGACCTTCCGCGCCACGCGCGTTCGTGGCGCGCCACTGGCTCTCCAGCAGCGGCGAGAGCTCCTTGGTGAGGAAGGTCTCCCACTTGTAGGTCTTGCCGTTGTCCGGCTTCGCCCAGTCCGAGTAGAAGCTGGACTCGCCGCCGATCGGCAGGACCACCAGCGCGTCCTTGTCGGCATAGAAGTCGACCGCGTCGGCGTCGTGGGTCCAGCCGCTGTAGTCGTCCGTGGCGCGCAGGCCGTCCAGCATGATCATCTGCGGGAAGCGCATGTCCGGGCGGGTGTACCAATCCCGCGGCAGCAGCAGCTGCACCTGGACGGGGGTTCCCATCGACGGCGAGGTGATCCACAGCGAGACCCATTTCGAGGTCAGCCACACCACCTTCTGCACACTCGCACCGCCAGGCGCGGGGGCGGGTCGCGGGATCGGGGCCGGGCG
>NZ_JAGPOX010000055.1 GCF_019038435.1 Nocardia alni
GGGCGGACCGGTGCGCGCGGCGTGCGCGAGGCCCTGGATGTGGCTGCGGCGGTGCGTCGTTCGGCGCGTCTGGAGCTGGCAGGGGTCGGCGGCTACGAGGGCGCTCTGGCGCACGACCGCAGTCCCGAGGGTGTCGCGGCCGTGCGCGGCTATCTGGACGAGCTGGCTCGCCTGCACCGCGAACTCGCCGACTCCTCTCCGCGCCCGGCGATCGTCACCGCTGGTGGCAGCGCGTATCCGGATCTGGTGATCGAGCGCCTGGCAGGCTTGGCCGACGAGACCGATGCCACGGTGATGCTGCGGTCGGGCGCTTATCTCGTGCACGACGACGGCTTCTATTCCGGCATCTCCCCGCTGGCCGCCCCGCGCGCCGGGCGGGCGCTGCGCTCGGCCATGCACGGCTGGGCACGCACGGTGTCCCACCCGGAACCGGAGCTCGCGCTGCTGGACGCCGGAAAGCGGGATTTTCCCTACGACGAGGGGCTGCCGGTGCCGCAACGAGTTTCGGGCGGGCCGACCCCGGTCGGTGCGCATGTGCCGAAGCTCAACGATCAGCACGCCTTTCTGCGTCTACCGGAGGGCGGCGAGATATCCGTGGGTGACGTGGTGCGCCTGGGTCTGTCGCATCCGTGCACGGCCTTCGACAAGTGGCGCCTGATCCCGGTGATCGACGACGCCGAGGCGCAGCGGCCGCGGGTCGTCGACCTCGTGCACACGTTCTTCTGATCTGCGGCTGGGCGGCGAAAGACAGTGAGTGACCTACTGATTCGCGATATCGACGTCGTCGATGGGACCGGTAGGAACCGATTCCGCGGCGATGTCACGGTGACGGACGGAGTGATCACCGCGATCGGCGGATCGGGTACCCTACCCGGCGGCGGTCGAGTCATCGAGGGTGAGAACCTCGTGCTGGCACCGGGTTTCATCGATATGCACGCGCATTCGGATCTGCACCTGCTCACCGAGCCCGGGCATTTCCCGAAGATCAGCCAGGGCGTCACCACCGAGGTGATCGGCCAGGACGGGCTGTCCTATGCGCCCGTGGACGAGGCCGCTCTGGCGGTCCTGCGCCGCCAGATCGCCGGATGGAACGGCAATCCCGTGGATCTGGACTTCTCCTGGCGCACCGTCGGGGAGTACCTGGACCGTCTCGACGCCGGAATCACGCCCAACGCGGCGTATCTGGTACCGCAGGGCACGTTGCGGCTGCTCGTCGTCGGGTCCGAGCGGCGTGCGGCAACCCGGGCCGAGATCGACCGCATGTGCGCGCTGCTCGCGCAGGGCCTGGCCGAGGGGGCGGTCGGTATGTCCAGCGGATTGACCTATACGCCCGGAATGTACGCGGCTACAGGGGAATTGGCGACATTGTGCGAGGTGGTCGCCGCGGCGGGCGGCTTCTACGCGCCGCACACCCGCTCCTACGGCGCGGGCGCCCTGGACGCCTACGCCGAGATGATCGGCTTGGCCCGCAGCACCGGCTGCGCAGTGCATCTGACCCATGCCACCATGAACTTCGCCGAGAACCGCGGGCGCGCACCGGAACTGCTCGCCATGATCGACGCGGCGCTGGCGCAGGGCTGTGACATCAGCCTCGATACCTACCCGTATCTGCCCGGATCCACCACCCTGGCGGCGATGCTGCCGAGTTGGGCGTATTCCGGTGGGCCGGACGCGGTGCTGGCGCGCCTGGACGATCCGGCCGAGCGGGAGCGGATCACCGCCGACGTGACGGTGCACGGCTCGGACGGCTGCCACGGGGTCACGATCGACTGGGAGACCATCCAGATCGCCGGCGTCGCCAACGCCGAGCTGAGCAGCTACACCGGGTGCACCATCGCCGAGATCGGCGAGAGGGAAGGCGTTGCGCCGGTGGAGGTTTTCTTCGATCTGTTGCGGCGTGACGAGCTCGCGACCACAATCCTGCAGCATGTCGGGCACGAGGAGAATGTGCGGGCCATCATGCGGCACTCGCGCCATATGGGCGGCAGCGACGGGCTGCTGGTGGGTGAACGGCCGCATCCCCGGGCCTGGGGCACCTTTCCGCGCTATCTGGGCCGCTACACGCGGGAGCTGGGCGTACTCGGGCTGGAGGACTGCGTGCATCACCTGACCGGGCGTCCCGCGCAGCGGCTGGGTCTGCGTGATCGCGGCCTGATCCGTACCGGTCACGCTGCGGACCTGGTGCTCTTCGATCCCGAAACAGTCTGTGACACAGCGACCTTCGAGCACCCCAAACAGCAGGCGCAAGGGATCGTGCACGTGTTGGTCAACGGCGTGTTCGCCATTGATACCGGCGCCCCGACGGGTGTGCTGGCCGGGCGGGCACTACGCCGGGATCCGGTGTCCGGAGGCGTGTCTGCCGTCTCCCATGAACAGAAGGGTGTCCGTTGACCACCGCGATGGACGTGATTCATGGTGACCGCGTGCTCACCGTCGTGCGCGCACCACATATCCCCGATCCGCTGGCCCTGGTCGATGCCTTGGCCGGTGCGGGAATCCGGGCCGTGGAACTGACATTCACCACCCCGGATGTGCTGGAGGCGTTGAGATCCGCGGCGGCCTCGGCGCGTGCCGTCGTCGGCGCGGGGACCGTGCTGACCGGGGAGCAGGCCGAGGCGGCCATCGATGCGGGGGCGCGATTCCTCGTCACGCCCGGACTGCGCCCGGCCGTGGCGCGCGCCGCCGGCCGGCACGACATCCCTGTCGTGATGGGCGCTTTCACTCCGAGCGAGGTGATGGACGCCCTGGATATGGGCGCGGCGGCGGTGAAGATCTTTCCCGCCCGTGCCCTGGGTCCCGGTTACCTGAAGGATCTGCACGGCCCCTTTCCGGACGCCGCGCTCATCCCCTCCGGCGGCGTGAACGCCGGCAACGCCGCTGAATTCCTCGCGCACGGCGCGGCGGCGGTCACCGCCGGCACCGACGTCGTCGCACCCGCGGCTGTCGCCGCGGGACGGTGGTCCGAGATCGCCTCGCGTGCGGCGTCTTTCGTCAGATCCATGAAGTGAGATAGGGACAACGATGTCTGTCGTCGACTGGCTCCGCACTACCACCCCGGGCCTGCTGATACTGTGTGGCCTCGCGATCGCGATACTGCTGTTCGCGATCATCCGGTTCAAGCTGGAGCCGTTCATCGCGCTGCTGCTGACCTCCCTGGTCTTGGCGCTGGCGGCCGGACTACCGGTGTCCAAACTCGTCGGCACACCGTTGAAATCCTCGGATTCGGTGCTGGAGACCGGATTCGGCGGCATTCTGGGCCACATCTCGGTGATCATCGGCCTCGGTACGGTGCTCGGCGCGATCCTGGAGCGCTCGGGCGGCGCGGATGTGCTGGCCGCGAGGTTGCAGAAGCTGTTCGGGCGTAGGGGCGCTCCGGTCGCCATGGGTCTGGTCGGTTTGATCTTCGGTATTCCGGTGTTCTTCGATATCGGCATCTTCGTGCTCGCCCCGCTGATCTATGTGGCCGCCAAGCGCGGTGGCGGATCGCTGGTCCTGTATGCGATGCCGATGGTCGCGGGTCTGTCCATGACCCATGCATTTCTGCCCCCGCACCCGGGGCCGGTGGCGATCGGCGGACTGATGGGCGTGAGCTTGGGCTGGCTGATCCTGATGGGCCTGGTGTGCGGTCTGCCGGGGTTCATCGCGGCGGGCATCGTCTGGGGTTCGTTCATCGGCAAGCGGGTCATCGTGGATGTGCCGCAGGAGTTCCTGGCCGCCGAACCCGAACGCACCGAAACGCAGGAGAATTCGGAAGAGGGCACGTCCGAGACGCAGGAGCCCGCGCCGGAGAAGAAGGCCCCGTCGCTGGGAGTGGTCGGCGGGATCATCGCCATCCCACTGATACTGATCCTCGGCGCCACATTCGGCAGCCAGCTGTTGAAGGCGAAATCCACACTGCTCGAGGTGCTCACCTTCCTGGGCAACCCGGCGGTGGCGCTGCTGATCGCGGTGCTGGTCGCGTTCTATGTGCTGGGACTGCGGCGCGGCTCGACCGTGCAGGAACTCGGTGAGCTGACCGCGTCCTCCCTGCGCCCGGTGGGCATGCTGCTGTTGGTGATCGGCGCGGGTGCGTTCTTCGGCGCGGTCATCTCGGCAACCGGCATCGGAAAGGTCCTGGCGCACAGCATGTCCGAGGCGGGTATGCCGGTGATCGTGCTCGCCTACGTGATCAGCTGCGGACTGCGCATCGCCCAGGGCTCGGCCACCGTCGCGATCGTCGCCACCGCCGGAATCGTCGGTCCCCTGGTGGAAGGACACGGCTATTCGCAGATGTCGCTGGCGCTGATAGCCATGGCCGTCAGCGCCGGCTCGATCATCCTGAGCCACGTCAACGACGGCGGCTTCTGGATGGTCTCGAAATTCTTCAACCTATCGGTCAAACAAACCCTGCAGACCTGGAGCGTGCTGGAAACCGTGCTGTCGGTAGTGAGTTTCGCGGTAGCCGCGATCCTGTTCGAGATCGTCAGCTGATCACCGACCCGGGCCGGGGCGCAGGACCTTGGTGCGGTCGGCCCCGGAATACCCGTTGGACGCCCTATGCGTTCGCCGGTGTGGGCTCGGTGCCCAGGCCGCCGAACATCTTGCGCTTCAGCGGGGGACATGCCTCGGCGAGACGAAAGATCGTGCGGCCGAGGGATCGGGTGAGGCGGCTGTGGGAGACCGCCTGCTCGGCCGCTTTCATCGAGGCGCGTACCGCGGCGAAGCCGTAGGTGAGCATCTCGGTCTCGTAGTCGTGCAGGGCGGGGAGCAGTTCCTGCTCGCCGTGTGCGACGGAGATCAGTCGGTCGCGCAGTTCGTGGGCGTCGCGCAGGGCGACGTTCGCGCCGATGCCCCGGAACGGGGTCATGCTGTGGATGGCGTCGCCGAGCAGGGTGACGACTGTGGTCGGCCAGGGATCGACCGGGATGGAGGTGCGGATCGGCAGCAGGGTCACGGTTTCCGGGTCACCTCCTGTGATCAGCTCGCGCAGTTCCGGTGACCAGCCGGTGGTGAGGCGGTCCACGAGGTCGCGAAGTTCGCTGGGTCGCAACGATTCCAGCTCGCGATCGACCGGATAGTCGCCGCGCCGGGCCGAATAGCTCCAGAACACGTAGGGTTCGGTGTTGTCGAACAGCGCGCCCGGATGCAGTTCGGCGACGCCGTCGTTGCCGCCGATTCCGCCCGACGCGGGATCGGGCCGGGAGAATATGTGTGGGGCGGCGAACATTCCGCCCCTCCGCGCCGGCATGACCGCGATGGGCGAGGCTTGCAGGCGTGGTGCGAGTCGTGCCTCGCCTCCAGGGGTGAGCATGTATTTGCCCGCGATGCTGACGATTCCGGTGTCCACCCGTTCGGCGTGCGGAAGCAGCTGGGCGCGCACCCGTGAGGTCGCGCCGTCCGCCCCGACCAGCACATCTCCGACAGCCGTGGTGCCGTCCGCGAATTCGGCCTCTACCCGGCCGCCGGGCAGGTGGCGGTAGCCGGTGATGGCCTTGTCGTAGTGCACGATATCGTCCAGATCCGACAGCAGGATCTGGCGCAGCGTAATGCGGCTGATGCCGAAGTTCCGGTCCACGTCCCCGGTCGGCCTGCCCTCGATGGTCGTCATATCGAGATCCAGGAGCATCTCGAAATGTTCTGTGGCAAAGCCGAATCCGGAGTCGGGATCATTCTCCCCGGCGCTCGCCACGAATGCGCGGTACAGGTGCTCGGGCAGCAGCTCGTACAGCGCCCGGCTGCCGCGCGGGCTGATATGGATGCGGAAGCCCTGCAGCCGGTCGGTGCGGTGCCGGTCTCGCTCGTAGACCGCGACGCTCACCCCCGCCTTGCGCAGGCCGTGCGCCAGGGCGAGGCCGCCGATACCGCCACCGGCGACAATAACGTGCAGAGAGTTGTTGGGGGACATCAGAATACACTTCCGATCTGTTCAATTACCCATGTGGACAGGGGTTTCAAATCTGGCTCCAGCCGAAGGGCCGGTGACGACGCCGGGCGGCCCGTTGCTGTTCCAGGCCGTGCCGTTCCCAGGCGTCGGTCAATTTGGTAAGCAACTCGGTCAGGGCCACCACCTCGTTCGCCGTCCAGTCGGCGATCACGGCGCCGAAGACCTGTTCGCCGACCTGGAGGAACTGCGCGAGTTCTGCCCGCCCGGTCTCGGTGGCGGTGACCAGTACGGCCCGGCGGTCGGCCGGATCCGGCTCGGTGAGCACCAGGCCGGCGTCGGCCAGCACCCGGACATGCCGGGTGATCGAGGAGGGGAGCGCGTCCAGCCGTTCGGCCACCTCGCCCGCGCGGAGCGGACCATGCTCGGCGGCCTGTTGCAGGACGCCGAGCCGGACCGGATCGAATTCCCGCGCCTGCCCCTGGCGGTTGGCCTCGGCGAAGCGGGAGACGGTGCGAACCAACGCCGCGATCTGGTCCTTATTTGCTTCCATGAAACAACGATAAAGTAGTTGTTCGCGTGAAACAAGTATTTCGATGCGGCCCTGGCTCTGCATGAGATTGCAGTCTCATGCATAATCATCACATGGCGGATACCTCGAGTGGGCCCTTACGGCGGGTCGCGGTGGCTGGTGCGAGCGGTTACGCGGGCGGTGAGATCCTGCGGCTGCTGCTGGGGCATCCCGAGTACCGAGCCGGGCGCCTCGAGATCGGGGCGGTGACCGGGGCGTCCAACGCCGGGACCGCGCTGGGGGAGTTGCAGCCGCACCTTCTGCCGCTGGCCGACCGGGTGCTGACCGAGACCACTCCCGAGATCCTGGCCGGGCACGACGTGGTGTTCCTGGGGCTGCCGCACGGGCAGTCCGGGGCCATCGCGAACGCGCTGCCCGACTCCACGGTGATCATCGACTGCGGCGCGGACTTCCGGCTCACCGATGCCAAGTTGTGGGAGAAATACTACAAGACCCCGCACGCGGGCAGCTGGCCCTATGGACTGCCGGAGCTTCCGGGCGGGCGGGACAGACTGCGCGGTGCGCGGCGGATCGCGGTGCCGGGCTGCTATCCGACGGTGGCGAGCCTGGCGCTGGCCCCGGCGGTCGCGGCGGGGATCGTCGAGCCCAGCGTGAACGTGGTCGCGGTCAGTGGAACCTCGGGCGCCGGGCGCAAACTCGATGTGGGATTGCTGGGTTCGGAGGTGATGGGGTCGGCGCGCGCCTACAACATCGCGGGGGCACACCGGCATACGCCCGAGATCGCGCAGAATCTGAGGGCGGCGGCCGCCAGCGCCGCCGCGGGGCGTGAGTTCGACTGTGCCGGAGCCGATATCGCGGTCTCCTTCACCCCGGTGCTCGCGCCCATGGCGCGCGGCATCCTGGCCACCTGCACCGCGTCCACCGAGGTCGACGCCGCGCAGGCCCGGGCGGTGTACGAGAAGGCCTACGCCGATGAGCCGTTCGTTCATCTGCTGCCGCAAGGGCAACTGCCGCAGACCGGTTCGGTCCTGGGCTCCAACGCCGTCACCCTCCAGGTCACCGTCGACGCCGACGCCGGACTGCTGGTGGTGATCGGCGCGATCGACAACCTCACCAAGGGCACCGGCGGCGCTGCCGTGCAATCGATGAACCTGGCGCTCGGATTCGACGAAACCGCAGGACTTTCCACCGTAGGAGTGGCACCGTGACATCCACCGACAAACTGGTCCGCACGCAGGGCGTCACCGCACCGCTGGGCTTCCGCGCCGCGGGCATCGCCGCCGGAATCAAGAACAGCGGCAAGCCGGATCTGGCCCTGGTGGTCAACGAGGGCCCGGACACCGCAGCGGCCGGAGTCTTCACCCGCAACAAGGTCAAGGCCGCGCCGGTGCTGTGGTCGCAGCAGGTGCTCACCGGCGCACATCTGCGCGCGGTCATCCTGAACTCCGGCGGCGCGAACGCCTGTACGGGTCCGGGCGGATTCCAGGACACCCACACCACCGCCGAAGAGCTGGCGAAGGCGTTGAGCAACTGGGGAACCGAGACCGGCGCGGGTGAGATCGCGGTCTGCTCGACCGGTTTGATCGGCGACCGGCTGCCGATGGACAAGGTACTGGCCGGGGTCGCGGAGATCGTGCACGAGATGGCCGGGGGCCTGTCCGGCGGGACCGACGCCGCGCACGCCATCATGACCACCGACACGGTCCCGAAGGAGGCGGCGTTTCACCACCACGACAAGTGGAACGTCGGCGGGATGGCCAAGGGCGCGGGCATGCTGGCGCCCTCCCTGGCGACGATGCTGGTGGTGCTGACCACCGACGCCGTGGCCACCCCCGAACAACTCGATGCCGCGCTGCGCAAGGCCACCGCGCGCACCTTCGACCGCCTGGACGTCGACGGATCCTGCTCCACCAACGACACGGTGCTGCTGCTGGCCAACGGTGCCAGCGAGGTCACGCCGTCGCAGGACGACCTCGATGCCGCGGTGCTGGCCGTCTGCGACGATCTGGCCGCCCAGTTGATGGCCGACGCCGAGGGTGTGACCAAGCGGGTCCTGGTGACCGTGCGGGGCGCGGTCAGCGAGGAGCAGGCGCTGACCGGCGCCCGCGCGGTGGCGCGCGACTCTTTGGTCAAGACAGCGTTCTTCGGCTCGGATCCGAACTGGGGCCGCGTGCTGGCCGCGATCGGCATCGCGCCGATCGAGCTGGATCCGAACCGTATCTCGGTATCCTTCAACGGAAGTCCGGTCTGCATCGATGGCATGGGCGCGCCGGGCGCGCGCGATGTCGATCTGTCCGGCGCGGATATTCACGTCACGGTCGATCTCGGCCTTGGCGACGGTGAGGCCACCATCCGCACCACGGACCTGTCGCACGGGTACGTGGAAGAGAATTCGGCGTACAGCTCATGACCTCCGCTTCGCTGGCCGGCCTGACGGCGCTGGACAAGGCGCATGTGCTCGCCGACGCGCTGCCGTGGCTGCAGAAGTTCCGCGACCGCATCGTCGTGGTGAAGTACGGCGGCAACGCCATGATCGACGGCGAACTCAAGCAGGCCTTCGCCGCCGATATGGTGTTCCTGCGCACGGTGGGCGTGCACCCGATCGTGGTACACGGCGGCGGGCCGCAGATCAGTGCGATGCTGAAAAGGCTCGGCCTGCAAGGCGAATTCAAGGGCGGGCTGCGGGTGACCACCCCCGAGGTCCTCGAGGTCGCGCGGATGGTGCTGTTCGGTCAGGTGGGCCGCGAGTTGGTCGGGCTGATCAACAAGCACGGCCCGTACGGCGTCGGTATCTCCGGTGAGGATGCGCGCCTGTTCACCGCGACTCGCCGCACCCTCGAAATAGACGGCCGGACAACCGATATCGGCCTGGTCGGCGACGTTACCTCGGTGAATCCGGAGGCGGTGCTGGATATCGTTCACGCGGGCCGCATTCCGGTGGTCTCGACGCTGGCGCCCGATGCCGACGGCGTGGTGCACAACGTCAACGCCGACACCGCCGCGGCCGCGCTGGCGGTGGCCGTCGGCGCGGAGAAACTGGTCGTACTCACCGATGTCGAAGGCCTGTACACGAACTGGCCCGATCGGTCGTCGCTGACCAGTCGCATCGATACCGATGCTCTCGCGAAGCTGCTGCCCAGCCTGGATTCCGGCATGGTGCCCAAGATGGAGGCCTGCCTGCGCGCGGTGCAGGGCGGCGTGCCGACCGCGCACGTCATCGACGGCCGGGTGCCGCATTCGGTGCTGCTGGAACTGTTCACCGGGGAGGGGATCGGCACGATGGTGTCACCTTCCCCGTCCGATGAGACGGAGAACGCATGAGTACTCAGGACTTTCAGCAACGGTGGTCCGCCTCGCTGATGAACAACTACGGCACGCCCGCGGTCGCGCTCGTGCGCGGTTCGGGCGCAGAGGTTTTCGACGCCGACGGTAAACGTTATGTCGACTTCCTCGGCGGCATAGCGGTGAACAGCCTCGGGCACGCGCATCCCGCGATCATCGAGGCGGTCACCGCGCAGCTGAGCACGCTCGGGCACGTGTCGAATCTGTATGCCAGCGAGCCGGTCATCGAACTGGCCGAGCGCCTGCTGGCGCATTTCGGCGACGGCGCGGGCCGGGCGTTCTTCTGCAATTCCGGCACCGAGGCAAACGAGGCGGCCTTCAAGATCGCGCGACTGACCGGGCGGCCGAAGATCATCGCCTGCGAGGAGGCGTTCCACGGTCGCACCATGGGTTCGCTCGCGCTGACCGGCCAGCCGTCCAAGCGCGCACCGTTCGAACCCATGCCCGCCGGTGTCGTGCACGTGCCCTACGGTGACGCGGATGCCCTTGCCGCCGTGGTCGATTCGGATACCGCAGCGGTCTTCCTGGAACCGATGATGGGCGAGAGCGGTGTTGTCGTGCCGCCGCAGGACTATCTGGCCCGCGCCCGCGCGATCACCGCCGAGTTCGGTGCGCTGCTGATCCTGGACGAGGTGCAGACCGGTATCGGCCGCACCGGCCACTTCTACGCCCATCAGGCTGCCGGGCTGGTGCCCGACGTGATCACCCTGGCCAAGGGCCTGGGCGGCGGCCTGCCCATCGGCGCGGTGCTCGCTCAGGGCCGCGCGGCCGATCTGCTCACCCCGGGCCTGCACGGCACGACCTTCGGCGGCAACCCGGTCTGCGCGGCCGCGGCGCTGGCGGTTCTGCGCACGATCGATAAGGACGATCTGCTGCACCATGTGGAATCGGTCGGCAAGACGCTCGCGGACGGCATCGCCGAGATCGGGCATCCGCTGGTCGATCACGTGCGCGGCGCCGGCCTGCTGATCGGCATCCAGCTGAACCGCGAGGTGGCCAAGCAGGTCGAGGAAAGCGCCCGGGCCGCGGGCTATCTGGTGAACCCGGCCAAGCCCGACGTGATCCGCCTGGCGCCGCCGTTGATCCTGTCCGATGATCAGGCCCGGGCGTTCCTCGGCGATCTGCCCGGCATTCTCGACACCGCCACGACAACCATCGAGGAGACCTCGTGACGATCCGGCACTTCCTGCGCGACGATGACCTGACCCCGGCCGAACAGTCCGAGGTGCTCGCTCTCGCGGCCGAACTCAAGCGCGACCCGTTCGCGCGGCAGCCGCTCGAGGGGCCGCGCGGTATCGGGGTGATCTTCGAGAAGAACTCCACCCGGACCCGATTCTCCTTCGAGATGGCCATCGCCCAGATGGGCGGGCATGCGGTCGTGGTGGACGGGCGCACAACGCAATTGGGCCGTGAGGAGACCCTCGCGGACACCGGCCGCGTGCTGTCCCGCTATGTGGAGGCGGTCGTGTGGCGCACCTTCGAACAGGCCCGCCTCGACGAGATGGCCTCGGCGGCAACGGTACCGGTGGTCAATGCGCTGTCCAACGAATTCCACCCCTGCCAGGTGCTGGCCGATCTGCAGACTCTCACCGAACGCAAGGGCGACCTGCGCGGACGGACTCTGGCCTATTTCGGCGACGGCGCCAACAATATGGCGCATTCGCTGATGCTCGGCGGTGCGACGGCCGGACTGAACGTGAGCATCGCCGCCCCACCGGGATTCGAGCCCGTGGAATGGGTACTGGAGGCCGCCCGCAAGCGCGCCGCCGAGACCGGTGCGAGCATCACGGTCGGCAATGATCCCGTCGCCGCCGCGACCGGGGCCGACGCGCTGGCCACCGACGCCTGGACCTCGATGGGCCAGGAGAACGACGGTCTCGACCGGGTGGGCCCGTTCCGGCCGTATCAGCTGAACGCCGAGCTGCTGTCCCACGCCGATCCCGATGCGGTGGTGCTGCACTGCCTTCCGGCGCATCGCGGGGAGGAGATCACCGACGAGGTGCTGGACGGCCCGCACAGCGGGGTGTGGGACGAGGCGGAGAACCGCCTGCACGCGCAGAAGGCGCTGCTGGTGTGGTTACTGGACAAGCGATGAGCAAGCCGAACGGCGAGGTGGCCCGGTCCGGCGCGGCGACGGCCCGCACCCGGGCGGGCCGTCAGCAGCGCATCGTGGAGATGCTGTCCTCGCATTCGGTGCGCAGCCAGACCGAACTCGCGGCCCTGCTCGCCGCGGAGGGTATCGAGACCACCCAGGCGACGCTGTCGCGGGATCTGGACGAGCTGGGTGCGGTGAAGCTGCGCGCCGCCGACGGCGGCGCCGGGGTGTACATCGTCCCGGAGGACGGCAGTCCGGTCCGCGGCGTCACCGGCGGCACCGACCGGCTGTCGAAACTCCTCGGCGACCTCTTGGTTTCGACCGACCACAGCGGCAACATCGCGGTCCTGCGCACGCCACCCGGCGCCGCGCACTTCCTGGCCAGCGCCCTGGATCGCTCCTCGCTGCCCGAGATCGTCGGCACCATCGCCGGCGACGACACCATCGCCGTCATCGCCCGCGAACCACTCACCGGAGCCGAACTCGCCGCCATGATCGAACATCTGGCCTGAGCCCGGCTCAGTCCGGCAGGACCTGCCCCCGCGTCTCGGGCGCCAGACCGACCAGGCCTATGCCCAGAATGAAGATGACGGCGGTGGCGCTCAACGGGATTGCCAGCGACCCGCTGGCGTGGATGCCGTAGCCGATGAGAAACGTTCCGGCAGCGGCGAACCAGCGGGAGAACGTCGTGGTGAACGCGAACGCCGTGGCCCGCATGCGGGTCGGATACTGCTCGGGCAGCCAGACGGTGAACACCGCGAAGTTCGCGCCGCCGAGCCCGAGGATCGGCAGGAACACGAACGTCAGCCCGATCGAATTCGCCGGATACGCAATGCCGTACACCCCGACCGCGCCGATCGCCATCAGCACGAACAGCCCGGCGAGGGTGGCGCGGCGGCCGAACCGGTCGGCCAGCGCCGGAACCAGGAAGCAGCCGAGGATCGTGAACGCGGCCACCGTCATCGAGGAGATGCCGGCCAGGCGTACGGTAGCCGTCGCGCCGTAGTGGGCGTGATGCGCCAGATCGGTGATCGCGGTGGGCACATAGGTGGATCCGGCCCACAGCCCGATCACGCAGACCACCAGCAGCGTCAGGTTGCCCAGGGTACGGGCGCGATAGGGCGGGGTGAGCACGCCGACGATGGGCTGCCACACCGACTTCTGCTCCTGCTCGGCCGAATCCTGCTTCCAGCGTTCGGGTTCGGGTGTGGTGCGGCGAATGATGAACACCGCCAAGGCGGGAATGCCGCCGACGAAGAACATCCCGCGCCAGCCCAGCTGCGGTCCGGCCACCAGATACAGCGCGGAGACGATGAGCACCCCGACGTACGCGGCCGAATGCATGGCGCCGCCGAACCGCGCCCGCGCGCGCTCGGGCATCACCTCGGACAACAGCGTTCCGGCCATCGCCCATTCGCCGCCGATGCCGATCGCGGCGATGAACCGGAATGCGTTCCACTCCCAGAGGTTCGTGGCCGCGCCCGCCAAGGCGGTGAACACGCCGTACATCGCGATGGACGCGGTCATCATGGGCATGCGGCCGAACCGGTCGGCCAGCGGGCCCCAGATCGCCGAACAGCCCCAGCCCAGCAGGAACAGCGCGGCGCTGATCTGCCCGTACCAGCCGATATTGGTCGCGTTCGGCACGATACCCACGCGCGGCAGCAGCGCCGTCATCGTCGGCGCCAGCACCAGCGCGAAGACGGTCCAGTTGAATCCGTCCATGGCCCAGCCGCCGAACGAGCCCCAGAAGGCTCTGCGCTGTATCGAGGTCAGGCGCGGGGCGGGGCCGGCGGTGGCCGGCGCGGGGTCGTCATCGATCGTCACAGTACAACTCGATTCGAAACGTGCAGCTCGCCGCGGAGGTGCCCACGGCGTTGTGATCGCTAACACACTACTGACCCGTCGCCCGGGATGTCGCATTTCACCACTGTCCTGCTCGGAGCGTCGCCGAGTGCCGCGCGGGACCTCACCGAGTGAATTCCGTTACCGTGCGTACCCATTGATATGGCCGGTGGGGTGGCGATAGCGTATGCGTACGCATTTATCAAATGCGGTCATCGAAGATCTGGAGGCCCTGACTCGTGCGCATTACGGTATTCGGGGCGGGTGGAATCGGACTGTATTTCGCGGGGATGCTGGCGCGGGCCGGACATCGGGTGACGGTGTTCGGGCGCGAGCAGACCGTGCGCGCGGCGCAGGAGGGGCCGCTGCTGATGTCCCGTGCGGGGGAAGAGAGTTCGGTGCCCGATGTGCGGGCCATCGCCGAATTCGATCCGCGCGAGCCGTTTCCGGATCTGGTGATCGTCGCGGTGAAGGCATGGCAGGTCGGCGAGGCGGCGGTCGCGCTGAAAGCCGTTGTCGGGCCGCAGACCACGGTCCTGCCGCTGCAGAACGGTGTGGAGGCCTCCGCGGACCTGGCGGCGGTACTGGGTTCGGAGCGCGTGCTGGGCTGTTCCTGTGTGGTGATCGCGGAGCGCATCGGGCCGTGGGCGGTGCGCTGTCTCGGTGCGCACGCGTCGGTGGAAATCGGTGCGCTGGTTCCTGATTCGGACGCCCGAGTCGAGGCGGTCGCCGAGGCGCTGACGCCTTCTGGCATCGCGGTGACCCGGTCGGCCGATATCGAGGCCACCCTGTGGCGCAAGCTGATGCTGATCTCCTCCTACGGCGGCATCGGTGCGCTGGCCCACCAACCGGTCGGGGTCACCTCGGCCGAACCGGAGACCGCGGCGCTGGTGCGCGCGGCGATGGCCGAGGTGCGCGACGTGGCCCGCGCGCGAGGAATCGCGCTGGACGACGACGATGTGGACCGCATGATGGGGGTCTACGAGAATTTCAGCGCGGAGACGACCTCCTCGATGCAGCGCGATCTGGCCGCCGGCCGCCCCTCGGAACTGCATTACCAGAGCGGTGCGGTGGTCCGGTTCGGCCGGGCCTCGGGGGTGGCGACGCCGATTCACGAGGTCATCTACGCCACCCAGTTGCCGTCGGAGACCCTCGCACGCCAAGCCTAGGCCGATGAACCGAATACGCATGGAAATCGTATCCGCCGGTATACGCCCGAGGCGAGTAATACTTGACGTGCTGACCCGATACGAGGAGGACTCATGCGACGGTTGATCATCGGGGTGGTGGGCGTAGTGCTATGCCTGGTCGGGGCGCTGTGGATCGGTCAGGGCACCGGCAGCGTCCACGGTTCGCCGATGACCGGCCACTCGCAGTGGACATATCTGGGCATCGTGCTGATCGTCGTCGGGATCCTGGGGATCGTCGCGGCCGCCAGGCGGTCCCGTTCCCGCTGACGCTCGTCATCCTGGCAACTTGTAGACCCGCGATGCGGTGCCCGAGAGAACCTGGGCGCGGTCCGCGGGTGACAGGCCCGCCAGGGTGCCGAGGGTTGCCTGCCAGACCTCGCGATACGACGCGGCGGTGAGCGTGAACGGCCAGTCCCCACCGACCATCACGCGATCGGGCCCGAACACCGCCAGCGCGTGATCGACGTATCGCTGCCAGTGGGCGGCGGTGAAGCCGGGCGCGGAAACCGTTGCCAGGCCCGAGATCTTGGCCACCACATTGGGCGCCTGCGCGGCCGCGCCGAGCAGATCCGCCCACGGCTGCCAGTCCCCGGCGGCGACCGGCGGCTTGCCCAGATGGTCGAGAATCACAGTGAGCGTGGGATGTTCGGCCGCGATCACCGGGACCTGTGCCAGCAGTTCGGTGGTCTCGGCGACCGCGTCGAAGCTCAACCCCGCTTCGGCCAGCAGCGCCAGTCCCTCGGAGACCTCCGGGCGCAGCAGCCACGCCGGATCGGGATCGCGGTGGATCATATGCCGCACCCCGACGAACGCGGGCCGGCGCAGCCGCGCGAGTTGGTCGGCGGCGCGGTCCGGTTCGTGCAGCGGCAGCCATCCGACCACCGTGGCCGGGCACGGCGCCGCCGCGGCGGCGTCCAGTAGCGCGTAGCTCTCGGCGATCGAATCCGACGCCTGTACCAGTATCAGCGCGCCGACGCCGTGTTCACCCAGATGCGGTGCGAGGTCGGCGAGGGTGTAGCTTCGATATAAAACATCCGATGTTTCTGTCAGCCAGTCGTACTCGACATGGTATTTTCCACCTTGAATGTCCCAAATATGAACGTGGGCGTCTACAGTCATCGGAGGCATAGGTTCACGTCCTCGAAGGTGAAGGTGCGGATTGTCGGTCACGGACGACGCGATTGCGAAGATCAAGGCGATGATCGTCTCCGGCGATCTGCGCCCGGGCTCCCGGCTGCCCCGCGAGGCCGATCTGGCCGCCGAGCTCGGTGTGTCGCGCAACTCGCTGCGCGAGGCGGTCCGGGCGCTGTCGTTGGTGCGGATTCTGGACGTGCGCCAGGGCGACGGCACATACGTGTCCAGTCTGGAACCGAATTCGCTGCTGGACGCGATGAGCTTCCTGCTCGAATTCCACCAGGACGATTCGGTGCTGGAAATCCTGGGCGTAAGGCGCGTCCTCGAGTCGGAGGCGACTGCCCTTGCGGCCCAACGGATGAGCGAGGCGGAGGTGACTCACCTGCGCACCCTGGTCCAGCCCGAGGGCGCCTCGGTGACGGATCTGGTAGCCCTGGATCTGAACTTCCACGCCGCGATCGCCGCCGCCTCGGGCAATAAAGTACTTGCCTCCCTGCTGGATTCGCTGTCCATGCCGACCACGCGCGCGCGGATCTGGCGGGGCATCACCGAGGAGGGCGCGTTCGAGCGCACGGTCGCCGAACATCGCGGCATCTGCGACGCCATCGCCGCGCGCGATCCGCGGCTCGCGCACGCTCGGGCACTGGCACATGTCGCCGGCGTGATGGAGTGGCTGGAACGGGCTGCGGGATGAGCGTGCGGGGGCGCTGCCTACCACAGCGCCCCTGACTCGAGGTCCGCCCAGAGTCCCTCCGGCACGGTGACATCGAGCATCGCGAGGCTGTCCAGAATCTCGGCGCGGGTGCCCGATCCGAGCACAACAGCGTCGACTGCCGGATGTCGCAGCGGGAATTGCATCGCCGCGGCCCGCAGCGGCACATCGTATGCGGCACATATCTTCTCCATCGCCCGAGCGCGGTCGATCACCCGCGGTTCGGCCGCGACATAGTCGAAGGTGCCCTGCCGCATCGGATCCGCGAGCACGCCGCTGTTGAGCACTCCGGCAACCAGTACCCGGACACCGCGCCGTGCGCATTCGGGCAGGAGTTCGGCCTCGGCGCGGCGGTCCAGCAGTGAATACCGGCCCGCGATGAGGACATGGTCGATCGGGGCCTCGCGGACGAATCGCAGGGCCACCTCGACATGGTTGACGCCCAGCCCGATTCCGGTGGTGAGCCCTTCGTCCCGCATTCGCGCGAGCTCGGGGAGCGCCTCGGACAGGGCCTGCGCCATGTGGTCTTCCGGATCATGGACCAGCAGTTGATCCACTCGGTCCAAGCTGAGCCGGGCCAGCGACTCCTCCACCGAGCGTCGCACGCCTGCGGCCGAATAGTCCCGGCGACGTGAGCGTTTCGGCGCCCCGTAGAAACCCTCCGCGCCTTCTTGTGCGTCCGGGTCGTCATAGAGCAGCCGCCCGACCTTGGTCGACACGGTGAACTCGGCGCGGCCGCGCGTGCGCAGGAACCGGCCGAGGCGTTCCTCGCTGAGCCCGCCGCCATAGTGGGGCGCGGTATCGAAGGCGCGAATCCCGTTGTCCCAAGCCGTGGCCAGCGCCTCGGTGGCCGCGTCGTCGTTCACCGCGCGATACAACCCCGCGTATCCCGCGCCGCCCAGCACCACCACGCTGTCCACAGCGCGCGGCCGCGCCCGCCGAATGCCAGGTTCGGTCGGCTCGGCCGACCGGGTGCGACATTCGGGCGGCCCGCCATTCGTCGTATCGTGTGCGGGGATCATTCGGCGGACTGGTCGGGCTCGAGCTCCCAGACGACCGGCAGCCCGGCCTCGCCGTCCGAATAGTCGTGCGGCACATCGAGGTATCCGCCCATCCGGGCCTGCCAGGCGATGTTCACCGGCAGATCGGCCAACCTCGCCAGCAGCAGATCATAGGAGTCGCAGTCGATGACGTGGAACAGGTCCAGCCCGCTGCGCCAGATGGTCCAGTCGGTGGCGCCCGCCGCGCGGATGGCGGCCGCCAATTCGGCGGGCACTTCTCGGTGAGCGGCCTCGTACTCCTCCTGCGAACCCGGTTTCAGCCTGGTGTGCAACGCGATTCGCATACCGCTCACTCCTGCCGCCGGCCGCTGGCGATGCGGGTGATGACCAGCGCGACCAGGATCAGCGCGCCGTTGATGAACTTCAGCGAGTCGGCGCTGACTCCGCCATAGGACAGCAACTTCTCGATCAGCGTGAGAATCAGGATGCCGAAGAACGCGCCTAGGACCGATCCGCGCCCGCCGTTGAGTGAGACCCCGCCGATCACGCAGGCCGCGAACACGTTGAAGATCATCCCGTCGCCCTGCGCGACCTGCACACTGGCGAACTGGCCGGAGTAGATCAGCCCGCCGATCGCCGCGAGCACACCGGCGATGACCAGGACCGCGATCACCACCCGGTCGGTGCGGATACCCGCGGCGCGCGCGGCGGCCTGGTTGCCGCCGACCGCGTAGAGCGCGCGGCCGGGGGTGGTGTAGTTCAGCACGAGATAGCCGATGACGAACAGGACCAGACAGATCACGATGTTCACCGGAACTCCGGCGACGCGCGAATTCCCCATCCACAGAACCGAATTCGGAATTCTGGTGAGTGTGAAGCCGCCGGTGAGGAAGGTCAGCAGGCCGCGCAGCGCGATCTGCATCGCGAGGGTGACGATGAACCCGTTGAGCCCGAACCGCACGATCAACAGGCCGTTCACCACGCCGACCACGAGCCCGACCACCAGCGCGATCGGAATCGTCATCCACGGCGCGGCCCAGGTGAACGCCCCGACCTTGGCGGTGCCCATGGTGACCCAGATCGCGACGCCCGGCGCCAGCCCGAAGGTCGACTCCAGCGACAGATCCATGTACCCGACAACCAGCACGAGCACCTCGGCCAGCACGAGCAGGGCGATGCCGCTCATGGTGGTGAGCACATTGCTCATATTGGCGCCGGAGATGAAGCTCGTGTTGATGAAGTATCCGACGATCAGCACCAGCACGATCGGCGGCACCAACAGGAAATCGCGCAGCGCGGCCCAGCGCACCGCACCGCGCGCCCGGGGGACCGCGGGCCCTGCGGGGGCCTGTGATCCGGTCGCTGTCTGCGTCATGCTATGTCAATCCTTCCATGGCCGCGACCAGTTCCCGGTCGTCCCAACCCTTTTCGTATTCCGCGCGGACCTCGCCCTGCACCATCACCGATACCCGGTCGCAGTCGCGCAGGTCGTCGAGTTCGTCGGAGACCACCAGAATCGCGGTGCCACGGTCGGCCGCGTCGCGCACCACCGCGAGCAGGGTCTGCTTGGAGCGCACGTCGACGCCCGCCGTGGGGGTGATGAGCACCAGCACCGCGGGATCGGTGGCCAGGGCCCGGGCGAACACCACCTTCTGCTGATTGCCGCCGGACAGTTCGGCCACACCCTGTGCCGGGCCGTCGGTCTTGATGTCCAGATTCCCGATCGCGCCGCGTACCAATCTGTCTCGGGTGCGGCGGGACATCAGTCCCAGCCGGCCCAATCGGCGCGGGACGGTGAGCGTGGCGTTGTCGGCCACGCTCATGCCCGGGACCAGCCCCTCATCGTGCCGGTCCCGGGGCACGAAACCGACCCCGGCGTCCAGGGACGCGCGAACCCCGCCGCGGCGCAGGGGAACTCCGGAGACGATGACAGATCCGGCGTTCGCGCGCCGCAGTCCGACGATCGTCTCGGCCACCTCGACCCGGCCGCTGCTGCCCCCTCCGGCCAGCCCGACCATCTCCCCGGGCCGGACCTGAAGGTCGACGCCGGTGAATTCCCCGGTGCGGGTGAGCTTTTCCAGGCGCAGCGCGGGTTCGGCGGTGGCGTCGTGGCTCTCACGGGGCACGATCTCGGTCAGTTCGGTCGATTCGCCGGTCATGGCGGCGATCAGATCCCGCTTGTCCAGCGCGGCGACCGGGGCGGTGACCACGTGCCGGGCATCGCGGAAAACCGTGACATCCGAGCAGATCTCGTAGGTCTCGTCGAGGTGATGCGAGATGAACAGGAATGTCACCCCCTGATCCTGCAGATCACGAATCCGGGTGAACAGGCGTTTGATCGCCGCGCCGTCCAACTGCGCGGTCGGTTCGTCCAGGATGATGAACCGGGTGCCGTGCGACAGCGACCGCGCGATCTCCACCAACTGCCGGTTCTCCACCGACAGCTCCCGGGCCGGCGTGTTCACGTCCACGGGCACCGACCAGGTCTCCAGGAGTTCCCGGGCGCGGGATTTGACGTTGCGCCAGTGGATTATTCGCCCGCCCTGACCCTGCCGGTTGATGAACAGGTTCTCCGCCACCGACAGGTCCGGGATGATCGTCGAGTGCTGGTACACGCACGCCACCCGCGAACGCCACGCGTCGCGGTCGCCCGGCGCGGGCGCGGGCTGCCCCTGGAATCGCACCCGGCCCTCGTCCGGTGCGGTCAGACCGGTCAGGATCGAGACCAGCGTGGATTTTCCCGCGCCATTGCGGCCGACCAGCGCGTGCGTGCGCCCGGCGGTCACCGCGAGGCCGACCCCGTCCAGGGCGATGGTGCGGCCGAAACGTTTGGTGACGCCGATCGCCTCCGCGATCGGCGGGCCGTTCGAATCCACCGGAGTTTGCGTCACGTCCGACCTGTCCGTCAGTGCCCGTTGGCCCACAGGCTCGGGTCCGTGGTGGCCAGGGTGTCGAGATCGCCGACCTTGCCGCCGGTGTGGGTGACGACCGGAGCGGGCAGCTGATCTTCCAGCTGGCCGTTCACGCCGGTGTCGATGATCGTCGAATTGTGGTCGGTGGGGCCGGGTGCGAACTTCTTGCCCTCGGTCGCGGCCTTGGCGTAATAGATCGCGTACTGCGCGTACAGATCCGCGGGCTGGGAGATCGTCGCGTCGATCTGGCCGTTGTCGATGGCGTTGAACTCCGACTTGACCCCGTCGTTGGACACGATCGTGATGTGGCCCGGCTGACCGGTTTTGACGAGTTTGTTCTCCCGCTGCAGCAGGGCCAGTGTGGATTGCAGGAAGATGCTGGCCTGCATGTAGATCCCGTTGATGTCGGGGTCGGTGAGCAACTTGTCCTGCAGTCCGGAGGCGGACTTGTCGGCCTCCCAGTCGGTGGGGATCGCGATCACCTTGATGCCCGGGTATTTCGACTTCATGCAGTCGGCGAAGGCCTCGGTCCGGTCACGGCCGTTGATGGAGGCCAGATCGCCCTCGAACTCCGCGACTTTACCTGTGCCGTGCAGGGTTTGGCCTAGATACTCGCACGACTTGGTGCCGTACGCCCGGTTGTCCGCGCGCACGACCATATACGCCCCGCCCGCGTCGGGACGGGTGTCGACGCTGACCACCGGGACGTTCTTGGCCGCCGCGGCGGCCAGGGCGGGCTTGACCGCGGCGGTGTCCTGCGGCGCGATGATCAGCGCCTTGACGTTCTTCGCCAGCAGGGTGTCCACATTGGATTTCAGGCGGTTGGAGTCGTTGTCCGAGGAGGTGTTCGCCAATGTCACACCCGCTGCGGCGGCCTTGGGACCCATATACCCGGCATAGGCGCTCCAGAAGTCGGAATCCTCGCGGGGCTGATCGGCGCCGACGAGTACACCGTTGGTCGCGCCGTTGCCGACGTTGACCGCCGAACTGCCGCCGCTGCCGGTGGATTGGCGTGAGCAGCCCGCGGCCGCGGCGACGAGCAGCACGGCCGCCAACGCCGCGCCGATGATCCTGGTGTTCATGAGTTTTCGTGCTCCTTTGCCGAAACTTGGGCTGCTGGTTGTGAGTCGACGTGGCCGTGCCATGCCGTGCCGAAGGGGTAGGAGTACTCCGCGAGCGAGGCGGGCAGCATCTCGGCGCTGAAACCCGGTGTGCGCGGGGCCCGATAGCGCCCGCCGCTGATCCGGACCGGGTCGCGGAAGTGTTCGTGCAGGTGATCGACGTATTCGATGGCGCGCCCGTCCATGACGCCCGAGATGGCGACGTAGTCGATCATCGCCAGATGTTGCACCAGCTCGCACAGCCCGACCCCGCCCGCGTGCGGGATCACCGGGACGCCGAATTTGGCCGCCAGCAACAGGATCGCCAGATTCTCGTTGACCCCGCCGACCCGAGCCGCGTCGATCTGCAGCACATCGACCGCGTCCGCCTGGAGCAGTTGTTTGAACAGGATCCGGTTCTGCCCGTGCTCACCGGTCGAGATACGAACGCCCGCAACGGCCTTGCGGATCGCGGCGTGGCCCAGGATGTCGTCGGGGCTGGTGGGCTCCTCCACCCAGGACAGCCGGGCGGGCGCGAGGCGGGTGATCCACTGGGCCGCCTCGGTCACATCCCAGCGCTGATTGGCGTCCACCGCCAGGCCGATATCCGGGCCGATGGCCGCGCGGGCGATCGTCACCCGGCGCACGTCCTCCTCGACGTCGCGGCCGACCTTGATCTTGATGGTGCGGAATCCGTCGGCGACGGCCTGCCGGGCCAGGCGCGTCAGCTTGGCGTCGGAGTAACCGAGCCAGCCGGGGGAGGTGGTGTAGGCCGGATAACCGGTGGCGAGCAGTTCGGCGGTGCGCTCGGCGCGTCCGGGCGCGGCGCGGTGCAGGATCTCCAGGGCGTCATCGGGGGTGAGCGCGTCGGTGAGATAGCGGAAGTCGACCAGCGCGACGATCTGCTCCGGCGACATCTCCGAAACGAGTTGCCAGACCGGCTTTCCCGCTCGCTTGGCGGCCAGATCCCAGGCCGCGTTGACCACCGCGCCGATGGCCATGTGCATGACCCCCTTTTCCGGTCCCAGCCAACGCAATTGGGAGTCCGCGGTCAGGTCGCGCGCGAATCCGCCCAGATCGCCGAGGATCTCGTCGAGGTTGCGGTCGACGACCAGATGGGTCAGCGCCTCGATGGCCACACGCTGCACGTCGTTGCCGCGGCCGATGGTGAAGGCGAAGCCGTGGCCCGTGAGCCCGTCCGGCGCGTCGGTGCGCAGGATCGCGTAGGCGGCCGAATAATCCGGATCCGGATTCATCGCGTCGGAGCCGTCCAGCTGCTCCGACGTCGGGAACCGGACGTCGAGCGTCTCCAGCGCCGTGAGGTGTGACATAGCGCGATCCTTGCTTCAACAGTGATCTGGCTCACGACTATACATCCGATGTCTTACCATGCAAGGCCTGATCGAAAAATTGCGGATTTCGGCCGGTAGGCGGCGAATATCGCGCAAAGGTGACCGGTCGGTGCTATCTTCGCCAGCGATAAACATCGGATGAGTGATGGGGTCGATATGGTGCAGGGACAGCTCGAGGGGCTGGTGGCGGTGGTCACCGGCGGCGGTTCCGGGATCGGAAAGGCCGTCGCCGCAGCATTTCTCGTCGCGGGTGCGCGGGTGGCGGTGCTGGACCTGAACCCGGGGTCCGAGGGTCTGGCGCTGACGTGCGATGTGTGCGACGACGATTCGGTGCGGGCGGCGATCGAGGCGGTCGTGACCGAATTCGGCCGGCTGGACATCGTGGTGAACAACGCCGGGATCGGTGCGCAGGGCACCGTCGAGGACAACCCCGACGATGAGTGGCGACGCGTGTTCGATGTGAATGTTATGGGAGCCGTGCGTGTTTCGCGCGCGTCGCTGCCGCATCTGCGGCGCTCGCCCGCCGCCGCGATCGTCAACACCTGCTCGATCGCGGCCACCACGGGCCTACCCGCCCGTGCCGCCTACAGTGCCAGCAAGGGCGCGATACTGGCCCTGACCCGGGCGATGGCCGCGGACCATCTGCGTGAGGGCATCCGGGTGAACTGCGTCAATCCGGGCACCGCGGACACGCCATGGGTGCAGCGACTGCTCGCCTCCGCGCCCGATCCGGCCGCCGAACTCGCCGCGCTCAATGCCCGTCAGCCACACGGGCGCCTGGTCACCGCCACCGAGGTCGCCGCGGCAGTGCTGTATCTGGCGAGCCCCGCGGCAGCGTCGACCGCGGGCACCATGCTCGAGGTCGACGGCGGGATGCATTCGCTGCGTCTGCGACCCGCGGAATCCTGAACGGCCCCGGATATCATCCGATGAATCAGCTTCGACGCAGCAGATAGGACGTATCCGCATGAGTGAGCGCCGCGTTCCGAAATGGCATGATCTGGCACCGCTGATGAAGTTCGAGCAACCCTTCGGCGGTCGTGACGCCAGGCTGAAGCGCGCCCAGACCATCTGGGATCTGCGCGAGCTGGCCCGCAAGCGCACGCCCAAGGTGGCCTTCGACTATACCGACGGCGCGGCCGACGCGGAGATCAGCCTGCGGCGGGCGCGCGAGGCATTCGCGGATATCGAATTCCGTCCCGCGATCCTGCGCAATGTCGCGGAAACGAACGCCGCCACAACGGTTCTCGGCAAACAGTCCCGGCTGCCCTTCGGCATCGCGCCCACCGGCTTCACCCGCATGATGCACACCGCCGGGGAGATCGCGGGCGCGCATGCCGCCGAGCGTGCCGGAATCCCGTTCACGCTCTCCACCATGGGCACCACGGCGATCGAAGATGTCGCTGCCGCAACGGGTCCGGATGCGCGCAACTGGTTCCAGCTGTACATGTGGAAGGACCGGGACCGCTCGATGGCCCTGGTCGAGCGTGCCGCGAAGGCCGACTTCGACACCCTCGTGGTGACAGTCGACGTCCCGGTCGCCGGCAACCGTCTGCGCGATGCCCGCAACGGTATGACCATTCCGCCCTCGATCACCCTCGGCGGCGCCGTGGACGCCCTGCGCCGCCCCTGGTGGTGGTGGGACTTCCTGACCACCGAACCGCTGTCCTTCGCCTCCCTGGACCGCTGGTCCGGTACGGTCGCCGACCTGCTCGACGTGATGTTCGATCCCACCGTCGGTTTCGACGACCTGACCTGGATCCGGGAATCCTGGCCCGGCAAGGTCCTGGCGAAAGGCGTGCAGACCGTCGCCGACGCCAAGCGCTTGGCCGACGCGGGAGTGGACGGCATCGTCCTGTCGAATCACGGTGGGCGCCAATTGGATCGGGCGCCGGTTCCGCTGCATCTACTGCCCGAGGTAGTACGCGAGGTCGGCGACGACCTCGAGATCCACCTCGACACCGGTATCACCCACGGCGCGGACATCGTCGCCGCCTTGGCGTTGGGCGCAAGATTCACCCTGGTCGGCCGGGCCTATCTGTACGGCCTGATGGCAGGCGGCGAGGCCGGAGTGGACCGCGCCATCGACATCCTGCGCTCGCAGGTCATCCGGACGATGAAACTGCTGGGCGTGAGGTCGATCGAGGAACTGGAGCCGGACCACGTCCGCTTGCTGGAGGGGCGTCGATAGTTCCCGCCGGACAAGCGGTAACGCACGTTCCCACTGCTGCGAAACCTATTCGACGGTATAGAGATTCCCCGGATAGGCTGCGGCTTTTGGTTGATCCGAGTCAGGGAGGACAGAGGAGCACGATGAGTAAGCGAACAGTGACAGGCCGCCTGCGGGGTTCACGCAGGGGTGGGCTGACCCGCATCGGGGCCGCGGTCGCCGGGACGGTGGCCGCGGCCGCTGCGATCACGATATTCGGTACCCCGGTCGCGAGTGCCGACACGGTAGCCAACCCGTCGAACTACTTGGTAGGCAACACGGTCTACTTCAGCTACATCGGGGCCAACTGCGCCATGCAGTCCAACGGCTGGGTCGGCTGCGATCTGACCGGCCAAACCATGAACTGGGCCGGTCTCCCTGTCACGAATATCTCCATAGACCTGCCCTTCCTGCCCGCCCACCCGGCTTTGGGCCCCCTGGGCACTCACGGCCAAGCCGGCAGCCGCATCCTCGACAACCCGGTCTACGGCACCAACACGACCCTCACATACGGTGGCGCAACCTGCACCACCAGCAACTTCCGTGGTGAGATCTCCTGCACCTCCCAGGGCCACAGCTTCAACTACGGCTTCAGCCAGGGTTACAGCTGACCTTTGTCGATATGGGCATGGCAATCGGGACCGCGCGCACTGCGTGCGGGTCCGGTTTCTTCACGACGCGGCGACCGGCGGTGCGCCGGCCGCCTGCCGGGCCTCCTGCCCGAAGGATCCGAGCGGCATCGAGCCCTCCGGGAGTTGCAGTTCGCCGTTCTCCAGTCGGGTGTGCAGATAACGGAAGATCTGGGCGGTTTGGGCGAAAAGATGCTCTCCGGCGCGCAAGGGCGCGCGTTCGGGACGTCCGGGCGAGCGGAATCGAGGGAGCGGGCGGACTACGGTGTCGTAGTCGACGTTGAAGAACAAAGGGAAGGCGTAGCGTTCCTCTTTCACCTTGCGTACGCGGTGGGTGGTGGCGATGAACTCGCCGTTGGTCCACAGTTCGAGCATGTCGCCGATGTTGACCACGAAGGTGTCCTCGATCGGGGGGACGTCGATCCACTCGCCCGCGCCGTTGAGCACCTCGAGGCCGGGGGCGGTCGGTTTGAGCAGGGTGAAGCATTCGAAGTCGCTGTGTGCGCCGATGCCTATGGCGTCGTCGGCCGCGGGGTTGTACGGGTAGTGGAGCAGCCGTAGTTGGCTGGGGGTTTTGGTGGCGTAACGCAGGAAGACGCCCGGATCCTCGCCGAGGGTTACGGCGAAGGCCCACAGCAGCTCTCGGCCGAGGTTCAGCGCGGCCCGGTAGTAGGCGGTCACCGCCTCGGCGAAGCCGGGGATGCCGGGCCAGACGTTCGGGCCGAGCATGGGGTTGCCCGCCAGATAATCCGGGTCGTCGTCGGGCAGGTCCAGGGCGGTGTCGAAGGCCTCCTTCAGATCCGGGATCGGCCTCTCGAAACCCTCTTCGCCCGTTGGCACATAGCCGCGATGGCAGCGGGACAGGCCGATGTAGCTGCGCATCTTCTCCTCGAGCGGCAGGGCGAAGAATGCTTTCGTCGACCGCAGCATATCGGTGAACAGGAGTGGATCGATACCTGTGCCGCTGACATAGAGGAATCCGACTTCACGTGCGGCGCTGCCGATCTCGTCCGCGACCGCGCGGCGGACCGACTCGTCGGGCGATCGCAGGCCGCTCACGTCGATGACCGGAACCTGGGTGAACGGGGTCGCGTTGTTCATAGCGTTGGAAGTCCTTCCGTATAGGTGGTCAGCCACGTCCGGGTGATCGGCGTGCCGATATCGTCGATATCGTCGGTGTGCAGGACACGACCCGGTGTGTGCCAGCGTGGAGCGAGAGTCCGCCGCTCCCGGTACGGCAGTGTGGAATCGGTGAGCATCCACTCGTCATCGGTCACGTCTCCGAGCGACAGTTCCACGCCCCCCGACGGATCGAACCGTGCCCAGCCGAACATGTCTCCGACCCGCAGCAGCAGCGCGCGTCCCCCTGTGTCGGAGGCCATGTCCAGCGCCCAGCACGCGCCGGGATCGGTATCCCGTGTCCAATGCTCGACATAGTCCGCGTGCACTCCCTTTTCGACCAGGACGTCTGCCGAAAGGCTCATTCGGCCCTCGTCCGGAAACGGTCCGGGCGGGTGTAGCTCGATATGTCGCTGCCAATGGAATACGTCCCCGGACTGTGTGAGCTCACCGGCGAAGCCGTCCTGACGGATCAGCCAATCCTGCTGCTGTGCACCGAGTTCGGCCTTACATCTCACACCGCCGAAATCCGGCCGGGGAGCGGGCCTGCGCAGATCGACGAAGCGCGTGTGCCCCTGCAACCAGCGCACATCGGTTCGTCTGTCGCTGGTTCCGTCGGCCTCGATCAGCAGGGTGCGCCGCCACAGTCCCCGGCACCGCGCCATGGATACGGGCGGTTCGATTACCTTCATCGGCCGAACCGTTCGTGGAAATGCTGTGTCCATTCCGGCCACGCGTGCGGGTCGTGACCGGGGATCAGCGGATAATCGCGTTCGGCGGCAATCTTTTTCAGGCGCCGGATCGGCTCGACGGTCTCGGCCGCCTCGACTCCGACGAATCCGCCGATCGCCAATTCTCGCTCGATATTCTCGGTGAGATCGGCCGCGTCGAAAGCGAATACGAATCCGCCGCCGCCCACCGAGGAGTCCAGCTCCACCATGAAGCTCTGGTGGCCCGGAGTGTGGCCGTAGGTGGGAATCGCGGTGATACCGGGTGCGATCGAGGACTCGCCGTCGGCCAGTCGCCAGTCGATCCGGGGATCGTCGTAATCGATCCGGGCCATCGCATGATGTTCCGGCTCGGGATGATTCGACAGCCCATACTCCACTTCGCGACGTTGCGCGTGCACGGGAACCCGGCCGGCGAACAGCTTGAGCCCGCCGGCGTGGTCGTGGTGCAGATGGCTGACGGCGACCGCGTGCACGTCGTCGACGTCGATTCCGATATCGTGCAGCGACTCCTCGATCGGTTCACCCGGACCCGGCAGCACCGGGATGTATTCCACGCTCGGATAGAACCGTTTGTACAGCGCGGGATCCCGGATCAGGGCGGTGTTGAATCCCGTGTCCAGCAGCACCCAGCCGCCGTCGGTCTGCAACAGCACGCCCGGGGTGGGTTCGCGCAGCCGCTCCTGCGGCGGTGCGCCGTGCACCGAAATGGATTTGGGCAATTCCTCCCAGCCCAGGGTGAGCAGGACGATGCGTCGGACTCCGGTCGTTGTCATCTCAGCCCACCGACAATCCGGCGATCCGCAGCGTGTTCGGGTTGGAGACCACGTGCGACTGCGCGACGCCCTTCAGCCACGGCTGGGCGACCATGAAATCGTTGAGATCGGCCATATTGAGCCAGCATCCGGTGGCCGAGGCATGTTCGCCCGCGGTGGAGAACTCGTCGTCCGCGCCGGTGCCGCGGGCGACCGCCAGCGAGGCCGTCACATCGGGCGAGGAGCAGTTCAGGTAGTTGAGCCCGCCGTCGGGGTCGAAGCTGATATGCGCCCAGGTGTATGGCGACGGCGCGTCCGGCCAGCCCACGTTGACCAGGATCTCCGGCGCGTCGGCGGCTGTGGTGCCGACCCAGCCGTAGATCTGCGAGGTCGGATAGGGCTGCACCTTCACGGTGAGTCCCAGTGCGGCCAGCTGAGTTTGGATCAGATTGCTCACCAGCTGGTTGTCCACGCTGCCCGAGTCGTAGCCGACGGTGATCGTCTTCTGGCCGGCGGGCAGGCTCGAGACCACCTTCGCGAATGCCGAGATGTCGTGGGAAACATTCTGTTTCGCATAGGAGGCGGCGATCATGTTCGGCGGATAGACCTGGGTCGCGACACCGCCGCGACCGAAATAGGTCTGCTGCACGATCTGTTTCACGTCGATGGTCTTCAGCAGCGCCATGCGCGTGGCCTGATCGGTGAACATCCCCTTGTGCGGGTTCACGTACAGGTAGTTCGACATCATCGTGGGCAGTGAGTAATTCGCGAACTTGGAATTGCCGATGTACGACGACACCGCCGAGGACGGCAGATCGTGCATGATCGCGGCGAGCTGACCGTTGTTGAATTGCAACTGCTCGGCGGAGGTATCGGTGATCACCGGAATATCCACACTCGTGAAATACGGTTTGGCGCCCCAATATCCGGCATAGGAGGCCATCGCGTAATGCGAGCCGACGCGGGCGTCGGTCAGCGTGTACGGCCCGGTGCCAAGGTCATGGGTGGTCAGATACGCTTGGTCGTGGTCCGTTCCGGCGTGCGCGGCCAGTCCGGTCGGGCTCATCATGCGCGGACCGTAGGGTGAGGCCAGATAGTCCAGGAATACCGCGTTCGGGGCCTTCAACGTGATGGTGACCGCGTAATCGCCCTGGGTGGTCACCGAATCGACATCCGAAACCATATAGGCCGGACCTTGATCGACCGCAGTACGCCGATCGAACGACGCCTTGATCGCGGCCGAGGTGAACGGGGTGCCGTCGTGGAATGTCACTCCCTGCCGCAGTTGGAAGGTGAACACCCGGTTGTCCGGTGAGGCCGTCCAGGACGTGGCCAGCAGCGGTTGCAGTTGAACCTTGTCGGTCCCCGGGGCGAATTGCAGCAGGCCCTCATAGGTATTGGTGGTCAGCAGCAGCCCCTGGGCGGCGTAGAAGATGTCCGGGTCCGGCGGCTGCCCGGGGTCCTGCAGGAACGACAGGCGCAGAACATGATCGGTGGGTGGTGGATTAGGTGTGTGGTCGGCGGACCCGCCGCACGCGGTGAGGGCGAGCAGAGCCGCGGAAGCGGCCGCACTGACGCCGAAAAGCCTTCGGGTGGAACGGAACATAGGAATTCCTTCGAGGTGACGATGTGGATCAAGGAGTGGGGTAGCCGGGACGGGGAGCTCAGACCGCGACGATGCGGGGATCGGCCGCGGCCTGCAGGAGGTCGACGACGGTGTTGATGACGACGTAGGTGGCGCCCAGCAGCAGGGTGACCCCGGCGATGGCCGGGAAGTCGGCGACCGGGATGCTCTGGGCGATGTACTGTCCGATGCCCGGCCAGCCGAACACCTGCTCGACCACGAGTACTCCCGAGAACATCAGTCCCACTTGCAAACCCGTCATCGACAGCGCCGCGCTGACGCAGTTGCGCAGTACGTGCCGCAGTAAAATCCGGCTCGGCCCGAGGCCCTTGGCCTTTGCCGTGCGCGCGTAATCGCTGTCGATATCGGCGACCAGGCTCGAGCGCAGCACGCGCCCGATGGCCACCGCCGGGCCCAGGGCCACCACGATCGCGGGCAGAATCAGGTGGTGTAGCGCGTCGCCGACCACGTCCGGACGTCCGGCCAGCAGGCCGTCGACCGTCAGCATGCCGGTCGGGCCGGTGGGCGCGTTCGCGATCGAACTCCGCCCGTTGGCCGGAATCCAGCCCAGACGTTGGTAGAACAGGATCAGCCCGCCGATGCCCAGGAGGAACAGTGGAGCCGACGAGCCGACGAACAGCACCGCCCGCACCACACCGGCGCCGGGCCAGCGCAGCGACGTCGCGAAGGCCAGCAGCGCGGCCAGGGCCAGGGCGATAATCAATGCGCAGAGCGCCAATTCGAGCGTCGCGGGCAGGAAGGTCGCCAGATCGGTGCTCACCGGGCGGCGGGTGCGGTAGGACGTGCCGAAGTCACCATGCGCTGCGTTGAGCAGATAATTCCAGAACTGCACGGGCACAGGACGATCCAGGCCCAGTGCGTGCCGGCGCGCGGCGATGTCCGCGCGCGAGGCGTTCCCGCCGAGTTGCGCGTGCACCGGATCCAGCGGCGAAATACGTTGCAGGAAGAACATGATCGCGGTCAGCGTGATGAGGATCGCCACCATGGACACCAGCCGGGTGAGAACGAATCTACGCACGTCATCGGTCCTTGTTCATGAGGTTGCGCAGACAGTCGCCGGCAATGGTGCCGATCAGGGCAAGTACCAGGACCCCGAGGCCCGGCATCACCGGAATCCACCACTGCTGCAGGAAATAACTGAGATTGCGGGCGGCGTCGGCGCCGAGTTCGGGGGCGGGCGCGGGCTGGCCGAGACCCAGGAAAGACAGCGAGGTCAGCGTGAGGATCAGCGTGCCCAGGTCCAGGCTGGCCGCCACCAGTGCGGCGGGTGCGGCGCCGGGGAGAAGATGTCGTGTCGCTATCCGAACCCGTCCGGCCCCCGCGAGTTTCGCCGCTTCGACATGCGGTCGCGCCGCGAGCGCGGTGACCTCGCCACGGACCAGCCGGGCGTAGAACGGCCACCAGACGATGGACACCGCGAGCAGGGTGTGCACGAAACTCGGTCCCAGCGCGGCGACGACGGCGATCGCCAGCACCGGTGCGGGCAATGCGAGGAAGGCGTCGGTGATCCGCATCAAGAGTGTGTCGATCCAACCACCGGCCGTACCCGCGATCGTGCCGACCGTCCCACCGACGAGAAGGCCACTGGCCACCACCGCCAGTGCGGCGAACCAACTGGCCCGCATGCCGTACAGGACGCGCGAGAGCAGGTCCCGACCGATGTTGTCGGTGCCCAGCAGGAACCCACTGGTCCCCGGTGGTCGCAGCGGCATTCCGACGGGGATCAGCGGATCATGTGGTGCGAGAACCGGAGCCGCGATCGCCACCAGCGTCACCACGCCGATCAGCGAGAATCCCAGCCAGTTCAGCGTATTCGGTGAGGTGCGCGGCACCAGAGTGATTCGCGCGCTGCGGATGCGTCCCAGCGCGGGTACGGCGACGGCCATCTCAGCTCACCTTCGTCTGGATACAGGCCACCTGATGGGAGCGTCCGGGCATACCCTCGAGCCGCACGTCCAGCTCTTCGTCGCGGCAGGTCGAGACCGCGATCGGGCAGCGTGGATGGAATGCGCAACCCGGCGGCGGGGAGAGCGGGCTCGCGGGCTCGCCCTCGGGTGAGGCGGGCGGATGCGACGGATCCGGAATCGAGGAGATCAGCGCTCGGGTGTAAGGATGCGCCGGATCGTCGAGAATTGTGTCGGCCGTGCCGATTTCGACGATCCGGCCGAGGTACATCACCGCGATCCGGTCGGCCACCACCCGCGCGACGGCCAGATCGTGGGTGACGAAGACGACGGACATGTCCAGGCTCCGGCGCAGTTCGCCGATGAGGTTGATCACCGAGGCGGCCAGCGATACGTCCAGCGCACTGGTCGGCTCGTCGCACAGCAGCACCGACGGCGGTACCACGGTGGCGCGTGCCAGCGAAACCCGTTGCCGCTGACCGCCGGACAGTTGCCGGGCGCGAGCGGTGGCGATCTCGGGTGTCAGCCCGACCCGGCGCAGCGCCTGTTCGACCCGGTCCGCGCGCTCGGCACGGGACAGCCTCGAACCGCGCAACCGCTCGGAGATCAGCTCGCCCACCGGCATCCAGGGGGTGAGCGAGGCGCCCGCGTCCTGGAATACCATCTGCGGGCGCTGCCCATCGGCCAGGTCGACGGTGCCGCCACTGGGTCGCTCCAGTCCCGCGATCACCCGCAGCAGTGTGGATTTGCCGCAGCCACTCTCGCCGACCAGCGCCACCGATTCGCCGCGTCCGACCGTCAGCGACACTCGCCGCAGGGCTTGGAGGCTCGTGTGTCGTCGCATCCCGCGCACGGTGAAGGTTTTGGTGATGTCCCGCAGGGTGATTGCGCCCTCGGCGCCGGGATGCTCGGTCGGTGCGGTCGTATTGTCTCCCGGCACTTCGGGATCCGATTCCTCGAGCGCGTCCGGAGACAGGATGCACGCCGAGCTGCGTTCGGGGGCGATGGGGACGGGATCCGGTGGGCTGGTGGAGCATTGCTCGCCGGTATGCGCGCAGCGTGGAGCGAAGGCGCAACCGGGCAGGGGAGCGGCAGGGCTCGGCACCTCTCCGGGCATCGCGGCCAGCGGTCGATCGGTGCGGGTGGTCAGGGTCAGGCGCGAGCGGAGCAGGCCGCGGGTGTACGGGTGGGCCGGTGCGGCGAGCACCTCGGTGGTGGGGCCGATCTCGGCGATCCGGCCGGCGTACAGCACGGCCAGGCGATCGGAGATCTGCGCCGCGACGCCCAGGTCGTGTGTGATCATCAGGATGCCGCAACCCAATTCGTCGCGGATGCGCAGCAGCAGCGCCAGCACCTGAGCCTGCACCGTGACGTCCAGCGCGGTGGTCGGTTCGTCCGCGACGATGAGCTCCGGCTCCCCGGCGATGGCCATCGCGATCATGACGCGCTGGCGCAGGCCACCGGACAACTCGTGCGGATAGCTGCGCATGCGGCGCTCGGGTTCGGGGATACCGACCGCCGCCAGCAGCCGCCGCGCCTCGGTCTCACTCCCGGCCGCCTCTATCACCTGCGCACCGATCCGCATGGTCGGATTCAACGAGGTCATCGGGTCCTGGAACACCGCGCCGAGGTCGAGCCTGCGAACCCGATCCAGTGCCGGCGCCGAACCGTGAACCATATCGATACCGGCGACCCGGACGCCGCCGTACACCTGCGCGCCGCGCGGTAGCAATCCCAACAGCGAATACCCCAGAACACTCTTGCCCGAACCGGATTCGCCGACCAGCCCGAGGATCTCGCCCCGGCGTATCGTCAGCGACACCCCACGCAACGCGTGCAGGTCGCGATCGCCGCGCCGGAATGAAACGCGCAGCTCATCGATGCCAGCGACGTCCGCGGACGTCGTCACAACCGCAGTACCCATGAACCACTCCTCCGGCTCTACCTGTCAGGTGACAGTTTTTCCGGTCCGCGGTTGTTTTCGGTGACGCACACGTATCGCTTGTGCTGCCGCCGGTAACTTCTGGGTTGCCGTTGTTTCTATCGAGTGACAGGTAATGGTCGTCGCGGCCTGCTTCTCCCCCGGTGCGACAACGGCCCTCGCCTAGGAGGGGCCGGGCCGACACCCGCGTCCGATGACGACATCCGGGTGTGGCACGCCGTCGGCATCGTCTAGCCCGGCGATGGCATCCACGGGGCCGGGAGCGCGAGCAGCATGTTCGGGATGTGTTGGCGGATGCACTGATTCAGAAGGAGCTTGCGCGGCTGCGGGAGATCGCGGTGTCGACCGAACCCGGGTCCTATCGGGTTTGTCGGCGCACCGTCGGCGATGAGGCCGGAAATCTCAGCCCAGCGGGTACTCCCCGCCGCCGCTGAGGCTGCTGAACTGGCTCAGCATGTCGAGAACCGCTTGGCCGAACGCCATCCAGTCCCACGGGCCGAACATATGTCGCTCCTATCGCTGATCATCGGACGATGTGGACGCGGCGGGCGAACGGCCGGACACCCCGGCGGATTGTGCGTCTCAGCCGAGCGGGTACTGGCCGGGCGGGAAGGAGGCGCCGAGGCCCCCGCCGCCGCTCGAGCCGAGGCCCATCAGATCGCCGACCATATCCGCGAGGGACTGGCCCAGTGCCATGACATCCCATCCGATCATGCTGAGGAAGTCCCATGCGCCGTACATTCGCTCCTCCTTGCCCCGCAGATCGTGCTGTCACCTCCACGATGACACATGCAGGGGCCGTGAGATGCTCGAATTACATTTCGTACCAATAGGTCTCGTTGATTTGTCCGATTTGCACCGAGATTGCCAGAGGTAATGCGGGCGGCGGCTGACCATCGGCAGCCCCGCTCGTCAGAACAACACGTGCGGGTTCAGCAGCCCGGCCGGGTCGAGCGCGGTGCGGATGTCCCGCATGACGTCGATGTCGACGGGCGAGCGGCTCAACTCGATCCAGCGCGCCTTCGCCCGGCCGATGCCGTGTTCGGCGCTGATACTGCCGTCGTAGCGGGTCACGAGATCGAAGACGAACTCGGTGACGCGCTCCTGCGACGCGGCGGGCACGTCCAGCAGATTCACATGGACGTTGCCGTCCGCGACGTGGCCGAAGCAGATGACGCGAAGCTGCGGGAATCGGTCGCTCAGGCCGGCGGTCAGGTCATCGATGAAGCGCCCGATCGAACGGTGTGGAGTGGACAGGTCCAGTTTCACCACGGGTGTGCGCGAGGACGCGGCTACCGCCTCGGTATGGGCTTCTCGATACCGCCACAACTTGTCGGCCGGGCCCGAGGCGATCGTCGCGTCCAGCACCAGCGATCCGGCGTCGTCCAAGACACCCAGTAGTCGTGACTCGATGTCGCCCGGGCCCGACACCTCGACCAGGAGGTAAAACGGCGCGGCGTGGGTGAACGGGCGTCCGGTGGCGGTGTGCCGGGCCACCAGATCGACCCCGGCCGCCGTCATCAACTCGGCGGCTTCCAGCACGAGGCCGGTTCTCGATGCAGCGCCGAGCAGTGTCAGCGCGTCGTCGACGCGATCGATGCCGACCAGCGCGACCTGCGTCGCGTCGCCGGGAATCACGAGCTTCATCAACACCTTGGTCAACACCGCCAGGGTGCCCTCGGCGCCGGTCAGCAGTCCCGGCAGGTCGTAGCCGACGTTGTCCTTGGTCAGCTGTTTCCAGCGGGTCAGCACCCGCCCGTCGGCCAGCACCGCCTCGACGCCGAGCACTTGGGCACGGGTGTTGCCGTATCTGATCATCCGGACGCCCCCGGCGTTGGTCGAGACTATGCCGCCGAGGGTCGCCGTATCGCGCGACGCGAGATCGATCCCGAAATCCAGCCCATGGTCGCGGGCGGCCCGCTGTGCCTGTGCCACAGTGACTCCCGCGCCGGCGGCCAGGGTGCGCGCGACCGGATCCACCTCGGTCACCTCGCTCAGCCGGCGCAGGCTCAGGACCAGTTCCCCGTCCATCGGCACGGACCCGCCGACGAGCCCGGTGTTGCCGCCCTGCGGGACCACCGGCAGGCGGTGACGGGTACACGCGGCCAGCACCGCGGCCACCTCACTCGTGGACCCGGGCCGCACCACCGCCGCGGCGTGACCGTGCCAGCGGCCGGTCCAATCGGTCTCGTACCCTGCCACCAGGTCGGGGTCTGTCAGTACATGCGCGGGTCCGACGATGTCGGCGAGCGCCGCGAGCGCGGCGGTGTGGCGCTGTGCGGTAGTCACCGAACACCGCCGTGAGCGCCTGTGACCTGTTCGTCCGGTGCCGTGGTGATGCCGTCGACCACCAGGCTGTCGTAGTGCGTCACGCTGGTTGACCTCCTACGGTGCGCGGGTGACCATGGCCGGGCGCTAGCAATCGTTCGACCCTCGCTATCAACAGTGCTTGCTGCCGGTTCTGTCGGCAAATCAAGGTGCTGGAGCCTCGTTGCCACCCCTGGTTATGAATGGGCTTGCATGGGCGTGCATAATCATTTGTATACGGCTCGGGATGAGCGAGAGCACCGCGAACATCCCCGTTGCGGCATACCGGCGTCAGGCGGGCAACGAACTTACCAAGGACCCAAGGAGCTACACCATGACCGATCGCGTCGTACTCGCCTACTCCGGCGGGCTGGACACCTCTGTCGCCATCAGCTGGATCGGCAAGGAGACCGGGGCCGAGGTCGTCGCCGTCGCGATCGACCTGGGGCAGGGCGGCGAGGACATGAACGTCGTGCGCCAGCGCGCGCTGGACTGCGGCGCGGTCGAGGCGGTCGTGGTCGATGCCCGAGACGAGTTCGCCGACGACTACTGCCTGCCCACCGTCCAGGCCAACGCCCTCTACCAGGGCGAATATCCGCTGGTGTCGGCGATCAGCCGGCCGTTGATCGTCAAGCACCTGGTCGAGGCCGCCAAGTTCCACGGCGCGAGCACCGTCGCGCACGGCTGCACCGGCAAGGGCAACGACCAGGTCCGATTCGAGGTCGGCATCGGCGCGTTGGCTCCCGATCTGACCGTCATCGCCCCGGTCCGTGACTACGCCTGGACCCGGGAGAAGGCCATCGCCTTCGCCGAGCAGAACTCGCTGCCGATCAACGTCACCAAGAAGTCGCCGTTCTCCATCGACCAGAACGTGTGGGGCCGCGCGGTGGAGACGGGCTTCCTCGAGGATCTGTGGAACGCGCCCACCAAGGACGTGTACGACTACACCGTCGACCCGACCGTCAACTTCGAGGCTCCCGACGAGCTGATCATCACCTTCGCCAAGGGCGTCCCGGTCGCCATCGACGGCCGCGAGGTCACCGTGCTCGAGGCGATCACCGAGATGAACCGTCGTGCGGGCCGTCAGGGCGTCGGCCGCCTGGACATGGTCGAGGACCGTCTCGTCGGCATCAAGAGCCGCGAGATCTACGAGGCCCCCGGCGCGATCGCGCTGATCACCGCGCACCAGGCGCTGGAGAACGTCACCCTGGAACGTGAGCTGGGTCGCTACAAGCGGCAGGTCGAGCAGCGCTGGGCCGAGCTGGCCTATGACGGCCTGTGGTACTCCCCGCTCAAGCGGGCCCTGGACGCGTTCGTGCAGGACACCCAGGAGCACGTGTCCGGCGATATCCGCCTGGTGCTGCACGGCGGCAACGTCGTGGTCAACGGCCGCCGCAGCGAGCAGTCCCTGTACGACTTCAACCTGGCCACCTACGACGAGGGCGACTCGTTCGACCAGTCGCTGGCCAAGGGCTTCGTGCAGATCCACGGACTGTCCTCGAAGGTCGCCGCGCGCAGGGATCTCAGCAAGTAGTGGTCGGCTCGCGTCGGGGCCCTGCAAGGGCTCGGGCGCGCTGTCGGCAAACAGGAGTAGCCTGCGCAGCACCTGGTCACGTTGCTATTGGAGGTGCTCGTGCGGACTGACAACGACAGCTGGGATATCACCGAGAGCGTGGGCGTGACGGCCGTGGGCGTCGCGGCCGCGCGGGCGGTCGAGAGCGCTCGTCCGGACGCCCTGTTCCATGACCCCTACGCGGCCAAGCTGGTCGAGGCGGTCGGCGACGGGTGGAGCCGCATCATGCGCGGCGAGGTGCAGATCGATCCCGAGCGCAACCGCCTGTACGGCCCGATGGGCGGGATGATGACGGCCCGCACGTTGTACTTCGACGAGTATTTCCGTGCGGCGGTGGCCGATGGTATCCGGCAGGTGGTGATCCTCGCGTCGGGTCTGGACGCCCGGGCATATCGGCTCGAATGGCCTGCCGGCACGGTGGTTTTCGAGCTGGATCAGCCGAAGGTGCTGGAGTTCAAGGCCGGTGCGCTCGCCGATGACACCCCGGCCGCCGAGCGGCGCACGATCGCCATCGACCTGCGCCAGGATTGGCCGGCCGCGTTGCGCGAGAACGGTTTCGATCCGTCGCGGCCGACAGCGTGGCTGGCCGAGGGGCTGCTGCGCTATCTCCCGCACGACGCACAGGATCGGTTGTGCGAGAACATCGTCGAACTCAGTGCACCGGGCAGCCGAGTCGCGCTGAATATCGGCATGGGCGAGCGGCAGATGAACTCGGAATCACGCGAGGCCCGGGCGAAGGCGTTGGCGGAGGCCGGAATCCGGCTCGACGTGGAGAACCTTTTCTATTCGTCCGAGGGCCGCACCGATCCCCGGGGCTGGTTCGCCGAACGCGGGTGGACGGTCTCGAGCGGTGACGCCGCGAATATTCTGACCGAGCACGGCCGTGAGGTGTCCGAGACGGCCCATACGGATTTCGACCGGATGGTCCTGATGACCGCCATACGACAAGGAGACTGATGAATCAGGGCGGCAGCACCAACGAAGGAGCGCTCTGGGGCGGGCGGTTCGCCGACGGCCCGGCCGCGGCGATGGCCGCGCTGAGCAAGTCGACGCACTTCGACTGGGCGCTGGCGCCCTACGACGTTCGCGCGTCCAAGGCGCACGCGCGAGTGCTGCACAAGGCCGGGCTGCTGTCGGCCGAGGATCTCGACAGCATGCTTTCCGGGCTGGATCGGCTTGCCGCCGACGTGGATTCGGGCGCGTTCACCCCCGCCGATTCCGATGAGGACGTGCACGGCGCGCTGGAACGCGGGCTGATCGAACGCGTCGGCGTGGAACTGGGCGGGCGACTGCGCGCCGGGCGCTCCCGCAACGACCAGGTGGCCACGCTGTTTCGAATGTGGTTGCGCGATGCGGCGCGCCGGGTCGCGGCGGGCGTGCTGGACGTGGTGGACGCGCTCGCCGCACAAGCCGCCGCGCACCCCGACGCGGTCATGCCCGGCAAGACCCACCTGCAGGCCGCGCAGCCGGTGCTGCTCGCGCATCACCTGCTCGCCCACGCCCATCCGCTGCTGCGCGACATCGATCGGCTGCGCGACTTCGATAAACGCGCCGCGATCTCCCCGTACGGCTCGGGCGCGCTCGCGGGCTCCTCGCTCGGCCTGGACCCCGAGGCGATCGCCGCCGACCTGGATTTCGATGCGGCCGCCGCGAATTCGATCGACGCCACCTCCTCCCGTGACTTCGCCGCCGAGGCCGCCTTCGTCTTCGCCATGATCGCGGTGGACCTGTCTCGCATGGCCGAGGAGGTGATCCTGTGGAGCACACCGGAATTCGGCTACATCACCCTGGCCGACGCCTGGTCCACCGGCTCCTCGATCATGCCGCAGAAGAAGAACCCCGACGTCTCCGAGCTGACCCGAGGCAAAGCGGGCCGCCTGATCGGTAACCTCACCGGCCTGCTGGCAACCCTGAAGGCCCAGCCGCTGGCATACAACCGGGACCTCCAGGAAGACAAAGAACCACTGTTCGATTCGGTGGCCCAGCTGGAACTGCTGCTCCCCGCCATCGCGGGTCTCGTGTCGACTCTGACGTTCCACACCGACCGCATGGCCGAGCTCGCCCCCGCAGGTTTCACCCTGGCCACCGACATCGCCGAATGGCTTGTCCGCCAGGGCGTCCCATTCCGGGTAGCCCACGAAGCAGCCGGCGCCTGTGTCCGCACCGCAGAATCCCGCAACGTCGGCCTGGACGAACTCACCGACGCCGAATTCGCGGCCGTAGACCCGGCCCTGACCCCGAAGGTCCGCGAGGTCCTGACAGTCGAGGGTTCCATCGCCTCCCGCAACGCCCGCGGCGGCACCGCCGGAGTCCAGGTCGCCAAACAGTTGGACGAGGTCCGCCAATCCATCCTGTCCGCCCGCGCCAGGCTCGGCTGATTTTACCAATACTGATTTCCATGGACGAACGTAGTAGCTGGGCCGAGATGCGCGCGGAGGTCATGGGACGTCCCGGGGCCGCTGCGGTGTACGAGGCGGCTCGAATCCGGTTCGAGCTCGGAGAAGCGGTTCGCGCGCTGCGCGAAGAATCCGGATGGACTCAGTCCGAACTGGCCGATCGCGCTGGGTTGAAGCAGCCGGCCGTCGCCCGCCTCGAGGCTGGTGGCACGATGCCGACGATTCCTATGTTGGAGCGGATTGCGGAGGCGTTCCAGATGCGGCTGACTGTGGAATTTCAGCCGCTGTCCAAGGCTGGGTAGGCCCCCGATCCGGAACGGCAGGCAGGACCGTCACGGCTGTGCGGTGGCCACGCCGATGACTGGGGCTTTACGGCCTTCGTCGGGTGCCGGATATCCTGCGGCAATGGCTTTTCTGCTGCTCGCGCTTGCGATCGTGTCGGAGGTTTCGGCGACGGTGTCGTTGAAGCTGTCCGAGGGGTTCAGCAAGGTGACGCCTTCGATTGTGGTGGTTGTCGGGTATTTGGCGGCGTTCTTCTTTTTGTCGGCGACGTTGAAGCGGGGGATGGCGCTGGGGGTGGCCTACGGGGTGTGGGCGGCTATCGGGGTGGCGGCGGTGGCGGTGATCGGGGCGTTGTTTTTGGGGGAGGGGCTGACGTTGGTTCAGGTCGGTGGGATCGTGTTGGTGATTCTCGGCGTGTTGGCGCTCGAGCTCGGGGCAGCGCGGTGACCAGTCACCGTGTCGCTGATCTTCGGCGATTCGGACCCGGGGGTGAGCAGTGAACGTTAACATCGCAGCGGGCGGATGCATATCGGTCCGCTCGGTCGATGTTGACGGGGTGATGCCATGGCTGCCGTGGTGCTCGAAGCCGATGGGCTGGTCAAACGCTACGGAGGCGTGGAGGCGTTGCGGGGGGCCAATTTTCAGGTGCGCGAGGGTGAGGTCGTCGCGCTGATCGGGGATAACGGGGCCGGGAAATCCACGCTGGTGAAGTGTCTTTCGGGCGCCGAACAGCCGGATGGCGGGCGGATCCTGCTCGACGGCGAACCGGTGCGAATGGGCTCGCCGCTCGAGGCGCGGGGGCTCGGGGTGGAGACCGTCTATCAGGATCTGGCCGTGGCGCCGGACCTCGATCCCGCCGCGAATCTGTTCCTCGGGCGCGAGGTGCTCCGTCGTGGCATCGCGGGCAGGCTCGGCATGCTGGACCGCAAGGCCATGAAAACCCAAGCCACCGAGCACTTTCAGCGCCTGGGAGTGGTGTTGCCCCGTGCTGATGTGCCGATCGGCGCACTCTCGGGCGGCCAGCGCCAGACCGTGGCGGTGGCCCGCGCGGTGATGTGGGCGAGCCGGGTGGTGTTCATGGACGAGCCGACCGCGGCGCTGGGCGTGGTGCAGCGCGAACGGGTGCTGGAGGTCATCGGCCGGGTCCGCGATCAGGGCATCGCGGTCGTGCTGATCAGCCACAACATGCCGGAGGTGCTGTCGGTGGCCGACCGGATCGAGGTGCTGCGGCTGGGCAGGCGGGTGGCGCGCTTCGGATCCGACGCCACCCTCGAACAACTCGTGGGTGCGATGACCGGCGCTCTGACCATCGAGGATGCGGCATGAATGCGCACAGCGACCAGGCAGCGGAGCGTGACCACGGACGTCCGGCCGTGCCGGAGGAGTTACCGCATGAGTGAGCCGGCCGGAACTGGCGTCGAAACCGTCGGACTGCCTGAACGCACACTGTGGCAGCGCCTTTCGGGCGTGAGCACGCTCTGGATCGGCATCGTGCTCATCCTGCTGTACATCGGGTTCAGCATCTGGAAGCCCGACGCGTTCCCGACCCGCTTCACCCTGCAGACCCTGCTGATCGAGACGTCGGTGCTGCTGGTGCTGTCGATCGGGATGACCTTCGTGATCATCACCGCGGGCATCGATCTGTCGGTGGGCATGGTGCTGATCTTCGCGGGTGTGATCGCCTCCAAGACCATGGAGTGGCTCAGCCCGGGCGGTGACGCCACCCACGCCGGCTGGGGGATCATCGCGATCGGATTCGTGGTATCCCTTGCCGGGGGCGGACTCTGGGGCCTGATCAACGGAGTTCTGGTGGCGCGCGCGAAGATTCCGCCGCTGATCGTCACCCTCGGCTCGTTCGGCGCGGCCCTGGGCGCGGCACAGCTGATCACCGGCGGTGTCGACACCCGGACGGTGCCCGAGAGTCTGCGCAATTCACTGGGTTTCGGCACGCTGCTCGGCGGCATACCGGATCTGGTGCTGGTCGCGCTGGTGGTCACCCTGTTCGGCGCGTGGCTGCTGCACACCACCAGATTCGGCCGCTACACCTACGCCATCGGCTCCAGCGCCGAGGCCGCCCGTCGCTCCGGCATCGGCGTCACCCGTCATCTGGTGCTGGTGTACCTGATGACCGGATTGCTCTCCGGCCTCGCGGGTTTCATGAACCTCGCCTATTTCGGCACCACCACCATCGCCGGACACGGCACCGACAACCTCGACGCCATCGCCGGTGTCGTGATCGGCGGCACCAGCCTGTTCGGCGGTGTGGGATCGGTCGTGGGCACCGTGATCGGAGTGTTCATCCCGTCGGTGCTGCGCAAGGGATTCGTCATCGCGGGGGTGCCGGTGTTCTGGCAGCCGATCGCGGTGAGCCTTGTCCTCGTGGCGGCCGTCTGGTTCGACCAGAACCGGCGCAAGTCCCGGGAGAAGTAAGTAATACAACCGAAGTAAGGATGTGGCGGAGATGAGAAGCGTGAAGCGGGCCGCCGTGGTAGGCGCAGTGGTGTTGGCGGCCGCGTCCGTATTGGCCGGATGCGGTGGGTCGGTGAGCAATTCGGGTAGCACCAACACCAAGAACCTGGTGCTCATACCCGGTGTGGCCAACGAGCCGTTCTACATCTCGATGCAGTGCGGCGCCCAGACCGAGGCCGAGAAGCTGGGCTACCACCTGAACACTCAGGCGCCCACGCAGTTCGACGCCTCACTGCAGACCCCCATCCTCACCGGCGTCATCGCGAACAAACCGGGCGCGATCCTGATCGCCCCGACCCACGCGACCGCGATGGCCGCGCCGATGCAGCAGGCCAAGAACGCCGGGATCAAGATGATCGAGGTCGACACCGCCCTGGACGACCAGTCCATCGCGCTGTCCTCGATCTCCTCGGACAATATCGCCGGCGGCAAGCTCGCCGCGCAGACTCTCGCGAAACTGGTGGGGGACAAGGGATCTACGCTGGTGATCAACACCAAGGCCGGAACCTCCACGACCGACCAGCGGGCGCAGGGCTTCGGCGACGAGCTGAAGAGCCATCCGGGCATGAGTTCACTCGGCGTGCAGTACAACAACAATGACGCCGCCGTGGCTGCCTCGATCGTCACCGCGACGCTGGCAGCGCATCCGGATCTGGCCGGAATCTTCGCCACCAACCTGAGTTCGGCCGAGGGCGCGGCCACCGGCCTGCGCAACGCGAACAAACTCGGTCAGGTCAAGATCGTCGGCTTCGACGCGAGCCCGCAGCAGGTCCAGGACCTGAAGGCCGGAACGATCCAGGCGCTGATCGCGCAGGATCCGGGCACGATCGGCGTGGACGGCGTCGACCAGGCCGTCGATGCGCTCACCGGCAAGCCGGTGACCAGGCACATCCAGACCGATATGGTCTCGATCACCCAGGCCGATACGGACTCGATGTCGAAGTACTTCTACAAGAGCAAGTGCTGATCACTCCTGTACGCGCACCGCGTATCCCGCGTCCTCCAGGGCCTCGATCACCTCGTCCCGGTGCGTGGGACCGCGCGTCTCCAGGGTGAGCGAGACATCGGCCTCGTCCATCGCGAGCCATGTCCCGGTGCGTGAATGCGCGATCTCGAAGACGCTCGCGCCGGTGCGCCCGATCTCGGCCAGCAGCCGCCCGAGGCTGCCCGGATGATCCGAGATCTTCACGCGCAGAACGAGATATCTCCCGGCGGCACCGAGGCCATGGCCGATCAAACGGGTCAGCAGCAGGGGATCGACGTTGCCCCCGGACAGGATCGCGCAGACCGGGCCGCCGATGCCGAGTTCGTCGGGTGAGTACGTCATCAGCGCCGCGACCGCCGCCGCGCCCGCGGGCTCCACGATCAGCTTGGCACGCTCCATGCACAGCAGCATGGCCCGCGACAACGCATCCTCGTCGACCGTGACGACCTTCGATACGCGCTGCGCCACATGCGCGAACGGCACCTCGCCCGGCCGTCCCACCGCGATGCCGTCGGCCATCGTCGACATCTTGTCCAGCGCAACGGGTTTACCGGCCGCGAGCGATCCCGGCCACGCCGCGGCCTGGGCCGCCTGAACTCCCACGACGCGCACATGCGGCGCGAGATGCTCCAATGCCACGGCGATGCCCGCCAGCAGTCCACCGCCGCCGGTGGGCACGATCACGGTATCCACCTCCGGAAGCTGCTCGAGCAACTCCACTCCGACCGTCGCCTGCCCCGCGACGATATCGGGATGGTCGAACGGATGGATCAGCGTCGCCCCGGTCTGCTCGGCGAATTCTATTGCGGCGGCGAGTGATTGATCGATGGTCTCGCCGACCTGATGCACCGTCGCGCCATAGGCCCTGGTGGCCACCAACTTCGGCAGTGACGCACCGACCGGCATGAACACCGTCGAGGCGATGCCCAGCGTCGTGGCCGACCACGCCACCCCCTGCGCGTGGTTGCCCGCGCTGGCCGCGACCACGCCCCGCGCGCGCTCGGCCTCGGGCAGATTGGCGATCCGGTTGTACGCCCCGCGCGGCTTGAACGACCCGGTCCGCTGCAGATTCTCACATTTGAGCCGCACCTCGACCCCGGCCCGCTCCGCCAGCACCCGCGCGGCGATGAGCGGCGTCCGCCGCACCGCGGGCCCCACCAGCTTCGTCGCCGCCTCGATCCGATCCAGCCCGATCAGCTCCATTCCGGTCATATTGCCAGGCATCAGAGGAAAAATCATCACACCGAGATCAGCGATCGCGGGAAATACTGCTATGTGAGCGCGACATCCCTCCGGGACCACGGCGTGCTGCGGCCGGGCGCATCGACCACCGACATGTCGGTGGTCGCGGCCATACTGGCCGCATGACGAACGGTGAACCGGCTGCGGGGCGCGTCTGGAAACTGTGGCGGGGCGGCGACGAGTTGGCGCGGATGACGGAGACCGAGGTGGATTGGCCCTGGATTCGCGCGAATATCGAGACATCGCCGGGCTTCGAGCCGTTCCGGCAGCTGTTCGAGGAGCAACTGCGGGCGGCGGACGATGAGGACTGGGACCGGCTCGACGAGGCGTATTCGCGGATTCGCGCGGAACTGTCGATGACGTTTCCCGACGGCAGCCCGGTGGCCGAGTTCCTGCTGCACGTTCACGGCGACGGGACGGCCGGCTGGCGCTGCCACGATGAGCCGTTCGGCGACTGACGCGTGTATGCCGAGACGGTCGAGAAGGATATATCTTTCGCGCAATAGGGGGGAAATAGTGGAGCAATCGGTGGGCAATGGGGTGGATCTACCGTTCGGTTCGTTAGTTACGACTTCGGATCGGATGCACCATGACCGAGACCATCGAGCCCGCGGCGAGTACGGCCGCCGAGTTCCCGCCCGAGTACGACCCGCGCCTGACCAACGTGGATCTGGCGCCGCTGCGGGAACAGAAGTGGGGGACCTACAACATCTTCGCATTCTGGATGTCGGACGTGCACAGCGTCGGCGGATACGTCACCGCCGGAAGCCTGTTCGCGCTCGGACTGGCCAGCTGGCAGGTGTTGGTCGCGCTGTTGATCGGTATCACGATCGTATACGGGCTGTGCAATCTCGTCGCGATGCCGAGCCAGCGGGCGGGGGTGCCGTATCCGGTGGTGTGCCGCAGTTCCTTCGGGGTGCTCGGCGCGAATATCCCGGCGATCATCCGGGGACTGATCGCGGTGGCGTGGTACGGAATTCAGACCTATCTGGCCTCGGCGGCGCTGCTGGTGGTCGCGCTGAAGCTGTGGCCGGGACTGGCGCCGTACGCCGATGTGCACCGGTACGGGTTCGTCGGGCTGTCGGCACTCGGCTGGGGCGCGTATCTGCTGCTGTGGGTGGTGCAGGCATGTGTGTTCTGGCGCGGCATGGAGTCCATCCGGCGATTCATCGACTTCTGCGGTCCCGCGGTGTATGTCGTGATGTTCGCGCTGTGCGGATACCTGATCGCCAAGGCCGGATGGGGTGCGATCGATCTGAATCTGGGCCGGGTGCAGTACAGCGGCCTGCACGCACTTCCGGTGATGCTCGGCGCGATAGCGCTTGTGGTGTCGTACTTTTCGGGCCCGATGCTGAACTTCGGCGACTTCTCCCGCTACACCCGGTCGATGGCCGCGGTGCGGCGCGGCAATCTGCTGGGGCTGCCGGTGAACTTCCTGATGTTCTCCCTGCTGGTGGTGATCACCGCGTCGCTGACCGTGCCGGTGTACGGCAAGCTGATCACCGATCCGGTGCAGACCGTCGCGCATATCGACAGCACGTTCGCCATCGTGCTGGGCGCGTTGACCTTCGCCATCGCGACGGTCGGCATCAACATCGTCGCGAACTTCATCTCCCCGGCCTTCGACTTCTCCCACGCGAGTCCGCAGCGAATCAGCTGGCGGGCGGGCGGCATGATCGCCGCGATCGGCTCGATCGTCATCACGCCGTGGAACCTCTACAACAACCCGGATGTCATCCATTACACCCTCGAGGTGCTCGGCGCGTTCATCGGCCCGCTGTTCGGTGTGCTGATCGCCGACTATTACCTGGTGCGTCGCCGGAATATCGTGGTGGACCAGCTGTTCACCCGTTCGGAGACCGGAATCTATTGGTACCGAAAGGGATACAACCCAGCAGCTATCGCGGCCACCGTCGTCGGCGCGGTCGTCGCGGTGATCCCGGTCCTGGCCGGGAGCCTGCCCGGCATGTACACCGCCGCCCAGTACAGCTGGTTCATCGGCTGCGCCCTGGCGCTGATCGTCTACCGCCTGCTCGCGCCCCGGTTCGTGCGGAACGTCTGATCGCTGTCGTCCCGGCGTAGTCGCTGTTCCTGTCCGTCATCTCCGGCAGGGCCGCTGTCCATCATCCCGGCATGCTTGTGGCCGGGATCCACCGTGACCGAGTCGGTCCTGGTGGATCCCGGCCGATAAGCGCGCCGGGATAACGGCTGAATTCCGCCGCGGGGTGGCCGGATTGGATTCCGCCGCGGGTGACGGTTGGATTCCGCCGCGGGGTGAGGGCGGTATCCAGTGCGAGGTGAGGGGTAGATCCCGCACTGGGATGACGGATCGCCCCGATCACTCCGGATAGGTGATCTCGAGAACTCCGGGCAACCAGGGTGTGTAGTGCGCGGGATAAGCCCGGACCGCGGTGATCAGGTCCTCCGGACGCACCCACGCCCACTCGGCGATCTCGGCGGGATCCGGATTCGGCGGATCGCCCTCGAACCGGCCGACGACGACGTGATCCCATTCGTGCTCGACGCGGCCGGAGGCCGAGTCCGCCGCCCGATAGCTGAACACACCCGCCTCGGTCAGCTCGCCCGGATCGATCACGATGCCGAGTTCCTCGCCCAGCCGTACCGCCGCGGCGGCCGTGACGGACCGGCCGGGCGCCGGATGCCCACAGCAGGTGTTCGTCCACAGCAGCGGGAACCGGGTCTTCACCGCGGCCCGGCGCTGCATCAGCACCCTGCCCCGCGCGTCGGCCAGCAGCACCGAGAACGCGCGGTGCAGCAGACCGGGCGCGGTGTGCGCCCGCGCGACCGGGCACTCGCCGGTCGCCCGGCCCTGCTCGTCCACCAGCTCGACGGGCAGGGTCTCGCGATCGGCGGTCCGGGCCGCATGGTTCGTCTCCGGTGCGGTGGTCACCGGCCCACTTTATCCGCCGCGATCAGCAGATATTGGAAACTCCCGTCCCGATAGGAGCTCAGGAACGGCTTCTCCACACCCGTGGCCAGCTCGGAATGGGTGCGCAGATCCCAGTACGGGATCGTCGCCGGAGTGAGATCGGTCACCGCGATCGGTACCAGGTTGTTGGCCGTCATCGCCTTGAAGTACTCGCTGCGCGGATGGATCATGCACCCGTAGTGCGCGTCGATCCAGCTCACCGCCGCGGAGCGACCGCCGGTGACGTCGTTGGAGCAGCCGGTCACGCACACGTAGCGCCCGCCCGGTTCCAGCAGCCGCGAGAGTTCGGCGAACAGATCCGGCAGCTCGACGTACATATCGGTCTCGTTGGTCCACGCCCCCCGCATGGACCGGGAGTCGAATCCGGTATCCAGCATGTTGCGGTAATGGAATTGCACGCTGTCCGAGACCCCGCGCTGCCGAGCCTGGTCGTTGGCGAAACCCACCTGGTATTCGGAGATGCTCACCCCGTCCACTCGGCAGCCGAAGCGCGCGTTGGCCATGATGCTGGTGCCGCCGCGCCCCGATCCGCCGTCCAACAGCCGATCGGTGGACCGCACATCGCCGAGGCTGTCGAGCAGCAGATCGGCCTGGGCGGTCTCCAGCCGGTGCAGTTCGCGCACGATCCGCTCCTGCCGGGTGCTCTCGGGCCCCTCCAGCACCGACAGATCGGGTTCGCCGATGCCGTAGTGATGGTGATAGAGGCCATCGACCTCGCCCAGTTTGACGTTGACACGGTCGTCGTTGGGGTTGTTGTTCCAGTAGTTCGCCACCGAACGCTGGTAGCTGGACTGTAAAACGGTATCGGTCTGGGGCTCGAGCATGGTCATGTCGGATCATCCTCTCGGGTAACAGGGTGCACTGAACCGTCGGCGCGGCATGGGCGAGCGCCGCGTCGATAATCAGCTATTATGTTGTGTATCAGGACAATTCGTTATATCTACGACTACCGGCATGCCAGGCGCGGTTACCGCCCATCCAGGCCCACAAGCCACCCAGGAACCGTCGCAGCTCCGGTGACCCGGTCGCGGCGAGCACGGTCGCTTCGCTTTCGAAGCGGTGGACGAGCTCGTCGTGTACCTCGGCGGTTCGCTGGACCGCGTCGCGGCGGCTGCACCCCTCCTCGGCCGCCAGGACCGTGGGCAGGTTGAATTCCCGGCCCTCGGACAGGTCCTCGCGGGCCATCGAATACAGGTCGTTGACCATCTGCGAGGCGAGTGCGGCCGTGGTGACCACCCGGCGCATCCGCGGATCGGTGTATTCGGCGGCGCCGAGCTCATAGCCGCCGACCGCATCGATCGGCGCCATACACGGCAGGAAGCTGTGCGGCTGCCGGTTGGTGAGGTACTCCCAGACCGGCGGCATGCGATTCGCCGCCCGCCAGCCGCCCTCCGCCGTCAGGGCGATGAACCACCCCGCGATCTCGGTGCGCAACCGTGCCACCTGGGCCGGGGTCGCGTAGTGCGAGAGGTGTTCGAACGAGGTGCGGAAGGCGCGCAGGATGGGATCGGCCACCATCGCCTCCTCCAACCGCGCCTGGTACCTCACCGGAAGATGCACCGGATCCATTGCCGCGGCGGCCAATTCCAGTCGGGGGCCCAGCTCGAACTCGGCGGTGGACGGGGTGCCGTCCGGCGCGTGGTCGTCGGCGTCCTCCTCGCAGTAGTAGTCGTCGACCGACCATTCCGTCACCGCGCATTTGGCCGCGGCCAGCAGGCGGTCCGGATCGTCGCAATCCGGGTGCGCGAGCATGATAAGGCGACCGAAATCCGCCTTGCTCAGGTCCTCCAGGCGACCTTCGTAGAGTCCGATCTCCCGGGCCCACAACAGGATTCCCTGATTGACCGCTTCGGCCAGCGCGGGGTTGTCGCGGACCGGGGGCGGGCAGTAGAGGGCGGGAATCGCCGAGGGCCGGCTCTCGGATTCGGGCGTTTCGGCCTTGTCCGATGGGCCGTGGCGCAGCAGTGCCAGACTCGTTCCGCCACCGAGCAATCCCCTGGCTCTGTCACCGAGCATGCCGTGGCCGGACGAACTGCCCCGGCCGGTCGCCGGATCCGGCGCCGGGGTGATCAACGCGTGCGGGCGCGTCGATGTCGTGCCGATTCCGGTGGGGCCGAACGGCAGTCCCGTTCCCGAAGGCACGGGGCCGCGCTGCGGTGCGCCGGTCTCGGGCGCGGCGGTGACCGCGGTGGGGTCGGCCGTGGCGCCGACGGGTGCGCTGACCTGCGGCGGTGTGATCGACACCGCCGCCGCCCCGAGGCCGACCGGGCCGAGTAGTCGCTGCGGCCCGCCCTGCATCATCATCGCTGCCAGCGGCGCCGTGGCGGCCGCCAGTGACTCGTCCGTCGAATGCGACTGGGGCAGCTTGTTTTCCGGCACCCAGCCCAAGCTGGCCGGGGGAGCGTTGTCGAGATTGGACAGCAGCGCGACGATCACACCCGCCACCTCTGAGGTGGCGGGCGGTGCCGCGGCGCGCGAGAGCACCGACATGGCCTGTGCCCCTTCGCTACTCGCCCTGTCGGGCGACCAGTACGTTGTCCAGGATGCCCAGCGCGTCCGGCACCAGCACCGCCGCGGAGTAGTAGCAGCTGATCAGATACGAGATGATCGACTGGTCGTCGACGCCCTTGAATCGGACATTCAGGCTCGGCTCGAACTCGTCGGGAATTCCGGTCTGGTGCAGGCCGATCACGCCCTGCTCCTGCTCGCCAGTGCGCATCGCCAGGATGGAGGTGGTGTGCGCCTCGCTGACCGGAATCTTCCCACATGGGTAGATCGGCACCCCGCGCCAGGACGGGATGCGGTGGCCGTTGATCTCCACCGGATCCGGGTAGAGGCCGCGCTTGTTGCACTCGCGCCCGAACGCGGCGATCGCCTTCGGGTGTGCCAGAAACAGTTTCGTGCTGCGGCGCATGCTCAGCAGTTCGTCCATGTCGTCGGGTGTCGGCGCGCCTTGCTCGGTGTAGATGCGCTGCTTCAGGTCGCAGTTGTTCAGCAAACCGTAGTCCGCATTGTTGACCAGGTCGTATTCGCGGCGCTCGTACAGGGCCTCGATGGTCAGCCGCAGTTGCTGCTCGATCTGGTTGTGCGGCTCGTTGAACAGGTCCGCGACTCGGGTGTGTATGCGAAGTACGCTCTGCGCCAAGCTCAATTCGTATTCGCGCGGGGTGGAGTCGTAGTCGACGAAGGTGCCTTGCAGCAGCGGCTCGCCGTCGTGGCCGGAGTGGATCTCGATCTCGGCCTCGCCGTGCTTGTTCTGCCGCTGTGTCGGCGCCGCGGCGACACCGTCGAGATGCTCACGCAGTGCGGGGATCTCCTCGGTCAACTGGTCGAGCGCGGTGCGCGGCAGCGACAGAAGCGTGGTGCGGGTGACGGTCCGCAGCGTGACCGGCCAGATGGCATCGGTGTCGGTGAGCATGGTGTCGCCGAAGAAATCACCGCCGCCGAGCATGCCGACCCTGGTGGTCTCGCCGTACTCGCCGGTGCCGAACTTGTTCAGCTTGCCGTGCACGATCAGCAGCACCCGGTCCATCGGGTTGCCGAATTCCGCTACGGTCGTGCCGGGTTCGAGATCCTGCTGTACGAAACGCTGCGCCAGCGCGCGCAGGATCTCCTCGTCCTCGAACCCGCGCAGCTGCGGCAGTTCCTGCAGTTCCATCGGGATGACGCGGGCCTGCCCGCCGTCGATGACGTACTCCACCTCGCCGTTGCCGAGGGTGTGCGTGAGGCGCCGGTTGACCCGGTATACACCGCCGTGCACCTGGGTCCAGGGCAGCGCGCGGGTCAGCCACCGGGAGGTGATGCCCTGCATCTGCGGTTCGGACTTGGTGGTATGCGCGAGTTGGTGCGCGGCCTCGGTGGAAAGTGTCTTGCGGACGTGGTTTTCGGTCTGTGGTGGCGTATCGATGGTCATGCTGCGTCCTCACCTTGAGATTGCCACGGAGCGACGGGGCGATATGATGACAGGCGGGTATGGCAGGCGACAGAGGCCTGCGGGTGACATACACATGAATGAATTGTGTAGCGCGACAGTGCGTTCCAGCACCTCGATCATAAGCATCCGCAAGTACGTTTGGAAGGGTTATCGGCGAATGCACATAGGTAGCTCGCGGGTGATAACGATGTCGCATCGATGCGGCCGGAAAACAGTCCGGACCGACCTCTGGTCGAACGATCAATCATCCGCCGGGGCATGCGCTACCGTGTAGCTCGGCATTCGCCACTCGTTCTCCCCGTAGGTCCGTCCTCTGTCGCGCACGCCCTGGGAGTCGCCAATGTTCACCTGGCTCTACGACATACCCGTCTGGTCCGGGTTCCTGATCATCACCGGGGTCTCGGTACTGCTCACCTGCGGCGGCATCTGGCTGCTGCGTCCGTTCGTCCACAAGGTGTTCGGACCCGAACCGGGTCGCAACGAACAGGTCACCATGGTGCTCACGGTCGGTGGCGTGTTCTACGGCCTGCTCCTGGGCCTGGTCGCCGCCGCCACCTATCAGGCCTTCGACACCGCCCAAGATCTCGTCTCCAGCGAGGCCGCCGCGATCAGCACCCTGTATCGCGAGGTCTCGGCCTATCCCGAGCCCGAACGCCCTGTGCTGCAAAAGGATTTGGTCGACTATACGGACAATCTGATGAATGTCGCGTTCCCCGACCTACGCAAGGGCGAGGACCCGCCGGGCGGCACCGCGCTGGAAACCCGGTTCCAGCGCGACCTGCTGTCCTTCCAGCCGCAGACCAAGCCGCAGGAGATCATCCACCAGGCCGCGATCGAGCAGTTCGCCAAGTTCGACGACGAGCGCCGCCAGCGCATCAACGCCGGCTCCGGCGGGCTGCCCGACGTGCTGTGGGATGTGATCGTGCTGGGCGCACTGGTGAACTTCTCCCTGCTGTGCCTGTTCAGCATCTCCACGCGGGGGGCGCATATGCTGCTGGGCGGTCTGTTCGCGTTCTTCCTGGGCACGATGATCTTCCTCATCGCCGCGATGGACTACCCCTTCCGGGGCGACCTGAGCGTCAGCCCGGACCCGGTGGTGACCATGTTCCACAACGTCATGGGGCAACCGGACGCCGTGCCGGCGGACGCCGGAAACACGGTGGAGCGAAGCGCCGGCAAATAAGCACTGCGTAGGCTGTTGATGTGGCAAGCTCGTCGGGTGTACGCAGGGGTTCGTGGTGGGTGCGCCACGTGCTGGTAAGTGCTGGGAGTCAGGCGTGAAGTTCTTCGGTGCGGAGTCGGTCGCCGGGTCGGTTCGGCGGCTGGTGGCAACTGCGCAGAACGGGCTCGAGGTTATCCGGTTCGGCGGGCTGGCCACGGACGAGGAGTCCTCGCCGTACGAGGTGACCGAGCGCAAGCGGATGTACCGGCTGCGTCATTACTTCCCCGGGAGCGAGGCGGCCGACCCTGCGAACGCCTCGGGTCCGGTCGCCGTGCTGGTGCCGCCGTTGATGGTCAGCGCCGACGTCTACGACGTGAACGCCGACGGTGGCGCCGTCAGCATCCTGAACCGCGCCGGGATCGATTGCTGGGTGGTGGATTTCGGCTCGCCCGCCACCGAAGAGGGTGGCTGGCAGCGCGATCTGGCCGACCACGTGCTGGCACTGAGCGCCGCGATCGACACGGTCAACGAGCTGACCGGCCGCGGTGTGCACCTCATGGGCTATTCGCAGGGCGGCATGTTCGCCTACCAGGCCGCGGCCTACCGGTACGGCAAGGGTGTGGAGAGCATCGTCACCTTCGGCAGCCCGGTCGATATCGTCGCGGGGCTACCGTTCGGCCTGCCGTACGGCCTGGTGTCCGATGTGGCCGAATTCCTGGCGAACCACGTGCTGACCCGGCTGCCGATCACCGATTCCATGGTGCGCCTGGGCTTTCAGATGCTCGATCCGGTCAAGACCGCCAAGTCCCGGCTGGACTTCCTGCGTCAGTTGCACAACCGGGAGGCGTTGCTGCCCAAGGAGCGTCAGCGCCGTTTCCTCGAACACGACGGCTGGGTCGGGTATTCGGGCCCGGCCGCGGCGGATCTGCTCGAACAGTTCGTGGTGCACAACCGGATGATGCTGGGCGGGTTCGTGATTCGCGACCGACCGGTCTCCCTGGCCGAACTGGAATGCCCGATCCTGGCCTTCGTCGGCGAGGTCGACGATATCGGGCAGCCCCCGGCGGTGCGCGGCATCGTGCGCGCCGCGCCCAATGCCGAGGTGTACGAGGCATCGCTGGTGGCCGGGCATTTCGGGCTCGTGGCCGGCAGTACCGCCACCAACCAGACCTGGCCGCTGGTGCGCGAATGGGTGCGCTGGCTGAGCGGTCAGGCGCAGCGACCCGAGCAGATCGTGCCGATGGGTGAGAACGTCCCGGTGGACCGGCCGCGCTCGGCGGCCATCCGCGTCGTGCACGCCATGGGCGCCATCGCCGAGGCCGGCACCGAATTCGGCGGTGTACTGGGCGATATCGCCGAGAGCGCGCTGCGTGGTTCGGTGGAGCTGACCGGCGAGGCCGCCCGCGCGCTGCCCCGGCTGACCCGCCTGGGCATGATTCAGCCGCACACCCGAATTTCGCTGGGGCGCCTGCTGTCCGAACAGACGCGCCGAGGGCCGCTGCGGGAGCTGTTCCTGTTCGACGACCGTGTGCACACCAACGCGGCCGTGGACACCCGCATCAACAACGTGGTGCGCGGGCTGATCTCGGCGGGCGTGCGCCCGGCGAGCCGGGTCGGCGTACTGATGGAGACCAGGCCCAGCGCGCTGGCCGCGGTATCGGCGCTCTCGCGCATCGGCGCGGTGGCGGTGCTGCTTGCCCCCGGCAGTGAATTGTCCCGCGCGGTCGAGCTCAGCGGCGCGACGATCGTGGTCTGCGATCCGGAGAATCTGCACGACGCCGCGGCCACCGGCAGCCGGGTGCTGGTGCTGGGCGGCGGCGACGCGCGCGAACTGGCCGTGCCGCCGGGCGCCGACGTGGTCGACCTCGAGCAGATCGATCCGTCCCGGGTGCCGCTGCCCGGCTGGTACCGGCCCGATCCGGGGCTGGCGCGCGAGCTGGCGTTCGTGCTGGTCACCGGCACCGGATCGAAGCTGGACCTGAAGTACATCACCAACCACCGCTGGGCGCTGTCCGCGTTCGGCACCGCGACCTCCGCCGACCTCGACCGTCGCGACACGGTGTACTGCCTTGCGCCGCTGCATCATTCGTCCGGACTGCTGGTCAGCCTGGGCGGCGCGGTGGCCGGTGGCAGCCGCATCGCGCTGGCCCGCTCGCTGGACCCCTCCCGGTTCGCCGAGGAGGTGCACCGCTACGGGGTCACCGTCGTCACCTACACCTGGACGATGCTGCGCGACATCCTGGACGCCGACACCTTCCCCGGCGGGCACACGCATCCGATCCGGCTGTTCATCGGCTCGGGCATGCCCGCCGGACTGTGGCGCCGGACGGTCGAAAGATTCTCGCCCGCGCGGGTTCTGGAGTTCTACGCATCCATCGAGGGCGATGTGGTGCTGGCCAACGTGGCCGGATCCAAGATCGGCTGCAAGGGCCGCCCGGTGCCCGGAACGGCCCGGGTGGAGCTGATCTCCTATGATCCGGTGAAGGGCGAGATCATCACCAACGCAAGGGGTTTCGCGCGCCGCACGGCCGACAACGAGGTAGGCCTGCTGATCGGCCGGGCCTCGGAGGCGGTCGACATCTCCTCGGGCGGCCTGCGCGGGGTATTCGCGCCCGGCGACGCCTGGATGCCCACGGAAAACCTGTTCCGCCGCGACTCCGACGGCGACTACTGGCTGATGGACCGCCGCGACACTGTCACGCTCACAGCCCGCGGCCCGGTCTACAGCCAGCCGATCGTCGACGCGCTCAACGACATCGCCGCCGTCGACATGGAGGTCGCGTTCGCCCACACCACCGACTCCGGCCGCACTCTGGCCGTCGCGGGTGTCAGCGTCCGCGAGGGCCACCACCTCGACCCCAAGGACGTCACCGAGGCCCTGCGCCCCCTGGATCCGACCCGCCGCCC
>NZ_JAGPOX010000056.1 GCF_019038435.1 Nocardia alni
GGGTCGGGCCGGGCAGGTCGACAGGGCGGACCAGAATGGAAATATGGAGCAATCGCCCGGCAGTGCCCCGCGCGGGACCGAAGCCGTCCCCACCGGGGCGGATTCGACCGTATCGACCGGGCCGGACCCCGCCGTGCCAGGTTCGGCGCCGCGGCCCGCCCTGGGCGCGACGCCCCCTGCCCGTGTCGGCAACGGCGCGATCAACGGTCATCGAATCCTCGATTCCGAACCCGGCGTGGGAAACAACACAGATCATCCGCAACCTTCGTCGTTCGCCGACCTGATGGACGAGACCGGCAAGCGCCGCGATCTGCGCCGGATGAAGCTCGTCGCGACCGGCTTCCTCGTCGCGGCGACGCTGATCTATCTGGCCTGCGGCTGGATCGGTTCACACCACGCCGGTGGCGCCTGGGTGAGCTATGTGCGTGCGGCCTCGGAGGCCGGAATGGTCGGCGCACTGGCCGACTGGTTCGCGGTGACGGCGCTGTTCCGTCATCCGCTCGGCCTGCCGATTCCGCACACCGCGATCATCCGCAAGAAGAAGGATCAGCTGGGCGACAGCCTGGGCAATTTCGTGCGCACGAACTTCTTGTCGCCGGATACCGTTGTGACGAAGGTGAATTCGGCCCAGATATCGCTGCGTCTAGGCCGGTGGATGGCCGATGCCCAGCATGCGGCGCGGGTGTCGGAGGAGTCCTCGACGATCCTGCGGGCGGCGATCGACGCGCTGCGCGACGAGGATATCGAGCAGGTGATCGACCAGACCATCGTCAAGCGGATCGCGGACCCGCAGTGGGGGCCGCCGATCGGGCGGGTCCTGGCCGAACTGCTGGCCGAGAATCGGCAGGCGCCGCTGCTGGACCTGCTGGCCGAGCGGGCGCATCAGTGGGCGCTGGGCTCGCAGGAGACCCTCGACCGGATCGTGTTGCGCGACGCGCCGTCCTGGGCGCCGAAATTCGCCAACCTGCTGTTGTCGGAGCGCATCTACCGGGAACTGGTGGAGTTCACCTGGAAGATCCGCTCCCAGCCCGATCACGAGGTGCGGCTGGCGGCCAACCGGTTCCTCGAGCAATTCGCCGAGGATCTGCAGCACGACGAGGCCATGATCGCCAAGGCCGAACGGATCAAGGCCGAGATCATGGGCCGCGAGGAAATAACCGGAATGGCCCGGGCGACCTGGCGCGCGGCCAAGCGACTGGTACTGGAATCGGCCGACGATCCGAACAGCACGCTGCGGCGCAAGGTCACCGAGAACGTCCAGCAGCTCGGGCAGCGTCTGGTGAGCGAGCCCGAGATGCGGACCAAAGTGGACGGCTGGCTCGAACGCGGCGTGCGATATCTGGTGTCGAACTACGGGTCCGAGATCGCCACCCTGATCAGCGATACGGTTGCCCGGTGGGATGCCGACGAGGCGAGTCGCAAGATCGAATTGCAAGCCGGGCGCGATCTGCAATTCATCCGTATCAACGGAACGGTGGTCGGTTCGCTGGCCGGACTGGTGATCTACGCCGTATCCCATCTGTTGTTCCCGGGGTGGCTGATGTAGTGCTGGAAGTTAGCCGAATTACTGCTAACAAGGTGCTTGCAATAGCTAGCACCCTGTTTTAGACTACCCGTACAACCGCCGGAAGGTGTGTGATGGCACAGGATCCCGAGGGTGTCGATCGGTACGACGGTGTGCCGAACACCGAGGAATCCGCCGAGGAATCAGCGGATCTCGGTGAAAAAGTCGCCCGCGTAGCCAACGCGGCGCACGACATCGGGAGCTTCATCCGGTCGCAGCGAGAAGCCGCGCAAGTCTCGCTGCGTCAGCTCGCGCAGCTGGCGGGGGTGAGTAATCCGTATCTCAGTCAGATCGAGCGCGGATTGCGTAACCCGTCCGCCGAGGTGCTCGCGCAGATCGCGAAGGGTCTGCGGGTGTCCTCGGAGGTCTTGTACATGCGGGCCGGCTACCTCGAGCAGAGGCCGCACAGCCCGGTCCGGGACGCCCTGCTGGCCGATCAGGAGATCACCGAACGGCAGAAGCAGGTCCTGCTGGACATCTACGAATCATTCCGCCGCGAGAACGCGGGGAACCCTGAAGTCCCGCCACGCCAGGAGAATCCAACATGACTGCACCCACCGCATCCACCGCCACCGTGACCAAACCCCTCTACGCGACCGTCGGTGCGGGTGACGCCCTGTACGCCGCCGTCAACGACCTGTTCGGAAAGGTGCGCGATCGCAGCGGCTTCGCCGACGTGACGGGCCGTGTGGACGAGGCCCGTGAGCGCCTGGCCAACCTGCCCACCGATGCGCAGGGCCAGTTCGAGTCGCTGCGCGAGCGGCTCACCGGCCTGTCCGCCGAACTGCCCGAGGACCTGGCCGAGCTGCGCGACAAGCTGACCCCCGAGGAGCTGCGCAAGGCGGCCGATCAGGCCTACCACCAGCTCGTGGAGCTGTACCAGGACCTGGCCGCACGCGGTGAGGAGACCGTCGGACGGCTGCGGTCGAGCAACCCGCAGTTCGAAGAGGGCTTCGAGCGGGTCGAGGGCATCTACTCCGATGTGGTGACCCGCGCCGAGGACGTCATCGGCAAGGTGTCCGGTCAGGCCCGCGAGCTGCTGGGTACCCCGGGCGAGAAGATCGAGTCCGATCCGATCGTCGACGCCGAGGTCGTAGGGGTAACCTCCGAGGCCGCCCCGGCCGACGCCGAGTCCGCCGACGAGCCGGCCAGGAAGGCCGCCGCCAAGAAGGCTCCCGCGAAGAAGGCCACCACCACCTCCGCGACCACCACCGCGAAGAAGTAAAAGCCTTTCTCTACGCAACGCCTCCGCGCACTGACCAGCTGCGCGGGGGCGTTGCTCCTATCATGGAGATGTGTACTCTCTGATCGGCATAACCATGCTTCTGGTCGAGCTCGCCGCGCTGGGTGCCTGCCTGTTCGCATTGGTTCACGCCATCCGGCAGCGTCGGGATGCCTTCACCGCGGTGGACAAGCTGACCAAGCCGATCTGGGTGACGATTCTGGCCGTCGCCACGCTCATCCTGATCCTGCCGTTCGTGGCCGGTTTCAGCCTGGGCATGATCGGCCTCATCGCCAGCGTCGTCGCCACCGGCGTTTATCTCGCCGATGTGCGGCCGAAGGTGGACGAGATCCAACGCGGCCCCCGCTGGTAATAAGAGACGCTCGGAGGGCTGTTACCTCGCACCGTCCGCGGGCGGGATTTTTGTGTGCTTGCTATAGCTAGCACCGACCCGGTTGGGTTAGTGTGGCTAGTAGTTACACACAAAGGAGTGTCCGATGCGGGCAATGACGCCTACCTCGAGGACGGGTGCGAAGGGGCTGGTTGGACGGCGGCTGAGCGCGCGTCGCGTGGCCCTGCGTGGCCGGAGCTATGCCGATATCGCGTTCAATCGGCCGGTGCGGCCCGGTCGCAGCGTGCCGATCACCACGCCGGACGGGACCACCTTGCGGGCGTGCGTATATGGGCCCGACTCCGCCGACGTGATCGTGTTCGTGCACGGGTGGACCTGCTGCGTCGAGTACTGGAACCCGCAGATCAACGCCTTCGCCGGGGACTACCGCGTCGTCGCGTACGACCAGCGCGGCCATGGCGACAGCGAACTGGGCGGCCGTCCGCTGACCACCGATCTGCTCGCCGACGATCTGCGCGCGGTGCTCGACGCGGTGCTGCGGCCCGGGCAGCGCGCGGTGCTGGTGGGGCACAGCATGGGCGGGATGACGATCCAGGCCTGGGCCGCGCGGTATCCGGATCAGGTCGCCGAGCGCGCGGCCGCGGTGGTGCTGACCAATACCGCCGCCGGGAATCTGATCGCCGAGACCACCCTCGTCCCCCTGCTTCGGCTGCTGCCGTTGCCGTTGCGACTGCTCGTCGGCAAGCTCGCGCTGAGTGCGCTGCTGCCGTTCCCGCCGGTTGCCCCGATGCAGTGGGGGCTGCGGCGCGGCGTGATGACGCTGGCGGCCGTCGGTGATGTCGCCGACTTCGCCTTCGCGGTCGTGCGCGCGTGCCCGCCCCGGGTGCGCGGCCGGTTCGGCGCGCTGCTAGCGGGTCTCGACGTGGGGCAGGCGGCGAAACGGCTGACCGTGCCGACCACCGTCATCGCCGGTCGCTTCGACAATCTGACCCCGGTCGTCCACTCCGAACGGCTCGTCGAGATGCTCACCGAATCCGGCGTGCTGGATCGGTTCACCGTCCTGCCTACCGGCCATCTGGGGTCGGTCGAGGCGTATCCGGCCTTCAATGCCGAACTGTCGCGCGTGCTGGAATCGGCATACCCCGCGCGGGAGGCCACCGCGTAGGAAGGTCGGCCCGAATGCTCCCGGCCCAACTGGACGATTGTTCACAATTCGTTACCGGGCGAGAACGTAGCGATCGAGACGGCGCAGGCGATATCGCTTGTATAGATTCTTTTCACCTCCGGGGGGATGAATGTTGTTGTGGTGGAACGGGTATTCAGCTATTGCCGGATGCGGTACGCGTCGGTTTGCGGGCGGTTCGCTGCTGAGTGAGACCACCCCCGACCGGGGCGCTGCTTGCACTAGCAAGCAGGGCTGTTAGCGCGGTACGGTGCGGTTGGACACAAAGGAGTGCTCATGCTGGCAAAGCTGCCCGATACGGTGGCCGGACTTCGTTCTGGCGCCGATGCGCTGACCGCGGCATACCGCGCGCAGCTGCGTTCGCGGACCTATCGAACCGCCTCGCTCAATGCCCATCCGGCTCCCGAGATCGTGCCCGTCGTCACCTCCGACGGCGCCCGCCTGCGGGTGCACGCCTACGGGCCCGAGCAGGGTGATGTGATCGTGCTGATCCATGGCTGGTCCTGCTGCATCGAGTACTGGAATCCACAGATCAACGAGCTTTCCGGCGAGTATCGGGTGGTCGCCTACGATCAGCGCGGCCATGGCGAGAGCCAGCCGGGAACCCGGCCGTTCGGCGCCGATCAGCTGGCCGACGATCTGTCCGCCGTCCTCGACGCGGCCCTGCGACCCGGGCAGCGCGCGATCCTGGTCGGCCACAGCATGGGCGGTATGACGATCCAGGCGTGGGCGCGGCACTATCCGGAGCAGGTGGCGCGGCGGGCGGCGGCGGTGCTGCTCGCGACCACTGCCGCCCGGCAAATTCCGGCCCGCGCCAAGGTGATTCCGCTGATCAGCGACCTCGTCCCCGCCCCGGTCTGGGTGGCGCAGACGGTCTTCGGCGCTCCGGTGCCGCTGCCGGGCCTGGCGGCGGCGCGCATGCTGTTCGCCTCCCGCATCATGGGGCCGGACTGCTCGGCCGACGAGGTCGACTTCGGCCTGTCCATCGTGCGGTCGTGCCGCCCCACGGCGCGCGGCGCGGTCGCCCGCGAACTGGCCACCCTGGATCTCGGCTCGTCCGCCGCCGCGATCACGGTGCCCACCAGCGTGATCGCCGGTGAATACGACAAACTGCTGCCGCCGGTGCACTCACTGGAGATCGCCGACCTGCTCGCCGAGTCCGGCAGCCTGGACCGTGTGGCCACCCTGCCCACCGGCCACCTGGTGAATATCGAGGCGGCCGGGGAGTTCAACGCCGAGATTCGTCGCCTGGTCGCCGTCGCGGCCGGTCGCGGGGTGGTCGCCAGCTAACGGGCGGCTCGTGTTGAGCACGGGGCGCCGAGGGAGGACAGTGAGTCCGAAGCGCTGAGATCATCCACTCCGCAGGTTCCGGAGATCACGGCGATCGCGACCAACTCACGGGGGATGGACGGCGGCGCGGCGAGAGTCGCGCCGCTCGCCAAGGCCGGTCAAGGGCGCCCGGTCTTGGCCCCAACGGACCCCGGAACCATTGCTTATCCGACACGCCTGAAAAACCCGACACACATCCGTCGTATCGTCGGATACTGCGATATGCCCAAATCCCCCTGGTCCGTTCCGGTCACCACCGCACTGCACGCCGACGGGGTAAAAGTCGCCGACCTCGACACCAGCGCGACCCCCGGCTTCCGCGGTGGCAAGAAGGCCGGTGAACTCCTGCTGGAACAACGGCGCACGGTGCTGTCGGAGTTGCAGGAGAAGCTCTACGCCAACGGCCGGTCCGGCGATCCGCGCAACATTCTGCTGGTGCTGCAGGGTATGGACACCGCGGGCAAGGGTGGCATCGTGCGCCATGTGATCGGTTCGGTGGATCCGCAGGGCGTGGCCGCCGCCGCGTTCGGCGTGCCGACCGAACAGGAGCGCGGGCATCACTATCTGTGGCGGATCCGCAAGCAACTGCCGCGCGGCGGGCAGATCGGCGTGTTCGACCGGTCGCACTACGAGGATGTGCTTGTAGTGCGCGTGCACAACCTGGTGCCACCCGAGGTCTGGGGTAAACGCTACGACGAGATCAACCGGTTCGAGGGCAAGCTCGCCGAGTCGGGCACCACGGTGGTGAAGGTGGCGATGTTCGTCTCCCCGGACGAGCAGTGCAAACGACTGGCACAGCGCCTGGACCGGCCCGACAAGTACTGGAAGTTCAACCCCGGCGACATCGACGAGCGCGAGTTCTGGCCCGCCTATCAGCAGGCCTATCAGGCCGTCCTGGACCAGACCAGCACCGAGCACGCGCCCTGGTACGTGATCCCCGCCGATCGCAAGTGGTACTCCCGGCTCGCGGTCACCGAGCTGCTGATCGATGCGCTGACACGGCTCGAACTGGACTGGCCGAAGGCGCAGTTCGACGTCGAGGAACAACGCCGCCGCCTGAACGGCTGCTGAGAAATCTCGAGCTGATCTCAGGTTCACCCGCGATCATGTGCTACCGGGACACCCTATTCCGGTGCCTGCCCGTACGATCGGGGCGGCACACGGGTGTCGGAACCTACACACGAAAGGCGTGGTGAACTCCAGGTGAGCAAGAACCCGCGTGGGAAGAACTCACTGGCCGCGGTGAAGGGTGGCGATCGCACCCGCACGATCCTGATTCAGGTCGCCGTGGCCGTGGTCCTTATCGCGCTGATCGCGGGGATCGGCATCAGCATCGCCCTCAAGCACAACAAGAAGAACGATGTCGGGGCGCACCCGGCCATCGCCGCCACCGCACCGGTCTCCGCGGACGGGATCACCGGGTCGATGGCCGGCGACGGGGGGCTGCTGATCGGTAAGCCCAGCGCCAAGGTCACCGTGCGCCTGATCTCCGACTTCCAGTGCCCGATCTGCAAGCAGTTCGAGACGGCCAATGGTCAGACTCTCGTGGACGCGGTGAACAACGGAACGGCGAAGGTCGACTACAACTTCATCGCGTTCCTGGATCAGTCCTCGAGCGGTACGCGGTACTCCTCGCGCTCGGCGAACGCGGCCTATTGCGTGGGCACCTCCGATCCGACGAAGTTCCAGAAGTGGTTCGCCGAGATGTACCAGCAGCAGCCGGCCGAGGGCAGTACCGGTCTGCCGGACAGCAAGTTGGTCCAGATCGCGCAGGACGCCGGGTATACCGATCCGTCGATAGCTCAGTGCATCACCAGCGACAAGTACGACGGCTTCGTGCACAAGACGACCACCGACGCGTTCAGCAACCCCCAGGTCCAGGGCACCCCGACGATCTTCGTGAACGGTAAGAACATCCCGCTCTCGAATGAACTGCTCTCGGTCCCCGGCAGCATCAAGCCGGCGATCGAGGCTGCCGCACAGTGATCGCCGCACCTGTTCGCTCCGCGTGGCTGCTGCTGATCGGCGGCCTCGCGGGTTGGATCTCCGCGGTCGTGCTGACCGTGGAGGATTTCAAGCTGCTGATGAATCCGGCCTATCAGCCGTCCTGCAATATCAACCCGATCATTGCCTGCGGTTCGGTCATGGCCACCCATCAGGCGCGGGTCTTCGGATTCCCGAATCCGATCATCGGCGTGGTCGGCTTCTCTGTGGCGGTCACCATCGCGGTGCTCGCGGTCTCCGGATTCGCGTTCCCCCGCTGGTTCTGGGGCGGGCTGGGCCTGGGGCTGCTGCTCGGCATGGTGTTCATCTGCTGGCTGATCTTCCAGACGCTGTACCGGATCGGCGCGCTGTGCCCGTACTGCATGGTGGTGTGGACGTTCACGCCGATCATGCTGGCGGTGGTCATCGACCAGCTCTGGGGCAATTCCCGCGGCCCGCTGCGGATACTCGCCGAATGGCGCTGGACCCTCGTGGTGGTGTTCTACGCGATCGTGCTGCTGCTGGTGTTCCTGCGATTCCAGACCTACTGGATGTCGCTGGTGTAATCCCGGCTCCGACTACCGCATGCCCTGCCCGGACGCGAATTCCGAGCAGGGCATGCGCGTTTCAGCGCGGCGGACCCGATCCGAGCACAACGGTCGTCTCGCGCTGGGAGCCGTCGGTGCCGGCCAGGCCCACCCGCACCGCGTCCCCGGGTTTGTAGCCATCCAACGCGGCGGACAGCGCCTTCGCCGAGGCGATGGGGTGATCGTCGACCGTGGTGATCACCTCGCCCGCGGACAGTCCGGCGTCGGACGCGGCCTGTCCGTAGACGCTCACCTCGATGCGCGCGCCGCGCGGGCTGGCGTCGTCGGCGAGCACGCCCAGGGTGGCGGTCGGCCCGATATGCACCGCGGTCGTCGGTGTGCCCGACCGGATCTGACGCACGATCGTCATCGCGGTATCGATCGGCACCGCATACCCGAGCGTTTGCCCCTGCGACCGGCTCGGATCCCCCGACGCGGCGGTGATCACACCGACCACCGCGCCGTCCCGATTCACCACCGCGCCCCCGGACTGACCCGACTCCACCGGCGCGTCCACCTCGAGCATTCCGGACAGGGCCTTGCGGGTCAGGTCGGCGGCGTCGCGGGCCACGATCGAGGCGTTCAGTCCGGTCACCGTGCCGGATGCCGCGGTGGGGCGGCCGGTGCCCCCGGCGTTGCCGATGGCCATGATGTCGTCGCCGGGCTCCAGCGCGTCCGAGTCGCCGATCCGCACGACCGGCAGGCCCCGGGCCCCGGTCAGGGACAGCAGCGCGATATCGGCGGCCGAGTCGTATCCCAGGACGGTCGCCGGATACTGCGCGCCGGTGCCGATATCGGCGACCGTGATCACATCCGCGCCCTTGACCACATGATGGCTGGTCAGCACCTGACCGTCGCCGGTGAGCACGATGCCGGAACCGGCCGCGCCCAGCCCGATCGGCTCGATCGACACGGTGACGTTCGCCAGCTCGGGCTCCACCTTCGCCGCGACCGCGACCGTATTCATCGGCGGCAGCGTCGGGCCGGGGGACGCGGTGCCGGGGCCGATCCCCCAGTGCGGCAACCCGCCCTGCAGACCCAGCGCGGCGACCACCGCGAGCAGCACGACGACCACGCCGATCGTTGTCCGGCCGATCGCCCCCGTCCTGCGCACACGTACGGGAGTGGATCGGTCGTCATCGGGCCGTTCAGAGTCCATACTCCGCCACCTCCCGACAGGCCCGGCGCACACTCTTCTTATTCATGTGTACCAAACTCGGCACAAATCAGCAGGCAGAATGCTCCGGCTCTACGCTGCACGATGCCAACGAGACCACTGCGGTCGAGACGGCGGCAAGCTGCCGGGGACGCCCGAAATCGGCTGGGCTGCCCACCGCCGACACGCATACACAACGACGAACGGCTCTCAGCCATGCGCAAAAGTCGCGGAGAGGCGGACTAGTGGTTGAGGACCGCGACCCCGAACATGAAGGCGGTGCCCGCGACGGTGGCCGCCAGGGTCAGCCGAGAGGGGTGACCGGCGTGGGCCTCCGGCAGGATGTCGGCGGTGGCCAGGTAGAGCAGGAATCCGGCGAAGTAGCCCAGGTAGATCCCGGTCGCCTCGGGCGGTACATGGATCAGCGTGCCGATGACCGCGCCCACCACGGGCGCGAGGGCGTCCAGGGTCAGCAGCAGCAGGGCGCGGCGGCGAGCGTTGCCGTACAGGCTGCTGATGGTGAAGGTGTTGAAGCCGTCGGCGAAGTCGTGGCAGATCACCGCGATCGCCACCGCGATGCCGACACTCGTCCCGGCCTGGAAGCTGACCCCGATGCCGACGCCGTCCAGGGTGCTGTGGAAGATCAGCCCGCACGCCGCGAGCAGGCCCACCGACTCGAAACCGTGTGCGTGCTCGCCGAATTCGTATTCGTGCCCGGTATGGATGGCCACGCCGCGCTCGATGATGTGAATGGTCAGGAAGCCGACTACCGAGGCCACCAGCGCGACCGGAATCCCGGCCACCTTCCCGGGCGTCTGTTCCAGGGCCTCGGGCAGCAGATCGAACGGCACCACACCCAGCATCACCCCGGCAGCCAGTCCGAGAACGGCGTGTTTCCGGTCACCGACGCGCACCGCGATGAGCCCGCCCACCAGCGTCGAACACATCGACACCAGGGCCAATATGATCGCCATCGGTCCAGCATCTGCCATGGCGCGACGGGTCCCGCTCATTCCCGACCGGCGAGTTCGTGCGCAGAGCGAACATTTTGCAATGGCAAGAATGCGGGAGTAGGCATACATACATGACCACTGCTGCGGCATATTCCGTCTCCGCCCCGGACGGGCGGTTCGAGAAAACAACGATCGAACGCCGGGAACTCGGCCCGCACGACGTGCTCATCGACATCAAATACGCGGGCATCTGTCACTCCGATATCCACATCGCACGCAACGAATGGCACGGCACCCGATATCCCGCGGTCCCCGGGCACGAGATCGCCGGGATCGTCGCCGCCGTCGGCTCGGCGGTGAGCAAGCACAAGGTGGGCGACCGGGTCGGCGTCGGCTGCATGGTCGACTCCTGCGGCGAGTGCGCCTCCTGCGTGGCCGGTGAGGAGCAGTACTGCACCGGCGGCAACACCATGACCTACAACTCCGTGGTCCCGGAGTCGGTGCAGCCCGGCGGCCACACCCTCGGCGGATATTCCACCCGGGTCGTCGTGACCGAGCACTTCGTGCTGTCGATTCCGGAGGGCATCGGCCTGGATGTCGCCGCGCCGCTGCTGTGCGCGGGCATCACGCTGTTCTCCCCGCTGCGGCACTGGAACGCCGGGCCCGGCAAGCAGGTCGCGATCGTCGGCATGGGCGGGCTCGGCCATGTCGGAGTGAAGCTCGCCGCGGCCATGGGCGCCGAGGTGACCGTGCTGAGCCAGTCGCTGAGCAAGCAGGAGGACGGCCTGCGCCTCGGTGCGCACCATTACTACGCCACGAGCGACAAACAGACCTTCAAGGATCTGCGCCGGCGCTTCGACCTGATCCTGAACACGGTCTCGGCCCCACTGCCGATCGACAACTACATGCGGTTGCTGAACCTGGACGGCACGCTGGTGATACTCGGCCTGCCCGACAGCCCCCTCACGGTGCAGCCGTTCACGGTCGTCGGGGTCCGGCGCTCGCTGGCCGGTTCGACGATCGGCAGTATCGCGGAGACTCAGGAGATGCTGAACTTCTGTGCCGAACACGGCATCGGCGCGGAGATCGAGGTCATCTCGGCGGACCGAATCGACGACGCCTACGCGCGGGTACTTGCCAGCGATGTGCGGTACCGGTTCGTAATCGACGCGGCCACAATGTGATTCACAGGTAGCACCCCGATCCGAGCAGCTGCGGTGAGCTGCCGGTCGCGCGCGCGTGAGCGTGACCGGCAGTTAACGAATGCCATATCAACGAAGATGACCGAGCATGGAGTTCGCGCCGCCCGGGCGAGATACGGCTACGTTTGATGTGAAGTCGCAGGAAGAACGTGAGATCCTTACCCGAGTATGGTTTTCGGTGGTCGGTGCTCGATCTGATGGAAGCTCGTGGAAGTGATGGACTGTGGGCAGTTCTAATCCGGGTTCGACGCTGTCCAACGGCACGGTTCAGCTGACGGATGGTACCGGCAATGCGCTGGCCAACGTCGTCGGCGAGCTGCTGGCCACAGTCGAGACGGCCCAGCAGGCCGCCCAGTCGACGAATCTGAGCAACGTCCAATCGTTGAGCTCACTGGGCTCCGGATCGGCACTGGCGGCCAAGTTCTCCAATGCGGGAAGCCAATTGGAGCAGGTGCTCACCGACCACAACACGATCCTCAGCGCCCTGGGACCCGCGTTCATCCAGGCGGAGAAGACATACCATAACGCCGACGACTCCGCGTCGCAGGAGTTCCAGTCGATCATGAACGCCGCCAAATCCGATACCTCGAGCTTCACCCAGCCCTCCTTCGGCGCGAACGCCAACCCGACCATCCCGGCCGACACGAAGCCCCCGTCATCGAACGACCTCAACGGTCTGACGCTCGACAACGCCCCGGTATCCGCCGAACCGGGCGCCTCGCTGAGCCTGGGCGATATGAAGACCTTCGGGCAACACGAGATGAACACCCTGGCCTATGAGCAGGGGGAGACATGGTCCTGGCTGTCCGAGAGTCTGTCCAAGGCCGCCGCCGCCTTCGTCAACGGAATAACCAGCGGCAGTTCGGGGTGGAGTGGAACCGGTAAGACCAACGCGATGTCGGCGGTCAACGCCTACAGCAAGTCGGTGCAGCAGTTGGCGACCGAAATGGGCTACGTAGGACAGTCCCTGCAGTACGCTGCCGCCCAGATCGACCAGTCGATTTCGCAGATGGCGGCGGCACTCGCGCAGTGGGACGGCAAGAACGACGACACCGCGACCACGGCGCGTAACAACGGCATCAACATCATCAACAACACCTATGACCCGGCGGTGACCAGCGCGTCGAATTCGATTCCGCAGCCGAGCAATCCGACCGATCCGCTGGCGCCCAGCCCTGGCAGCGGCAACGGAAACGGCAACGGCAGCGGCGGCTCGACGACCGGAGGCACCGGCACGTCGAGCGGCGGCACCAGCAGCTCCGGCACCGGAAGCTCGACCGCCACCTCGACCGCAACCTCCAGCGGGACCTCCTCCAGCGGTTCGGGCACCAGCGGTGGCGACAATTCCGCGGGCAACAACGCGGGCTCCTCGGGCTCCACCTACTCCGGCTCGGGGACCGGAACCGCCACTCCGAGCGCCGGTCCCGCGTCGACCGGCGGCGCCAGCTCGGGCGTCAGCGCCACCGGCTCCTCCTACTACGGCGGTGGCGCCGGCACCGCGGGCACCACCGGTTCCGGCGGCTCCACCTCCTACTCCACGGGCAGCAGTACCGCCACATCCGCGAATACCAGCAGCAGCATGGCGTCCTCGGTCTCGGGGAGCGGTTCGATCGGCACCGGTTCCTCCACGGGCGCAGGCGGTTCGACCAGCGCCAGCGCCTGGGGCAGCGGCGTGTACACCAGCACCGGCACCAGCGCGGCGGGGACCGGCTACAGCGCCAGCTCGAGCGCGAGTTCGTCGTTGCTGAGCGAGCTGGAACAGCTGCTTCAGCAGCTGCCCGCACTCCTGCAGCAGGGGGCCAGCTCCTTCCAGCAGCTGTTCCAGAACGGCGACCCCTCGAAGCTCCTGCAGAATCTGAACGCCAAGGGCGCCGATCCGTCCAAGTCCAGCGAGCTGTCCGATCTCATGTCGAAGCTGGGCCTGGGGTCCGGCAGCGGCGGTACCGAGGGGGGCGGCTCGCAGCTGCTCTCCCCCGAGGCGCCCGCGTATCAGTCACCCCAGTCGAACCTGTTCCCGCGCGCCTCGATCGCCGCGTACACCGCGGACAATCCCGTCGGCACCACGGGAGACAGCACGACCGGCGCCGGCGCCTCCGAGAGTTCGCCCATGGGCGGCATGCCGATGGGCGGGGCCGGAGCCGGGCGCGGCGGCGGTGCGAGCAAGGAACACAAGACCGCCGAGAACCTGCAGTCCACGGAAAACCTCGACGACGCGATCGGCAACGTTCGCGCCACGAAATCCGTTGTCGACGTACCCATCACCTCCAAGCCGGCGGATCAGATATGACCTGGACCTGGACACTGACCGATCTCGAATTCCTGGTGCTGTGGGAGGAGACCGGCAACGACACGCTCCCGCTGCCGCTCACCTTCGCCACCGACCTTCGCGACAGAACCCAGTTCGACCGGGTCAAATTCGATACCCGCGAGCAGCTGAACGCCGTGCGCAACAGCGGCGTGGACATGATGCTGTCGGTGCTGACGCATCCGGACATCCACATCTCCGTGCACGCCCACGACGGAACCGATCCGGAACTGGCCAGCGGCAGCATCCGCATCTACGCCGCCCGATGCGGTGAGCACGGATACATCGTGCGCCAGCTGCCCGGCAAAACCATTTGGCACAGTGGGGGATTCGTCGTCACCGGCTGCCAGGCGCTGGAGCTGGCCGGCGCGGTCGTTCGGGAACTGCCCGAGGAGACCGCTGGCCGGTACTCGAATATCCCACTGCACCAGTATGATTCGTTGTCCAGCGCGGAGATGGACCCGTACTCGATGTCCGATCTGGTCGTGGAATCCGGCGAGGAGGACTCGGCCCTGGTCGAGTACCTGCGCAGCAGTCCGGCACAGCGCGTCGGCCGAATCGTCATCAGCCAGGGCAGTTCCCGGTTCGGCCCGCGTGGCATCACCCGAGGCAGGCTGGGCTGGCGCGACCTGATCGACGACGGCCGCTACACCGTGACCCGCACCTCCCCCGCCGCCGCCTACGGCACCGACGCCAACCGCCTGATCAACATGATCAACACCGAGATCGCCACCGTGGTCCGTGCGATCAAGGACGAGCGCGAGGACTGAACCCGTCCCGGGGTTACCCCCGTCCCGGGTCGCTGCGATGCGCCTCGCGGAACGCCTCACGCAGCAGCTGCCGCGATCGCAGTGTGAGAGTAGGTGATTCCGTGGCGCGCAGCTCGCCGATGAGGCGGGTGGTGCGACGGATCTGATCGAGGTAGGCGGCGCAGTCCGGACACTGCGCGAGATGTTCGAGCATCGCGATCTCGGTGACGCCGTCGATCTCCCCCTCGGCCCAGGCGGTGATCAGGTCGACGAATTCTTCGCAGACCATGACGCGCCTCTTTTCCTGTACCGTACGGGCCCACTACGGACCGACCCATACCTGCCAGCGTATCGCCGCCGCGACTGCCCCGCCGTTCCCCGACGATTTGCGCACGATCTCCGCGGCGACACCGGTGTAACGCTTGTCGGTCTCGCGAGCACTGTGCTGGGTGAGATACAGCGACCGCGAAGCCCCGGCAAGACCGGAAGTCTTCGATCCATGCGCGCGGTGAAACAGCGGCCCGCTCCGGTGAAGCGGAAGGCCGACGCGATGCGACGGTGGTTCGATTCGGCGAATCGGCGGCGGGCCGCGGCGAAGGAGCGAATCGCCGAGGTGGAGCGACGGCTCGCGGCAAGCGGGCGAATTCCCGCGATCAGCGCGGCGCGCGGACCCGAGGTCGCCAGCCGGGTCGGCATCGCACTCGGTATCGCGATCACGATCTGTTTCGCGACCGGGCTGATCAGCCACTGGATTCAGCATCCCCCGAGCTGGTTCTACTGGCCCGCGAATCCGCCCTGGCTGTACCGGGTGACCCAGGGCACGCATGTCATCACCGGCGTCATGTCGATTCCGCTGTTGCTGGTCAAGCTGTGGTCGGTCATGCCGAAACTGATCGAGCGACCGGTGGTCGGATCGTTGCTGCGGCTGCTCGAACGGGGATCCATCCTGGTCCTGGTCGGGGCGGTGGTCTTCCAGCTGACGACAGGGCTGTTCAACATCGCGCAGTTCTATCCGTGGAAATTCTTCTTCACCAGCACGCACTATGCGATGGCCTATGTGGCGTTCGGTGCGCTGATGGTGCATCTGGCGGTCAAGCTGCCGGTCGTGCGGGAGGCGTTGAGTCGTCCGGTCGAACGGGCGGAGCCGCAGGCCGCCGACACGGTGGATGAGACCGAATCCTCGGAGCGCCAGCGGATTTCGCGGCGTACCGTGCTCGGCGTCGCGGGGGTGTCGGCGGTCGTGGCCGGGCTGACGGTCGCCGGACAGAGCGTGCCGTGGTTGCGCGGGCTCTCGGTGCTGGCGCCGCGCAGCGGGAAGGGGCCGCAGGCCCTGCCGGTCAACCGCACGAGTGCGGCGGCCGGGGTGCGGACGAGCGCGATCGATCCGGCCTATCGCCTGACCGTATCCGCGGGCGGGCGCACCCGCACACTCACGCGCGCCGACCTGCTGGCCATGCCGCAGACCACGGCTGTTCTTCCGATCGCCTGCGTCGAGGGCTGGAGTGTGTCCGCGCACTGGACCGGAGTTCGGTTGCGCGAGCTGCTGGCCGCCGCGCATCCCGGATGGGATGGGGACGTCCGGTTCACCTCGCTGGAGACCGGCGGGCTGTATCGGGTCACCGTACTGCCGCGGCGGCATGCGGTGGATGCGCAAACCCTTGTCGCCCTTGCCCTGAACGGCGAGGCGCTGGATCTGGATCACGGCTATCCGTGCCGGTTGATCGCGCCGACCCGGCCCGGGGTGCTGCAGACCAAATGGCTGTCACGAATCGAGGTGCTGTGATGTATCGGGTTGCGCTGTGGTCGATTCGGGCGATCCTGGCGGCGGGCGGCGTGTGGTGCGCCTACTACGGCATATCGATGATCCTGAAGTATCGTCCGGCGGATCTGCTCTCGGTGGTGATGTGGTTCGCCGGCGGAATCCTGCTGCACGACGGTGTTTTCGCTCCGCTGTGCGCCGCGATCGGTCTGGGTGGGCGCAGATTGCTGCCGCGCGCGTGGTGGGCGCCGCTGGCCTACGGGGCAACCCTGACGGTCGTGCTAGTCGCGTTGGCTATTCCGGTTCTGGTGCCGCACAACACCTTCGGAAATTCCACGGTGATTGATCGGAATTATCCACTGGGACTGGGCATCGCACTGGCGATCGTATGGATCACGGTGGCGCTGTGGTCTTCCGCGAAGTACGCGGCCAGTCGGCCACGCACCAGCACACGGGTCCGATGGAGGATCACCCGTTGATTTCCGGGAGAGATGTCCAGCAGCGCGCACACCTCCTGGGAGCTGTAGCCCTCCATATCGCGCAGCAGCAGCACGGCACGGCTGCGGTAGGGCAGCTCGCTGATCGCCTGCCGGATCACTCGCCGGATTTCCGCGTCCTGAGCGGCGGTCTCGGGTTCGGACCAGCGCTGCGGCGCACGCCCGGGCCAGCTCGGCGCCACGCTGGACTCCTCGTCCAGCATGCTGCCGAGCGGGACGAGGCGCCGATCGCAAATACCGCGCTTCTTCGCGGTATTGACCAGGATGCGAAATACCCACGTGTGTAGCGAGGCCCGGCCCTGGAAGCCGCCGATGCCGCGAACGACCGCGAGCCAGGCGTCCTGCACGACCTCCTCCGCCGACGCGCCGCAGGATACGAACGACCGGGCCAGCCGCAGCATCGCAGGTGACCAGGCGTCCAGGATCAGTTCGAACGCGTCGTCGTCGCCGCGGCGCAGGCGCTCGGCCAGGACGTCATCCGGCGGAAGGGTACCGTCGTGATACACAGCCTTCATCTCCTCGGCGCGGGAATCGTGTGGGGCTACGACACCGACGGTAGCGGCGTTGCGGGCTCTCGGAGCCGACCCGCGGCGGCCGTCATACTTTGTTCTCGAATGCGCTTCCCAGCGCGCATGCCCATCATCGGAACAGGACGGATATGGACCAGAAAGACTATCTCGACACTCGGCGCAGCCTGCACGGCATCGCCGAATCGGTCATGGCCGGACCGCAGTTCCGCAGCAGCGAGACGATCCGATTGACCGCCGCGCCAGGAGGATTCGCGACCGTGCGGCAGCCGAGCCTGGCCGTGGACGGGCAGTGGCTGCTCGCCGGAGGACAGCGGGTCGCCGAGCTGGACGGGACCACGTACGCGCGGCTCGCCGCAGCGGCGGGCATCGACCTCGGCGCTCCGGTGGGGGTGTATTCGGACGATTCCGGTGTCGCACCCGATGAGACCATCCGGGTAGATCCGGCGGCCGCCGGGTTGATCGCGCGGACGTTCGAGGCGGGGGATCAGGCCCTGCGCCGGCTGCTGCCCGGGCAGACCCCGGTGCTGTGGCCCGAACATTTCGACCTCGGATGCTCGAACGACGAGGTCAACTTCGGCGTGTCCCCGGGCGACGCGGCCATCGCGGAGCCGTACGCGTACGTGGGCCCGTGGACGCAGCGTACGGGCGAGTTCTGGAATCAGTCGTTCGGCGCCGCCCGCACCCTGGCGGAGCTGGGGGACGCCGACGGGGTGTACGCCTTCTTCGAGCAGGGGCGGCGTGCGGCCGGGGCGTAGTGCCGGACCAGGATCCGCAGGTCGCGGACCATTCGCCGACAAGGGGTAGCCAAACTATTGCCATATCGGGTTAGCTGGTGGGAGCAGCACTGTTCCGAGACCAGGAGGTCGTCATGGGAGTGTTCGACAAAATCAAGGAAGCAGCCGACCGAGCCAGGGGGATGGCGGGCTCACAGACCGACAGGGCCAAGGATCTGATCGGTACGCAGGCCGACAAGCTCGATCCGATGGTCGACAAGGCGGGCCAATTCGTCAACGAGAAGACCGGTGGCAAATTCTCCGATCAGGTCGACTCGGCGCAGAATGCGGCGAAGAAGGCCATGCACGACCAGCAGTCCGGCAGCCGGCCCACCGAGCGGCCCGAAGACCAGCCTGGCCAGTAATCCGCCGACTCCGAACGATTCCGGCCAGGTAGTCCGGGATAGCGGAGCGGCGCACACAGACGGACATTCCGGACAGTGGGGCGATGCTCGACATGGCCCCACTGGCGTTTCCACGCTTGCCTGCCGGTTCCCTTCATGATCACCATTTAATATTTGGGCAAATGTTTCGTTACTTCTCTTCGGTTGCAGAGGGGATAGCTGATGCGTTTGCCTGTGCTGGTTGCCGTGATAGGTCTTTGCGTACTCTGTGGGAGCGGTGGAGCCGCGGCCGATTCGAGCATGCTGGACGGTAGCTCCGCGCCGCCCGGGGCGAACGACTGGCGTTGTGCGCCGCCCCACGAACATCCGGATCCGGTGGTACTCGTGCACGGCACGTGGGGCAATCAGAACAACTGGAACGTTCTGGCCCCGCAGCTGAAAGACCAAGGATATTGCGTCTTTTCGCTCAACTACGGCCGCGATACCGCCAGCGTCACGGGGGCGCGGCCGGGCGTGTACGGCACCGGCGACATCCGCGAATCGGCCTGGCAGCTAGCGGAATTCGTCGACAAGGTTCGTGCCGCGACGCACGGCGCGCACGTCGACCTGGTGGCGCATTCGCAGGGCGGTATTGTCGCCCGGCAGTATATGCGCTTCGATGGAGGCGTGGATCACGCTGACCCACAGCATAATTCGGTGCGCAGGTTGATCACCCTCGGGGCGACCAACCATGGCACCACCTATCGGGACATGGGCTATCTGGTGAGCACCGGCAGTGCCGGTAGTCCGGTGAAATCCGTCGTGACGCGGGTGCTGGGTGTCGCGGCCGCACAGCAGGTCGTCGGCAGCGAATTCCTCCGGCGGCTCAACGCCGGCGGCGACACCGAGCCCGGCGTCGACTACACGGTGATCGCCAGCCGTCTGGACCAGGTCACCACCCCACCCGAGTCCACCTTCCTGCGCCCGGGCCCCCGCGCGGTGGTCGACAACGTCTGGGTGCAGAACGTGTGCGCGAAGGACACCGTCGACCACTCGGACCTACCCCGCTCCCCCGCGGTGATCGAAATCGTCGAGCAGGCCCTCGATCCGGCCGATGTCGCGCGAGGATGCGATTAGGCGCCCATCACGCGTCCTGATCGTCGGCCTCCACGCGCCGGCGCACACGCCGGGCCGCGGCGACCATATTGCGCAGCGCGGGTTCGAGTTGCCAGTAGTGCCGGGTCTTCAAACCACCGTCCGGGTTGGCCCACAGTCGTTCGGGGGTGACGGCCTCGGCCGCCGCGGTGAGGAGTTCGTCCAGCTCGTCGATGTCGGGGATTCGGGCCGAACGGCTTTCGTACACGCCCGGTCCTACGCCGTGGCTGAGGCCCTGACCGTGTTCGGCGTCCTCGTGCAGCGCCTCGAGGACCCACTCGATCGAGCGGGTCGCCACGACCGCGGTGACGTCGGCGTCCAGTTCTTCGATCGCCTGGACGATCTCCGCGCGCGCGGAATACGCGATGTGCGTGTGGATCTGCGTCGCCGGGCCGACCCCGGAGGTCGCCAGTTTGAACGCGTTGACCGCCCAGCGCAGATACTCGCGGCGGCCGTCCGGGCGCAGCGGGAGCAGTTCACGGATGGCGGGCTCGTCGACCTGGATGATCGCCACCCCGGCCTTCTCCAGGTCGGCCAGCTCGTCCCGAATCGCCAGTGCCACTTGGTCCGCGGTCTCGTACAGCGGCTGATCCTGCCGCACGAACGAGCGTGCCACCATGGTGACCGGGCCGGTCACGATGCCCTTCACCGGCTTGTCGGTGAGTGACTGCGCGTAGGCGGTCCACTCCACGCTCATCGGCTTCGGCCGCGCCACATCGCCGTAGAGGATCGGCGGGCGCACACACCGCGAGCCGTACACCTGCACCCAGCCGAAATGCGTGGTGGCGAAGCCGTCCAGCAGTTCGGCGAAGTACTGCACCATGTCGTTGCGCTCGTGCTCGCCGTGCACCAGCACGTCCAGGCCGATGTCCTCCTGCAGCCGGATCGTCGAGGAGATCTCGGCCTCGATCCGTGTGCGGTACTCCTCGTAGGACAGCTTTCCCTCGGCGAGATCGTGGCGGGCTTGGCGCGCACCGTCGGTCTGCGGGAAGGAGCCCAGGGTGGTGGCGGGCACCGGCGGCAGCTGTAGCCGCTCGCGCTGCGCCTCACGCCGGACCGCGTAGGGCGCGCGCTCGCGCATCCGCTGGGTGATCGCGTAAACCCGTTGCCGCACAGCGTGTTTCTGCTTGAAATGCACCTGGCTCGGCCGCTTGCGCCAGGAGTCGGACGGCCCCTCGGTCAGCGCCTTGGCGAGCGAAACCACCTCCAGCACCTTCTGTTTCGCGAAGGCCAGCCGGTCCGCCACGTTACCGTCGACGTCGTACTCCACCAGCAGGTCGTAGGGCAGGTGCAGCAGCGTGCTGCCGGTGGACACCACCAGGTCCGGGCACACCTCGGCCAGCTCGTTGAGATAGTTCAGGGTGATGTGGCGATCGGCGCGCCACACATTGGTTCCGCTGATCACGCCCGCGTACAAGCGCTTTCGCGCGATGCCCGGAATCGCGGCCAGCTCCTGCGGGGGCACCCGGTAGCTGGCGAGGTCCAGGCCGATCGCCTCCACCCCGGTGCGGCACAGCGCGGCCAGGGCATCGCCCAGATCGCCGTACTGGCCGGTGACCAGGATGCGCGGCCGCAGCGGCGCCTTGGACAACCTCTGATACGCCTTCTCGAACAGTTCGACGGTGCGCGGCGAACGCTCGCTGGTGAAACACGGCTCGTCCAACTGCACACAGGTGGAGCCGCGCTTGGCCAGGATCTCGAACAGCTGCTCGTACACCGGCAGCAGCCGGTCCAGCAGCTCCAGCTTGTCGAATTCGGTCTCACCGGGTGTGCCGCCGGTCTTGGACAGCAACAGCAGCGACAGCGGGCCGAGCACCACCGGGCGCAACTCGATGCCGCGCGCCTTGGCCCGGTCCCACTCGTCCAGCAGCGCCTCGGGATGCAGCGAGAACCGGGTGTCGGCGTCCAGCTCGGGCTGGCGGTAGTGGTAGTTCGTGCCGAACCAGCGCACCAGCTCCAGCGGCGGCAGATCCGGACGGCCGCGCGCCATCAGGAAGTAGAAGTCCAGCGGGTCCAGCGCTTCGCCGGACGAGTCCTCGCGATAGGGCTCGAACCGCCTGGGCACCGCGCCGAACAACAGCGCGTTGTCCAGCACATGGTCGTAGAAGGAGAAGGAGTTGCCGGGCACCTGGGTGAGCCCGGTCGCGGCCAGCTCGTTGAACTGCGTTTCCTGGATGTCCCGCCCGACCGCCAGCAGCTTCTCCCTGGAGATGCCGCCGTGCCAGTAGGAGTCGAGGGCCCGCTTGAGTTCACGATGCGGCCCGATCCTCGGGTAACCCAGAATGCTGGACCCGAACCCGTCCACCACATTGACCATCGCGACCTGCTCCTTCCCGCCTCTCCGCGTTTCAGCGGAAGATGTAGAGCCGTCCAACGTTGAGCATCCGTGGCGGCGGTTGAGATATGACATCAACCTTGGGCGTGCCCGGCAGCTTGCCGTGGCTCACAAAGGTTGTTGTTACGCTGGCAGCAACCCCCTGTATACGCGGAAAGGCCTGGGAGCTGAACGTGACGCACTGAGCGCCCATGTGAAACGTCCGGTATGAACAGGCACCCACCGCCGCCCCGAGACAACGAGTGCGGGACGAGCGCGGGGTGCCATCGGTGATCAGGAGCGGTTGTACTCGTAGAAGCCCGCGCCCGCTTTTTTGCCAAGTAGACCGGCTTCGACCATGCGCATGAGCAGCGGCGGCGCGGAGTACAGGGGTTCCTTGAACTCCGCGTACATGGAGTCGGCGATCGACTTGACGGTGTCCAGGCCGACCAGATCGGTCAGCGCCAGCGGGCCCATCGGGTGGGCACAGCCCAGCACCATGGCCTTGTCGACGTCTTCCTTGGTCGCGAAACCGGATTCGACCATCCGGATGGCCGAGAGCAGATACGGCACGAGCAGCGCGTTGACCACGAAGCCGGAGCGGTCGGCCGAACGCACGGCCTGCTTGCCCAGTATCTCGGTGGCGAACTCCTCGGCGCGCTTGGAGACGGCCTCGCTGGTCTTGAGCGTCGTCACCAGCTCGACCAGCGGCAGCACGGGCACCGGGTTGAAGAAGTGCATGCCGACCACGCGCTCGGGCTGGGTGGTGGCCACGGCGATCTTCATGATCGGGATCGAGGACGTGTTCGAGGCCAGCACGGCGTCGGGGTCGGTGACGACCTTGTCGAGTTCGCCGAAGATCGAGGTCTTGACCTCTTCGCTCTCCACCACGGCCTCCACGACCAGCTGGCGGTCGGCGAAGTCGCCCAGATCCGAGGTGAACCGCAGCCGCCAGGCTGTCTGCTCACGCTCGCGCTCGGTGATCTTGCCGCTCGACACGCCGCGATCGAGCGAGCGCAGGATGCGGGCACGCCCGGCGGCCGCCAGCTCCCGTGTGGGCTCGAACACGAGCACATCGACATGCGCCCGGGCACAGACCTCGGCGATTCCGGCGCCCATCTGTCCGGCGCCGATGATTCCGACGCGCTGAATCTTTTCGCTGCTCACGTCCCGCTCCTGCTGGTTGTCCGGCGGTTGTCCATAGGGGTGAAGTCCGGAGGGTGTCCGGGACTTCTGCTCATTCACGGTATACGGAATGCGGGGTGTGGCCCTACCTGCCGGGTCTGTTCGGCAGGGCGGACCGGCGGTCACCGTAAACACCCGTTCCACAGGCCCTTTCGGCGCGACAACCACTTCGCTGGGTTCGCATCGCCGCCACGGATCCCCGACTCCAACGGCTTTCCGCCCGTCCGCTGAAACGCGGACAGTCGGAAAGCTGAGAGCCGTCCCGCCGCCCGGTGTCGGTTGTGATGCGACGGGTCAGGCGGCGGGACGACGATTCATCAGTGGAACTGGCCCTCTTCGGTGGACCCCTTCAGGGCCGCGGTCGAGGTGTTCGGGTCCACTGTGGTGGCGATCAGGTCGAAGTAGCCGGCGCCCACCTCGCGCTGGTGCTTGGTGGCGGTGTAGCCGCGGGCCTCGGCCTCGAACTCACGCTCCTGCAGCTCGACGTAGGCCGACATGCCCTCGCGGGCGTAGCCGTAGGCCAGGTCGAACATGCCGTAGTTGAGCGAGTGGAAGCCGGCCAGGGTGATGAACTGGAACTTGAAGCCCATCGCGCCCAGCTCGCGCTGGAACTTGGCGATGGTGGCGTCGTCCAGGTGCTGCTTCCAGTTGAAGGACGGCGAGCAGTTGTAGGCCAGCAGCTGGTCCGGGAACTCGCTGCGCACGGACTCGGAGAACTTGCGGGCCAGCTCCAGGTCCGGGGTGCCGGTCTCCATCCAGATCAGGTCCGCGTAGGGGGCGTATGCCTTGGCGCGGGCGATGCAGGGCTCGATGCCGTTCTTGACGCCGTAGAAGCCCTCGGCGGTGCGGGTGCCGTCCAGGAACTGGCGGTCGCGCTCGTCCACGTCGGAGGTGATCAGGGTGGCGGCCTCGGCGTCGGTGCGGGCGATGATCACCGACGGGACGTCGGCGACGTCGGACGCCAGGCGCGCGGAGGTCAGGGTGCGGATGTGCTGCTGGGTGGGGATCAGCACCTTGCCACCGAGGTGGCCGCACTTCTTCTCCGAGGCCAGCTGGTCCTCCCAGTGCACGCCGGAGGCGCCGGCGGCGATCATGGCCTTCTGCAGCTCGTAGGCGTTCAGCGCGCCACCGAAGCCGGCCTCGGCGTCGGCGACGATCGGGGCCAGCCAGTTCTTCACCGAGGTGTCGCCCTCGACCGCGGCGATCTCGTCGGCGCGCAGCAGCGCGTTGTTGATCCGCCGGACCACGGCCGGGACCGAGTTGGCCGGGTACAGCGACTGGTCAGGGTAGGTGTGGCCGGACAGGTTCGCGTCACCGGCGACCTGCCACCCCGACAGGTAGATGGCCTTGAGGCCCGCGCGCACCTGCTGCACGGCCATATTGCCGGTCAGTGCGCCCAGGGAGTTGATGTAGTCCTCGTTGGTGACCAGATCCCAGAGGATCTCCGAGCCGCGGCGGGCCAGCGTCGCCTCCTCGACGACGGTGCCCTGCAGCTTCGACACCTGCTCGGCGGTGTAGTTGCGCGTGACGCCCTTCCAGCGGGGGTTGGTGTCCCAGTCCTGCTGGATTTCCGCGGCGGTCTTGGGGGTGCCGGTGGTCGACATCTCTGCTCCGATTCGTTTCGGTGCCCCATCTCCGGACTGTTCCTCGCGTGCCGAGCGGGTCGGCGGCGGGCACGATGTCCGAATTCTGCTGGAGCGGATATTTGCAGGCTTGCTATGCCCATCGGGGGTACTACAACACGATTGCACAAGTAAAAAGTGCCGTCTACCTGTTGCAACTGTAAATCTTGGCTAGCTTTACCTCGCCATTTGCTAACTATGCGAAATTAGCGCGCTGATTGCGCGATCTTGATCTACTCGCGGGTAGGCCTGACGTGCGGTTTTTGCATAACGCCCGTACTGTTAGCGTGATCCATACCACGGGACACCCGGCGGGTCCGCATTCCCGGTTGTGACGACCTTCACAACCATCGAGTGACGAATAGGTGACGGGAGTCACTCACTCGAGCAAGACACTGTGTCCTGGACCGCCGAACGACCGTGCGGCTGCGACACTGGCTCCGATACCGATGGACCGGAATGTCCGGTCCATATGAGCCCGCCGAGGAGAACGATGCGGACACGAACGCTGCGGATATCACCGATCCGGGCACTGCCGGTCACCGCCGCAATGGTCGTCGCCGTGATCGCGGGCCTGGTCCGGGCGCCGCTCGCCGAGGCCGCACCCGTCGCCGACCCCGGCTCGGGCATCTTCGACTCGGTGCAGCCGCTTTCGGCAGCCGCGACACTGCCCGGTTCGGTCGGTTCGCAGCGATTCCTCTACGGCAGCACGACCGTGCACGACCGCCCGGCCGTCGCCAGCGCCGCGATCTACTTCCCGCCGGGCGCGCCGCCCGCCGGCGGCTGGCCGGTCGTCGCCTGGGCACACGGCACCATCGGGATCGCCGAGCAGTGCGCCTACAGCATCGCCGGACCGGCCGCGGTCGACCGCGACTGGGACTACCTGGGCACCTGGATGAGGCAGGGCTACGCGATCGTGGCAGCCGACTACGCCGGGCTGGGCACGCCGGGCGGGCATCCCTATCTCGACGGCAAGGTCGAGGCGCACAACGTGGTGGACGCGGTGCGCGCGGCGACCAGCCACTATCCGACCCTGGCGCGTAAATGGGCCGTGATCGGCCAGTCGCAGGGCGCGGGCGCGGCGGTCAACACCGCCCGGTACGCCACCGAACTCGGCCCCGGCCTGGACTACCGCGGCGTGGTCGCCACCGGAACACCCGCGTACATCGAGGATGTCATCAGCCCGCTCGGTCCCGGCGTGCCGCCGGTGGCCCTCAGCGGTGACACCACCTCTTACGCTCTCTACATCCTCAACGGCCTGCGCACGACCTATCCGGAACTGCACATCGAGTCGTACCTGACCGACTCCGGCCGCTACTGGCTCGAACGCGCCGCCGCCGAATGTCTCGGCCCGCTGGCCGAGGACCTCTCCGCGCACAAGGTGGTGGGCGGCGCACTGTTCGCTCGTCCGCTGTCGGATATCCCGAACTTCCACGGCCTGCTGCACGACTACCTCGGTCTCCCCGAATCCGGTTACGACCGGCCGATCTTCATGGGCCAGGGCCTGACCGACACCGACATCATCATGCCCGAGACCCTGCGCTTCGCCGCGGTACTGACCGCCAACGGGCAACCCCTGACCTTCCACACCTACCCCACCGACCACGACGGCACGGTCCTGGCCTCCCAACCGGACTCCCTCCCATTCGTCCACAACCTGTTCCGGTAATCAGGGAACCAGCACCACCCGGCCGCGCAGACCGCCCTTCCCGACCAGCTCCTGCGCCCGCGCCGCCTGCTCGAGCGGCATCGTCTCGGCCACCCGCAGGGTGAGATCCAGGCGCGCCAGCTCACCGAGGGCGGGGCCGTCCGCACTGATCCATTCCTGATGAATCCGTATGCCCCGCAGCGGAATCTGCGGTGCGCCGCCCACCACGGAGACATGAGCGCCGCGGGTTCGCACGGCCGCCAGGGTGGCCGGCGCGGATCCGGCGGTGTGCAGCGCACCGTCAACTCCGCCCGGCACGATCCGGCGGACCGCCGCGGCGAGATCGGGCTCCTCGCGCGGGACGAACCACAGCGCGCCCAGACCGCGCAGGAATTCCTCGTCACCACGACCGGCCTGGGCGATGACCCGCAGCTCACGGCGGGCACCGAGTTCGACCGCGAAGGCGCCGACGGCGCCCGCGGCCCCGGTCACCAGGAGCGTGTCGCCGGGATGCGGATTCAGCAGATCCAGCGATTGCGCCGCGGTCAGCCCGTTGAGCGGCAGGGTCGCCGCCGCGACAGCCGAAACACCCTGCGGCCCGGCGGCGACGGCCCCGGCGTCCAGAACGATGTACTCGGCGTATGCGCCCAGTGAGACGTCCAGCAGATCCCGCAGCCCGATGACCCGCTGCCCCACCGTGAACGAGTCGGCGCCGGGACCCAGCGCATCGACGACACCGGCCACATCCCAGCCCATGCCCGTCACCTCGCGCGCGAGCATCAGACCTGCCCCGGCGAGCGCGCCGGATCGGGTCGCCACATCCACGGGATTGACGGTCGCCGCCTCGACCCTGATCCGCACCTGGCCGACCCCGGGATCGGGGATCGGAACCCGCACGAGTTCGAGCACCTCGGGACCGCCGAAACCACGGGCGATCACGGCCCGCATTCTCTCTCTATCAGACATGCTTACGATGCTATGGATTGTTGCTCTCCATTGGGAAGTACACACCTGGAAGTGCCCAAGGCACCCGGAGAGCATGCCTGAGCGGCAACTTTCATTGAATACGGACACGGCGAAGATCACGCCGCGCGGCTACTCTCGGCGGAATGGACAAAGGACGCTGCGACGGCATATTGCTCGCCGCCGGCGCGGGGACCCGATACGGGCATCCGAAAGTGCTCGTGGACGAGGGCGCGTGGCTGCGTGGTGCGACCACCGCGCTGCGCGAGGGTGGCTGTGAGCGTGTAGTGGTGGTGCTCGGCGCCACCGGTCCGGCCCGCCGTGACGCCGCCGGACGATGGTGGGTGTGTGAATCCCCGGCCATCGCGATACCCGAAGACGCGCAACCTGTTTGGGCCCCCGACTGGGCCGTGGGGCTGGCCGCCTCGCTGCGCGCCGGGCTCGCCGCCGTCGCGGCGGCGCCGGATCGGGCCGACTACGCGGCCATCATGCCGGTCGATACCCCCGACGTCGGCGCCGACGTGGTCGCGCGCGTGCTGGAAGCCGCGTACAACGCCCCCAGCGGGCTGGCCCGCGCGCGGTTCGACAACAGTCCGGGCCATCCGGTTGTGCTACATCACGAACACTGGGCGGCCGTGATCGATACCGCACGAGGAAATTCCGGAGCGCGGGCGTTCCTGGACAGTAGACCGGATATGGTTGCCGTGACGTGCGACGATCTGGCGACGGGACGTGACCACGACTATCCGCCCAGTCGCGCACGGTGATCGGGAGTTTTGATGCGCGAAATCCTCGATGAGTTGCTGGGGGTGTGGCACAGCGGTCGGACCGGAGCCCTGGCCACGTTGGTCCGGACGTTCGGGCCCACTCCGGTGCCGATCGGCTCCGCGATGCTGGTCGATCCCGAGGGCCGTGTGCACGGTTCGGTCTCCGACGGCTGCTACGAGGGCGCGATCTACGACGCGGCGGTGCACTCAGCGCGCACCGGTCGCAAGGAGTTGCAGCGCTTCGATCCCTCCTCCGGCGTGGACAGCGCCGACTGCGGCACCATCGACGTCTTCATGGAGCCCTTCTCCCGCAACGAATTTCCCGAATTCGTCACGATCGCCCAGGATCTCAACGGGCACAAACCGGTGACGGTGTTCACGGTGGTGTGGCATTCGGATCCGACGGTGATCGGCCAGCACCTGGTCACCGACCGGCGGCACAACACCGAGTTGGTCGCCCTGCCCGAATCCGATGTGTTCTGCTGCTCCTATGCCGCCGCGCCGCGCCTGATCATCTTCGGCGCCAACGCATTCGCCGCCGCCCTCGCCACCCAGGGCAAACTCCTGGGCTATCGGGTCACCATCTGCGACGCGCGCGAGACCTTCGCCAAACAGTCCTTCTCGGGCGCCGAGGTCGTGGTCGATTGGCCGCACCACTACCTGAGCACACAATCCGCCGCGGGCATGATCGACTACCGCACGGCCCTGGTCACGGTCACGCAGGACCCCAAATTCGAGATCCCCCTGCTGACGACGGCCCTGCGCCTGCCCGAATTCGGCTACCTGGGCGCGCTGGGCGCCGAACCGGTGCACAGTCAGCGCATGGGTGTGCTGCACAACTCGGGTTTCGACGCCGAATCCCTCGCTCGCCTGTACAGCCCGGCCGGCCTGGACCTCGGTGCGAGCACTCCGATGGAGACCGCGGTGGCCATCACCTCGGAAATCCTGGCCGTCCGCTCCCGCACGCCGTCGCACCACACCGGGCCGTTCCCCGCCTTCCTCACCCCGTAACGCACGGTCACGCGGTGAGTTCAGGGCTCACTTCAGTTCCGGATGTTCCGCGTACACCTCGCGCAGGACCGACATGTCGAACAGCTGATCGGCCTTGACAGTGATCTTCGCCTTGCCCAGGGCCTCGATATTCGCGGCGATCAGCTGATCGGTCATGGTCAGCAGGCCGTTGGCCTGGGTGTCGGGCGAGACCACCAGGCTGTTCTGGGCCGTGGCCTCCTTCGTCTGTTCGCCGACGTCCAGGCGCTGGTCCTTGCCGTACACGTCCGTGGCCAGATGGGCGCTGGCCGCGGGGTCGGCGACCGCGTCCTTCCAGCCCTTGATCTCGGCGGTGAGGTAGGCCTTGAGCTTGTCCCGCTCCTTGTCGATGGTCTCCTGCCGGACGGTGAAGGTATCGGCCGTGAACGGCAGGCCGAAATCGGCGAACAGGAAGTTCGTATTCTGGAACCCCTTGGCCGCCAGCAGGATCGGCTCGTTGGTCAGGTAGCTCACCCAGCCGTCGACCTCACCGTTGGCCAGCGGGGTCGGATCGAACTGCGCCGGCACGATCTGCACATCGCGGGCGGTCATATTGTTCGCCGCCAGCAGGGCCTGGAAGATCAGCTGATTGGTGTCCTGCACACCGATCTTGCGGCCCTTCATATCCTGCGGCGAATGAATGGGCTTGGCGGTGCCGCTGACGATGCAGAACGGATTCTTCTGATAGGTCGTCGCGACGATCTTGGCCGGCAGCCCGCCCAGCACCGCGGGCGCGGTGGTCTGCGGCGCGGAGGTGCCGATCCAGATCTTGCCGGTATCCAGGCCGGCCTCCACCGAGGTGCTGGCCGCCCCGCCGGCGATCAGGTTGACGTGGCCGAATCCGGCGTCGCGGTAATACCCCTTGCTGTCGGCGAAGTACTCACCGGAGAACTCGATGTCCTTGAGCCAGGACAGCTGCACGGCGACCGTGCCGTATTTCGAGCCGTCCGCCGAGCTGCCGTTGGCGCTGGCGGCGGAGGACGAACTCTTACCGCAGGCCGCCAGCATTCCGGCGCCGCCGAGCGCGACACCGGCGAAGGCCGAGAAACGAAGAAAGGATCGACGGTCCAAGCCCGTCGAGGGTATTGCGCGAGTCATGCAGGAACGGTAATTGCTTCGCATTGCCGATACTTTGCTTTCGTCGATTCGAATGTATCGCACATGTAAACTCGTGCGGCTCATCCGGTCTCCGACCCGAATCGGGCCAGCACCAGGTTCTCTATCACGCCCACGATCGCGTACAGCAGCACCGACACGATGGTGACCAACACGATCGAGGCCCACAGCTGGTTGTACTGGAAAATGGGTATGTCCCGGATCAAGCTGGCGCCCAAACCGGTTCCACTGCCGAGCCATTCGCCCAGCAGTGCCCCGATCAGCGCGCCGGGCACGGAGATCCGCGCGGCGGCGAACACCGAGGGCAGCGCGGCGGGCACCGCCACCATTCGCAGCCGCTTCCAGCGCGAACCACCATATGCGGCAACGAGTTCCATCGCCTGCGCCGAGGCGGACCGCAGGCCGGTGATGATCATGACCAGCGCCGGGAAGAACACCACGATCGCGGCCAGGACCGTCACGCCGAGCACGCCGCGACCGAAAATCAGCACGACGATCGGAGTCAACGCGACCAGCGGCACCGACCTCAGCAGCATCGCCACCGGCATGAACGTCTGCTCGACCGGGGGCAGTGTGACGAACAGCGCGGCGGCGACCAGCGCCGCGAGCATTCCGGCGCCGAATCCGGTCGCCGCGTCACGCAGGGTGATTCGCAGATCCGAGAAGATGGCCGATCTGGCGGCGGCCGCGTTCGACCCGGTGACCAGGTAGTCCCACACATCCGCCGGTGTCTTGCCCACTCGCGGCCCGACCTGGGGGAAGAACGCGAGGAACGCGTACCAGATCACCACCATGAGGATGAGCGAGATCACCAGCGGAAAAAGGAATTTCGTGATTCTGCGCAGGATGCTCACGCGCGCGCCTCCCGTCCGGTCCACGGCGCCACCAGCCGGGCGATCAGCGCGACCACCAGATATCCCACGCCCGCCAGGGCCGCGGCGGCCAGTGCCATACCCCAGGTTCTCGGCACGTTGTAGGAGGTCTGCGCCGCGGTGAGCGCGACCCCGATCCCGCTGTCCACGCCGCCCAGATACTCACCGATGATCGCGCCCAGCACGGCCGATGGCGCGGCGATCTTCAAGGCGGCCAAGGTATTCGGCAGCGCCGCCACCAACTGCACCCGCCACAGCTGCTGCACCCGGCCGCCGCCGTACGCGCGCACCAGGTCCAGCGCGGTGCGGTCGGCCGAGCGCAGGCCCTGCACGGTGCCGACCATCGTGGTGAAGAAGCAGTACATCGCGGCCAGGAAGACCGTCGGCGTGCGCCCGCCGAAGACCACCAGGATGATCGGGCCCAGTGCCAGCAGCGGCGTGCAGTAACTCAGGATCGCCAGCTGGGTGGCCAGCGATTCGATCGGCGGCACGAGCAGGACCAGAATCGCCAGGGCGATCGCCAGTCCGTTACCCCAGAGGAAACCCTTCAGCGCACCCCACGCGGTGACGCGGAAGTTCGGTCCGTACAGCGCCCAGCCGTCGGAATACATGGTGTGCAGGACGGTCCACGGACTGGGAATCGTTCCCCCGGCGACGCGCAGGTCGGCCAGCAGCCACCACACCGCGACCAGCAGTACGACGCCGATCAGGCCGCCCAGACGTTTCATTCCGTGCCTCCCGAAATACCCAGGGCCGCTTCGGCCTGCGCCTCGATGCCGCCGTGACCGCTGCGGCCGAACAGCAATTCGGACAGGTAGTCGTGCACCTGGTGGAACTCGGGAGTGCGCATCATCTCCGGGGTGCGCGGGCGCGGCAGGTCGATCGGCACCATCTCCACCACCCGGCCCGGGCGCGGGCTCATCACCGCGACGACGTCGGACAGGAAGACCGCCTCGGCGATGCCGTGCGTGACCATCAGCGTGGTCGCGGGCTTTTCGGTCCAGATGCGCAGCAGCTCGAGATTGAGGCGCTGGCGAGTCATATCGTCCAGGGCGCCGAAGGGTTCGTCCAGCAACAGTATCGAGGGCTTGACCACCAGCGCCCGCGCGATCGAAACCCGTTGCCGCATACCGCCGCTGAGCTGCGCGGGCTTGGCCTTCTCGAAGCCCTCCAGGCCGACCAGTGCGACCAGGTCCGCGATCTGATCCTTGTCCACCGGCAGCCCCGCGACCTGCAACGGCAGCTTGATATTGGATTCCACACTGCGCCAGGGCAACAGCGCCGAGTCCTGGAAGGCGATGCCGAACCGGTGGCCGCGGCGCAGCTCGGCCGGTGTCGCGTCGTTGATCCGGGCGGCGCCGGACGTCGGGGTCTCCAGTCCGGCCAGAATGCGCAGCACCGTGGACTTCCCGCAGCCGGAGGGCCCCAGCAGCGACAGGAACGCGCCCTGCTCGGTATGCAGGTCCACCGAATCCAGCGCGGGCACCACGCGCCGACCGACCCGAAACGTCTTGCTCAGACCGCTGATATGGATCCCGGTACCCGCGTCTGCTGTACTCATGCCGCCACACTAAGAGCTGGCGGTTGCGCGGATATTGCGATTCGGCACACCAGGTTTCACCGATGTTACGACCGCGTGCCGACCGATATGCGGGCGCCTCATCGATCGCGCCGCGCCGGGCGCACCGCAATCCTTCAGCGCATCACGTCATCGCCGGCGAGACTCGAACACGTGGATACGGGCGCATTCATTGATCGAACCAGTCGCAGGCGGAGCGACGGAACAGCAGTACGACCAATACGACCGCAGTGGTCGGCCCCAGCCAGCCGGGCGGATGTCCGGTCGCGATCGACGGCACGGTCCAGAGCATATCCAGACCCGACAGCAATATCGCGGTGATCCGGATGCTGCCGCCGATCTCGCCGAAGGCCAGCGCGAGCAGGCCGAGCAGCCAACTGGGTACGAAGTATAAGGCGGTGAAGCCGGCGGAGTGCGGACCGAACAACCAGCCCGCCGATGCCGTGCAGACCAACCCGATCAGCGCCATCGCCAACGCCATCACCTGCGCCGCGCGCACCGAACGCGGCATTCGACAGCGACCGTCGTCGCCCATCACCTCTCCCATCCAGCGGGCCGGATCGGCGGCGATTCGGCGCGGTCGCGGAGAATCCGAAGCAAACCCTACCGTCCGGTCCGACATACCCATCGGCGACGCGCGCACCGGTCGATGCGCACCGAGGATTTCGATGTCATATCCGCGGAGTCGCCCCGCGATTTCGATCAAGGGCAAGACGCCTTCCCACAGGTCGTCGCGGCCGACAGACTGTTATGGGCACGCTCACAGCGGATTCGAAGCCTGGACCAGAATTGTTCACATAGTTGCCAACAATATTGTCAACTGTGATCGATACGGCCTCGGCCACCTCCCCGGCCCGCACCAAAGTCCCCCAGGTGACCGCGCTGTTCTGGGTGGTCAAGCTGCTGACCACCGCGATGGGCGAGAGCTGCTCGGACTACCTGTCCAAACTCCTGGCGCGCGACCTCGCCCTGGCGCTGACCGGTACGGTCCTGGTCGTCGGCCTGATCGTGCAACTGTGCCTGCGCCGATATTCGGTCTGGGCGTACTGGTTCGCGGTGGTGATGGTCAGCATCTTCGGCACCATGGCCGCCGACTTCATCGACTTCCGCCTGCACGTCCCGCTGCCGGAATCGGTCGGCATATTCCTCGCGCTGCTCATCTGCCTGTTCGGCCTCTGGTACGCCACCGAGAAGACCCTGTCGATGCACAGCATCACCTCCGGCCGGCGCGAGATGTTCTACTGGGCGGCGGTGATCATCACCTTCATGCTCGGCACCGCGGCCGGTGACCTGACCGCGGGCAGGCTCGGCCTCGGCTACCGGCTGTCGATCCTGCTGTTCGCCCTGCTCATCGCGCTGCCCGCGGTGTTGCACCGCTGGTTCGGCCTCGCGGCGGTGCCGGCGTTCTGGTTCGCCTACGTGGTCACCCGGCCGCTGGGCGCGTCGATCAGCGATTGGCTCGCCTCGCACGACCATGATGGCGTGAATCTCGGAACCGGCCCGGTGACACTCGTGGCGGGCGTCGTCATCGTGGCGCTCGTCACCGTCATGGCCCGCCGGATCACAGCGAAATCTCAGCGGTCCGCTGCCATCGTGGACGCGTGATCAATCCTGCGCCAGTTGACATCTCGACCCGCCCGCCAGCCAGTAAGGTCCCGGAGATCACCGCGCTGTTCTGGGTGATCAAGGTGCTGTCCACCGGTATGGGCGAGACGTTCTCCGACTTCCTGGTCTTCCACGCACCCCAGATGCTCGCCGTCGGCCTGGCCGGGCTGGCCCTGATCGCCGCCCTGGCCGCGCAGCTCCGCAGCCGCGGCTACAACCCGTGGCTGTACTGGACGGCCGTGGTGATGGTGAGTATCTGCGGCACCATGGTCGCCGACGTAGTCGACTTCGTCGTCGGCATCCCCCTAGCCCTGTCCACGATCCTGTTCGCCACCCTGCTCGCGGTCGTCTTCGGACTCTGGTACGCCTCGGAGAAGACGCTGTCCGTGCACAGCATCACCACGCCTCGCCGTGAGGCGTTCTACTGGGCCACGGTGATGACCACGTTCGCGCTGGGCACCGTCGCGGGCGACCTCACCGCGGGCACCCTGCACCTGGGCTACTTCCCCTCGGCAGTCCTGTTCGCCGTCGTCATCGCGATCCCCGCACTCGCCCACCGCTGGTCCGCGCTGGGCCCGATCCCCACCTTCTGGTTCGCCTATATCGTCACCCGCCCGCTGGGCGCATCGACCACCGACTGGCTGGCCTCCACTCATGCCGACGGGCTCGGCTGGGGCACCGGCTGGGTAAGCCTGGGGGTGACCATCCCGATGGTCGCCCTCATCGCCCTTGTCGCCCTGCGGCCCAACCGGTTCGGCGAACAGCCGCAGATATCGGCCGCCCGCTGACGACGGTTCGGTGGTTCAGGAGACGAGCTGCCGCAGGATGGTCGGGTCGGTGATCCGTGTGTCGTCGGCCAGCAGGAGCGCCTTGCTGAGAATCACCGACAGCATCCGGTCGCCCTCGAACGCCAGGAACGAGTCCGGTTCGGTTGCCCGCCCCGCGGGGACGATGCACAGGTATCGGTTGTCCGGTTCGATGAGAACGTTTCCCGAGCCCAGGTGGATCCGATACACATGTCTGGCGCCGTGGACACGCAGGAACTTGCCTTCCACAGTGCATTTGGGGCCGATGGCCAGCCGCGGCAGCAATCTGGTGAGCAGGTCGCGTCGGGTCTGCGCGGTCTGGTTCAGCTCGCCGAAGCTGTAAGTGTTCCAGTATTCGGCGAATCTTCCGGCCGGACCGCCGTCGTACCAGGTCGGATCGTTACCTATGCTGGTCACCCCGACGAATAGATCCACATCGCGCAGTACCTCGCTCAGGACCGGTGCGGGCACGTCCGCCAGGGGCAGCGGATCGGCCGGTCCGTGGAAGCCACCACGGAAGGCGCCGTTGGCTAGGTTCTGGGGTGCGTCGAGCGGATAGAACCGCACCTGGTCGGATCGCAGGCGGAGGTAACAGCCGGATTCCGTCATATCGTCCGGATCTCCGTCACCCTCGCCCTCCACCCAATACTCCGCGCGCAAACCCCATTCCGGCAGTTCGCGAATCGGTGGCGGCACGGCGGTATCGGCGTTGAACAGCAGCTTGCTGTGCCACCCCCGGATGGTTGCCAACGCGTGGAATTGGTTCTGGCGCAAGATATGTGCCGCGAAGCGGTTCGAATAGACGCCGGTTCGGCGTTCGGCGTCGGTGAGGAGGTAGACCTCACGATGCGCCTGTTTGAACGGCTGGGTGATGGCGTTGCGCTCCAACCAGTCTCGCCATGCGACGATCTCGTCGATCGAACGGCCCAGAGGGTGCCACAGCTCGACAACATCACCGTCCACCGTGTCGCCGGCGAGGTCACGCAGCGCGCCGTCGGAGTAGCCGCACGTAACTCCATCGATAGTCCACAGCAGGCGCCGGGCGATCGTGCCCACCAGGGGGTGATCGATGTAGTACTCCCGCCACGAGGGGTAATCCCAGGTGCGGCGCTGCAGGAACTGACGGTCCAATCGTTCGATCTGGGCGGTCAGCATCTTGTCGATGTCCTTGACCGCCGCAGTGAGTTCCTTCAGTTCGTCGGCGTGGTCGCGTTTCACCTCGGCCGGAACGCTTTTCACTGGCTTGTTGGTGAACCAGCTCAGCGCCGCCTTGCCGCCGTTCACGGCCAGCGCCGCCGATGCTCCGCCGAAGGTGAATTCGGCCTGCCCCACCGACGTCAGGCCGTAGGCGGGCACGGCCATCTCCTCGATCTGCGCGCGAGTCAGTCCGAGCGCGCGTGCCTTGGTTTCCAGCGCGGCGGTGATCTGGTTCAACGTGCCCTTGTACGTCACCGTGACCGCCAAACGCGCCAGCTCACCCAGCGCCGCGTCGCCGCTCACCTGGCTCAGGGCGTGGACACCGGCGTTGGCCACCTTCGGATTCCGCGGTCCCAGTCCCTTGATTCGCCGCAACGACGTCTCCACCAGAGCGGCCAGGACGCGGGCTGTCGTCGGTTGCGCGGGCCGGTAGGTGAGCAGCCACAGCAGCCCGCGCACCGCGTTGGCGTTGAACAGGTCGTACTCGTCGTTGATCCGTTGTTCCTCATTGCTATGACGGTGCAACGGCACTGTTCTGGGTCGGCCCACCAATGCCAAGATCGGCACGATCTCTTCGGCGAAGGACTCCACCTGCGCCAGCAACGTTCTACCGGTTCTCTCCCATTGGGCGTTGGGCTTGGCCATGGTCGCGGTGACGGCGAAAGCCAGCAGGTCGTGCCACCCCGGCGACGCGGTCGCCAGCTCCAGTGCCCGGTCGGCCCATTGCTCACCCACATTCACTACAGGTTCAGGGCATTGCTGGGCAATCTCCGAAACCATCCAGTCGTGGTACCTCTCGCAAGCCCCGCGGCGGTACGCCGCGACGACTTCCGGGCTCAGGGTGCGTCCCGACGCCAGCTCGGCCAGAGCCAGAGATGGATCGACATCGAAATAACCACCGTAGTGATCCGACAGGGTTTCCAGCACTGCTCGCCGTTCTTCGACCAGGATCGACTGGGTCGGCGCAAGAGCCGAAACCATGACCAGCAGCGAATACCGCTCACGCTCCGAAGCGGTCGGGAACATGCTCACGCACGCGCGAACCAGCCGCCGAGTCGTCGCGTCCGGCAGATCACTCACTCTGGCGAACAGCTCACGCCATGGTGCCGCATCGGATGTGCCCCTGCGTGAACAGGCGATCTGGTGCGTTCGCACCAACTCGGCGCACAACCTGTCCATATCGTCCGCGGCGATTGCATCGAGGACTGCCCTCTTGCGCTCGGAAGGAGCGAGCGTCTCCTTCAGGGTATGGACCATGTGCCGGAGGTCTTTGGAATCAGGTAGGGCCGTGGTGACGCACACGCGAGCCAATCGCTCGGCGGCCTCGTCCGGCAAGACGTATGCCATATCCAGCAACGCCGGCCACGCGTACTTGTCGTCGGTCGCCTGACAGGCCCTCATATACACGTCGTAGAAAGCGACCACGTCCTCTGTGGCGAGGGCGGCCCGCGCCGCGGTGATGTACTCCGAATCGGACATTCAGCCACCCGCCAATGCGATGAGCTTCAGGAACGTGACCTCCGCCCCGGGCGGCAGCGCCACCACCTGGTCCAGTCCCTCGATCTGCCGGTCGCCTACCAGGACCACGAACCCGTTGCGCTCGAAGGCCTGCAACGCCGCCGCGCACTGACGTTCCGGGTCGACGCGACCGGCGGTACGGAATCCGCCACGCACCGGCTCGGCATCGACCGGCCGCACCAGACCGCGAAAAGTCCCATCGGCTGCGGCGTTGTACTCGGCGGCCTCCTGGAACACCCGCTGCCGGATGAGTTCTCGTAGCGGCAACCGCTCTTCGGTGACCTCGAACGTCCACCCCGCGTCGCGATCCCCGGAAGTGGTCTCGTCGACGACCTTCACACTGACCATGGCGTCATGCTAGACACGACCCCTGACAGAAATGCCGGATCGCTGCTCAGCCGAGGACGCGCAGGAGGTGCTCGACCTCATGCTGAACGGCGGTGCGGCCGGGACCGAGATAGCCGCGGGGGTCCGAGAGCGCGGGATGCGCGGAGAGCTCTGCCCGGACGGACTGGGCCAGAACGATATTCAGGCGCGTCGCGATGTTGATCTTTGTCATGCCGTGCCGAACGGCCGCGCGCAGGCCCTCGTCGGGGACGCCCGAGGAGCCGTGCAGGACCAGGGGCACGGGAACTTTCAGCGCCAGGCGGGCGATCAGGCCGTCGTCCAGTTGCGCGTCGCGGGTGTGCATGGCGTGGGAGGAGCCGACCGCCACCGCCAGGGCGTCGACGCCGGTGGCGGCCACGAAGGCGACAGCCTCGTCCGGATCGGTGCGCACGCCGGGAGCGTGTGCGCCGTCCTTGCCGCCGATCTTGCCCAGTTCCGCCTCGACGAAGACGCCGCGGTCGTGGCACCAGCGGGCGATTCTGGCTGTCTCGGCGACGTTTTCGGCGTAGTCGAGGGTCGAGCCGTCGTACATCACCGATCGGATGCCGACTTCCACCGCGGTGGTGATCAATTCGTGCGAGGTCGCGTGGTCGAGGTGCACCGCGAGGGGTGCGCTGCTGTCGGCCGCGATCTGCAGGCAGGCACGCGCGAGCGGTTTCAGGCCGCCGTGATAGGCGACGGTGTTCTCCGAGATCTGGAGGATCGCGGGGCGTTTCGCCGATTCTGCGGCCGCGGCGATGGCCTCGGCATGTTCCAGGGCGATCACGTTGAACGCGCCCAGTGCGCCGGGGGCGGCCCCGGCGATCAGCTCGGGGACGGCGGTCCAGGTCACGACTTGCTCTCCTACGCGATATTCAGATCGGTGACGGTGATGGCCGGTAACAGCCGGGTGCGCACCGCACGGTCGATTTCTCCGGCGACCGGAATGACCACGGCGGCGGCGGAGGTGGCGATGGCGTCGGCCAGGACGGCGGGCCAGTCGGGCTCACCGTCGGCCAGCGCGGCGATCACCGCGGCCGCGGCGGCATCCCCCGCGCCCGTGGGGTTTCCGGCCACCGGCTCGGGTGAGGCCGCGGACCAAGCCCCGGTGGAGGTGACCACGATCATGCCCTCGGCGCCTCGGGTGGCGATCACCGCGCGCACACCGGCCTTCAGCAGGGGGCGCGCGGCGGCCACCACCTCGGCGGGGCTCTCGGCCGTGCATCCGGTGAGCCGTTCCAACTCGTCGCGGTTGGGCATCAGCACCACACCGGGCACCTCGGCGGCCAGCTCGAGTGCGCGCCCGTCCACATCGCAGATCGTCGGCACACCGGACTCGAGCGCGGTGCGGGCCAGCTCGGCCGGGACCGAATCGGCCACCCCGCCCGGCAGCGACCCCGAGACGACCATGCCGCCGGAATCGGTCAGCAGGCCGGCCACCCGTACCTTGAGCTGGTCGATCGCATAGGGTTCGTTCAGCCGCGCGCCGGGCTCCCACAGCGAGGTCGCGGTGCCGTCGCCGGATTCGCTGATCACCACGGTGCGCCGCACCCACGGCAGGGCGTGCACGAAATCCACCGGCAGTTCCAGCTCGGCCGCGGCGGAGAACATGTGGTCGGCGAATCCCGTTGCCCGCGAATATTTGCCGAGCTGGTTGAGCACCCGGGACACGTTGATGCCCTTACCGCCGATGCGCTGTTCGACCGACAGCACCCGGTGCTCCCGCCCACGATCGAAACGCTCTACGCGGTAGGTCATGTCGTAGGCGGGATTGAGCGTCACGGTGAGAATCACGTTAACCACTGTCCCTGTCGCAGGATTCGACGCAACCCCAGTTTCTCGTCCAGCACCAGGATGTCGGCGAATCGTCCGGGTACGAGGTCGCCGACCTCGGCTAGCCCCACCGCCGCGGCCGGGGTGGCGGTCGCGGCGCGCACCGCGTCGGCCAGCGGCACACCGCATTCGCCCACCGCCCGGCGCAGGCAGTCCAGCAGGGTCGAGGTGCCGCCCGCGATCGAACCGTTCGCGATCCGCGCCACACCCTCGCGCACCCGCACGTCCTGCGGGCCCAGCCGGTAATCACCGTCGGGCAATCCGGCCGCCTGCATGGCGTCGGTGATCAGCGCGACACGCTCGGGTGCGGTCGCGAAGGCCAGTGCGACGAAGCCGGATTCGAGATGCACCCCGTCGGCGATGAGCTCCACCACGGCCCGCCGGTCGGCGGCGGCCACCAGCGCGGCCGCGACCGGTCCGGGCGCGCGGTGATGCAGCGGCGGCATCCCGTTGGCCAGGTGGGTGACCAACGTGCCGAATCCGTCGGGCGCCAGCGCCTCGCGGAATCGCTCGTAGTGCGCATCGCTGTGCCCGAGCGAGACCACGACGCCGTTGTCGACGAGAAGTTTTGCGGCGGAATCGAACCCGGTGCGCTCCGGGGCGAGGGTCATCACCCGCAGCGAGCCGTTAGCTGCGGTGAGCAGACGCTCGATCAGCGCGGTGTCCGGATCCAGGAGATACCGCGGGTCCTGCGCACCGCATCGCGCCTGCGACAGGAACGGCCCCTCGGCATGAATCCCCGCGACGGTCCCGTCGGCGGCCAATTCGGCCAGGGCCGCGGTCTGCGCCACCATATCGTCCGGCGCGGCGGTGACGATGCTGGCCAGCATCGTCGTTGACCCCTGCCCCCGGTGGTAGGCGGCGGCGCCGCGCGCCTCATCCGGATCGGCGGTGTCGAACCTATGCCCGAACCCGCCGTGATTATGTATGTCGACCAGCCCCGGGATCAGCGTCCCGGCGAATTCCGGAACCTGTTCGCCCGGATGCCCGGCACGCCACCGCGACATCGGCTGGACGGCAGCGATCCGCTGCCCCGCCATCGTGACCACCCCGTCGTCCAACTCCGCCGACGGCGCGACGATCCGTCCCCGCAGGTCGGCCCCCGTCTCCCGTGTCATGCCCTCACCTCGATCACCAGCCCCCCGGTAGACCGTACCCGCCAACCCACCGCAACCGCTATACCTTCCGACAAACCTCACTCACTTCGAGGCCCTGGTGTGCTCATTCGAGCCAGGAAGCGTCCACCGTGTCACAGATTCCATCCGACAGCAATTTTTCAGCAGACCACTCACTCCAGTGCGCCCGCACGGGCGTAGCGAGCCGCGCCGACCAGCCCCGCACGAGCGCCGAATTCGCCCAGGACCACACGCGGAACCGGTGCCACACACAGCAGTTCGGCGAGCCGATCCTGTAACGCCCCGGTCAGCGCCGCGCCCGCACGGGCCAGGCCGCCGCCGAGCACGACGAGTTCCGGGCAGGTCGCGTGAATCACGCCGAACAGCCCCTCGGCCAAGGCGTCCACGGCGTCGTCGACGACCGCGCGCGCGTCGGGATCGCTATCCAGCACCGCGAAAACCGCCTCCGCACCGGAAATCTCGCGCCCGGTCCGCTCGGCATAGGCGCGCGCGATGCTCGCGCCGGAGGCCACCGTCTCCACGCAGCCGATATTGCCGCAGGGACAACGCAATCCGTCCCGATGGCGCACCGGGATATGCCCGTACTCCCCGGCCTGCCCGGCCGCGCCCCGCACCAGCCGCCCGCCGATCGACAGCGTCCCGCTGATCCCGGTCCCGAGGATCAGGACGCACACATCGTCATACCCGCGGCCCGCGCCGTACCGCCACTCGGCCCAGCCCGCGACCGCGACATCGTGTTCGATCAGCACCGGCATCCGCCAGCGATCGGCGAACCGAGTGCCCACCTTGACATCTCGCCAGCCGATATTGCTGCTGAACACCGCCAGCGAGCGCACCGGATCGACGATGCCCGGCAGCACCACCGCCGCCCGCGCCACCCGGCGTCCCTGCCCCAGCGAGGTTCGCTGGGCCATGGACGATGCAGCCGATTCCGCGAGCAGCCGGTCCCCCAGCTCGCCCATGGCCTCGAAGGCCGCCTCACCCTGCGGCGTCGGTACCGTACCGGAGCACACCACATTATCTGCGGCGTCGGTGATCTCGGCCTTGATCGTGGTCCCGCCGACGTCGACGGCCAGGACCAGATCGCGCGGTCCCACGGAGGTCATATCCGTCAGCCGAGGATGACCGAGCGGTTCAGGCCGCGTGGATGATCCGGGTCCAGGCCCAGATCGGCCGAACGCAGCTGGCACAGCCGGTGCACGCGCACCAGATCCGCCATCGGATCGATGTCGCGGTGCTCGAAATGCGCTCCGGTGGACTTGATGTCGTCGGCCAGGCCCGGCAGCAGCGGCCCGAACGCCCACACCGCCCGGCCCGGCGCGGCGATGCTGATCGGCCCGTGGCGCCACTCGGTGGCCAGATAGCCCTCGGTCCAGGACTGGCAGGATTCGCGCAGTTTGAGCCCGGCCTCGTCGGCGATGGCCGCTGCGAAACCCATTCCGACGAAACTGATCTGCTCGGCCGAGCGCACGCCCGCCAGTGAGGCTTCGATGTCCTCGGCCGATACCGCGCGAGCCTGCTCGATCACGGGCGCGAGGTCCTCGCCGAAATGCCAGCGCAGGATCGCCAGCGCGGTGGTGGCGAAGCGGGTCTGCACCACCGACTCCTCGTCGACGTTGTCGATGAGGATCGGATCGGCCAGTTCGAGCACCGGCGTGCCCGGACTCGAACAGATGACCGCGCGGGGCACGCCCGCCGGCAGGGCGCGCAACGCCTCGATCACCTCGGTGGTAGTGCCCGAACGGCAGATCACCAGGTATCGGTCGTAGTCGCGGGTGCGCACCTGTCCGGCGGGCCAGGCGTCGGTGAGTCCACCGCCGGCGGATTCGCGCAGCGACGCGATCGCGCGGGACATGAAGTACGAGGTGCCGCATCCGATCACGGCCACTCGCTCACCCGGCTGCGGCAGGAGCGCGGCGTGTTCGGCGGCGATCGACGCGGCATGGGCCCAGTCGTCGGGTTGGGTGGCCACCTCGGCGGCCAAATGGGTCTCAGGGATTCGATCGGCAGAGGTCGGCACGCAACCCAGAATCACCCCGATGATCGTTCATGTCAACTTTACATTCAAAACGGTCACATTCGATCAACCTGTGAGCTAGATTCGGACCAATCGAATCACTGGCTCCGCATCCGTTGGGGTGTGACCATTGAAAGGCTCCTGTTGTGAAACGTCCACTCCGCAGCGCGATCTCCTGCGCTGCCCTGTTCACCGGCCTGGCGCTGACCGTCTCCTCCTGCGGGTTCGGCGGCAGTAAATCCGACGCGAACGACCCGAACACCCTGACCTTCCTCGCACCGATCTACAGCGACGGCACCAAGTCGGAGTGGGACAAGATCATCTCCGACTTCGAGAAGGCCAATCCGGGCATCAAGGTGAACCTCCAGATGGAGTCGTGGACCCAGATCCCGGACGTGGTGCGCACCGACCTGCAGTCGGAGTCCAGCACGCCGGACATCCTCAACATCGACGCCTATTCCACCTACGCCTCCGATAGCAAGCTGTACCCGGCCAGCCAGATCGTGGACCAGTCGGTGCTGAGCGATCTGCAGCCCAGCTTCGTCAAGAACGCCTCGATGAACGGCACCCAGTGGGCGCTGCCGCTGTTCGCCTCCACCCGCACCCTGTTCTACAACACCGACCTGTTCGCCAAGGCCGGCATCGCCGCACCCCCGAAGACCTGGGCCGAGCTGACCGACGACGCCAAGAAGATCGAGGCGCTCGGCGGTGGTGTCTACGGCTACGGCCTGCCGCTGGGCAGTGAGGAGACCCAGGCGGAGACCTCGCTGTGGACCTTCGGCGCGGGCGGCAACTGGTCCGACGGCACCAACATCACCGTGAACACCCCACAGAACGTGGCGGGCGTCGCGGCGATGAAGGCCCTGTCCGATACCGGTGCGACGCAACCGAATCCGGGCTCCACCGACCGCACCCCGCTGATCAACGTGTTCATCCAGGGCAAGGTCGGCATGATCGAGGGCCTGCCGCCGGTGATCAACATGATCCAGCAGAAGAACCCGGGCCTGAAGTACGCCACCTCCCCGACCCCGACCCAGGACGGCGCCCCCGTCACCCTGGGCGTGGCCGATCACCTGATGGCGTTCAAGAAGAAGGTCGACAAGACCGCGGCGATCAAGAAGTTCCTGGACTTCTTCTATCAGTCCAAGACCTACGCCACCTTCGTGGAGGCCGAGCACTTCATCCCGGTCACCACCTCCGGCGCGCAGGCCATGGCCGATGATCCGGTCACCAAGGCGTTCGGCGCGACCCTGCCCACGGCCAAGTTCTACCCGAGCAACAACCCGAAGTGGGCCGCGGTCGAGGGTGCGATGAAGCAGCAGCTGGGCACGGTCACCCAGGGCGCGGATCCGGCGACGGTTCTGGGCAAGATCCAGCAGGCAGCGAGTTGAGGAGAGCCACCTCGATGAAGTCCGGAAGCCGATCCATGGGAACGCTGCGGGCGCTGCCGTGGATCGGCCCGGCGCTGGTGCTGATCGCCGCGATCGTCGCCTTCCCCGCCGCGTACATGATCTGGACCTCCACCCGCAGGCTCACGCCCTACGGTGAGGATCTGGGCCCGGCGGGGCTCGGCAACTATCGGCGGTTGTTCGGAATCGACGCGCTGGGCAGCGTTTTCGTGCACACCGTGGTCTGGGTGATCGCGGTCGTGCTGATCACCCTGGTGCTGTCGGCGGCGCTGGCACAGTTCCTGAGCAAGAACTTCCCCGGCCGTACCGCGGTGCGCATGGCGATCCTGGTGCCGTGGGCGGCCTCGGTGGTGATGACCACGACGGTGTTCGAGTACATGCTCGACCCGGATGTCGGCATCGCCAACAAGTTCCTGGTCGACATCGGCGTACTGCACCGGGGTTTCGGGTTCACCAAGGAGGCCGGTCCGGCGTTCGTGACCGCCATCGGCGTCGCGGTGTTCGTCTCGATCCCGTTCACCACGTACACGATTCTGGCCGGGCTGCAAGCCATTCCGGCCGAGCTGAACGAGGCGGGCCGGGTCGACGGGGCCGGCACCTGGCAGCGCTACCGGTATCTCACACTGCCGCAACTGCGTCCGGCGATCGCGGTCGCGACCATCATCAACATCATCAACGTGTTCAACTCCCTGCCCATCCTGCAGGTGCTGACCGGCAGCATCGCCGGATTCTCGGCCGACACCACGACGACGTTGACCTTCAAGCTGATTCAGCAGAACCAGCAGCTGGACACCGCGGCGTCGCTGAGCGTGCTGAACTTCGTGCTGATCGCGGTGATCATCGCGATCTACGTGAAGCTGATCCGGCCCGCCGGTGAGGAGACCAGGTGACAACCCACTCCGCGACCACCCCGGAATCATCGCCCTCGATCCGGGACGTCACCGATCCCCCTGCGGCACAGGGCACTACGGCCCTCGCCCGGCGCAAGCCCCGGCGACGCTGGGATCTCACGCTGGTCGGCCTCGTCATCGCGGTGATCTTCCTGATCCCCTACGTCGTGATGGTGCTCGGCTCGCTCAAGCCGCGCTCGGAGATCCTGCACATCCCGCCGAGTTACCTGCCGCACCAGTGGAGTCCGGGCAACTACTCCTCGATGTGGAGTACGCCGGAGACGCCGCTGCCGTTCAACATGGTCAGCACCATCGTGATCTCGGTGTGCGCGACGGTGATCGTGCTGCTGGTGGCGATTCCGGCCGGGTACTACACCGCGCGGCGGCGCTTCCCGGGCAAGCTGGCCTTCCTCGGGCTCGTGCTGATCACCCAGATGCTGCAACCGGTGGTCCTGGTCACCGGCCTGATCCGGGAGTTCTTCGCGCTGGGCATCAACGACACCTGGCTGGCGATGATCCTGGTCAACGCCGCGTTCAACCTGTCGTTCGCGGTATGGATCCTGCACAGCTTCTTCGCCTCCGTGCCGGTGGAGATCGAAGAGGCCGCCCAGCTGGACGGGCTCAACCGGATGCAAATCCTGACCCGGGTGAGCCTGCCGCTGGTGTGGCCGGGCATCGTCACCGCGACGATCTTCGCGTTCGTCTCCTGCTGGAACGAGTTCGCGGCCAGCCTGGTCATCCTGACCACGCCGGAAAATCAGCCGCTGTCGGTGGCGCTGACCAAGTTCATCGGGCAATACGACACGGCTTGGCAGTACGTCTTCGGCATCTCTACTGTCGGCATCGTGCCTGTCGTGATCCTGTTCGCCTTCATCGAGAAGCGCCTCGTCGCCGGTCTGACCGCCGGAAGCGTGAAATGACCGCGGTGACCGACCGGTCCCAGCGCTGGAATCTGCTGTTGCAACTACTGGCTGAATCCGGGCGGCTTACGGTGGAGGAGGCGGCCGAGCGCCTGTCGGTCTCCCCCGCCACCATCCGTCGCGACTTCACCTCCCTGGCCGATCAGCAGCTGGCCACCCGCACACACGGCGGCATCGTGGCCACCTCGGTCTCCTACGATCTGCCGGTCCGCTATCGCGGCACCGGCGACGAGGCCAAGCAGCGAGTGGCCGAACACGCTGCGGCACTGGTGAATCCGACCGAGGTAGTGGGACTCAACGGCGGCACCACCACCACGGCGGTGGCCCGGGCCCTGGCCGGACGGCCGGACCTGCCCACCTCGGCGGACAATCCGATGACCATCGTCACCAACGCGCTCAACATCGCCGGCGAGCTGGTGCTGCGCCCGCACCTGCGCACCATCTGCATCGGCGGGCAGGCGCGCCGGGAGTCCTATGAACTGCACGGCCCACTGGCCGAGCGGGCGATGACCGAACTGCATTTGGACACATTGATTCTCGGAGTCAACGCGATCAGCGCGGCGGGCGGCGCGCAGGGACGCCACCTGGACGAGTCGGGGATCAACGCCGAGATGGTGCGCCGCGCCGAGCGGGTCATCGTCGTGGCGACCGCCGAGAAGCTCGAGACCACGGCGCTGGCCCGCATCTGCCCGATCGAGGACATCGACATCCTGGTGATCGACACGGCCGCGAATCCGGAGGCGGTGGCGGCGATCCGCGAGGCCGGCGTGCGGGTGGATCTGGTCTGAGGACACGTCAACCAGGTTCGCCCGAAACCGGTTCGACCAATCCCGTTGCCAATCAGAAATATTCGGCGTGCAGGATAGTGCGACGTGGAACCACTCCCACCGAAGAACCTCCTCCTGGACGCTTGTCGAGGACTGTCGCACGGTGAGCACCCCGTGTTGCGGTCGGCGAGCCGTCTGGCCGAGCTGCACGAGCAGCGTCTGGCCGCGACCCCGGGTGCCCCCGTCACCGATATCGATCGGCACAGAGCGCACTTGGTGCACGAGATAGATCGGTGGGTGGCCCGGGAGTTACCGCACGCCCACCGGGGTGTGCGGCTGCACACGGAGACGGTGGGCACCGTGGTCGATCGGCTCGCGCAGTTCTCGGCGCTGGCCTACCTCGCGCTGACCAGCTCGCCCGAATGGGTGATCAACGACGCGTGGCGGCGGCTGACCGAACTGGCCCTGGCCTACGACGATCTCGCCAGCGAGGTGGTCGCGGGGCGCTGCCGGTTGCCCGATCTCAGCGACCACCACGAATACGAACCTTGAGGTGCGCCCGGCGGCCTCGGAAGTACCACCATTGGACACAGAAATTGCTGCCGGTGCCGCGTCCAAGGTTCAACGGCACCGGCAGCGGGAAAATGGCCTGTCCCCCTGACACCTGATTCTGCCGCCGGACGGCGCGAACAACCACCGAATTCACCTGAGAACACTCTAATATTTCGGGCTCGTCGAATTCGTGCCCGAAAACGCCTAACGGCGGCGCTGGCGAGGGATTTCAGCGCCGCCGATGGCAGGGATGACGGATCAGGGCAGTTGATCCGCGCCGGTCGTACCCGACTTCATTGATCCTGCGCCCGGTAGCTCGAGAAGTACCGCGATAGATCTGTGAACAAGCTGTCAGCCGGGCGCTCCCGCGTGGTTACAGCAGGGCGCGCACAGCGTCGATCGTGTCGGCATCGGCCGGTTCCTTATCCGGCCGGTACCGGACCACCCGGGCGAAGCGCAGCGCCGCGCCACCCGGATACCGCGAGCTGACCTGGACACCGTCCAGGGCGATCTCGACGACCAGTTCGGGCCGCAGGTAGACGACGTAGTCGTCGCGGACGCGCTCGTGCCGCGGGAATTCCTCGGTCTGCCATCTCAGCAGCTCATCGGTGAGGCCCTTGAAGGTCTTGCCGACCATGACCGGCTCGCCGCCGTCGGGATCGCGCGCACCCAGATGCAGATTGGACAGATAGCCGGTGCGGCGGCCGTATCCCCATTCGGCGCCGAGCACGATCAGATCCAGGGTGTGCGTGGGCTTGATCTTCTGCCAGGCGCGCCCGCGCCGCCCGGCCGCATAGGGGGCGGACAGCGATTTGATCACGATTCCCTCGTGCCCGACGGCGAGCGCGGTGTCGAAATAGTCGGCGGCCGCCTCGGCGCCGGGACGTACGAGCGCCGGAATGGTGTGTGCGGCAGCGACCTCGGTCAACGATTCCCGGCGCTCGGCGAGCGGAGCGTCCAGCAGATCCACGCCGTCCAGATGCAGGCAGTCGAAGAAGTAGGGATGCAGCAGCAGATCCCGGGTCGAAACGACCTCCGCCGGGGATGGCGCGGGCGGCTGCACCGAGGCTGGGTCCGATCCCGGAAGCGAGGTGGCGAAGCGGCTCATCGTCTGCTGGAACGGCCGCGGCCGACCGGCATCGTCGAGGGCGAGCGTCTCGCCGTCGAGAACCACGCTCGTACAGGGTAATTCGGCGACGAGCTGGACCAGCTCGGGCACACTCGCGGTGATCTCACGTAACGTCCTGGTGAAGACCCACACCTGGGATCCGCTGCGGTGCACCTGAATTCGTGCGCCATCGAGTTTGTACTCCACACTCACCTCGCCGTCGAACTCGGCCAGTGCGCCGTCGAGCGTGGCGCCCGGGGAGGCGAGCATGGGCCGGATCGGCCGACCGACCTCGAGCCGGAACTCGGCCAGCGCCGCCGCACCGCCCGTCATCGCGGCCACCGCTGTCACCGGTAGCCGCCCGGACAGCATGTACGCCCGGCGCACCAGCTCGACCGGCACCTGCGCGGCCCGCGCCACGGCCTCGGCCACCAGCGCGGCCAGCGCGCCCTGGCGCAGCTCGCCTGTCAGCAGCCGCACCAGGAAGTCGCGTTCGTCGGCGGTGGCCGCGCTCAGCAGCGCCGCCAGCAGCTCGCGCCGCCGGGCCGTGGAGCCGGCCCCGTTCGCGGCCGCGAGCTCGTCCAGGGCGTCGCCCACCGCGCTGACCGTCAGCCCCGGCGCCGCGGCGGGGTCCGCGGAGACGGCCGCCAGGGTGCGCCAGCCCGCGCCGATCTTGCCCTGGGTCAGCTCGCCGGAGATCCATGCCACGACCTGGGCCAGCTCGTCGGGAGCGGCCTTGACCAGCAGCTCGGCCACCGCGGCGACCTTGAGCTTGCGCGCGGACGTGGCGCGCACGACCTGCGAGGCGTCTACTACCTGTGCGAGCAGCATGGATCCGACGGTAGCCGCGAGGTGTGACAAGTCCCGCCCGATTCCGTTCACATGATCACCAGTCGGCACAAGAGCATCGTTACCGGTCACTATGTGACATATCGCTCAGCGGTGGTGTTAATCGACTATTGGCAGGGCTGCGAACCCTTTCTAAACTGGGCATATGGCCAAGACTTACGTCGGGGCGCGGCTTCGCCAGCTGCGTGCCGAACGGGGTATGAGCCAGGTCTCACTCGCCAAGAAGCTGGAGATCTCGGCGAGCTACCTCAACCAGATCGAACACGATGTGCGCCCGCTCACCGTGCCGGTGCTGCTGCGCATCGGCGAGGTCTTCGGCGTCGACGCCAGTTTCTTCTCCTCGCAGGACGACACCCGGCTGATCGCCGAGTTGCAGGAGGTCGCGATGGACACCGAACTGGCCATCGAGGCCGACGCGCACGAGATCGCCGACATGGTCTCCGCGCATCCCAGCCTGGCGCGGGCGATGGTGAACATGCATCGCCGCTACCGCAACACCACCGCGCAACTGGCCGCCGCGACCGAGGACCGTTTCTCCGACGGCAGCGGTTCCGGCGCCATCTCCCGCCCGCACGAGGAGGTGCGCGACTTCTTCTACCAGCGGCAGAACTACATCCATGAATTGGACACCGCCGCCGAAGACCTCGTGACCCGCATGCGTTTTCACGGCGGAGCGCTCCAGCGTGAGATCGCGAATCGGCTCGGTGCCGTGCACGACGTACAGATCATCGAGCGCATCGACCTCGGCGAGGGCGTGCTGCACCGCTACGACGCCGAGACCCGGCGGTTGGAGATCGCGCCGCATCTGTCCGGCGGGCAGCGGCTGTTCAAGCTCGCCGCCGAACTGGCCTATCTGGAATGCGGCGACCTGATCGACAAACTGGTCGAGGAGGGCAATTTCGCCTCCGCGGAGACGCGGGTGCTGGCGAAACTGGGCCTGGCCAACTACTTCGCCGCCGCGACGGTGCTGCCGTACACCCATTTCCACGAGGTCGCCGAGGATTTCCGCTACGACATCGAGCGCCTGTCGGCGTACTTCAGTCAGAGCTACGAGACCATCTGCCATCGCCTGTCCACCCTGCAGCGTCCCAAGCTGCGCGGAGTGCCGTTCTCGTTCGTGCGCGTGGACCGGGCCGGGAATATGTCGAAACGCCAGTCCGCGACCGGATTCCACTTCTCGTCCTCCGGCGGCACCTGCCCGCTGTGGAACGTCTACGAGACCTTCGCCTATCCGGGCCGCATCATGACCCAGATCGCGCAGATGCCCGACGGCCGCAAATATCTGTGGGTTGCCCGCACCGTCGAGCGCCGCGCCACCCGCTACGGCGAACCCAGCAAGACCTTCGCCATCGGCCTGGGCTGTGAGCTGCGCCATGCCGGGCGCGTCGTCTACGCCGACGGCCTGGACCTCAACGAGCCGAAGGCGACTCCGATCGGCGCGGGCTGCCGCGTGTGCGAGCGGGCCAACTGTCCCCAGCGCGCCTTTCCGCCCCTGGGCAAGTCGCTGGACATCAGCGAGCACCGCAGCTCCATCTCGCCTTACGTGCTGCGATAGGTCCCCGAACGGGGACATTCCGGGCGAAATTCACTTCGCCGAAACAAACGAAACCGGGTCGTCACCGAGAAACATTAGGCCGCAACACTTCTCGGCTACTGTTCGGCATACGGAAGCCGGATCTCGCCCGTGAGGGGCGATCGGTGGCACTCTCGCTACCGGCCGTTGTGGCGAAATCCGCTCCCGAACTCGCCGAATGCGGTCTACCCGACCGCCTCGCGCACCGCGGGAACGATCTCCTGCGCCCACCGGGCCAGCCCCGTCTCGTCCTGTTCGGATCCGCCCGGAGCGAACAGCACGAAACCCGCTGCGCCGTGGTCGAGTACGGCGCCGGTGAGCTCGTCGATCCACTGCCGCACCGAACCCCCGAGCCATCGCCCGTCCGCGTCACGGGTGCGGGCCGCTGGTGCGGCGGTGATACTTCCCGGCAGGTTGTAGATGGTGACTACGTCCTCCGGCGCGCGGCCCGCGGCCGCGGCGGCCTCGTCGATGATCGGGCGGGACTCGCGAAAGCGGGGGCTGAGCCAATCCGCGGCATGCCCCGGAATCCACCCGTCGGCCCATGTCCCTGTCACCGCGAGGGATTTCGGGCCGACCGCGCCGGTCCAGATCGGCACGGCGGCCGACGCCGCCGGTTCCAGATCCCGCACGGAGTAGAACTCGCCCTCGAAGGTGACCGGCGCACCGCCCCCGGACAGCTCCCGCACCAGCCGCATCGCCTCGGCCATAGCGCGCACGGCCGCACCGGGACCCAACCTCGGCACACCCAATTTCGCGATATCGTCCCATAATCCGCCCGCACCGATGCCCAGGACGATCCGGCCGCCCGACAGCGTGGACAACGAGGTCACCGTCCGGGCCAGCATCGGCGCGGGACGGGTAGGCAGGTTGGTGACGCTCACCAGGCCGGAGATCGACGACGTCGCGCCGAGAGCCATACCGATGATCGAATAGGCGTCGAGTCGCTCGGCGAAATAGGGATGATCCGAGACGGTCACCAGGTCCAAACCCTGACGGTCGGCCTGGACCGCCTTGCGCAGGGTCTCGGCGGCGTCGCCGACCGCGGTGCTCAGACCGACGCCGAATCGAATGTCATATTTCACCATGCGCCGTACTCCTTGCCGATTAGTTCGTGATGCGAATCAGTTACCCTGGCAGTATGGGCAGGAGTAACGACGGGGGGATGGACGTCGTCGTCGCATTGGTGCGGTCGTCCTTTCTGGTCAACGCGGTCTACGCGGAGTCGGCACGGGAGTATGGCATCACCGCGCAGCAGGGACAGTTGCTGTGCGTATTGATGCCGCGGCCTTACGGCATGAGCGACCTGGGCGCGGTGCTGGGCTTGGCGAAATCCAGCCTCACCGGGCTGGTGGACCGGACAGCGCAGCGCGGCTTTCTGCGACGCGTCCCCGATCCCGACGACGCGCGGGCCGTCCGGATCGAATTGACGCCCGCCGGGCGGGGGGTCGTCGAGTCGTTCTACGACGAAACCTGTCGGCGGATCGAGGAACTGCCCGGTGGGCTCGACGCTCGGGAACGTGAACAGCTCGCCGCGCTGCTCACACGGGTGGTCGAGGACAACCACGTGCCGGTGGTATTCAGCGAGCGCTGAATCCGCTTTCCCTCTATCCATATTTCACCCATCTCAATTCGTACTACGAACCATATTAGTTCGTAGTACGAACTGCAACCGCTGGAATGCTTCGAGTCTGCGAACAGCGTCGTTCTTCAGCGATGAGCGACCGTATCCACCAGCTGTTACCGTGAGGCACGGTGCCACTGCGGCACCGCGAGCAGATCCGCTGACGGAGAGGTCATGGTGTCGACGAAGCCGCGCATCGCCCCAGGTCGACTACGGGAGCTCGGTCCGGTGAACTGGACTGTCTGGCAGGTGATTTCGCGTGCGGCGGGCACGCCGGACGCGCACCTGTTCAGTACCCTCGGCCGCACCGGCGGCCTGTTCCGCGGCTGGCTGCATTTCTCCGGCCGGCTGATGCCCGGCGGCAAGCTGCGGCGCTACGAGACCGAGTTGGTGATCCTGCGGGTGGCGCATCTGCGCGACTGCGAATACGAGACAGACCATCACATCCGCCTGGGCAAGCGCGCCGGGGTGACACCGGACATCCTGGACCGGCTGCGCGCGGGGCCGGACGCGCCCGGCTGGTCCGATGCGGAACGCACCCTGCTGACCGCGGTCGATCAGCTCGTGCGCACCCGCGATATCGACGACGACACCTGGTCGGCCCTGGCCGAGTATTACGACGAGCGCCGTCTCATCGAGATCGTCCTGCTGGCGAACCAGTATGAGGGCCTGGCCAGCACCATCACCACCCTGCGCATCCAGACCGACCACTGAGCGAAATGCCGCGCCCGGCGCGGTCGACGATGTCTCACAACCTGTCGGCAGGTTCTGGTAACCATTGTTCATGACGATCCTGGGTGCGGTCTTGCTGCCACAAAGCCCTCCCGAGCACCTGCGCGCGGTGGTGCGCGTGGCCGAGGAGGCGGGGCTCGAGGAGCTGTGGATCTGGGAGGACTGTTTCCTGGAGGGCGGTATCTCCATGGCCACCGCCGCCCTCGCGTGGTCCGAGCGCCTGCGCGTCGGTGTCGGCGTGCTGCCGGTTCCGCTGCGCAATGTCGCGGTCACGGCGATGGAGATCGCGACCGTGGAGCGGCTGTTCGGCGGCCGCACGATCTGGGGCGTCGGACACGGCGTGCAGGATTGGATGGCGCAGGTCGGCGCGCGCGTCGCCTCACCCATCACCCTGCTGAGCGAATATACCGAGGCGCTGCGCGCGCTGCTGGCGGGCCAGCGAATCACCGTGCAGGGCCGCTATATCCAGTTACACGATGTGGCGCTGGACTGGCCGCCCGTCGCGGCTCCGGACCTGCTGTCCGCGGCCACCGGTCCGCGCACGCTGCGGCTGGTCGGCGAGCTCGCCGACGGCGTCATTCTCACCTCTTCGACCTCGGTGCACGGGGTACACGAGGCGGTCGCCCGGATCCGGGAGGGCCGCGCCGGTGTCGGCCGTCCCGGCAACCATCGCGTGGTGGTCAACGTGGTCACCGCGACGGGTCCCGATGCGGCCGAACGCCTTCGCGCGGATCTGCGGCGCGTCGGCCGCGAGGACCTCGACGGTGTCGGCGTCGCGGGTGATGCCTCGGTGATCGCCGAGACCGTCATGCAATACGCCGCGGCCGGCGCCCATACGGTCGTCCTGCAACCTACCGCCGACGCCGATCCTGTCGAGTTCGTCCGCTTCGTCGCCGAACGGGTTCGCCCGCTGATTGGCTGACACCCTGAATTCCTGTGCGAGGGCGAGCGGACAGTGGGCACCCTCCGTTCGGATCCGGAGGGCGTCTCGGGTGTTGGAGTCGATCGATCGCCACCGCACCTCGGCAGGGCGCGTCGAAAGCCGCCTACCGCGCGAGGGCTGTGCGCAGTACGTCGGCGGGCGAGGCGGCGGGGCGGCCCAGAAGTTTGGCGAGGTCGCCCGTGTCGACATGCAGTAGTCCCTTGCGGACTCCGGTGTCGACATCGGCCATGGCCTGGGCCATAGGGGTGGGCAACCCGGCCTGCCGCAGAGTCCGGGCGTAATCGGCCTCCGGGACGTCCCGATATCGAACCGGCCTGCCCGAGATCTGCGAAAAGGACTGGGCCAGACCGGAATACGTGACGTGCTCGTCACCGCCCAGCTCATAGACCTGCCCGGCGTGCCCGTCGGTGCTGAGCACGACCGCGGCCGCCTCGGCGTAGTCGGCGCGGGCGGCGGCCGAGATCAGGCCGTCGCCACCGGAGCCGTAGAGGACCCCGGCCTCGACGGCCGAGGCCGCACGGTCCAGATAGTTCTCCCAGTACCAGCCGTTACGCAGCAGGGTGTGCGGCACAGCGGATTCGGCCAGTATCGCCTCGGTGCCCCGATACTCCTGCGCCAGGATCATCGGATTGTCGGTCGCGTAGGGAATGCTGGTGTAGGCGATCAACTGAATGCCTGCCTGCTCGGCGGCCCGGATCACGGTGGTGTGCTGCGCGACCCGTGAGCCGAAGTCGGTCCCGGACACCAGTAGCAGCCGGTCCACCCCGACCAGGGCGCGATCGTACGATTCGGCGTCGTCGTAGGACGCCTGCCTCACCTGCACCCCTTGCTCGGCCAGATCGGCCACCTTCGAAGGATCCCGGACGATCGCGACGATCGGCCCGGCCCCCCGCCGCAGCAGCGCCTCGACAC
>NZ_JAGPOX010000057.1 GCF_019038435.1 Nocardia alni
CGCATGTCTCATGGGCTGCACCATTTGTATAATGAACAGGTCAGGTGCATGTCAAAAGTATTTTTTTTTTTAGATGTGTGTAAGAGACAGGTGTTGGGGCGGCGGATCAAGGGGCGGTGTAATGTGTCGCATGCTTACATTAGTGGGCGGCATCGGATGCGGTGACGCGCGGGACTGGACGGAGGGTGGTTGTGGCTAGCCTGTTCACGCGGGTGTTGCGGGGGCATCAGTGGGTGTATGAGAACAGTGGGGGGCTGGTGGGGCATCGGTTGTTGTTCGGGAATCCGACGTTGTTGTTGCGGACTGTGGGGCGGAAGTCGGGGCAGGCTCGGACCAGTGCGTTGACGTATGCGCGGGATGGGCGGGACTATGTGGTGACCGCGTCCAATGGGGGGTCGCCCAGGCCGCCGGGGTGGCTGGCTAATGTGAAGGCCGCGCCGGAGTGTGAGATTCAGGTTGGGCGGCGGGGGATTCCGGTGAGCGCGCGGGCGACTTATCCGGATGATCCGGATTATGCGCGGCGGTGGACGATGGTCGACGCGGCCAACAAGGGGCGGTACACCGCGTATCAGGCCAAGACGGACCGACCCATCGCGCTGGTGGTATTGAGTCCGCGGTAAGGGTCGGCCCGCCCTGGGATCAAACCGTAAGGATGGTTCGTCCTACCGCGATACGCGATTCGATGGCGGCGTGGGCATCGGCCGCCTTCGCTAGCGGGAAGGTCTGGCCGACAACAACTTCCAATCTTTCTGCGGCGGCCTCATCTAGTGCGCGGCGGCCTGCGGAGGGCCAGTCGATATCGGCTTGCAGTAGATCCGGCAGCATGACCACCGTAATATCCTGCGCGGCAGCCGCTCCCGGATCAATATCCGCGAATCCTCCTGCAGCATTGCCATATCCGATGAAACGACCGCCGGATGCGATCGCGCCCAGCGCATCGCGCCCGAGCGGGCCGCCGGCGCCGTCGAACACCACCGCGACGCCTTCACCACCGGTTGCCTGGAGAACCCTCTCTGTCCAACCAGATTCGTCGTAGTCGACCACTTCCTCGGCGCCCAGCCGCCGGGCGAGGGCGAGTTTCGACGCACCGCGGGCCGCCGCGATCACCCTGGCTCCGGCGCTGTGGGCCAACTGGATCAGCAACGTGCCCAACCCACCCGCTGCCGCGGTGATCAGTACCCACTCCCCGGGTTGCAGTGCGGTGTATTCGGCGATCGCCACGGCGGTCCGGCCGTCGGCGACCAGGGCGGCAGCGCGTACGAAATCCAGTCCGGCAGGTAGCTCGACCAGAGCATCGTCCCGCGCCAGCGCTTTGTCCGCGTACCCGCCGATCGGCAGCCCGCCGCCGATACCGCTGGCGGCGGTGTGCGTAGCCACCCGCTTGCCTACCCAGGCCGGGTCGACCCCGGAACCCGCGGACGACACGACGCCGGTCACCGACCCGCCTGGCACATACGGCGTCTGCACCGGGAAGAAATCCTGGCCCCAACCGCTGCGCAGCCGCGTGTCAAGGAACATCACATCGGCCGCCGCCACCTCGACGACCACCTCACCGGGGCCGGCGACCGGATCGGGCGCCTCGCCAGGCACCAGCACTTCCGGACCGCCGAACGACTCCGCGCGCACCACACGCATGACCGACCACATCCCTTCGTTGTTCAACACTGCGGCCCAGCCTCGTACCTCAACATGACTCGAGGTCAAGTCGCTCGGCGATATCCGCTCTCGGTGCGGCCGACACTCACCCCGACGCGCCGCGAGAGTTTGCTGATCGCACGCGGACTTCGCTACTCTCGACGGCGAGGGGAGTACTTCCCAAGTGTCACTCCGGTCAATACGGATTCCGCCGTCGGAATCCCCGGGTGGCCACCCGAGCAGCGGGTGAAGGAGACCTCGGGTTGATGTGCCGTACCCGAGGAGTCCGATTGAGTTCGACCGTCCTTGCTTCGTCCCAGCTCCACACCATCGGTTCGCCCTGGTTGTGGGTGGTGACCATCGGCGGAGTGCTCATGCTGCTCGTCCTGGATTTCGCCATCACCCGGCGTCCGCACGAGGTGTCGATGCGCGAGGCGATCGGATGGACGCTGTTCTATCTCGCGCTGCCGATCGGGTTCGGCGTCGCGATCTGGACGGGGTACGGGTCCGTACCGGGTGCGGAGTTCTTCACCGGCTATCTGCTGGAGAAATCGCTGTCGGTGGACAATCTGTTCGTCTTCATGCTGTTGCTGGCGGGATTCGCGGTGCCCGCGCGCCTGGCACAGCGGGTGCTGCTCTACGGGATCGCCGGTGCGCTGGTGCTGCGCGGGGTGTTCATCGCGATCGGGGCCGCCGCACTGTCCGAACTGGATTGGGCGTTCCTGCTGTTCGGCGCGATCCTGCTGATCACCGCGGCGAAACTCCTGGTGGACGCGGCCGGCGGACACGAGTACGACGTCGATATCTCCGCTCTGCGGTCGGTGCGGCTGATGCGCCGGGTATGGCCGGTAACCGACGACTATCGCGGCCCCCGGATGACCGTGCGCGAGGCTGGCCGGCGCGCGCTGACGCCGCTCGCGCTGGTGGTGACCGCGGTGATGACCGCCGATCTGGTATTCGCGGTCGACTCGGTGCCCGCGGTCTACGGCGTCACCGGCGACCCCTACCTGGTGTTCGCCACGAACGCCTTCGCCCTGCTGGGCCTGCGGGCGCTGTACTTCGTGCTGAACGCCGCGCTGGGACGACTGGTGCACCTGGCCTACGGGCTGGCTGTGATCCTGGCTTTCATCGGGGTGAAACTGGTGTTGCACTGGGCGCACGGCATCTGGGACGGCATGCCGGAGATCCCGACCGCGGCCTCGCTCGGGGTGATCGTGGCGGTGCTGGCGGTGGTCACCGCGACCAGCCTGTGGGCTACTCGCCCGACGCCCGCGCCGTAACGCCTCGGCCCGATCACTTGGCGCCGCGGGCCTCCGACTCGTGCGCGCGGAAGTCGAACAGCAGTACGACCTCCCCCAGCACCCGGCGGTACCAGGGCCGGTCGTGCGGTTCGCCCCGCCAGCCGTTGGCACGCAACTGCCCCAGATGCCGGGGTGACAGGAAGATGACCAGATGCAACATCCCATCGATGAACAGCACCAGCACGGCGGCGACCACCGCGGTACCGACCAGCATCGCGAAGAAAACTCCGACGGATGAGCCCATAAACCATGGTGCGCCGCCGCGAACCGACCGCGCAACCTCCATTGTTTGCGCAGGTTATCGGGCTGATGCCGGACCGGCCGCGGCGAATCCGGCCCACGAGCGGCCGGTGTCGTGTGATCGGCCGGTCAGGTCAACTTCACCCGCGCGGCCACGAAGCGCACGATCGCCGGAGCGAACCGGTTGAAGTGGTATTGCAGGTGTGCCTCCGGAGTAACCGGCACGACGGCGCGATCATCCCGCACCGCGCGCACGATCTGCTCGGCGACCTTCTCCGGTCCGTAGTGGCGTTTGCGGTACAGCTCGTCGTACCTGGCCTGCTTGGCCGCCTCGTCCTCGTCCGACAACCCCGAGAACCGGGTTGTGGCAACGATATTCGTATGCACGATGCCGGGACATATCGTGTGGACACCGATCCCCTTGCCCGCCAGTTCCGCACGCAGGCAATCGGAGAACATGAAGACCGCCGACTTGCTCGTCGAATACGCGCTGAACCCACGCTGCGGGGTGTAGGCGGCCATACTCGACAGGTTCACGATATGCCCGCCGAGCCCGCGCTCGGCCATGGCCGAGCCGAAGGTACGGCAACCGTTGACCACCCCGCCCAGATTGACCCGCAGCACCCGGTCGAATTCCGTTGCGGACGTATCGAAGAAGTCACCCGCCTGGCCGATGCCCGCATTGTTCACCAGCACATCAGGAACACCGTGCGTGGCGATCACCGCGGCGGCGTGCTCGGCGACCGCGGCGCCGTCCGACACGTCCAGCGAATAGGCATGTGCCACACCGCCTTCGCCCTCCACCAGCGCGGCAGTCTGCTTGGCCCCGTCCAGATTCAGATCCGACACCACGATCTGGGCGCCCAGCCGCGCGAAGGCCAGAGCGGTCTCGCGACCGATTCCACTGCCGCCGCCGGTGATCACGACCAGCTGATCGTCGAAGGGACGGTGCGCGGCGCGACCCACCTCCGCACGACGCAGCGCCGGCGAGGCAGAACCCGTGGTGATCGAATCGACGAGTTCGCCTGTGGCCGTGGCCAACAGCTCCGGATGTGAGAACGGCAGCCAGTGCCCCGCAGCCACCTCACGCCGCCACAGCCGGGAGGTCCATCGCGCCTCGTCGGAATAGCCCGCGGGCCGCACGGCCACATCGCGCCGCGCGATCACCAGCTGCACCGGCACCTCGGTGCGGCGCTCACGCGGATCGACCAGGCGCTGCACGATATTCGCGCGGTAGATGCGCATCCCGTCGAAGAAGTCCTCGCGGAAGTTGGGGCCCAGGCGCACATTCCGCGGTTCGGTGTCGTTCATCAGCCCGACGAACCGCCGCCACACCGCCTCCGCCGACAGCGGCCGCAGCACCACGCGCGGCACGCCGGGGGTCATGAACAGGAACGTGTAGGCCGAGGACAGCAGCTGGGTGAACGGACCCCACGCCGCGCCGCGCGACAGCTTGGCGCGCATCCATTGGCCCAGATGGTCCAGGTTCGGGCCGGACACGGAGGTGAACGAGGCGATCCGCGCGGCGGCGCGGGGATCGCACACCGCCTCCCACATCTGCACCGAACCCCAGTCGTGCGCCAGCACGTGCACGGGCTCACCGGGGCTCACCGCGTCGGCGACGGCGAAGAAGTCCCCGGCGAACGCGTCCAGGCGGTAGTCCCGCGTACGGGTGGTGCGAGTGGAACGGCCGTGCCCGCGGGTGTCGTACGCGACGACGTGGAATCGACGGGCCAGCAAAGGAATCACGCGATCCCACAGGTGGTGGTCGTCCGGCCAGCCGTGCACCAGCACGATGGTCTCGGCGGTCGGATCGCCGTATTCGTAGACGGCGAGGTCGAATTCGCCGCTGCGCACGGTCCGTTCGGCATCGGGAACGGGTGTCGAGTCACTCACGATCTCTCCTCTGGGGCATCCAGTACCGCACTACAGGTCAAGTACGAGTCGCTCACCGGCACACCGGGATACACAGATGAGCAGCTCACCGTCGGCGCGCTCGGCCTCAGTGAGCACGGTGTCGCGGTGATCCACATTCCCGGACAGCGCGGTGACGCGGCAGGTGCGGCAGAACCCCTGACGGCAGGAGTACGGCCGATCCGGACGAACCTTCAGCACCTCCTCGAGCACCGTGCGGTCGGCCGGTATCGCGATCACCTCGCCGGTACGAGCCAGTTCCACCTCGAAGGCGGCGCCGGCGACCACGGGCGGGGCGGAGAAGCGTTCGGAATGCAGCTCGACCCCGGACATATCGCGCACGGCGGCCGCGATCGCGGCGGTCATCGGCACCGGCCCGCAGCAGTAGACCGCGGTGTCGGGGCCGACGCCCGCGAGCAGATCCGCCGCGCCGGGCAGGCCGAACTCGTCGTCGGTGCGGACCCGCACGCGCGGGCCGAGCGCCTCGAGCTCGTCGAGGAACGGGATGGTGTCGCGGCTGCGCCCGGTGTAGACCATCGACCAGTCCACGCCGAGGCGCTGGGCCATGCGCACCATCGGCAGGATCGGCGTGACGCCGATACCACCGGCCACGAAATGCACACGAGCGGCATGGGATCCGTATCCGGGCAGTACGAACGGAAAGGCGTTGCGCGGACCGCGCACGGTCACCGCACTGCCGACCGGCAGCGCGTCGTGCACCTCGCGCGAACCACCGCCGCCATCCGGAATACGCCGCACCGCAATGCGATACACGTGCCGGTCGGCCGGATCGCCGCACAGCGAGTACTGCCGCAACCGGCCCGAGGGCAGTTCCAGGTCCAGATGCGCGCCGGGCCGCCACGACGGCAGCACACGACCGTCGGGCGCGGTGAGCAGCAGACTGATCACGTCGGTGTCGTGCGCCTCCACCCGTCGCTGCGTGACCTGCAGCGTTATCCGGTGATCGTCGGCCGCGCCGGCCGTCGCGTAGCGGTTGATCAGCGTCGTCCAGCGCAGCCGCGCCCGCGCGGCCGCATCGATGACGCGAATAGCCCTGTCGCTGCGGCGTTTCCCGTACAGGTCCGCCGGGGCGACGACCGGTGCCCGTCGCATCACGACGCGAGCGCCTGCGCCGCAGGCGATTTGGCGAGGTAGGCGACCGCCTGCGCGGTGGAGCCCACCGATTCTGGGTCGTAGCCGGGCAGCAGCGTGGATCCCGCACTCCACAGCAACGACGGCACCCCCGGCAGCGCACCGCGCCACATCGCGCCGCACACCCGCAGCAGCAACCGCGGATAGCGCATATTGGGCAAGGTGGGATCCTGGTGCACAAGGTATTTCATGCCTCGTCCGATCAGGCACAGGAAGATCGGAAAGACGAAGAACATCAACGCGCAGCGACGGACGTAGCCGACGCCGAAGTATCGCGCCACATCGTGCGCGACGTGCCGATGCTCGACTTCCTCGGCGCCGTGCCACCGGAACAGGTCCAGCACTCGCGGATCGGCGCCGAAGCGCTCGAGCTCCGCGTTGAGCACCCAGTCGCCGAGGAAGGCGAAGAAATGCTCGAGGGTGGCGATGACGCCGAGGCGTTCGACGAGGGTCTGGAACTCCGCGGGGGCGCCGCCCATGCACTCCGCGGCGGCGCCGCGCCCCGGGCGCGGGCCGAGCGTGGTGCGGAACAGGTATTCCATCTGCCGGGTGTACGCGTCCACATCGATGCCGTGCACGGTCAGCACCTGCTCGAGCACGCCGTTGTGGGTTTCGGCGTGCATCGACTCCTGCCCGATGAAGCCGAGCATCTGTTCGCGCAGTTTGTCGTCGCGCATCAGTTCGAGCGCCTCGGAGAAGGCCAGGCAGAACATCCGCTCGCCCTCGGGAAGCAACAGATTCAGCGCGTTGATGACGTGCGAGGCGACCGGCTCGTCCGGCATCCAGTGCAGCGGGGTGTCGCGCCAGTCGAACTGCACGTTACGCGCGTGCAGGGCCACCTCCCCCAGGTCGGTCGACTGCGGTCGCCGCCATGGGCCGGTTGAGGAGCGCCAACGATTCGGCGTGGGAAGTAGCTTCATCGGTACTCCTGGTCGTCGTACACACGGCGGCAGCACCGTCGCTACACGAGCGTAGCAAAATTTCGAGTGTATATGCGACTAGGAGTTACATCTAAAGACTCAGGCCTCTGATCAGCCCTTATACAGTGGGACGCTCAGCGATTTACCGCTAGCATCGGTGGCGGTGGCCTTGGTGTAGAGGTTGGCGGGCTGGATCGGATCGGACAGCACGACATGGACGGGTTTAGTGGCGTAGTGCCCGGCGGCGCAGTTGGGCGTGCAGGTGTTGAGACGCTCGGTGCCGTCGCCCTCGGCCTTGTCCGCGGCCCAGGACTTCCAGGTGATCTTGTCGACCTCGGCGCCCAGATCTGCGCAGGCCAGAATCAGATTCTGCGGACGCACGGCGGCCTTGTCGAACGAGCAGTCGATCACCTGCGGCAGCGCCTTGGCCCCTCCGGACACCTGGGGGCTCGCGCCCGCCGGAGCCGACCCGCTGGAGCCACACGCGGTGACGAACGAGGCGATACACGCCAATGCCAGAACGCCTGCGGCCCGTGCGCGCCTGTGATCCGATCGAAGCACTGCCATTCTCCCGTTCCCTACCCGTCTGCCGATCCTGCTCGGCGTTGTCGATCATGTCGGCGTGCCCCGCAGGGTAGCGCACTACACCGACATCGAGCAGGTCGCTTTCGGGCAGGCTATCGCATGTGCGCGGCGACCGAGATGTACGCTACCGGCCGACCCGCGTACTACCCGTTCGGTCATCGGAGGGTTCCGAGAAGTCCTGGAGAACAGAAATATTTCCGGTGCCGGTTATTGGAAGGCATAGAATCGGCTGGAATCCACGATCTCGAACCGCTACGGTGGATTTGTCGACGTCGACGAAAAGCCCGCGCCAGGAGAGATATTGACGAGGCTGTACCGGATAGCCGGGGTTGTGTCATCGGCCTCCCCTCCGGACTGAGGCACCGCATATGGTGACGATTGTCGGGGGTGGAATCGCAGGCACGGTGCTCGCGGGCGCGTTGGCGCGGGCGGGCCAGTCGGTGACGGTCTATGAGCAGCGGCCCAATGTCCGGGGCGACGCCTTTCTCTTCCTGGACGGACGGGCGCACAAGACCCTGACCGCCATGGGTGTTCCGGCCGATCGACTAGAGCGTGCGTCCTATCCCCTGCACGGCTTCCGGATCGGTTCAGCCGCCGACCGGATCGACGAGACCCCCGCCGACGGCGACCGGCTCTACCACCGCACCGACCTCATGCGGGTGCTGACCGAATTCGCCGACACCGCGAAGACCGACATTCGCTACGGCACACCCATCTCCGACCTCAACCCCTACACCGGCGTGTTGTACCCCGGCGGCGACTCGGCCGAACTGATCATCGCCGCGGACGGCATCGACTCGATCGCCCGCATCCGGCTCGAACCGACGCGCGTCACCGAATATGCCGGGCAGGTGGTGCTCTACGCGACCGCCGCACCCGGCACGCGGCCCAACACCGCCGCATCGGTGCTGCACGTGCATCACCAGACACAGGACAGCCCAGCCACTTTCGGGCATTTCTGGAACGAGCACGTCGCGGTATGGTTCGTGCGGCTTTCCCGCCCCCCGATTCCGGTGGGCTACACCGGATTCCATCCGCTGGCCCGATGGATCGAGCCGATCCGTACGGCCCTGCCCGCGATACCGTACCTACTGGACTTCCTGCTGGAACACACCGCCATGGCACACGTGTCCAACGCTCGTACGGTACCGCTGGCCGGCGCCCTCCCGCCCCGCCTGCCGGTAATCCTCTGCGGCGACGCCGATCACGTCTTCACCCGGGGCACCGGCGCACGCGACGCCATCGAGGATGCGGCAGCCCTTTACCAGGCGCTCGTGGCCGGGCAGGACCCCGCCGAGGCGATGGCGCGCCGCCGTGCGGAATTACTTGCTGAGGACGACTGATCGCGCTCGGCGGGACAATCAGTCGCCGTCGAACGAATCCTGGGCGCCCAGGACGCCGCTCCACTGTTCGGACCACGCCCACAGGGGTGTCAGCGCTTCAGCAAGTTCGGTTCCGGCGCTGGTCAATTCGTAAGACTTCGTCCAGCGGTAGATCCCGCCCGGTTCACACCGCCGGTTCCAGAACCTCGTCCCGAGACAGCAACCGCGCGTAGAAGCCGTTGCGCTCCGCCAGCTCCCGATGCGTACCACGCTCGACGACGTGACCGCCGTCCAGCACCACGATCTGATCGGCGTCGCGAATCGTGGACAGGCGGTGCGCGATCGTGATGGTGGTACGACCCGCGGACAGCGCGTCGATGGCGGCCTGGACCTCGCGTTCGGTGCGGGTGTCCAGTGCGCTGGTCGCCTCGTCCAGCACCATGATCGGTGGATTGCGCAGGATCGCGCGGGCCACGGCCAGGCGCTGTTTCTCACCGCCGGAGAAGCGGTAGCCGCGCTCGCCGACCGTGGTGTCGTATCCGTCGGGCAGATCGGCGATATGGTCGTGGATCTGCGCGGCGCGGGCGGCGGCGATCAATTCCTCGTCCGTCGCATCGGGTTTGGCGAAGCGCAGGTTGTCCGCGACCGAGGCGTGCAGCAGGTAGGTCTCCTGGGAGACCACGCCGACCGCGCCGGACAGTTCGGCGAAACTCAGATCGCGCACGTCGATTCCGTCGATCGTGACCGCGCCCGCGGTCGGATCGTACAGTCGCGCCACGAGATAGCCGAGAGTGGTTTTACCCGAGCCGGTTTCGCCGACGATCGCGAGCGATGTGCCGGCGGGGACGGTGAGGTCGATATCCTCGAGCACCGGACGGCCCTGCTCGTAGGCGAAGCCGACCCGGTCGAATCGCACCTCACCCGAGGCGTTCTCGGGCAGCGGGACCGCATCGACCGGTTCCTCGATGTCGGGCCGCAGGTCCAGGTATTCGAAGATCCTGCCGAACAGCGCCATCGAGCTCTGCATGTCCACGCCCGTGGACAGCAGTTGCACCGCGGGCCGCAACAGACCGGTCTGCAACGTCGTGAAGGCCACGAGGGTCCCGATCGACACCAGCTGATGACCGGAGGCGACGGTGAGCCCGGCGGCCCAGTAGATCAGCGCGGGCATGGCCGACATGACGATCTGGATCGTCGCCTGCCGCCAGCGTCCGGCCATGCTGGAGCGGATCTCCAGATCGACCAGTCCGCGTGACTCCCGCGAGAAGTCGTCGACAAGGGCCGGGGCTCGACCCATGGTGTGACCCAGGAGAATTCCGCTCACCGAGAGCGACTCCTCCACGATCGCCGACATTCCCGCGAGCTTGCGCTGCCGCTCGGCGGTGATCCTGCGGCGCTCGTCGCCCACGCGGCGGCTGATCCAGACGAAGAAGGGCAACATGAGCAACGAGACCGCGGTGAGCCGCCAGTCCAGCGCGATCATCGCGATGATCGCGGCGACGACCGAGGTGAAGTTCGAGACCAGTGAGGTCGCGGTGGAGGTGACCGTGGACTGCATGCCGCCGATGTCGTTGGCGATGCGCGACTGCACCTCGCCGGTGCGGGTGGTGGTGAAGAAGGCCAGCGGCATGCTCTGCAGCCGCGCGTACACCCGCGCGCGCAGATCGTGCATGACCCGCTGGCCGACGGCGGTGGAGATATAGGTCTGCAACACGCCGAACACGCTGGTCAGTACGACCACGACGATCATGCCCGCGGCGAGCAGGGTGAGCAGGCCGGTGCGGCCGTGCGGCAGCGCGTCGTCGAGGATCGCGCGCAGCATGAACGGCGAGGCGAGCGAGACCACAGACGACAGGCCGACCAGGGCGGCGACCAGGCCCAGGCGCATGCGATAGGGATGGAACAGCCGGATTATCCGGCGCAGCTGATGGGGGGATCGGGCAGCCATAGGCGCCTCCTTCCGAGGGTGACTACAGCCCTAAAACTGAGCTTGACTCACAATTATTCCATACAACGATGAGCTAAGCTCAGGATTATGGGCGACGCCACCCGATCCACCACCGTCGAGACCGACCTGCCGGAGCTTTTCTTGCAGGTCAGCAAGCGTATCCGGCGTAGTCAAACAGCCCGGCTGGCCCCGCTGGGACTCACTCCGGCCCAGAGCCGCGCGTTGCGCATCATCGGCCGCGATCCGGAACCACTGCGCATGTCCGTCCTGGCCGAGCGCCTCGGCATCGTCCCCCGCTCGGCCACCACGGTCGTCGACGCCCTCGTCGCCGCGGGCCTGATCACCCGCACCACCGACCCCACCAACCGCCGCTCCACCCTCGTCTCCCCCACCGAAGGGGGGCGGCAGACGCTCAGCCGGATGTCCGAGGCCCGCCGTGAGGCAGCCGCGGAGACATTCGCGGCGCTGTCGCCGCAGCAGCGTGAGACGTTGCGAGAACTGCTGGCCGCGCTGAACACGGCGGCACCCGACTCGGCGAGTATCGAGGAAGGCGAATGCGCACCGCACGGGTAGGTCTCAGCGTCGACTGCGCGACGCGGCGACCCATGCGTGCCATGTCACCGATCCCCAACGAATACGCTTTCAGAGCTTTTGGAGGGACCTATGATCCGTGGACTCCATCGGCGGCGGACCGAGGGTCTCGCCCGGAGACAAGCGATGGATGGAGGCATCGGTGGCGCGGAGTTCCGCGCCGGATCCGCCGCGGCGGACCGCGACGATCTCGGCGGCTACGGCCACAGCCGTCTCCTCCGGGGTGTGGCCGCCCAGGTCCAGGCCGATCGGCGAGTGCAGCTGGGACAGTTCGTCTTCGGTGAGTCCGGCGGCGAGCAGACGGACCGTGCGGTCGCGGTGGGTGCGACGCGAGCCCATCGCGCCGACGTAGGCGACGCGGCGGCGCAGGGCCACCTCGAGCACGGGCACGTCGAATTTCGCGTCGTGTGTCAGGACGCAGATCACGGTGCGTGAATCGAGTTGTGTGCCTTCGAGATAGCGGTGCGGCCAGTCGACGACGACCTCGTCGGCCTCGGGGAAGCGTGCCCTGGTAGCGAAGATCGGGCGGGCGTCGCACACGGTGACGTGGTAGCCCAGGAATTTGCCGATTCGCGCCACCGCGGCCGCGAAGTCGATGGCGCCGAACACGATCATGCGCGGCGGTGGCACCGAGGATTCGATGAAGACAGTGACTTCCTCGGAGCCGCAACCGATCACCCGGACGCCGGTGGCGCCCAGGTCGAGCATGGCCCGCGCTTCCGAAACCACCTTCGGGTCGGCGGCGGCCACCGGGTCGGGCGGTCGGCGGATCGGGTCGCCCTGCGTGGCAACCCGATCTTCGCCGTTCTGCGCGACACCCCGCTCGCCGACCTCCCGCATCTGCTCGGCGGCGCCCGAGCCACGGGCGGCATCCCCTGGACGATTGCCCGTAATCCCCTGCACGAGAACAGGCTCCGAGCGCCCGGACTCGGCATGTACCCAGTCCGGGCCGACCGCCAGTACCGCGCCGGAATTCATATCCCGCACCAGCGCGACGGCCCCCTCCGCACGCAGCGCCGTCTCCAGAACACGATGATCACGCGAGTCGACCGGGTGCACGAAAACCTCGAGCACACCACCACAGGTCAATCCGACCGCGAATGCGTCGGAATCGCTGTAGCCGAACGTCTCCCGCTGGGTCTGCCCGGTGCGCATGGCCTCGCGGCACAGCTCATATACCGCACCCTCCACACATCCACCGGACACGCTGCCGATGACCGTCCCCTCATTATCGACGGCCATCGCCGCGCCCAGTGGTCGCGGTGCACTACCGGTGATACCGATAATGCTCGCCACGGCAAAGCTTTTGCCCGCCGCCTGCCACGCCAGAAGTTCCGCGGTCAACTCGCGCATCATCCCGTCCTTACCTGAACAACATCTCTATGGCGTTCACGCCGAAGTAGCAGACGAACACCGCACTCACGACCCAGACCAGCCAGTGGATCTCGCGGAACTTGCCGCGTGCCGCCTTGATCACCGTGTAGGCCACCAGACCGGCGCCCACGCCGTTGGTGATCGAGTAGGTGAACGGCATCAGCGCGATCGTCACGAAGGCGGGGATGGCCACCTCGAGGTCACTCCAGTCGATCTTGCGGGCCTGCGTCATCATCAACGCGCCCACCAGCACCAGCGCGGGCGAGGCCGCCTGGATCGGCACGACCCCGGCGATCGGGGTGAAGAACATGACGATCGCGAACAGCCCGCCACTGACCAGGCTGGTCAGGCCGGTCCGAGCGCCCTCGCCGACACCCGTCGCCGATTCGACGTAGACCGTCGCGCCGGCGCCGCCGGACGCGCCGCCGATCACCTGGGCGATGCCGTCCAGGGTCAGCACCTTGCCCATGCCCGGCATATTGCCGGTCTCGTCGAGCAGCTTCGCCTCGTCGCAGACCCCGAACACGGTGCCCATCGCATCGAAGAAACCTGTCAGCACCAGCGTGAACAGCACCACACCGGCGGTGAGCGGCCCGGCGGTGTGGAATCCGCCGATCGGGTTGACATGCATCATCAGCCCGAAGTTCGGCGCCGCGAAGAAATTGTGCGGCAGCCGGGGAACCGCTGTGCCCCAATCCTTGTCGGGGATCTTGGCGACGGAGTTGACGATGACCGCCAGCACCGTGGACGCCGCGATGCTGATCAGGATCGCACCCGGCACCTTGCGGATGTACAGGGCCAGCATGAGCAGCAGGCTGAATCCGAAGATCACCACCGGCCATCCGGCCAGATGCCCGCCGACCCCGAGGGTCACCGGCGGCCCGTCGGAGGATCCGTGACCCACCACCCCGGCCGACACCAGGCCGATCATCGCGATGAACATGCCGATGCCGACGCCGATGGCGTTCTTCATCGCCAGCGGTATGGCGTTGATGATCATCGTGCGCAGGCCAGTGGCGGCCATGATCACGATGATCACGCCCATCAGCACCACCAGGCCCATGGTCTCCGGCCAGGTCATATGGGGTGCGGCCTGATAGGCCACCACCGGAACCACGCCCAGCCCCGCGGCCAGCGACAGTGGAACATTGCCGATCACACCCATGAGAATGGTGGACAGACCCGCGGCAAACGCTGTGGCCGTGGTGATCTGGGCCTTGTCGAGGTGTGCGCCCGCACTGTCGGTCGCGCTGCTCAGAATCAGCGGAACCAACAGAATGACGTATGCCATCGCCAGGAAAGTGGTTATACCGCCACGCACTTCGCGCGATACGGTGCTGCCCCGCTCCTTGATGCGGAACAGGCGCTCGAGCGGTGGTCTACCTCCACCGGGTTCGGTCTCGGTGGGTCGGATCTGTACTTGGGTCATGGCTGCCCTCCTTTGGGCATAGCCGACCTGCGGTCCGTGCCGTCTTTCGGACTTTGGTGCGGATGTGCGGTTGTGGGAGAAGTGAATCCCTGTTGATCAACAGCTTTCGATGATGTCCGTCGGACGGACCGGAACCCGGTTCAGGTATCCGGTGCCCCCGGCGGCCCGGATGGCGTCACGGATCGCGGAAGCGACAGCCGGGGTCGAGGAGAGCGTTGGCGGCTCTCCGGCGCCACGCAACCCGTATGGGGCACGCGGATCGGGGTTCTCGAGGATGACCAACTCCTGGTGGGGCACATCGAGAATGGTGGGAATCAGATAGTCGGTGAACGAGGGATTGCGTACCTTTCCGCCGGTGACGAGGATCTCTTCCATGACCGCCAGGCCGACGCCCTGCACGGACCCGCCGTGGATCTGGCCCTCGAGCTGGAGGCGGTTCATGATCTTGCCGACGTCCTGGACCGCGTCCAGGCTGACGACCTTCACCAGGCCGAGTTCGACGTCGACGTCGACCACGGCGCGGTGCACGCACACGGCGAGCTGAGTGTGGCTGTTGCCCTGCCCCGTCACCGGATCCATGCCGGTGGTCGGGTGATGGTGGTATTCCCTTGTCTCCTCGACCAATCCGTCGTCGAGCACGTCCACGAGTGCGGCGAGCACCTCGCCGGCGTTCGAAACGACCTTGCCGCCAACGAGATCCGCCGCGGCGGTCAACCCCTTGGCGCGCGCCCGGAGAATCACGGCGTCCTTCACCGCCCGGCACGCGATCATCACGGCACCGCCGGTCATGTACGTCTGCCGCGACGCCGAGGACGAGCCGGAGTTGCCGACCCCGTTGTCCGCCGGGTGGATCGTCACCCGCTCGATGCCGAGTTCGGTGCGCGCGATCTGCGCCTCGACGGTCACCAGACCCTGGCCGACCTCGGCGGCGGCGGTGTGCACCAGCGCGACCGGCTCCCCGCCGATGACCTCCAGCCGCACCCGCGCGGTGGACAGATCGTCGTAGCCCTCGGAGAAGCAGATGTTCTTGATACCGACGCCGTACCCGACACCGCGCACCACGCCCTCGCCGTGGGTGGTCTGCGACAGCGCACCAGGCATGTTCCGGATATCCGAAGTATCCAGCGCCCCGGGAAGTTTCAATTCCCGGATCTGCTCGAGCATCGACACCAGCGGGGTCGGCGCGTGCAGTACCTGGCCGGTGACCAGGGTGTCGCCCTGTTCGGTGACGTTGAGCTGACGCACCACGATCGGATCCATGCCCAGTGCGTCGGCCAACTTGTCCATCATCGACTCGTGCGCGAAACAGGCTTGCACGCCGCCGAATCCGCGCATCGCGCCACACGGCGGGTTGTTGGTGTAGACGCCGTAGGCGTCCACCTCGACGTGCGGGATCTTGTACGGGCCGATGGCCAGCGACGCGGCGTTGCCCGTCACGTTCAGCGTGGCCGAGGTGTACGCCCCGCCGTCCAGCACGATCTTCACCTTGGCGAAGACCAGTTTGCCCGCCGTGGTGGCGCCGTACTCGTACCACATCTGCGCTGGATGCCGGTGCACGTGACCGAAGAACGACTCCTCGCGGTTGTACACCATCTTGATCGGCTTACCGGTGCGCAGCGCCAGCATGCCGCCGTGGATCTGCATGGACAGGTCCTCGCGGCCGCCGAACGCGCCGCCGATACCGGCCATGGTCATCCGGATCTTCTCGTCCGGCAGGCCCAGGCACGGGCCGATCTGGGACAGGTCGTTGTGCATCCACTGCGTGGCGACGTAGAACTCCAGGCCGCCGTCCTCGCCCGGGACGACCAGGCCGGATTCCGGCCCCAGGAACGCCTGGTCCTGGATGCCCACCTCGTAGTGCTGGCTGACCACGATCTCGGCGAGGGCGCGCCCGACCTCCAGATCGCCGACGCGCACCGGCTGATGCCGGGCGACACCGCCGCGTTCCTGCACCTTCATGGTGTCCGGATTGTCCACCACCGCAACGGCATCGGTGATCGGCTCGAGCACGTCCCATTCGATGACGATCTTGTCCATCGCCCGGCGGCAGGTCTCGGGATGATCGGCGGCCACCAGCAGCACCGGCTCACCGTGATGACGCACCTCGTCGAAGGCCAGCACCGGCTGGTCCCAGGTGTGGTCCAGACCATAGACCTTGCGCCCGGGCACGTCCTCATGGGTCAGGATCGCCTCGACGCCAGGCAGTTTCACCGCCTCGGTGATGTCGATGGACAGTATGCGCGCCCGCGGGTGCGGGCTGCGCAGTGTCATGCCCCAGAGCATGCCGTCGATCCACATGTCCGAGGAGTAGGCGAAGTCGCCCTTGACCTTCAGGATGCCGTCCGGGCGCAAGGGGCTGGAGCCGATGCCGTCCCGGCCGGGCGCGGCGACCTGGGCGGGAAACTGAGCAGTGCGTTCCATCTCAGACCTCCTCTCGCAGCAGCCGTTTGCGCGCGTTGACACCCGCGGCGGCGACCGCGTCCTGGGAAACCGTGCGCAGTTCGTCGTTCTCGACGACGGTGCGCCCGCCCACCAGCAGCCGCGCCAGCGGCGGGGTCGGTCCGAAGACCAGCGTGCAGACCGGATCGGTGATGGCCGATCGGAATCCGTCCACCCGCCAGATCGCGATATCGGCCAGCTTGCCCGGTTCGAGGCTGCCGATCTCGGTGTGGCGGCCCAGGTTTCGCGCACCACCGAGCGTGCCGATCTCCAGCGCCTGGCGGGCGGTCAGCGCGGTCGGGCCGTGCACCGCGCGCTGGAAAAGCATGGCCTGGCGCATTTCTCCGGCCATCGAGGTCAGTTCGGAGGAGGCGGTGCCGTCCACGCCGAGACCGACCGGAGCTCCGGCGGCCAGCAGATCCTTCACCCGGGCTATTCCGGCGCCGAGACGGGCGTTGGAGCTTGGACAGTGCGCGGAGCCGGAGCCGGTCTCGGCGAATCGCCGAATATCCTTGTCGTGCAGGTGAACCGCGTGTGCGAACCACACGTCGTCACCCAGCCAGCCGATCTTGTCCATATATTCGACCGGGGTGCAGCCCATCTGTTCGATGCAGTGGTGCTCCTCGTCCAGGGTCTCGGCGAGGTGGGTGTGCAGGCGCACACCCTTGTCGCGGGCCAGGACGGCCGATTCACGCATCAGGGTCTCGCTCACCGAGAATGGCGAGCACGGTGCTACCGCCACGCGCAGCATCGAATCGAACGACGGGTCGTGGTACTTGTCGATCGTCTCGGCGGTGTTGGCCAGGATCTCGTCGGTCCGCTCCACCACCTCGTCCGGCGGCAGACCGCCGTCGGACTGCCCGCGGTCCATCGAGCCGCGGCACGGATGGAACCGGATGCCCAGCTCGGCCGCCGCGCGCACCTCGGCCTCGAACAGATCGCCACGGCCGGAAGGGAATACGTAGTGGTGGTCGGTGGAGGTGGTGGTTCCGGTCAGCGCGAGCCAGCCCAGTCCCGCCGCGGCGGCGCCGTAGGTGACCTCGGCGTCGATCCGCGCCCAGGTGCTGTACAGGCCGGTCAGCCATTCGAACAGCGTCGCGTCCTGGTACAGGCCCTGGGTGGCCCACTGGTACAGGTGGTGGTGGGTGTTGACCATGCCCGGTGTGACCAGGCAGCCGGCGGCGTCGATGCGCTCGGCGCGGTCACCCGATATCGGCGCGCGGCCGGCACCCAGCGAGACGATGCGGCCGTGCTCGATCACCAGGTGACCGTTCGCGATCTCTTCACCGACAACCGGTGCGATATAGGCATTCTCGATGATGATCCGACCGATGGGCGTCTTGCTCACTTGATCGCATCCTTCCGCTCAACCGCCAGATATACGGCGTCCAGGATCTTTTCGTAGCCGGTGCACCGGCACAGGTTTCCGGACAACGCCTCTCGGATCTCCACATCCGACGGGTCCGGAATGCGGTCGATCAGATCGTGGGTCTGCACCAGCAGCCCCGGGGTGCAGAAACCACACTGCACCGCACCCGCGTCGACGAACGCCTGCTGCACCGGATCGAGCATGTCCCCCTGCGCCAAACCTTCCACCGTGCGTACGGATCGCCCGTGCACCTGTCCCGCCGCGACGAGGCACGAACATGCCGGGATACCGTCCAAATAGATTGTGCACGAACCACATTCACCCTGCTCGCAGGCGTTCTTGGAGCCCGGCAGCCCCATCCGCTCGCGCAGCATGTAGAGCAGGCTCTCGCCCTCCCATACGTCGTCGACGCTCTCCTGCGCCCCGTTGACCTGGAAGCTCACCCGCATCAGGCAGCCCTCCCATTCACTGCCGCAAGATCGTTCCAGGCCCAGGTGAGGGTGCGGCGCGCCATCACCGAGAGGGCATGTCTGCGATAGTCCGCGGTGCCGCGCACATCGTCGATGGGTTTGGCCGACGCCGCGACCAGGGCCCCGAATTCGCGCAAAATCTCATCGCTCAATGGCGCGGGATCATCCCACGGCAAGACGTGCGCGAGAAATTCCTCGGCCGGGCGGGCGCGCAGCGGAGTCGGCCCGGAGGAACCAATTCCCGTGCCTGCCGTGCGAGTGTGCGGATGCAGCGCGACCGCGAAGGCGCACACCGCGATCACCATCGCGTTGCGGGTGCCGACCTTCGAGAAATACTGCGGTCCCGTGGCCGGTTCGAGCCAGATCGCCCGAATCAATTCATCGGCCTCGAGCGCATTCTTCTTCACCCAGACGTAGAAATCGTCGATCGGGATTATCCGGGATCCGCGCGCCGCCGATTCCACCTCGATCTCCGCATATGCGGCCAGTAATGCCGGATGGCTGTCGCCCGCAGGTGACGCGGCGCCCAGATTACCGCCCACGGAACCGCGATTGCGGATCTGCGGCGAGCCGACCGTGCGCGCGGCCTGCGCCAGGCCGGGCAGCTCGAGGCCCAGCTCACGGATGACCTTCACATAGGGCACCCCCGCGCCGACGCGCAGTTTCCCGTCGATCCGCTCCACGCGCTGCAACTCGCGGCACGGATTCAGATCCAGCAGCGCCGCCGGGCGGCCCTTGTCGAAATTCAGCTCGACCATCACATCGGTACCACCCTGTATCGGGTGGGCGCCGGGATGGGCGGCCCGCAATTCGAGCGCTTCGGCCCAACCGCCGGGTCTCAGGAATTCCATCTCACTTCTCCCCGGGCTCGAGCAGGTGTGCACCGCCGCACCGTCATCTGACCTCCATCGGCATTAAACGTGTCAAGCCAGTACACCCGGCCGTGCCCCTCCCCGGCCACGACCAGAACTCCGAACTGTGCGCTGCTTCACAGCGGGGTGTTTGTATTTACCTCCAATCGCCATGACGGCCGTGTTACCCCTGTCAGGTGATGTGACAACCGCGTTACCCGTGGTTCGGGGACAAGCCGCCTTCGAGACTGTTAGCGTTCGAGATCATGCGTCTACGTTCTCTGCTCGCCATGACGGACTTGGGACTGGAACTCGTCACGGGGGAAGAGGAGCTCGACCGCTTCGTGCGCTGGGTGGTCACCCAGGATCTGCCGGACCCCAGCCGGTACCTGTCGGGCGGTGAACTCGTGCTCACCGGCATGCAGTGGCGCTCCGGCCCCGAGGACAGCGACGCCTTCGTCGGGGCGCTGGCCCGCGCCAAGGTCGCCGCGCTGGCCACTGGCGATGCCCGCTACGGGGCGCCGCCCGAAGATGTGATCGAGGCCTGCCACAAATACCGGATCCCGCTGTTCCGAGTGCCCGAACAGGTGGCATTCGCCAGCGTCACCGAGCGGATCACCCGGCTGTTGTCCACCGGACGGGCCGCGGATCTGACCTCGATCCTGGACCGGCACCGCCAGCTGGTGGCCGGGACCGGCCTCGGCTCGGTGCTCGAGCTGATCGAACGCGATCTGGATATGCGCTGCTGGGTGATGACCACGACCGGCCGGGTCGTGGACGGACCGCAGACCCCGCCACCGGCACAGACTGTCACCACATTCCTGTCCGCACGGCGGCTGCCCTGCGTGATCCGCACCGAGCAGCGACCGTATTCGCTGTTCGCCGTCGACGAGTTCGGCACCTCACGCGCCGCGGACTGGCTGCTGGTCTTCGACTCGGACTGTTCGGACTGGCCCGAGGAGCGACGCGCGCTGGCCGGGGAACTGGCCGCGATCGTCTCGCTGGAACGCGTGCGCCATGACGACCGGCAGAGTGCCGAGGGCCGCTTGGCCGAGGAGCTGATCCAGCTGATCGTGTCGGATGCCAAACCGGCGGATATCATTTCGCGTCTCGAGCTGACCGGACTCGGTGTCACCGACAGCTACATCGCCGTGGCCGCGGCCGCGGAGGATGGGTTGCGGCCCAGGGAATTACGTGCCCTGTTGCGCGAAATCCTTTACGGCTCCAGCCCGGCGGCGGGTGTGGTGGACGGCGAGGCGATCGCGCTCATCCCGGCGAACCCTTCGGCCCTGGAGACGATCGGTCACGCACTGGACACCCTCGAACCCGGGCTGGCCGGCAGCCGCCTGTCGGTCGGGGTCAGCGGCATCGTGGACGGCGAGGGCCTGCGCGGCGCGGTCGAGGAGGCCCGCTACGCCCGCCGCATGGCCGCCGGACGCGGCCGTGCGGCGAGCGTGGTCGGCCACGACGAACTCGCCACCCACATGATGCTGCTGGCCAGCGTGCCCGACGAGGTCCGCCGCATGTTCCGGCTGCGCCTGCTGGACCCGCTGGTCAGCTACGACCAGGACAACGGCGCGGATCTGGTGCACACCCTGAAGGTGTTCCTGCAGACCAACGGCTCCTGGACCCGCAGCGCGGAGCTACTGCACGTGCACGTGAACACACTGCGGTACCGGGTCGCCCGGATCGAGGAGCTGACCGGGCGCGATCTGTCCCGGCTGGAGGATCGGGTCGACTTCTTCCTGGCCTTGGCGCTGACCTGATCCGGCCCGTCACGGCACGAATGTGGTGAACTTGTCCGGGACGACACGGACGATCAGCCGTTCGGCACCCGGTTCGTCCGGGTGGGACGCACCGCCCATGTACCGGTCGTACATCTCCTGCCCGAGTGTGTTCCGCGGATCGTCGGTGATCTGCACATGGCCCCGGATCTCGACGTACCGTCCGTCCGACGTGCTCGCCACCACGAGGCTCACCCGGGGGTCACGCGTCATGTTGCGGGTTTTCACCCGGCCCTTGATGGTGCTGAACGCGAAGGTGTCACCCTCGTCCTTGACGAAGATCACCGACGATTGCGGACGTCCGTCGGGGCCGACGGTCGAGAGAATCGCGTGGTGCGGGCCGTCGATCAGCTCGTGTACCAGGCCGGCAAGCTGCGTGGTCATGGATGTGGTCCTTTCCTTGTGTTCGCCTACGTTGGGGTAGACCAGCACCGTCCGGGAAAGGAATCGGGTCCGCCCGATATCGCCGCCGAGGACCTCGCCACTCGAGTTACAGTCCCGCCGTGCAGAGCGAACCATCGCAGACCGACTTCACCGGGCGCACCGAGCAGTACCGGCGTGAATTGCTCGCGCACTGCTACCGCATGCTCGGCTCCCTCGACGACGCCGAGGATCTGGTCCAGGAGACCTACCTGCGCGCCTGGCGTTCCTACGACGGGTTCGAGGAACGGTCCTCGATGCGAACCTGGCTCTACCGGATCGCCACCAACGCCTGCCTCACCGCTTTGCGGCGACGCGGTCGGCGGGTGCTGCCGTCCGGCCTGGACGCGGCGAGTGAAAACCCTTATGCCGTAAGCACGGACACGGATGGCGACGTCGAATGGCTGGGCCCGCTGCCGGATTCGCTGATCACCTCCGAATCCGACGATCCCGCGGCGGTCGCCGCCACCCGAGACAGCCTGCGCCTGGCGCTGATCGCCGCACTACAGCACCTGTCCGGCCGCCAGCGCGCGGTCCTGCTGCTGCGCGACGTGCTGAACTTCTCGGCCCCGGAGGTGGCCGATCTGCTCGACACCAGTACCGCCGCGGTGAAGAGCACGCTGCAGCGCGCCCGCGCACATCTGGACGAACTCGCTACGACCGCCCGGGGTCCGGCCCGGCCGACGACCACCGAGGCGCACGCCCTGCTTGCGGAGTACATCGCCGCGTTCGAGAACTCGGACGCCGCGGCACTGGAGCGGATCCTTCATCGCGACGCCGTCATCGAGATGCCACCGTCGCGAACCTGGTTCTCCGGCAAGCGAATCTGTGCGGTGTTCCTGGCGGAGCAGGCAGTCGGCGAACCCGGCGACTGGCTGATGCTGCCGACCTCGGTCAACGGCCAACCGGCCGCCGCCGCCTATCACCGCGATGCGAACGGTGTCCACATCCCTTACGGAGTCGCGGTACTGTCCACGACACCCGATGCGATCACCTGCATCTCGGTGTTCGGCGATCCGGAACTGGTGCGCCGCTGCGGCTTCGGCGACGCCCCACCCCCGCGCTGAAGTGCACGGGCCGACCGCCGCCGACGAGACACCAGCTACTCTCTGTGGTCGCGCGCCCGCTCGCTTGTCGCGAGCGGTCACGCCGACCCGGTAGCGGCGACCGGACAGCACGACGAGCCGGTTGGAGCGCCGGGTCGCTGATGACGAGCCGATCGCGCCGGCGGACCAAGATCCCCGGCGGTTATCCACCGAGCGGCGAGATGCAGCCGAGTTGCTCGGCGACCGATTCCTGCGTCGAACGCACAACGCACCGGCAGGGCGGACGCGATCCGCCCAAGTGCCGCCAGGCTGCGGACACCGAGATTCGGCCCGCCCGGCACACCGGTAGCGTGTCGTTCATGGCGGCGCCGCACCCCACCCTGTCGACGCCCGGCACGCGCACCCTGGCGCAGGCGTGCCGGGCCGATGTCACGGCGATGACGCGTCGGCTGCTGGCGGCGATCTTCACCGACAACCCGGAGTGGACCGACTACACCTCGGTGCCGCGCGCGGATCTGCGCGACGGATGCCGGCGGTATCTGACGCGGATCCTGGATCTGCTGAGCGGTACCAGCACCGATCCCGAGCACGACGATGTGGCCGCGGCCATCGGCAAGCACCGCGCCGAACAGGGCGTGCCGCTCGAGGCGATGCTGCGTACCTTCCGGCTCGGCGGCGGCATCGTGTGGGAAGCGTTGCTGGACAAGGCGGATCTGACCGAAGAGGCCGATAGTGTTGGGCCGCAGGAGATTCGGCAGGCCGGAACCGCCATGTGGACCGTGATCGACGGGTTGTCCTCCGCGCTGGTCACCTCCTACCGCAACACCGAACTCGACCAGGTCCGCCGCGACGAACGCCGCCGCCACGCCCTCATCGAGGACCTCCTGGCCGGGCGCGCCCACGACGCCGCCTTCGCAGCCCGCGCCGCCCGCGAACTGAACCTCCCCGCGCAGGGCTCCTACCTGGTCGTGGCGGCCCGGGCCAACGGACGCCCACTGCACGCCGGCGTGGACACCGCTCTTTCCGCCTCGGGCGTCCGCTCGGTCTGGCACGACCGGGTCGACACCACCATCGGCCTGGTCGCCCTGGAACACCGCACCGAAGACGTTGTCCTGCAACAACTTCGCCCACAGGTCCGCGGCCGCGCCGGCGTCTCCCCCGCCGTTCCCGATCTGGCACACGTGGATTCGGCGCACGCCCTGGCCCTGATCGCCCTGCAAACCCTGCCCGCCGACGCCACCGGCCTGGTCTCCCTGGACGACCGCTACCCCGAGGCCCTCCTGGTCCGCTCCCCCGACCTCACCGACCTCCTGCTCACCCACACCCTCGGCCCCGTCCTGGACCTCCCCGCCCGAGACCGCGACACCCTGCTGCACACCCTCGCGATCTGGCTGGCCGAAAACTGCTCCGCCGCCAACGCCGCCCCCCGCCTGCACTGCCACCGCAACACCGTCATCAACCGCCTGGCCCGCATCTCCACCCTGCTCGGACGACCACTGGACGGCCCACGCATCCACCTCGAACTATCCCTCGCGCTCGCCGCCCTCGGCCTCGGCGCCACAACCAACTGACCCGGCGACACGAATCGCACAGCGAGCAGCTCGCGACAATCACCCACGCGAGACACGCGCCGATCCACAGCAAAGGCGCATGCGAAGGGTGCGGAGTCGACGAGCAACACGACGGCAGCGAACTCGTTAACGCGCCCATCGAGAGTGGTGGGCACCACCGGCGATCAGCAAAAGCACACTCATCAGCACGAAAGCACTAGCGGCACCCTCGGATTCAACACTTGTCGCGTCATGATCCCGCAGCATGGCAAAGCTCGGGAAACATCTCGAGCGACAGCCGAACAGCCTGGCCTGCAACGTAAATCACGGCCCCAAGCCGCAATGGTATTGCGATTGCCCGAAGTAACCCACTACGATCTGTGACGCAATCAAGCTCGTCGCACCCGATAGCCCCGGGCAATATGTCCTAATTGTATTGAAAGACAGCATCTTTCAAGCACCCAACACCACGAGTTCTCACCCCGCTCCCCCGGCAGGCAGACCGTTCACCATCCAGACCGGATCCCCCACCGCTCACGGTCTCCTGCCGTGCCGATGGTCGGCAACCCGTCCGGCGCTGACAGCAAAACACGGCACGAGGATTTCCCTCAGCACCCCTTGCATGCACCGTCAGAGGACGGTACGCTCTCCGATGTACCGCCAAACAAGTGCAAGGTCTCCGAGGTCGTCGCTGGTCACAGCCGTGACGCTCGATAGGAGGACTCGATGCTGTTGGCATCTTCAGCGACATTGGCCCATAAACCCCGTTTATCGGTGCGTCTACATCCAGAGAGCACCGGCGGGTAATTCTTATTTATCCGAAATATGCATCAACCGAGGAACCTGAAATCACTACGATCGAAGCCTTCTCGAGCCGTGTCTGGAGTGCTGCTTCAGCGCAGTGAATTTTGTCTGCTGGTCGGCGGGCGGTACAGCCGATTCACATCATGAGATCACATCGCATCGGAAGTAACGGTGGTCCATCAATATTATGACTGATCCCAGAGAATATGACCTGATCGGAATAGGTTTCGGCCCGGCCAATATCGCGTTGGCGATAGCGCTGGAGGAAGACCCGGACACCGAACTGAGAACGGTGTTCGTGGAAAAGTCTCCCGTACCGCAATGGCAGGAGAACATGCTGCTCGGCGGCTCCGACATTCAACATCACCCACTACGAGATCTGGTATCACTGCGCAACCCCCGCAGCCGATACTCCTTCACCAATTACCTGTTCGAAAACCAGCGCCTGATCGAGCATCTCAATCTACCGACCCCATTTCCGCTGCGGATCGAGTATGCGGATTACATATCCTGGGTACGCAGAACCCTGAGCGCGCCCGTCATCTACGGAACGGCCGTCATCGGCATCGAGTTCGATCCCGAGACGGATCTCTACACGGTGACCACGAGCGACGGCGACCTGCTGACCGCGCCGCAGGTCTCGCTCGGCCCCGGTCGTACCCCGCTCATCCCGGATGAGTTCGTCGGCACACTCGATTCGCGCCGGGTCGTGCATCTGACCGATTACCTGTCGGCGGCCGGCACGTTCGACCCGGCCACCGACCGCCGGATCGGCATCGTCGGCGGCAGCCAGTCGGCCGTCGAGCTGGCACTGGACATCCGGCGCCGATTTCCGGCGATCGACGTCGGCATCATCACTCGCTCGTGGTCGTTGCGCGCGAAGGATCACAGTCCGTTCAGCGAAGAGATCTACTTTCCGCAATTCACCGACTACTACCACCGGTCGTCGAAGGCCGCGCGGCGGCGGCTGGACCTTTTCACCAGACCCACCAACTACTCCGCGGCCGATCTGGATGTCCTCGAGCGGCTCTACGCGGAAATGTACGAAGACAGGCTGCACGGCAGATCCCGGACCCTGATATATGGCGACTCCGAGATCGTCGCCGTCGCCTCCGGGCCGCATGAGGCATTGACTCTGACGACACGGAACGCCACCACCGGTCACCACGACGAGCTCGTCTTCGACCGCGTCGTGCTGGCGACCGGGTTCCGCGATATGGGTGGCGGACAGGACGATGAGCACCACCACCCCCTGCTCGGTGGTGTCCATCGCTGTCTGCGCTCGGACAGCGACGGCGACCTGCTCGTCGAGCGCGACTACAGCGTCCGCCCGGTCTCCGGTACGGCGCCGATCTATCTGAACGGGCTGTGCGAGAGCACCCACGGCATCGGCGACGCGGGATCGTTCAGCCTGCTGAGCCTGCGAGCCGAACTGATCGCCCGCTCGATCCTCGATTGCCACGACCGCTCTCGGGCCGGAACCTCCGCCTCCGCATAGAAACAGGTATTTCATGACAACCACCGTCGGTGCGTCACGTCACGACAACCTCGAACTGTTCAGCACGCGCACATTGCCGGGACCGCGGTCGGCCAGGTTACTGGCGGACCAGGAGCGACAGGAGTCGAACGCTCGAACCTATCCGCGCCGTCTACCGTTCGGGATCGCCTCGGCGCGCGGCTCGATCATCACCGATGTCGACGGCCACCGCTACGTCGACCTCCTGTCCGGCGCCGGGGTGCTGGCACTGGGCCATTCGCACCCCGAGCTGACCGCTATCGCACAGCGGCAACTCGAATTGTTCGTGCACGGGCTCGATATGCCGACTCCCGCCAAGGCCGAATTCACCGATAAACTGCTGCGCCGGGTGCCGGGCTACGACTCCGGGTCGGACAATTGGAAAATTCACTTTTGCGGTCCCACCGGCGCCAACGCCGTCGACGCCGCGGTCAAACTCGCTCGGGTCGCCACGGGCAGGCACGGCGTCGTCAGCTTCCAAGGCGGGTTCCACGGAACGACTCACCTGACGATGGGCCTGACCGGGCTGCTCGCGCACCGTGCGGGCCTGGCCGGTATCGGTGACGGCGTCACTTTCCTTCCCTATAGCGACAATCGCAACTACCCCGATCAGCGCGGGGCAGATCATCGGTTCCACACGACGCTGATCGAAAGCCTGCTGACCGATCCCAACGGCGGTATTCCGGAGCCGGCGGCGATCATTCTCGAGATCGTCCAAGGCGAAGGCGGCGTGGTCCTGGGCGACCACAATTTCCTCACCACCGTGGCCGATCTGGCTCATCGCCTCGGAGCCCTGCTGATCATCGACGAGATCCAGACCGGATGCGGTCGGACCGGAACGTTCTTCGCCTACGAACGTCATGGAATTCGACCCGACATCGTCTGCCTTTCCAAGGCACTGTCCGGCATCGGGACTCCGGTCTCGGTGCTGCTGTACCGCAGCGAGCACGATGTATGGCAGCCCGGAAGCCACACCGGCACCTTCCGTGGCAATCAGATCGCCTTCGCCACCGGCAGCGCCTTCCTCGATCTGCTCGACCGCGACGGAATCCTCGACCACGTCGCCGCCATCGAGCGCGCCATCGATTCGAGTCTGAGCCCTGTGCGGGACAGATATCTCGAAGTGCACGACGTCAGAGGCATCGGCGCCATGTGGGGTATCGAATTCGCCGCGACACCCGACCACCGCGATACCGGTGGCGTCATCGCCAAGGCCGTGCAGAGCCTCTGCGTCCGCCGCGGTGTCGTGACCGAGGTCGGCGGCCGCAACGATAGCGTCCTGCGCCTGCTTCCCCCGCTGAACATCGATCTCGATCTGCTCGCCGATGCCTGCACCGTCATCACGACCGCCATCGACGAGGTCCTCACGACAGGAGTAGCGCAATGACCGCCGACGTCGACCAAGCGCCCGTGGTGTGCATCGGCTACGGGCCCGCGGGAGTCGGGCTCGCGGCCGCACTGACCGATCTGGGCTACCAGCGAAAGCAGGCGGCGAAACTCGCCGAGCAGGCGGTATATCTGGAGCGGCAACCGGAGGCGGGCTGGCAGCCGGAGTTGATGCTCGCGGGGACCGATATCCAGCATCACTACCTTCGTGACTTCGGCACGCCCCGAGACCCGCACACACGCTTCGGTTTCATCAACTATCTGCACGCGCACAACCGGTTCTACGAGTTCACCCAGCGCAGCGGATATCCGGAACGCGTCGAGTGGGACGACTACTGCCGGTGGGTCGCTCGCAGCGCCGACGGCCGCCGGTATTACCAGACCAGCGTGCAAGCCGTCCGCGAGGACGCCCTGTCCGACGGGAGCGGCCCGGCGTATCGCGTCGAATATCGCGACGAGGCCGCCGGTTCGAACCGCGCGATCGTCACACCGGCTGTAGTCGTCGCGACGGGCTACACCGCTTACGTCCCACCCGAATTCGACACCGCCGATCCGCGCGTATTCCACTCGGAGCGCTACCTGACCAGCGTCGCCGCTCTCGACTCACCGCGTTCCATCGCGGTTGTCGGGGCCGCGCAGACGGCCGGCGAGATCATCCTGGATCTGCGTGGCCGCTTCCCCGGCGCGACAGTGCATTCGATCGTCCGCAACAACGGGTTCAGCATGTACGACCTCGGGCACTTCGTGAATCGCGCGTACTGGCCCCAGGAAAGGGCCGCGTTCGCCACCTACCCCGCCGCCGCGCGAGCGGAGGTTTACGCCGGTCAAGCCAGGACGAACTACGCCGCGGTAGACCCGGACGTATCGACCGCGCTCTACAACGACTGGTATCGCGGGCAGGTGCTCGGCGACCAGAAGTTCCACATCCACATCCGATCCACTACCCGGCTCCTCGGTCTCGACGGCGATCGACTGAGTCTCATGATCACCGACCGTCACACCGGCCACCATCGAGAACGCCTCGGCGTCGACGCGGTGATCCTGTGCACCGGTTACCGCCAACCCGCGGTCCCCGAGGTCCTCACGCCGGTCGCCGACGGATTCGCCGTCGATCCCCATGGTGATCTCGTCGTCGATGCGACCGGCGAGATCCAGAACCGCGACGCCGGCAATCCCGGGTCGGGCATCTACCTGCACGGCGTCGCGGAACGACAGCAAGGGATCGGTAGCGCGGCCTCGTTCAGTCTGCTGGCCGTCCGATCCGGCGACATCGCCGAATCGCTGCTCACCGCTACTCACCCACTCGCCGCGACCACGTCCGTATAGCGGAAGGAACGGAGAACACGATGCTGACATTCGACCTCGACGACGAGCCTTGGGCCGAAGAACCCGCGTTCAACACCCTCTCACGACGCCTGTTCCCGTGGGCCGGTCTCCGCGAGATCAACTGGGGCGGTTCATGGGTCAAGGTCCGGCCCGGGGAGACCACGACGCCCCATTCACACGACGAGAAGGAGATGTTCTTCATCATCGCCGGCAGCGGGTATCTCACGCACGGATCCGAAAGGGTCGACGTCCGCTCGGGAACGACCGCCGTCATGACACCTGGCGTCGAGCATTCGCTCACCAACATCGGCGCCGACGACCTACTTTTCCTGGCCGTCTGGTGGACCGACGACCAAGAGGTGCCGTCGTGACGGCGGCCGGCCTGGTCGACGTCGCGGTGGTCGGGGCGGGGGTGATCGGGTCGAGCATCGCCCACCACCTGCAAATCCAGCAGACGACGACCATCGCCTTCGACAGCATCGAACCCGCTCGGCGGGCGCATCATTCGGCCAGCGCCAACTCGGGCGGGATCATCCGCGCGGTCCACAGCAGACCCGAGGAGACGATGCTGACCATCGCGTCGTCACGCGCCTACCGCCATATCGACGCCACACTCGGCGGAGCCGTCTCGTACACCGAGGCCGGATTCGCCTTCATCACCGACCACAGCCATCGACGGGCGGTGCTGGACCGAATCGCATTGATGAGGTCCCTGGACTATCCCGCTGAATTGCTGGATGCCATGCAACTTGGTCGGCGATGGCCCGAGATCTCTTGGCGGACAAACGATATCGCCTTGTTCGAACCGGCATCCGGATCCATCGATGTGAGCGGCGCGCTCACGGCCTTCCAGCACAGCCTGATCGCCCACGGGGGCGAGGTGACCCCGGAGACGGTCACAGGTTTCGCACCGGCGGCGGACGGTCACTGGGTCGTAACCACAGACGATGAGAACGAATACCACGCCACGACGGTAGTGATCGCGGCCGGCCCGCACACCACCGAATTGCTGCGCACGACACGTCATCACGAGCTGCCCGCGACCCCGACACGACTGGGCGTGGTGGAGATCGCGTCCGAGCACAGCCGCGGCGGTATCCCGCACGGGTTGTCGTTCATCGATGACATCACCGGCGGCTACGCGATCTCCCGCCCCGAGATCACCTATCTCGGGGCGAACGGCCGAGTGTCGCCGACGGACTCGCAGAGCACACTCACCGACGGTGAACAGGATGCGATCCGCGACACCGTGAATATCCGGCTGCCCGCACTACACGCCGCCCCGACCGCGGGTACCCGGGTCGGAACCGACGCCACGACCAGCGACGGACGACCGCTCATCGAACAGCTGGAGCCGAATCTGTTCGTCTGCAGCGGCTTTTCGGGCGGCGGCGCGAAAATCGCGCCCGAGATCGGCCGCCTGACAGCCCAGTGGGTGCTTACCGGCGCTCGCCCCGAACTCCTGTCCCGTTACGCCCACTCCCAGGACGATGCCCATGCCACACCGGTCTTCTCGTATCTCTGACACAGTAAGACGGATTATCGGCGTCGCACACGCCAAGGACCCGGCAACCAACACGGTGCTGGAGGCCGTGATCCATCCGGGTGTGCAGGCCATTCTCGCCCATCAACTCGCGCACCGGCTGTTCACCGCGGGGCACTGCGCCTCGGCGCGAGTGGTCGCGATGCTTGCTCGAATCGTCACCGGCCTCGACGCTCATCCCGGCGCCACCATACATCCCACGGTGTTCATCGACCACGCACTCGGTGTCGTGATCGGAGAGACGGCCGTCGTCGAGCAGAACGCCATGCTGTACCACCATGTCACCCTCGGGTCGGTCGGATGGTGGAAGGACAAGGGGTTCTCCGTCCGGCACCCCACCATCGGCGCCAATTCGATTCTCTGCGTGGGTTCGTCGGTTCTCGGGCCGGTCACGGTCGGGGCCAACGTCATCGTCGGAGCGCACGCCGTGGTGCTCGCCGACGTCCCCGATGACACACACGTTCCCGCCGGAAGCGTCTGGGCCCGTGCCGAACATCGCGGCGCCTCGGAAGATCCCGACAGCCGGCCGCACACCCTGAGCGCCTTCTGACCGACAGAAAGAACATCATGTCGAATTTCATAGTCACCGCCGCACCCCCGAACCCGAACGGCGATCTCCACCTCGGACATCTCGCCGGGCCCTTCCTCACTGCCGACATCGCCGCGCGAGCCTTGGCACTCGCCGGCAACAGCGTCAGCCATGTCGGATACATCGACGAGCACTCGTCGTACGTCGTCCGGCGCGCTCGCGAGCTGTCCACCGATCCCTACACCGCCGCAGCCCTTCTCGGAGATCGCATCGAGACCACCCTCGCGCAGGCGAACATGCGCCCCGCCACCGTGGTCCGGCCGCTGCGTGACCCGTCGCACGACGCCCGGGTACACGCCGGGTTCGAAACCCTGTGGCGCAGCGGCCATATCACGACCGACCCGGATTCGGCGGTACTCCGGTGCACGAATTGTTCTCGGTACCTGTACGAATGCGAGGTTCGCGGCGCCTGCTCGTTCTGCGACGCCCCTTCGGACGGGATCTACTGCGAGCAATGTGGAACTCCCCAGACGCCGACCGGCTTGATCCATCCGCGATGTACACGCTGCGATGGGACCGACATCGCCACTGCCCATCATCCTCGGCTGATCCTCGACATCGAACGTCTGCGCCCGCAGTTGCGCGAGATCCTCGAAGCGGTCACTCCGCGCCCACGCACGCTGCGGTACCTGCAGGAACAACTCGCGCGCCCGCTGGCGCCGGTACCCATCAGCAGGATCGGCGACTACGGCGTGCCGGTGCCGCTGCCGCAGTGGCAGGGACATTTCCTCGATACCTGGTTCAGCGGGGTGTTCGGATATGCCAACGCCGCCGACCTCGACAATCGCCGCAGGCGACGATTCAGCAGCGACGTCCCGTGGCAGGACGAGAGCGTGGACGTCGTCGAGGCATTCGGATTCGACTGCTCGTTTTCCCACATGATCCTGTGGAACGCCATCGCCATCTGGTTGCACTGGCCCGTTCGCCTGAACTATCTCAGCAACGAGTTCTATCAACTCGATGGGCTCAAGTTCTCCACCAGCCGTGGGCACGCCATCTGGGGAGCCGACTATCTTCCGACCACATCGTCGGACATCCTGCGCTTCTACATGGCGCTCACTGGCCCCGAGATCGAACAGACCTCGTTCAACGAAGCCGACTACGACGAATTCTCGGGCAGGTACAGGACAGCGATACAAGAGCTGTTTCAGATCGCTACCGACGGCGATGAAACCGCGGGCGCGGCGCCCCGCGCTGTCGACATGCCGCCGCTGGTGGAACGAGTCGCCAAACAATGCCGTGACGCCTACCTCCCGCATACATTCAGCGCTCGCGCGGCAGCGACGGTTCTCACCGAACATGTCATAGACGACCGTGCGCTGCTCGAACAGCTCGAAGCAAGCACCGCCGAGGTTCGGCGTGCCGCGTTCGACACGCTGGTAGAAGCCTTCCATCCGCTCTCGCCGTACTGGACCACGCATCAACTCGTCCAAGAAGGGCAGGCGTCCGCTGTCGCCCTGGACGGCCTGGTGCGCCCCGCGACGGCACAGACTCTCGCCAGTCGATATGACTCGAACAGAACGCTCGTCATCTGACGCGGAGGCGGCGGACGATCCGGCACCGCGGGCGGTCGTCGCCTCGGTGCTCGGATCGGGAACACTCCTGATCGGCTTGTGGACACCTGGGCTCGCGGTAGCCGAGCGGTCGGTCGTGGCCTTGCTCTACGCGGTGGCCACCATCGCGGTGGCTGTAGGTTTCGCCCGTCGGCCGCGAGTCGATTTCTGGTCGCCGACCATTCGCACCGGACTGTACGTCTTCGGCATAGCCGGCGGAACATTGACGCTCACCATTGTTCCGGCGATTCTGATAACGCTGGCGCAGGTCCCGTCTCCGGTCCACTGGTTGGTCGTTTTACTCACCGTCGCTGTCGCCGCGCAACTCGAGCTTCCCGCCGTTGTGACGACCGGAATGCTCGGGATATCCCTCGCGGCCATGGTCGGCACGCACCTATCGATCACGGAAATCGTATTGGGGCACAGCGCCTTTCTCTCGCACGGTCTGCTCGCGACGATATACGCGTGCTTACCCGTCGCACTGACGGTCGTCGGCTGGGAACGGCTCGGGCTCGGCGCCTCCGGCAGGCGGCGGACTGCTGTCTGCCTCGCGATCACCATGGCGGTCACCGCCGTTGCCTTCTGGGGCGGCGCAGGTGTTCCCGGCCATCGGCACGAGGTGAGCCGCGCGTCGGCGATACTCGTGACGATCGCCGTCGCCGGCTATGCCGGGCGGAATATCGCGACGATGACGAACCTGCTTCGGGTGAGAAGGGGGATCCGGCTGACGAGGTTCTGTGTAGCCACCGGGTACACCGCACTCGCGGCCACCATCGCGGCGAACATGCCAGGCCTGACATTGCTGCCGCTCGTCTTTCCGGCGATAGCGACGGCGTGCCTGTACATCCCGGTGATAATCGGTTCGGACAGATGTGCCCGCTACCGAGAAAACGGACCTTCGCGGTGAATTCGAGAACCATGCCTGGACATCACGAATCAGGTCCCGGCCGTGAGGGTTTCCGGGCGCCGCGACAGCCGGCGCACGACGAGCGCGACGACGGCAACGGTGACGGGGATCCAGGCATGGACGATCGTGAACGGGACGGCGACGGCCGTGAGGACAAGGCCCACTATCGGAAGCCACTTCGCCCGTCTGGGGAGAATCGCGATGGCGGCCGCCATCGCGACCAGGTAGACGTAGACACACAATGTCGACGGGATGATGACGATGGTCTCCGCGCCATAGCCGAACAGGTAGCCGACGAATATCCCGGCGCCACCCACGGCAGTGACGGCGGTGATCGCCATCCGCGGCTGGTCATTGCGACCCAGCCGGGCGATCGGGCGCGGCAGCCAGCCCTCCCGGGCGAGCGCGTAACCCAGGCGCGAGATCCCCGCGATGAACGCGTTGGTGGTGCCGAGGCAGATGATCAGGGCTACCACCGCGGTGGCGACGGCCGCCGAGAATCCCAGACGGTCGTGCACGATCAGCCCGATCGACAGCCGATTGGTCTGCGCGTCACCGTATGTGCGAGTGCCGATCACCGAAATCGACGCTCCGATGTACAGCACGGACACCACGCCGATGGTGATCACCGTCGAGAGCCAGACTCCTCGTTTGGCATCGTGGAATTCCTCGGCGAGATGCGCGATGGCCTCCCAGCCCGCGAAGGCGAAGAAAAGAAGTACGGCCGCGCTCCCCACGCCTTCGATACCGTGCGGAGCGAAAGGCGTGAAGGCGCTCCATCGAATAGCGGGAATCGCGAGGAAGATCGCGGCCAGAAGTATGACGGCCACCGCTGCCGCCAAGACGATCTGCACTCGTCCGCTCAGTTTCATCCCCTGCATATTGGCCGCGTACGCGACGAGCAGAATGGCGGCGCCGAATATATAGGCCCACACCCCCGGCAGCGCCATCGCGTGGGCGAGGTAGTAACCACCGGTCAACGGGACCACCGTCTGGCCGACCGCCCCGGCGATGAAATAAAGCCAGCCGACAATACCGCCGACGGTGGAGCCGAACGCCAGGCGGACGTACGTGGCGACACCACCCGCGTCGCCCACTTCACCGACCAGGAGTGCGAACGTGAATGCCAGCGGAATCCCGAGAAGACAGCTGAATATCCACGCGAGAATGGACGCCGGTCCCGCCATGGCCGCGGCCTGTCCGGGCAGAATCAGCACGCCCGCCCCCAGAATCGCGCTCGTGTACAGCGCAACACCTTGTCCCACACCGATACTGCGGCGCAGTCCGGTGGCGGCGGTCTTGTCCGCGCGATCCCGTTCGACAGTCATGCACACAGTATTTGCGATTTCCATGTGACACCGAAAGCAGAAAGCTCGCCACGATGCGAAACGAATCGGCCATGACGTCCGGGCGGCCGCGCGTCGCCGTCGTGCTCGTTCCCGGTTGCCCCGTCTTCGAGGCCTCCATCCCCTACGAGGTGTTCGGCCTGGATCGGCGCGACATCGCCGGCCCACACTGGTACCAGCTGAGCACACATTCGCTGGAACAGCCGACAGTCTGTCTACAGCAAGGCTTTTCGATACCCACATCTCCGCTCGAGGAGATCACCCGTGCGCATACGGTGATCGTCCCCGGATGTCACGCGATCGAGCAGACGGTCCCGCGCGCCTACACCGACGCTCTGGCCGCCGCCGCGGGTAACGGCGCACGGATCGTCTCGCTGTGCGACGGAGCGTTCATCCTCGCGCAAGCCGGTCTGCTCGACGGCGGGCCCGCCACCACCCACTGGATGTACACCGATACGCTGCGCAGCCGATACCCCGAGGTATCGGTCGATCCATCCATCATCTACGTGCGGGCGGGAAACGTATGGACTTCCGCCGGGTCCGCTGCAGGGATAGACCTGTGTCTGGCGCTGGTCCGCGAGGACTTCGGCGCCGCCGTCGCCAACGAGGTCGCCTGCCGCATGGTCACCGCGCCACACCGATCCGGGAGCCAGGCCCAGTACTACCATCGCCGGGCCCTCGGCACGAACCGCGGCATCCCGGACCCCCTGCCCGAGGACATCCTCATCTGGGCGCGCGGACGGCTACCACACGGCCTGAACGTCACAGACCTGGCCGCCCGCGCCAATGTCAGCCACCGGACACTCACCCGGCGATTTCACCAGCACTACAAAGCGACACCCCAGCAATGGATTCTGGCCGAGAAGATCAAGCTCGCATGTGTGCTACTCGAGACCAGAATCGACTACGACATCTCCGTCGTCGCCCGCGAATCCGGCTTCGGCACGGCGCAAAATCTGCGGCAGCACTTCAGGAAACACCTCGAGTGCTCGCCGCAGCAATACCGATCATCCTTCGCGGCGGCAGCATCGAGGTGATCACCGATCATCCAGGCAGCCACCCCGCGAACAACGTTGCGCGAGGGGGCTTTTCACGCCCAGATTCTACGTGACGATCCGCAGCGGGTGCTCGATCAGGTCCTTCAGCTGCTGCAGGAATGTCGCAGCGACCGCGCCGTCGATGGCGCGGTGGTCGGCGGACAGGGTGACGCGCAGGATCTTGCGGGAGATCACCGTGCCCGAATCATCCAGGCGCAGTTCGTCGGTCGCGCCGCCGACGGCCAGGATGGCGGACTCCGGCGGGTTGATGACGGCGGTGAACTGTTCGATGCCGAACATGCCCAGGTTGGAGATGGTGAAGGTGCCGCCGGACATTTCCTCGGCGCGGAGCTTGCGGTCGCGGGCGCGCACGGCCTTGTCGCGGGACTCGGCGGCGATTTCCGAGACGCTCTTGCGGTCGGCGTCGTGGATCACCGGGACCAGCAGGCCCGCGGGGGTGGCTACCGCGACGCCGAGGTTGATCGCCTTGTGCCGCAGGAGTTTGTCGCCGGCGAAGCTCACGTTCACCGACGGGTCGGTGCGCAGGGTGGTGGCCACCGCCTTGACGAGCAGGTCATTCACGCTGACCTTGCCCTTGCCTGCGGACTCCAGCGTGCCGTTGATCTGCGCGCGGAAGGCCAGCAGGTCGGTGACGTCGATCGCGCTGGTCAGGTAGATGTGCGGGGCCTGCTGCTTGCTCTCGGTGAGGCGAGTGGCCGAGACCTGTTGGATTCGGGTCAGCGGGATCTCGTCGTAGTCACCGGCGGAAAGGATGGCGGGCGTTGCGGCCGCGTCGGCGGGAACCGTCACGGGCGCGGGTTCCACCGTAGTATGGGCCGATTCGACATCGCGACGAGTAATCCTGCCGCCCGGACCGGTTCCGGCTACGGCCGCCAGGTCGACGCCGAGTTCACGGGCGATCTTGCGGGCCAGCGGGGAGGACTTGTAGCGCCCACCTGCCGTCGGGACGTCATTCGCGGCAGGGGCGGGTGCGGCCTGGGTCGTCGCGGCGGCGCCGGTGTCGGCCGGGGACGCAGCGGGAGCACTTACGGATCCGCCGGTAGCGGCCGAAGTCCCTTGCGGCGCGGCGCTTGTGGCGCTCGCGGCCCCGCTGCCATCCCCGACCAGTGCGATCGGTTCACCGATCGGCACCCGAGAACCCGCGTCGGCGAGGATGCGTTCCAGCACCCCGTCGTCGTAGGCCTCCAGCTCCATGAGCGCCTTGTCGGTCTCGATCTCGGCGATGACCTCGCCGCGGGTCACCTGGTCGCCCACCTGCTTGAGCCAGGAGGCGATGACGCCGTCCTCCATGGTGTCCGAGAGCCGGGGCATAGTGATTTCAGGCATGGTCGTCTTCTCTCAACGTCGGGCGCCCACGGCCGCAAGGGTTTCCACCGCGGCGGTGTACAGCGAGTCGGCGGACGGCAGGGCGATCCGCTCCAGCGGCTTGGCATAGGGCAGCGGCACCTCGGCCATCGCCACGCGCCGCACCGGGGCGTCCAGGTAGTCGAACGCGCCGTCGGAGATGGAGGCGGCCAGCTCCGCGCCGATGCCGTAGGTCAGCCAGTCGTCCTCGCCGATCACCGCGCATCCGGTCTTGCGCACCGAGGCGACCAGCGTCTCGCGGTCCAGCGGGCGCAGGCTGCGCAGATCGATGACCTCGGCCGAGATGCCCTCGCCGGCAAGTCGTTCGGCGACCTGAGTGCAGACGGTCGCCATGCGGGAGTAGCCGATCAGGGTGATGTCGGAGCCCTCGCGGGTCACCGCCGCCTTGCCGATCTGCACGGGCGGCAGATCATCGAGGTTCTCGGGCACCTCGCCCTTGGAGTTGTACAGCGCCAGGTTCTCCAGGAACAGGACCGGATCGTCGTCCTGGATCGAGGCACGCAGCAGCGCGGCCGCATCGGCGGGCGTGCTCGGCGCGACGACCTTCAGGCCCGGCACGAACGCGTAGTACAGCTCGATGTTCTGCGAATGGGTCGCACCCAGCTGCTGACCGCCGCCCCCGGGCGTGCGGATGACCATCGGCACGTTGGTCTGACCGCCGAACATGCCGTAGATCTTCGCCGCGTGGTTGACGATCTGGTCCAGGGCCAGCAACGAGAAGTTGATCGTCATGAGTTCCACGACCGGGCGCAGCCCGAGCATGGCCGCGCCGATGGCGGCGCCGACGAAACCCTCCTCGGCGATCGGTGTGTCGCGCACCCGCTTCTCGCCGAATTCGGCCAGCAGACCGGCGGTGATCTTGTAGGAACCCTCGAAGACGCCGATCTCCTCCCCGATCAGGAAGACATCGTCGTCGCGCCGCATCTGCTGGCGCAGGGTCTCGCGAAGCGCTTCGCGGTAAGTGATGACAGGCAAGGTTTTTCCTTAGACGGCGAAGACCGGGTCGGCGGGCAGGCGGCGCTGTTCACCGGGCACCGGGGTCGCGTAGGTGTAGTCGAACAGGCTCGACGGGTCGGGATGCGGGCTCGAGTCCGCGAATTCCACCGCGGCGGCGACGCTCTCGGTCACCTCGGCCTCGATCCCCGCGGCCGAGGACTCGGTCAGCACACCGGCCTCCAGAAGCCGGTTGTGCCACAGCGTGATCGGGTCGTGCTCGCGCGCGACCTCCACCGCCTCGCTGGTGCGGTACTTGGCCGGGTCCACCACCGAGTGGCCCTTGAGCCGATAGCTGACCGCCTCCAGCAGCGCCGGTTTGCCCTCGCGCCGGGCGGCCTCGATGAGCTCGCCGGCCGCATCCCGCACGGCCAGCACGTCGGTGCCGTCCACGCGCTCGCCGCGCAGGCGATAGGCGGCCGCGCGCTTCCACAGATCCGGTTCGGCCGAGGACTTCTCGACCGTGGTGCCCATACCGGTCTGGTTGTTGATCACCAGGAACACCACGGGCAGATTCCACAGCGCCGCGATGTTCAGCGACTCGTGGAACGCACCGATATTGGTTGTCCCCTCGCCCATCTGGCACACCACGACGTCGTCGTCACCGCGGTAGTCGATGGCCAGCGCGGCGCCGATCGCGAGCGGAACCTGGCCGCCCACAATGGCATAGCCGCCCAGCAGCCGGGTGGTGGTGTCGTACATGTGCATCGAGCCGCCCCAGCCCTTGGAGGTGCCGGTGGAGCGGCCGTACAACTCGGCCATGACCCGGCCGGGCTCGATGCCCTTGGCCAGCGCGTAGCCGTGCTCGCGGTAGTTGGTGAACAGGTAGTCCGTGGGCCGCATGGCCGCGCCGAGGCCCACGACGGTGGCCTCCTCGCCGAGGTTCAGGTGGCAGTAGCCGCCGATCTTGGCCTGCTGGTAGGCCTGGGCGGTGCGCTCCTCGAAGCGGCGCACGAACAGCATGTCGCGGTACAGCTCGCGCAGGCGATCCGGGCTCTCGCCGCCGAACGGCGGTTCGGCGTGATCGGATCCGGTGGCGGGCTTCGGCTTACGCGTGGTCTTACGGGGCGCGGTAGTGGTGGTCACGACGTTCTCCTCAACGCTTGCGGGGCGGCGCGATGTGGACCGGCAGGCCGAGTCCGGCCAGGGCCGCCTCCATGCCGATCTCGCCGAGGGTGGGGTGGGCGTGAATGGTGTCGGCCAGCTCGTCGAGGGTGGCCTCCAGCGAAATCGCCAGGGCGCCTTCGGCGATCAGGTCGCTGGCCGACGGGCCGAAGATGTGCACGCCGAGCACCTCGGAGTGCTGCTTTCCGGCGACGATCTTCACGAACCCCTCGGTCTCGCCGAAGGTCTTGGCCCGGCCCAGCGCCGCGAACGGGAATTTCGCGGTGATGACCTCGTGACCGGCCGCACGGGCGGCGTCCTCGGACAGCCCGACACTGGCGATCTCGGGGTGGGTGAAGGTCGCGGCGGGAATCACCGCGTAGTCGATATGCGCGGGGTGACCGGCGATCACGTCCGCGGCGGTCAGCCCCTGATGCGAGGCGACATGCGCCAGCAGCGCCTTACCGGTGACGTCGCCGATCGCGTAGACGTGCTCGACGCCGGTGCGCAACTGCTCGTCGACCGGGATGAAACCCCGGGCGTCGGTGTCGATTCCGGCGATGTCCAGGCCGAGATCGGCGGTGTTGGGGCGGCGGCCGACGCCGACCAGCACCACGTCCGCGTCGATCTCGCGGGCCTGCGGGCCACCGACGTTCACGCGCAACGCGTTATCGGCCTCGGCGATCCCGGTAACCGTCGAACCGGTCAGCACGGTGATACCGCGCTTGCTGAACGAGCGGCCCAGTGCGGTGCCGATCTCCTTGTCCTCCAGGGGAACCAGGCGATCCTGCATCTCCACCACGGTCACTTCGCTGCCGAAGGTGTGGAACAGGCTGGCCCATTCCGCGCCCACCGCGCTGCCGCCGATGACGACGATCCGGCGCGGCGCCTCGGTCAGACCGAACGCGCCGTCGGAGGTGATCACGCCCGGCAGATCCGCCCCCGGAACGGGCAGCAGCGCCGGAACCGAGCCGGTCGCGACGATCACGTCGGCGGCGCTGACCTCGCGGACCCGGGTCTCGGTCGGCGCGGCGGCGTAGCGGGGACCGCCCGGGAAGATCGGTGAGGTTCCGGCCTGGAAGACCTGCACGGTGGTCGGGCCGGTGAAGCGGGCGTGGCCCTCGATCACGGTGACGCCGTTGGCCTTCAACAGGCCCGCGACACCGTCGGTCAGCTCCTTGACGATGCCGTCCTTGCGCTGCCGCACGACACCGAAGTCGAAGCGAACGTTATCGGCATACACACCGAAATCGGCTGCTGCGGTGACGGTCTGAAAGACCTCCGCAGAGCGCAGCATGGCCTTGGTGGGAATGCAGCCCCAGTTCAGGCAGACGCCACCCGGGCGCTCCTTCTCCACCAACCCCACCGACAACCCGCGCTGCGCGGCACGAATGGCGGCCACATAGCCACCGGGACCGCCACCGATCACCAACAGATCGAATTCCGGCACTCGTGGTGCTCCTCATCTCGAACGATCACGACCCCGCACGGTTGTGGCTTGGGCCATCGTCACCGAGTCTTCTCGCGGCCGTGCGCACAAACAATGCCCTACCAGCCCAGCAATCGAATCACCAGATTGTGCGCAGCGCCCAATCTGTACTCATCAGTAGGGCAGGTTTGCCCTCGTCACACCGATCCGGGGAGGCGGTATGCGGGCGGCGCGAAAACACACGCAACCGCCCCCGGCGAAGGTCGAAGGCCGGGGGCGGCTGTCCTGCTGTGACCGAAGGGTCACAGCAAACCCGCGCATCGTCGAGCGGGACGAATATCGGAGTACTACACCAGGTTTCGCAGTTTCAGATCGCTGGCATACTTCTCGATGAGTTCCCTTGTCACATGCGGGATGTCGTGATCGGGGCCGAGTTTCGCGGCCTGGACGGCGGATTGGAATCGCTTGGCTGGAATCGTCCCGCCCCGCATCGGCCGTCCGGGACGCCGGTAGGCGTGCAGCAATGGCAGCACCGAGTGCTGACGTTGCCGTTCGGGCAGAGCGCGCAGCGCGGTCTCGAAGCGGGAGAACCATTCTCCGTAGTCCGAGATCCGCTCGATCGGATGGCCCGCCTCGATCAGCCAGTCCACGAACTGATCCAGGGACAGATCATCGTCGTGCGGGTTGATCACGTCGTAGGTTTCGAAGCCATCGCCCACCTGGGTACCGAGCACGGTGATCGCCTCGGCGGTGAAATCGCCCGGCAGCCCGTCGTAATGGGCGCGCTGGCGGTTGCCCAGAGCGTCGAGCACAGCGAACGACTTCGGAGCCACGCCCGTGGCCAGCAGGCTCAGCAGCAGCCGGGTGAACATGTCCGGCACATTGAGCTGACCCGCGTAACGCGAGTGGGCCAGGATCATGTCCGACCGGAACACCGCCACCGGCAAGCCGCACACATCGTGCGCTTCCCGCAGCAGCACCTCACCGGCCCACTTACTGTTGCCATACCCGTTGGCGTACCCGTCGCCCAGCGAACGCACCGCGCTGATCTCGCGGATGTCACCGTCCTCGGTGAACTTCTCGGGCGCCACCTGATCAGCCACACCCACCGTGGACAGATAGGTGACCGGCTTGATCCGCACGCTCAGCGCCAACCGGATCACCTCCGCGGTGCCGACCACGTTGGGACCGAACAACTGCCCGTACGGCAGCACATGGTTGACCAACGCCGCGGGATGCACGATCAGATCCACCGTCTCGGCCAGACGATGCCAATCCGGCTCGCCCAGACCGAGGTTCGGGTCGCCGATATCACCGGACAGCACCTCGAGGGTGCCCTCGGCCAGCGCACGATAGTGCCGCAGCAGGTCCGGATCGCCGCTGTCGAAGACCTCGTCCAGCCGGGCGCGGGCCGCGACGGCGTCACTGCCGCGTACCACACAGATCAGCCTGCCGCCCGAATCATGTAGCCGTTCCAGCCATTCCAGGCACAGGAACCGGCCCAGATAACCGTTGGCGCCGGTCAGCAACACGGTCTTCGGCGTGCCCGTGACACGCGGCGCTGTCGCGGCCGCGGCGAGCGTCGCCGCGTCGAGGAACTTGTCGAGGGTCAGATCCGCCGCATGAATCTGGGAGCCTTCGCCGTGCACGGTATCCGGCGTCGGGCGTTTCCCGCCGGAACTGCGCTCGGTCTCGATATAGGCGGCCAGCCGCCTCAGATCCGTTGCGGCGCTGACGATCACACCAACCGGAACCTCGACACCGAGGATCTCGTGCAGCAGCGCGGAATACGACAGCGCCGATAGGGAATCGCCACCCAGATCGGCGAAATGCACATCCGGGCGCACATCGCTCTCCGCGCAACCCAGCATCGCCCGCGCCGCCCGTCCGACCGTCTGCAGTACCGGCAGACTCCCGGCCTCGCGGCGCAGCGCCGCCAGCTCGTCGTCCTGCTCCCGGGCCAGATCCTCGTAGAGCTGCTCCAGCCGCCGGCCGTAATGCGCTTTCAACTTGGGGCGCAGGATTTTCGCGATGCCGGACAGCAGGCCGTTCTCCATGGTGAACGGCTCGGTTTCGACCAGGAACGCGCGCGGTATCTCGTAGGACCCCAACTCGTTGTCCCGGGCCAACCGCTGCAGCGACGCGGCGATCGCGGCGCTCAGGGCGTCGGTATCCGGGTGTGCGGCAAGCGCATCGGTGGTCGGCACGACGACCGCCAGCAGATACGATCGCTCACTGCTGCCGTACACGAAGATCTGCCGCACCAGCGGGCTGCCCCCGTAGACGGCCTCGAGCTTGGCCAGCGTCACGAACTCGCCCTGCGAGAGCTTGAGCACGTTGTTGCGGCGATCGACGTAGACCAGATTGTCGGGGCCGAGTTCGGCCATGACGTCACCGGTGCGGTAGAAGCCGTCGGCGTCGAAGACCTCGTCGCTCAGCTCGGGCCGCTTGTAGTAGCCGGGGATCAAGGTCTCGGACTTGATCAGCAGTTCCCCACGCGGATAGGGCTTGTCGGTGCCGAAGTAGCCGAGTTCCGGGACGTCCGCCAGCTTGTAGTCGGTGATCGGCGGCCGGGTGATGATGTTGTCGACCAGGACTCCGCCCGCGGATTCGGTGGAGCCGTACCCGTCGATCAGCTCGAATCCCAGCACCGAACCCATGAATTCGCGCAGCTGCGCGGACAGCGGGGCACTACCGGTGATGGCCATGATGAACCGCCCGCCCAGAATCTCATCGCGCAGGTGCGCCTTCACCTCACCCTCGACGGTCTGCGGGTCGCCACCGGCGGCCACCTGGCGATCGACCTCGCTGCGGTAGCGCTGGAACAGCATCTCGGACACCCGCGGCACGAAGAACAGCATCGTCGGACGGGCCAGTGCCAGATCGTCGAACAGCGTCGACATATCGCTGCGCGCCGCGAAATACACTGTGCCGCCGCGTCCCAGGGCGTGCAGCAGCGAACCGCGCCCGGCCACGTGGCTCATCGGCATGAAGCTGAAGGCGATCATCGGCAACTGCACGACCGTGTCCTGGCGCATCAGCCCACCGCGCCAGACCTGCGCGACGAGACGCTCGGGATACATTGCGCCCTTGGGTGTTCCGGTGCTCCCCGAGGTGTAGATGAGCAGCGCCAAGGCATCCGGGCCCGCGCCGGTGTGCAGCGGCGCCTCGGGCAGCAGGCTCCCGCGCTCGATCACCTCGTCCAGCAGTTCGACGATCACCGGGCCGCCGGCCAGCCGGGCCCGGGCTAGTTCGACCGCGGCGCGGTGATCGTCGTCCTGCGCGTGGTAGTCGAACACGATCACCCAGCGCACCGAATCGTTGTCCACCGCCAGATCCACTGCCATATCGATCTGTTCGACATTCGTCGCCAGCACGCGCGGCTCCGTCTCGGCGACGATCGGCGCGAGTTGAGCCATCGGCGCACCGGCCTGCAGCGGCACCGATACCGTGCCCAGCGCGGTGCACGCCAGATCGATCACCGTGTAGTCGATACTCGTGAACCCGATCGTGGCAACGAAATCACCAGCGCGCGTGGGCCGTTCGGTGTCATTGTGCCAGGCCGCCACGAGAGCGGAGATGCGCCGCCACAACTCGCCGTAGGTGATGGTGTCGTACCGGGGCAGCAGCCGCCCCCTGGTATGGCCCGCCGCGTCGGTCACGTACTCCACCGCGCGCATGCCGAGCGCCGGGCGGTCGGCATATCCCCGCATCAGATCGGAAATCGACTGCGCCAGTGGGATATCCGTGCGAGCCATCGCCCTCGTGACCGCCACGTCCGGTATCGCCGCGCGAACCTGCTCATCGCGCGCGACCAGGCCGGTCAGCCGCCGCGCGAACTCCTGCTGCCGTGCCTCGAGTTGCTGTTGCCGTGCCTCGTCCATGCCCCTGCCTCCCAATGGATTTCCACCGAGCACCGGCGGTCGACCGCATGACCGCATAGTACATGTATGCTGCAACTAGTTTGTCACGCTAACTAAAGGTGAGCCTTCTCCTCTCCCCCGGTCGATGTCAAGATCGAAACCGCATCGGATTTCCCACCTCGTCGCACCGCGACCGCCGCTCGAATGTCTGCTGCGCGACCTTCTGTCAAAGAAATAGCAGGTCACCAGGCGGGTGGCGAAAAGCGTCTACGCTGGATATCAAGCACCGCACGATCGGCGGAAGGAGCCCCCGATGTTCGAACGGTTCTCCGATTCGGCACGCTGGGCGGTAGTGCGGGCACAGGAGGTCGCACGCGAACACGAACACGACTACATCGGCGCGGAGCATCTGCTACTGGCCGTGTTCGAGGCCGCAGAACAGGGCCGCGCACCGGCCACCCGCGCACTGCTGGACCGGCAGGGGTTCACCCCGCAGGCCGCTCTCGCCACGGTCACGCTCACCCGGGGGCAGGCGAATCACGCTGAGTACGGCCATATCCCGTTCACCACCGAGGCGAAGACGGTCCTGGAGCATTCGCTGCGGGAGTCGATCGCACTGGGCGACAGTCTGATCACCCCCGATCACCTGCTCATCGGCGTCATCCGCGCCGCGCGCGGTACCGCCGATTCCGTTGCCGGACAGGTTGTCGCGAACCTGCGCATCACCGCCGACCCGATCCGGGAAGTTCTCGGCCGGACCAAGGTCGCGCTGTCCCAGCGAGCCACCAAGACCCTCACGCGCGCCGGTATGGAAGCCCGCCGCTGCGACGACACCGAGATCGACACCCCGCACCTGCTGCTGGCCCTGCTGGCCACCGATCCCGATCTGTGCCGGCGCGTCTTCGATGCCGCCGGAGCCGATCCCGAGCGCGTCCGCGCCGAACTGGACGCGGTCCTGGCGCCGAAGGAGTAGGGCGCGCCGCAGGCAGGTTCAGGCCGACAACTCGCCCAGGAGCTTCCAGGTGCGCGACTGGTCCTCGGGACCGCCCATATCCGTCTGAGTGACCAGCAGTTCGGTGGCGCCCGCCTCGATGTACCGGCTCAGGCCACGGCTGACCTCCTCCTCGTCGCCGATCAGGGCCAGTTCGGCGGCCCGAGCGACCCCCTCGCGATCCATCACCGCGCGGTAGGAGGGACTGGCGTCGTAGAACGCCATGTCCTGCGCGGCGCGAGCGCGGACCTCATCGGGACGATCCGTCACCACCGCCGCCACGCAGACGACGACCTGTCCCGGACGCGGCGGCCGAGCCGGGCGAGCCCGCTCGAAGGCTGGGATGATCTGGGTGGCGAGAGTGCGAGGACCCGCGAGGTTGGGAATGACGCCGTCGGCCAGCTCGCCGGTGACCCGCAGCGCCTGCGGTCCCATCGCCGCCACCAGCAGCGGCACGTCCGCGCCGCCGTGCACCCTTGTCGGCATGGGCGGACGGGCCCGCACTCGCTCACCCGCTATATCGGCCCCACCCTCTTCGATCAGCGACCGCAATGCCGTCAGGTACTCCCGCAGCCGCAGCACCGGCCTGTCCTCGGTGATCCCGAACGCCGCGGATTCCAGCGTGGTAGAACCCAATCCGAGACCCAGACGGAATCGTCCCCGCGATGCGGCCTGCACGGTCTGCGCCTGCGAGCCGACGACCACCGGATGCCGCGGATTGATCGGGACCACCGACGTGCCGACCCCGATCCCGTCGACCGCCTGCGCCACAATCCCGGCCAGCACCAGCGAATCCAGATCGAATCGCTGCCCGAACCACACCGACGACAACCCCAGATCGCGCGCGGACCGCACCTTTTCGATCACGTCCGCGACATCGTTGGTGGCGCCGGCCTGCGGCCAGACCGATATTCCGATGGGCACTCGAGTCTCCACGGACACGACCAACGGCTGAAATCCCCCGGAAATTCCGCGCTCGAACGAATCGCCCGCACTCGGTCGAACCCGAACGGAGTGCCGGACGTTATCCCTTCACACACCAGATCTGGCGGCAACCGCACCAGGGGAACCGGGAAATATCGCGCATTGGAAGCCAAACGTCTATGTGAGCGAGCCGGGCCGTTCAGGCCGCCATCCTACCGTTGCGGATATCGGCCCACCAGGTGCGGAGGTCCCCAATGTCGAATGCACGCCTGCGAGCCATCTGGATGGCCAAAGTCGCCACCGGCGCCGTGCACGTGGCCTCGGGCGCGGTGAACACCGCCTCGGGCGCGGTGGTGCTGCCGTCCCCGGCATTCACCCTCTACCGCCCGGATCGCGTTGCGGTGCGGAAGGATTCGATCGTCGCGTCGGATCTCGAAGTGGTGACCGTGACCGACAGGTCGGTGATCCTCACGTGGACGACGCGGGCACGCGAATCGTCCGGACGGCTGCGGCCCGTCGACGCCGACACCGAGGTCCGCATCGCACCCGCCGATTCGATCGGCCCGGCCCCGACGCGCTACCTCGACTCGCAGCGGACCGCCTACCACTATGCCGAGATCACGGGGCTGGAACCGGGCCGTCGGTATCGGTTCGAGGCATACTCCGGCGGTCACCGCGCCGGCCCCGCTCGCACCCTGGTGACCCGGCGCGCCGGGACTCCCGAATCCACGGGCATGTTCACCACGCTGACACCGCCGCCCGGGCCGCTGCTGCGCACGATCGCGCTGGCCAACGACGTGCACTACGGCGAGCGCATCAGCGGCCTGCTGATCGCTGGGCTCACCCCAGGACTGCGGCACGAGACCGACCAGCATCCGGAGATCATGCTGGACGCGCTGCTGACGGATCTGCGCCATCCGGACCGAACGGTCGATCACCTGATCGTCGCGGGCGACCTCACCGATTCGGGCACCCTGGAACAGTCCAGGGCGGTCCGGCAGCGCCTGGACGGCTGGGGCACGCTGGGCCGGGACTACTTCGTGTGCCGGGGCAACCACGACGTTCCCCGCGACCCGCGGCGCGACGACTGGGGCGCCGTTTTCCATCCGCTCGGGCATGTCTCCGCCGACGACGTGGCCGGACTGCGCATCCTGGGCCTGGACACCGCGCGGCTACGGAGTGCGGGCGGCTCGGTGGGCGCACCGCAGCTGGCCCGGCTGCGTGGGCTGCTGAGCGCCGATCCGGACCGTCCGACACTGGTCTTCGGCCACCATCCGGTGACCTCGTCGGCAGCGGTGAGCAATCCCGCCGGCCCGGGATTCGTGCTGGACCGCGTGACCGCCGCCGCACTGCACCACCTGTACCGGAACGCACCGGGCGTATTCCTGCATCACACCGGCCACACCCACCGCAACCGCGTCGGACGGCCGGACGCCGATATCCCCGTGGAGTTCCTGGAGGGCGCCGCGGTGAAGGAATATCCCGGCGGCTACGTGCGGCTGAGCATCCACAGCGGCGGCTACATGGTGAACTTCTACAAGACCCGTACCGAGGCCGCCCGCTGCTGGAGCACCCGCACCCGGCGGCAGTATCTCGGCCTGCACCCCGACCATGCGCTCGGCAGCTTGGCCGACCGCAATCACGTCGTGCTGCGGGACCTGTCGGGCGTCGCCCCGGCGACCTCGCGGCAGGTCTGAACCGGGCCCATCGCCAGCAGTAGTTCGGCGGCGTCGAGCACCTGACCACGCGAGGGCAGGCGCAGCGGACCGGCCTCGGGCGCGCAGGCCCAACGCCAGCCGAGACCGCTGTCGGACATCGGCATGAGCACCCGATGGCCACGCGCGTGCACGGTGACCCCGCGCGCGGCCCACCGTCGCACGGTCCGGGCCAGCAGCGGCGGGAAGACGGATCCGACCAGGAAGGTCCAGATCGTGTCGGGTGGATTGCCCACCACGGGAACGGGCCGGTCAGGCAGCAGATTCAGGACGCGGTAGCCCAGTTCCATCGGCAGGCTGATCGCCCCGATGCGGCTTCCGGAGACGATCGTCGGGCGATAGGCTTCCAGTTCGACCGGAAGTCCGTGCCGATTCCGCAGCACATGCGCGACATCGTCTGGTGTGTAACACGATTCGAACATCCCGCACCTCCTGTAAGCGCCGCGATACGTCAAAGGACGAAGACCATCTCAACAGACGCGGATTTCGGGGTCGTGGCTTGGACATTGCCGCAACATTGCCCGTAGGTATCGGCGAGACATTGGTTTCGCAATACAGCGCTCGCACCCGGGCCCGACCACTGGACGCACGTCCATATAGCCACGCCGACTTGGCGATACCCCGGCGCGAAGGGCAATCAACCGACCAGTTGCCGATCCTTCCGACTCTCTGGATCGACGCCGTCAACTCCACCTCTCGATCAACTTTGGGCCTAGGCTGTTTCCGGGAGCTAGTACCGACCGGTCGCCGGTCGCTGAGAATCACCACGAATGACTCAGTGCACCACTGTGATTGAGGAGAGTAGTTATGCGTACCGATGGAGATACCTGGGATATCGTCAGCAGTGTCGGCCTCACCGCCCTGGGCGTGGCGACATTCCGGGCGATGGAGTCGGCCCGACCCGACGCCCTGATCCAAGACCCCTGCGCGCGCCTGTTCGTCGAGGCCGCGGACGAACCGAGTTTCCTGGAGACACTGGACGGTCCGGATATTTTCGAGGGCGTGCCGTTCGGCCGCGTGATGGGCCTGCGCTCGCGGTTCTTCGACGAGTTCTTCCTGTCGGCCGCGGCGGCGGGCATCCGGCAGGCGGTGATCGTCGCCGCCGGTCTGGACGCGCGCACCTACCGGCTCGACTGGCCCTCGGGCACCTCGGTTTTCGAGATCGATCAGCCGAAGGTGCTGGAGTTCAAGAGGAAAGTGCTCGCCGCGAACGACATCGCCCCACGCGCCCAATTGCGCGAGGTAGCAGTCGATCTCCGCGACGATTGGCCCGCCGCCCTGTGCACCGCGGGCTTCGACCCCGACCTGCCCACAGCCTGGTCCGCCGAGGGCCTCCTCCCGTATCTGCCCGGCGCGGCACAGGATTCGCTGTTCGAGCGGATCGACACCCTCTCCGCACCCGGCAGCCGCCTCTCGGTCGAGGGCTTCATCGGCGCCCTCGACATGAAACGCTTCACCGAGCAGACCTCGCAGCACCTCGACCGAACCCCCTTCGGCAACCTCGACGTCAGCGAGCTGTTCTACGACGACGACCGCTCCGACCCCACCCAATGGCTCACCGACCGCGGCTGGCAGGTCGGCGCCCAACGCATCGCCGACCTCGCCACCCACTACAACTGCCCCCTCCCCGAAATCCCCGAGGAAATGGTCGACATGATGAACATGGCGGCCTACCTCACCGCCACCAAGTAACCCGCCGCGGCGCGCACGCACCACCCCCGTGCGCGCCCACCGGTCCCGATTTCACTTCCCCTGGCCTTCCCCGAGTTTCGCCTGAACATCCGAGGCGAGCTCCGGCCGTTCGGCCTCCATCCTCTGCACATAGACGACTGCGTCACCGACGGTTCTCAGACCCGCCATGTCCTCGTCCGGGACCCGTACGCCGTACTTGTCCTCCAGCTGTACGGCGATCTCGACCAGCGACAACGAGTCGATGTCCAGATCGTTCACGAAAGACTTCTCCATCGCTACCTCGGCGGCGTCGATACCTGTTACCTCCTCGATGATCTCCGCGATGCCGGCGACGATTTCTTCCTGCGTGATAGCCACGAATCACTCTCCTGGGATGCGATCACATATCCGCCGTACGCCACGCGTGTGGTCGAACGGCGGTGTCAGTACGCTAGAAGCTCCACCGGGGTGGAGGTTCAACAGGTTGTGACGGACGACACACAGGCACACTCGCTGGTGGGCATCGGGGAGTTGGCGCGCCGTACCGGGCTCGCGGTACGAACGATCCGGTTCTACTGTGACGAGGGCATTCTGGAGCCCCATCGCAGCGCAGGCGGGCATCGGATGTTCGACGGCGACGCCGCCACCGAACGCCTGCTGCTGGTCCGGCGATTGCGTGCGTTCGGTCTCGGGCTCGGCTCGATTGCCGATGTGCTGCATGGAAAACGGTCGGTCGACGAGGTCATCGCCGCCGAAAGTGCGCGAGTCGCTATCGAACTCAAATCGTTGGCCTGGCGACGAGCTTCGCTTCGGGCGGTCGAGACGGCGCCCCCGACGCAGCGGACCGAGCGGCTCGTGTTGCTGGCCGCAGCGCAAGACGGTGGTGCGGCACACGATTGCCTCGCGCAATTCTGGCGGCGCGCCCTGGCACCGATAGCCCGAAGCGAGGTCGATCTCTGGGTGTACTGGAACGTCCCGGAGCCACCCGATGCACCATCGGTCGACGACGTAGTGGCCTATGCCGAGTTGACCGAACTCGCCACCGAGCCCGCAATGAACAGTCTTGTACGACAGCAGTTCTGGCGACAGCAGCCAGAACTGATCCGCGACCGCCGAGGGTTGTACGCCGAAATGGGCAACCTCATGACGGACGTGGTCCCTCTCATTTCGCAAGACGTGCGGCCACGCCGTGGCCGCGAACTCGACCGATTCGTCAACGCCCACGCCGACGCACGCGGAGAGCGCGATTCCCCACGCTTCCGCGAGCGATTGCTGCTCGACGCGACCGACACCGACCGCAGGATCCACCGATACTGGGCGCTGACAGCACAACTCATCGGATCTCGCATCACCGTAGGGCGAGCCCATCATTGGCTATACGAGGCGCTGGCCCAGTCCACGAAGTAACCGCCGCAGCGCGCACGCACCCCACCGTGCGCGCCCCTGGGGCCTCGAACTCATCTGCGTGAGAACACTTGTCCAGCCTCAGTGGTGAATCACCTCACTCACACATACGATGGGGGCTGGTCGGGAAGAGGGGGGCACGCGGGTGTCTGATGTAACTGGTATCGCCATATCCGAACGGGATAGCAAGTTCGAACGTTTCGTCGTCCTGAACGACGCTCCCGTCGGAGACAGCGGCAACGAGGACTTGCTGGATCTCGCGGCCAGCGCCCGGCGGCTGGGGGATCTGATCGTTGCGTCGCGATCCGCCGCACCCTTCACCCTCGCGATCGATGCCGACTGGGGTATGGGCAAGAGCAGTCTGATGCGGCAACTCCAGGCCGTACTCGATGCCGCGCCAGGGGTGACGAGCGTATGGTTCAACGCGTGGACAGCCGGATCGACCGACATTCTGGAAGGGCTGATCAAATCCGTACTGCTGAGCCTCGATCCGAGTGTAATTCGTCGCACGGTCCGTTCATTGTCCAAGAACACCCAGCTGCTCAACGGAATACGAGTAGCGTTCATGCTTGTAGCGAGCTTCTTCGGACTCGGTGGCGTGGTGGACCAGATCTGGAAGATTCTGTCGACAGATGCGAAATCCCGTAATGCGATCAAGAGCGTACTTCGCGATGCGCTCGACACATGGATGCACCGCGGCGATCGGTTGGACGGCGGGCAGCTCCTGGTTGTGTTCATCGATGATCTAGATCGGTGCGCAAGTGAACGGATAATCGAGATATGCCAAGCGATCAAACTCTACCTCGACGTGCCGGGAATAGTATTCGTCATGGCATGCGATCAGTCGGTGCTCTTGAAGACCGTTCACGCCTCGGATACGGACAGTAACGCGACACGCACCCTGGCGTATCTGGAGAAGATAATCCAGATAAACTATCGAATTCCTGCTCCGAGCACGTCGGATGTCAAAAACCTCATCAACGGATACCTGGCCCGTTCAGGCGCGGGCAGCTACTTCGACGAAACGATGAAGAGTTTGGTAGCTCGCGGCAGCGGACACAACCCTCGGCGGATCAAACGGCTCATCAACAGTTTCGTCGTGGAGTACGGACTGAACCCGGACTGGGCAGGGGCGGGAATCGAGAACCTTATTCGCGTGGTACTTCTACAACAGTTCTATCCGGACTTCTATCGAAGCCTCGTCAGCCCTGACGACGGAGATCCGATTCAAGACTTTCTGGCGTATTACAGCTTTCGCATGGCAACAAAGCAGGGAACCGAGATAGATTACGAATCCCTACACAAACTATGCGAAAATAAGGACGTCAGGCCGCCGCCACCAAAACTGGACGGCGAGAAATTAGAGCAGCATCTGAAGGAACTGGAGCAGAATCTCCCGCTCTATTTTCCGGAATTGGCCACCGACAGAGAGTTCACGTCGCTGATCAAGAGCCTGGATTTTCCGGCGAAATCCTACAGATTGCGATACATTCTACGCAGACCATTCTCGTATCACGTCGCGCCGCCGGTGTCCGATTTCCCGGATTCCACATATTTGCACAGCGCTCTTCCGGAGAGTTTAGAAGCGGATGCATTTCAGGGACTACACATTCTGCGAATCGATGACCAATCGAGTCCTGACTCTGGATTGAATCGAGAGTTGGAGGATCTCGGCGCACACGTCAACCACGCCGTCGACCGATCTTCGGCATCCCTGGTTCTCGAAAAGTCGAATCCGGATATCATAGTTTCGGATATCACCAGATTCGATGACCCCAACGCAGGCCTGGATGATATGGAGTACTTTCGTTCCAAGTACGGCTTTACCGGCCCGGTCGTCTTCTACACCGGTGCGATCACTCCTGCACGACGAACACGCGTGTCGGAACTCGGGTCGGCCACAATCACCAACGACCCCTCACGGGTAATGCAGTTGATTGCGGCTTCTCTACCGGACCGTCTCCCGTATGACCGGGGTAGCCGATAGAGGCTCTGGCCTACTCCCCCACCCCGAGCCGCTGCAACAACCAATCACGTAGAGGGCCTGCGTATTCCTCGCGTTGGAGGGCGAAATCTACTGCGGCGCGGAGGTGGCCGGTGGGGGTGCCTATGTCGTGGCGGGGGCCGCGGTGGATTACTACGTGGACGGGGTGGTTCTCGGCGATCAGGAGGGCTATGGCGTCGGTTAGTTGGTATTCGCCGCCTGCGCCGGGGGTTATGCGGCGCAGGGCGTCGAAGATGGCGCGGTCCAGGAGGTATCGGCCTGCGGCGGCCAGGTTGGAGGGGGCGTCCTCTACGGCGGGTTTTTCCACCATGCCGTTGACGCGCAGTACATCCGGGGTATCGGTGGCTGCGGCCACGTCGAAGATGCCGTAGGCGCTGACCTGATTGTGGGGGACCTCGATCGCGCACAGGACGCTGCCGCCCCAGCGGCGGCGGACCTCGGCCATGGTCTCGAGGACGCCGGAGCCGACCAGGTCGTCGGGCAGCAGGACGGCGATCGCGGTCTCGTCGGCCGCGAGGGACGACTCCGCTTGCAGCACAGCGTGTCCGAGTCCCAGCGGACGCGGCTGCAGGGCCGTTTCCACCTCCAGCAGTTTGGGTGCGCGGCGCACCCGCTCGAGCAGGTCGAATTTACCGCGCCGGGCGAGGGTGTCCTCCAGCTCCGGGCATTCGGCGAAATGCTCCGCTACGCTCTGCTTTTCGGGTGAGGTGACGATGATCATGCGATCCGCTCCGGCGTCGGCGGCCTCCTCGGCCACCAATTCGATGCCGGGCGTGTCCACAACCGGGAGCAGTTCCTTGGGGACCGACTTGGTGGCCGGTAGGAACCGAGTCCCCAGCCCCGCGGCCGGAACCACCGCCGTACGGAACTGGCGGGGAATGGTCTGAGTGCTGTCCACCGTCGATCTCCTTCACGAGTGCCCGATGCTTGTCGTGATCTTCGTGGTCGACGCTAAGTGGTCCCGCCCGCAAGTTCTTCGGGGGTTCACGCGGCTGCCGGTGATGCGGCAGTCTGGTGAGTGCGGTCGGTGGGCTGTTGGGAGTGCTCTTTCTGTTCGTGCCGCTCGATCCGGGCCAGTAGG
>NZ_JAGPOX010000058.1 GCF_019038435.1 Nocardia alni
GTGGTGGGGCGCTGGGGAATTCGACTTCGATGCGTTGTTCCGGGACGCGGGCCTCGGCGGCGGTGGCCCAGGTCAGGTAGCGTTTGTCGGCGCGGGTCAGGCGGGGGGTGGTGATGCTGCGGGGCCATAGTTTTCGGGCTCGGACGACGTCGGCTTCGATCGCGTATACCGTCACTGTTGCCTGGAGGGCGAACCAGCTCAGTAAGCCGAGGACGATGCCGAACAGGCCCGCGATGGCCTCGGCGTGGCGGACCGTGTGGGCGAGCAGGACGCCGGCTATGTTCCACAGGACCTGCCAGGCGAAGCCGGACAGGGCCGCGCCCGGGACCATGGCGCGGGTCGGGACGGTCGCCGCGGTGGCCAGCCGGAACGCGGCCAGGAACAGTGCGACGTTCAGCAGGGTGGATACGGCGAAAACCAGTACTTTGACCGGCGCTCCGGGCAGACCCACCGCGGCGCCCGCCGCGTTGAGCCCGGCGGACGCCGCTGGCACGAGAACCGCCAGGCCCAATACCGCCAACAGGCCGAGCGCGCGCACGTAGTTTCGCGGGAAGCTCGGGCGGTCGACTCTCGGTACCGCCCACAGGGTGTTGAGGGTGTTCTGGATGGCGTTGGTCAAGCCGCGGGCGCCCCAGAGCGCACCGCCGATACCGGCGGTCAACGCGAGTCCGGTACGGCGGAAAGCCATGACGCCGAGTTGCTGGTGAAGTTGCGCGCCGACGATCGGGAACTGGCTGAACGCCGAGTTCACGACCTGTTGCTGTAGCTGGGGCGAATTGCGCAGCACCACACCGGCGATCGTGACCAGCACGAGCAGGAGGGGAAATGTCGCGACGAAGGAATAGTAGGAGATCAACGCCACCTGGTGACCGGCCTGATCGTCGTCGAACTTCTTGATCACCGCCACCAGGAAGGCGAGCGGCCGGTGCCGTTGCTGCCAGGTTTCCACGCGCCGCATCACACGCTCGAAACCGCCGCTCACGTTCATCTCGACGCCCATTCATGCTCGGTCCCGTGGTTCCGGCCATCGATGGGCCATCGGGAAGGATTCGCAGGGCCGGCGACCGTATCGGTCACCGGCCCCTCGGATAACGCTGACAGGCTGTCGATCGTGCGGGCAATCGGCCTGACAAGCCCTTCAGCTCAGGCGTACCCCGATAATTCGCTGGCCAATCATCTTGGACTGCTGGTTGTTTCGCTCCCGCCGCGATTCTGCGCACATCGGCAAACCTGGTCGTCGCGGGTTTCGTTGCCGCGCTGAGGGTTCCGCCGCCAATACGTCAGCCGATGCAGAATGCCGACGACCCGGTGCTCAACAGGCACCCCAACGGATCCGGCGACATGGCCAGCGGTCCCAATACAGGTTTCCCGTGTGCCGGTGGCGTCGGTGGTTGTGCCGCGGCTGATTCCGCTCCCATGCCCACCGCTCCGGCGGCGAGTACAGCGCATACGCCCAGCTCGGCGAGAAGGCGATGATTCGACATGATGGCCTCCCATCCTCGGTAGCTGCTACTGACAGCCATAGCCCGAGTCGGCGGTACTCAATCATGATCGATGCCACTTTTCGGCAACTGTCCGAAGGGGGCCGACATCAGCGGAGGGTTCGCCGTGTCGCGCGCGTACTACTGAACCTGGCACCGGAGTACTGGTCTGCGAGTGCGTGGTTCTCCTAGTGTTCGCTGAGGGCCACACCTGGCGGGTCCACGGGATCGCGACCGGGAGGAGTCCGACTACATGGTCGATTCGAACAGCCTTGACCTGCCGAGCAATTGGGGAAGGTGGGGAGCCGACGACGAACTCGGGACGCTCAATCTCATTACCGATGAGGTGCGCGCGAAGGCTGCTGGAGAGGTGCGGACCGGGCGGTGGGCGTCGCTGGCGCAGGTGATCACGCCCAATCCGATGGTCAGTAGTCCGTTCGCTCCTGCGACGGTGGATGTTTCGCCTGTGCAGCAGATGATGTCGCATACCGGGGTGGGCGTGGCGGCGGATCTGATGCTGGTCACGAATCATCACGTGAAGTCGACGCATCTCGATGCGCTTTCGCACTGGTCGCAGGACGGCGAGGTCTATCCCGGACGTCCGCGGGAGCAGGCCGTGACACCCGGGGGCGTCACGCACGCATCTACTGCGGCATTCGCCGCGGGAATCCTCACGCGGGGGGTCTTGCTCGATCTGGCCGTCGACGGGCCCCTGCCCGCCGGGTACGCGGTGACGTCGCACGATTTCGAGCAGGCCGAGAAGCGCCAGGGCGTCACGGTGAGTTCGGGCGACGCGCTCGTGGTACGACTCGGTTGGACGAGTACGAACGTTCCCGGCACACCGTCTCCGGGCATCAGCATCAACGCGGTGCGCTGGATGCACGAGCGAGGGATCGCGATCTTCGCGGGCGACCGGGGAGACGCGCACCCGCCGCTGGATCCCGACGGACTGTCTGCGCTGCACGGCGTCGCGCTGGGCCGGATGGCGATGCCCCTGATCGACGCGGTCGAGCTCGACGATCTCGCGGCGCTGTGCGCGCAGCTCGAGCGCTATAGCTTCCTGCTCACCGTCGCCCCACCGCGTATCCACGGCCTGACCGGCGTTCCGGTAAACCCCATCGCCGTGTTCTGACAGCGTCGTCGGGTCAGCCGGAGTTGCCGTGCGCGTCCGGCTCGGCCTGGATCGAGCGGGCGAATTGGGTCGGCGTCTGGCCGTACCGGTTTCGGAAGGCGCGGGCGAAGTGACTACTGTCCGTGAACTGCCAGCGAGCGGCGATTTCCGAGACGCTGTCGTGGGCGGCCAGTTCGAGGCGGGCGCGCTCCAGCCGTCTGCGGCGTATGTAACCGGTGACCGACTCCGGCGTGCCCGCGAACGCCCGATGCAGCGTGCGTACCGATACGTTGAGTTCGCGCGCCACCACGGGAGGCGACAGATCGGGGTGGGTGAGCAGGGATTCCACGACATCCCTGGCCGCCTGGATCAGTGCGGGAGCCAGCAGCGGTTCGTCGGCGTCGATGCTACGAGTCAGGACACCCCTGGCCAGTTCGACCAGAGCCGCACGGGCTGCCCGCACCCCTTCGGGAGCCAGATCGTCCAGCATCGCCTCGACCATCCTCGTGTGGGCCACGAGCAGGCGCACCTCGGCCGAATCCGACGGCCCGACCATGTCCCGATCGCCGATACCGGGTCGGAAATACGCGGCGGGCAGGGCGATGATCCGCGTCTGTGTGCGCGGCGCCGCCTGGAAGCGTCGCGACGAGTCGGGACGCCGCACGAGAAATTGCCCGGCCGGCACGGTCACCGTGTGGTCCGGACCGATGAACCGCCACCCGCCCCGGCGCACCATGTGCAGCACGATCCGGTCGTCGTGCCGGGTGAAGTCGCGTCCGGCCCCGTCGGTGGGCAACTCGCTGTAGAGCCTCTCGATTATCGCGTCGTCCACCTTGGCGTGATCGATGCGAACTCGGTAGCCATCGGCGCCGGTCGTGCCCGACGACAGCGGCATCGCCCTACCCACCCGGGAATCCCAACCGAGCCGAAGAGCGTCGGTGACCTCCCGGCCCCTCGCCGGAACCGTCACGTCCAGGACGAATTTCCGGTCCGGTCTATTTTTCGGGCCATCGCTGCCTGTGTCCATCGCCCCGTCGCCACCTCGCCGCTGCTGCGCGTTCTTCCGAATCGTATTGCCCGGTAGAAGCGATTCGTTCGGCGCGTAGCCTCTCCGACTGCTCATCACACCCCTCGAAGCGCACCTTGCTGCGTGTCGACTCATCGAATCAGTAGGAGCCGCTTGGCAGGCCGTCTCAACCCAGCGCTTCGGACCGCAGCGTGCTGTCGGGACGCAGGTGACCCTCGGCGTCGAGTTCGGCCAGCACGGCGGGCAGGCCGACCGAGAGCATCTTGCGGCGGACCTTGCCCAGCAAGGCGGACAACATGAAGCCGCCGACACCGGTGTAACCGGTGTGGTCGTAGGTGAAGCGAGTGCCGCCGGCCTGCGGCTCGACCCGGTAGGTAACCGTGGTGAGCTGCCCGTCTTCACCGCTGGTCCAGGTATAGCGGAATAGTCGAGGCGCGTCGATCTCGAGTATTCGGCACTCGACGATGCCGTTCCAGCCGGGTGTCGGTTTGCCGATGAACTGGAATCGGGCGCCCGGTTCGGGGCGAAAGCCGACGGGGCGACCACCCCGGCCGGTCGAGGTCCACAACGGGACGAGTTCCGGGTCGGTGAGTGCCTGCCAGACCTGGACCGGGGAGTAGGGGTAATCGCGAACGATGTGGATGTCGCTCATCGGGAAGCTCCTGCGGAGGATGTGTTCATAATTTTCCAGTGACTGTAATAATATTAGCAGGAACTTTCAGTGACTGTACTAATGTCGTCTTATGGCTGGTCGGAACGCGGACGACGCGACTCCCGTGGAGGGCGTGCGGGAACGAAAGAAGCGGTTGATGCGCCGGCAGTTGTCGGACACCGCGACTCGCATGTTTCTCGAGCGGGGGTTCGACGCTGTCACGGTGTCCGAAGTGGCTGCGGCATGCGGGGTTTCGGAGAAGACGGTGTTCAACTACTTCCCGAGCAAGGAGGCACTGGTGCTGGACCGGCTCGAGCCCGCTGTCGACGCCATTCGCGACGGACTCGCCGATCACGAAAACCCGCCTGTGGCAACACTTGTGAACATACTCGGACGTGAAATACGCGGCATCACAGCCACGCTCGCGATCGGACACGCCGAATCCGTTGCCGGGCTGCGCCGCTTCGGCGATCTCCTGCGTCACACCCCGGCACTGCGCGCCTATCAGAGCGACATGATGGACCGCTTCGCCACCGTCACGGCGGCCACGCTCGCCGCCCGCGTCGGCCTGGACCCCGACGATCCGGAACCGCAGATCGCCGCCCGCGCCCTGCTGGGCCTGTGGCGCGTCCAGGCCGACAGCCTGCACCGCCACCTCACCGAGGGGTGCTCTCCGGACCGCCTGGTCGACGCGGTCCTGGCCGACGTCCGCCGTGCGGCCCGCCTGCTCGACGCCGGGCTCGGCCCTTGGAACTCGCCTGGCAATAAACTTACGAAATAGGGTAAATTTGCCACTCGCGAGGTCAGGGCGGTGAGTGTCAGGCTGTGGACATGACCGGAACCACCCCTGCCGACCTGCTCGCGCTCCCCGGCACACCGCTGGCCGACGAGATCGTCGACCTGCTGCGGCCGGTGGAGACACCCTCGGTGTTCAACCACAGCATCCGCACCTACCTGTTCGCCCGGCTGGCGGCCGCCCATCTCGCGCTGGCGGCCGACCGCGACTACAACGACGACCTGCTGTTCGCCGCGTGCACCATGCACGACCTCGGCGTCGCATCCGACGGCCCGCACCGCCAGCGGTTCGAGGTCGAAGGCGCCGACCGAGCCGCGCAGTTCCTCACCGACCGCGGCGTGCCCGCGGCCGACGCCGACCAGGTCTGGCAGGCCATCGCCCTGCACACCTCCTCCGGCATCGCCGAGCGACGCGGCGCGCTGTGCGTGCTCGTGCGCACGGGTGTCGCCCTCGACTTCGGTGGCCCACTGGCGGGCGCGGATATCGACGCCCTCACCGACGAACACGCCGACGCCATCCATACCGCCTACCCCCGGCTGGACATGGCCCGCGCCCTCACCGACGCCATCGTCGCCCACGCCGCGAAACACCCGAACAACGCGCCCCGCTACACACTTCCGGGTGAACTCCTGCGCGAACGCGAGGACTACGGCCAGACCAGGCTCGAAAACGCCTGCCGCACTTCCCGATGGGGCAATTGAGTCCCGTGAGAAAGGAACTCACCGCAATGACCGTCCATGCTGTCGAGGTACCCGAGAACAACCCGATCTTCGGCCAGACCACGAGCGCCTTCGCGCGGTTCGGACACGCTCCAGCGGTCCGCGCGTACGGCCTGCTGTTCATCGCCGGTCAGATCGGCAGACGCCCAGACGGAACCGCCGGTGGAACCGCCGAGGAACAAACCGAACTCGCCCTACGCCGCATCGAGGAAATCCTTCGCCTGGAGAACCTCGACCTCACCGACCTCGTCGACGTCACCAGCTACCACGTCGACATCCGCGAGAACATGCCCGGCTTCCTCGCGGCCAAACAGCGCCTCGTCACAGCCCCCTACCCGGCCTGGTCGATCATCGGCGTGAGCGGCCTGGCCAGCACGGAACTGCTTGTCGAGATCCAAGCAACCGCAGCGTATCCCGACAACGCCTGACCGTCGCCGTCGAGGGTGCGCAACCTGTAGTCGTGTGAGCACGCACGCGATGTTCACCGCTACTACACAGCCGGTCGGCAGCAGTTGGGAACCCCGACCCTCGGGATCGTGTGCGGGCGGGATCGTGTGCGGGACGATCGCCACGGACATTCACGGCGTTGTTGCACACTGAGGAGTCCGACACCTGCGATCGAGGAGTTCCGCCGTGCAGACCACCACCCACCCGCTCTCCGAATCCGACGCCGCTCGAATCGCGCAGGTGCTGGCGGTTACTCGTGGTGTCGCCGACACCGGCGCGGTATTGACCGGTCTGGACGCACGCCGCGCCCGGGCCTTTTCCACTTCACCGTTCCCGAGTGGCGATCGGCCGGGGGAGTGGGTTGCCGCGCCCGGAGCGGCGATCGACGGGGTACTTCTCTACCTGCACGGCCGCCGGTTCCAATTCGAGGAATCGGCGGACGTTCTGGCGGGCAGGCTTTCGGCCGTCACCGGGTGGCCGGTGGCGATGCCGCACTATCGGCTCGCCCCGGCTCATCCCTATCCGGCCGCGCTGCAGGACGTTCTCACCGCCTACCGGGCGCTGCTGACCCAGGGATTTCCCGCGAATCGCATCGTCGTAGTGGGTCATTCGGCCGGAGCGACGCTCACGCTGCTGGCTCTGCAGCGACTGCGTGAGGCAGGTGAGCCGCTGCCCGCGGCGGCCGTGTCGATCTCGCCCATCACCGATTTCACCTGGGCGAGCGCCTCGGTCGCGAGAAACGGTGACGGTGATGTCGTCTCGGACGCGGAACTGGATCAGGTGCGGGCCGCGTTCCTGGCCGACGCGGATCCGGCGGGTGCGGTCTCGCCGCTGACCGGAGAGTGCGCGGGCCTGCCTCCGCTGCTGATGATGTGCGGCGGGGCCGAGCGCCTGCTCGACGATACGGTGCGGTTCGCCGAACGAGCCTCGGCCGCAGGCGCGGAGGTCGATCTCGAGCTGTATGACGGTATGCCGCATGGCTTTCCGGTTCTCGATACGGACGCGAGCGAAGCGCTGCTCGATCGGATCGCCGCGTTCACCACCGAGCACCTCGCCCGCCGCCCCGCAGGTGATGTACTCGGCCCGTTGAGCATCCGCCGGGTCGGCTGGGCGGGATATGTGATCACCACCGAGCGAGGGACGCGGGTGCTGGTCGATCCGTACCTCTCCGGTTCCGAGGGCATCCACGGCGGCCTTCCCGAAAGTCCGGTCCGGCCGGGCGATCTGGCCGGCGTACACGTGGTGGTCGTGACGCACGCCGGATACGACCACCGCGGACAGGCAATCGAAATCGCCAGTGCCACAGGCGCTTTGCTGGTCTGTGGCACGGCGATGCTCGGCGCCGCCCGAGCCGCGGGCATTGCGATGGACCGGATCGCCCCGACCGTCTCCGGGGTGCAGGTACGTCATCGGGATGTCACACTGCGCTCTCTACCGGCCCGGCACGAGTCGACCATGATCGCCGACGGGCGCTTCGTCGCCGATCAGCCGCAGTCGTTCCTGCTCACCACCGGCGAGGGCGCCCGCGTGTTCTGCGGTGGCGACACCTCGCTGTCCCAGGACCTGCGCACCTGGGGTGAGCTGTATCGGCCACAGATTGCCGTACTCGGCATCGGCGGATTACGGGTCGGCGCGTCACAGGTGGTCGAACTGCCGCCCGCCGAGGCGGCGATCGCGGCGCGCTGGCTCGGTGTGTCGACCGTGATCCCGGTCCATCACATCCCCGGCGATCCCATGCCCGCGCTGCTGGCAGCCGAACTCGACGGGGACCCTGTCGAGGTCGTCCCCTTGGGCTTCGACGAGAGCTGGACCGCTGGGTAAGCCGACGGCTGATTCGGCGGATCCGGTGGCGGCCGAAAAGTTGTGTTGATCATGATTGAGCACCGCCATCCGGGCTATGGCTGTCCGAGTAGCCGCTACCGAGGATGGGAGGCCATCATGTCGCTGGATCCGTTGAACTGCCTGATCACCACCGGGTCTTCAGTGTTCTGCCTCGGCTGATCGGCTCGCTCATTCCGACGACGGTAGGACTTTCAGTGCGGCGGCCAGACCGGCGGCGACCAGGGTCGTCGCCAGGGCGGTGCCGCCTATCGATTGGGTCAGGGCGGCGACTGCGATCGCGATGGTGAGAACGATGCTCACGGATGCGGTAGCGGTCACGCCGTCGATGTGCGTTGTGTGCGGGGGTGGTGGACGGTTGGTGCCTGCCATATCTTCGAAGTACCCCACTGCGCGTTATCGAAACGTTATTATTTGTCCGGGTCGATCGGATTGCCGCTACAGGCAGGGGGAATGTCTTGTGTGGCAATCAATCTCACAGCGCAGATGATGTTGTTTGCCGCCCTGGATGTCGGGTACCTACAGGGGGATAGTCGGTAATGCGAATCATGACAAGTTGTCTTTCGAGAATGCGACGCCGCAGGGAGGCGTTTCTAGATGGATGATCTGGAACGAAGAATCCTGACCACCGTCCAACATGCCCGGCGCGGCCTCGGGCAGGCCGACGCACGGTTTCTCGAACGCCGGATCTGGGGGTTGCACGCCGAAGTGGGCGGCGCGAATTACGAACCAGCGCAACGACGGCGGCTCCTGGCTTACTGTTCGGAAGCGCGCGCTCTGGCACGGTGGGCGCTCGGCGGGATCACGCTGGGGTCCGGCGGCATCGGTATTCAACGCGGCTGACCGGGATCCGGCGCCGACCGCGCTCCGGAGGCGCCGACGAGTTCCAGGTGCTTCTGGAAGAAGTCGCATATCTTGGCGTTGACCAGGTTCCGGGCCCAGGGCTCGCAGTGGTGGTTGGCGCCGTCGTCGCGGGAGAAGTGGACCAGTTCTTTTTCACAGCGCAACGCCTCGTAGAGTTCCCGGGGCTGGCCGGTGAACCAGGCCTCGTCGTCGGGATCGCAGATCAGGATCGGAGTGTCGATCTGTCCGGCGACCTCGGCGAGCGTGTACCGGCCCACGGCCCGGAACAGGTCGTAGGGCGTGGCGAACGTGCCGTACGGACGAGCCCGGAATCGGAATCCGCGGGTGCGGACCGGGTCCGCCGACGCGGTGGCCATCGCGTGGTTGAAGCGATCGCGCTCACCCGACCGAAGCATCCCGGCCAACGGTTCGGGCAGGTTGGCGTACCAGACGCGGGAGACGTCCCAGACGCCGTCGTCGACCACCGCGGCCAGGAACCGGTGCTCGAACGCCAGGGCTCTGGGCAGCCAGTAACCGCCCTGGCTGATCCCCAGCGCCAGCAGGCGATCGCTGTCCACGTCCGGGCGCGTGACGAGCGCGTCGAGCACGGGGGTCAGCACGCTTTCCCAATCGTGCCGGAACGGGATGCCCTGCTCGAACAGCACCGATTGCTGTCCGGGGCCGTCGAACACGAAAACGTTCCACTCGCGCCGCAGCGCCGCCTCGATGCCCTCGGCCCACAGGCCCGACAACGATCCGTCACTTCCGTTGGTGATGACCACGGTCGGTCGCGCGGCACCGCCGGCGTCGGGGCGGAACAGGTATCCGGGCAGCGTGGTGTCCTCGAACGCGATGTCGAAGCGGACGTGCGTGCCGCGGGAGGCGTCGATGAACGCCTCCCAGCACGCGCGGTACTGCCGGAAGGTGGGCAGCAGCGCGCCGTCGTCGGGCAGGCCGTCGATGAAGGCCAGGGCCCGCGCGTACGCGTCGGCCGCGCTCAGCCACAACCAGCCGGAACTCTGGTGCCGGCCCGCCTGCCGGCTGGTCGCCGCCTGCCGGCGCAGCCGATCGCCGGTGGCTGTCCATTCCCGCAGCCAGCAGGCCGGGTCGCCATCCGTGATCCGGCCGAGGGTTCGCACGGTCGCGCCGAGATCGCCCGCGCCCTGGCTCGCCTTGCTCAGGGCCATCCTGGCGTTGAAGTCGAAGTCGTCGTCGGTGAAAAATCGCCCGGTCAGAGCCGGTGTCGTGGTAGCGGCAGCAGTGGCTTCAACTCTCATGCTCCGAGCCTGACAGCGGGCGGGCCCGAGCGGACTGGACGTTTCGACCAGTCCTGCCGGAGGTCAGCCGCGGACCAGTGCGGTGAGTTCGTGGCGTGATGTCGTCGCGGTCTTGGCGTAGATGTTGGACAGGTGGAACCCGACGGTGCTGCGAGAGACGTAGAGCTCCCTGGCGATCTGCGCATAGCTCAGGCCCTGGGTCAGCAGGGCCACCACCTCTCGCTCCCGATCGCTCAGCGGCGCCAGCGGGTCGGTCGCGGGCGCGATCAGATACCGGGCGCCTTCGACCTGCGCGAGGCGGTCGTCGGACTCGTGCTGCGCACTCGCGGCGCCGGTGTCGTCGCCGAGGCTCCGCCGCACACGCGCCAGATCCGAAGTGAGCAGGGCGCCGTGCACGCGCAACTCGCCCATTCCCCGCGCACGCGCCTCGTCGAGTCGGCGCGCTGCCTCCTGGAGATCACCGCCGGATTCGGCGGCGAGCCCGTGCAGCCAGGCGACGCCCGCCTCACGCCAGCCGACGGGGGCGGGAGCGTTGCCGAGCCGCGCGGCGAACTCGCGGACGGGTTCCGGCCGCCGGGCCGCGGCGTTGATCATGCCGAGGGTGAGCAGCCACAGCGGGGATTCCATCACGGGCCAGGTGAGCGTGCCGAAATCCGTGTTCAGATCGTCCAGGTACCTGGCCTGCTCGGCGTGCCGGCCGGTCAGGCGCAGGCATACGAACTCCGCGGTGAGGGCCATGGTGATGGCCTGCGGCCAGGGAGCCTCGCGCAGTGCCGCCCGTGCCTGGGCCCGGTGCTCGGTCAGCGTGCCAGGATTTCCGGTGGTCAGGTCGGCGAGCACCGCGACCGCGCGGACCATCGGGTTCACCGCGCCGTACCGGGACTCCAGGCTCGTCCTGATCCGCTCCCGCGCCTCGGGCCAGTCGCCGCGCAGCCAGTACGCGTAGCCGAGCAGGGCGTGGAACTCCCCGTCGCCCACGGTCACCAGGCCGTCATCGATCCGGGCGGTGAACGGCGCGAGGTTACGGACCGCGACGTCTGGCAGACCGGCGATCGCCGCGGCGGCTCCGCGCCAGGCGTCGTCCAGGTCGAGGCCGTCGGTGACGCGTGCGGGCGCTCCGGTGACCCCGGCGCCGGCCACCTGCGCGGAAGCGAAACCGAAGTATCCGCTCAGACAGGGCTCCACCGCGGGCTGCGCGTTCGCGAGCGCCAGTTCGTGGCGCGCACCCTCGACGGATCCGCCGGTGACGGTCTGGATCCAGGCACGCAGGATATGCAGGCGAAGCCGGGTCCGCTCATCTGTCGCCTCGATCAGGGCGGCCGGAATCGACAGCAACACCGCCGACGCCCGCGACCAGCGACGGCGCCCGACGAGCAGGAATCCCTCGACGAGGGTGCGCCGGGCCTCGTCGTGTGCGTAGCCGACCCGGGCGAGCCTGCGCTCGACCGAATCGAAATCACGGCCCATCAGCGCGTCGAACAACGCGTCCAGGAAACGTCGCTCGCGCACTGCGGGGTCCGCGGTGACGTCCGCGGCCCGCCGGCCGACCCGGCTCGCCTGCTGGAATCGCCTGGCCACGTGCAGCGACCATGCCGCCGCGTCCAATTCGGCCGCGAGATCGTCGTCGTAGCCGTTCGCGGCGAGGTGGCGATGCCGCAGTGCGTCGATCGGTGAATCGACCAGTTCCGCGGCCCTGCGGTGCAGGGCGCGTCGGTCGGCCGACGGGATGGTGTCGGCGATGGCGGCGCGCAGGACACCGCTGGCGACGCGGACCTCCGGCCGGTCCGCGCCGCCGTCGACCACGAGCAGGCCCTGGAGCCGCAGCCGGTCCAGGGCGTCCGCGGGATCCTCCAGTCCGGCCAGCGCACCCGCGGTCGGCGACGGGGTCCGGCGGTCGCCGAGAATGACCGCGGCGCGCAGGAGTGAGGCTTCGTCGGCGTCCAGGCGCGCGGTGATGGTGCGTGCGAGGTCGCGGGGCGCGGGCAGTTCGTCGGCGTCGCGGACCTCGTCGAGGGTGTGCTCGTGCAGGATCGTCTGCAGGAACAGGGGATTGCCGGTGGTGTGCTCCCACAGCCGCGTGCACAGCGCGGCCTCCGCGCCGGGCCAGCGGGTCGTCACCAACTCGGCGGCCGCCGGCTCGTCCAACCCGGTCAGTTCGAGGTGGATCGCCCGGTCGGCATCGAGCGCCAGCCGGCTCCAGGGGGCGAGTGCCGCGAGGGTGAACGTGTCGGCCGCCGCCACGACCAGGAGTCGATCGGAGAACGTGCGCTCGACCAGGCGCGCGATCATGTCACTCGACTCGGTGTCCAGGGACTGCACATCGTCGAGGACGATCAGCACCGGCGCGCCCGAGCGGATCTTCTCGATCCAGGTGCGCAGCATCCTGGCCGCTTGCAGTGAGGTCAGAGCGGGATCGGCGGGCGCGTCGAGCACGCCCCAATCCACCAGCGCGGCATAAGGCTGCTGCCATTCGCTGTCCGCTTGCAGTTGCAGCACGTGGAAACCCTGTGCCGCGACCGCCACCCGCCGCAGGAACGTGGTCTTGCCGGTGCCGGGGCCGCCCTCGACCAGCAGGACCGTGGGCAGGGTGTCCGCGGCGCGGCCGATCGCCTCGTCCAGCGCCTCGAGCTGGTGAGCGCTCCAACGCGGGGCCGAGACGGCGGCGGGCGAGCCGGACTGGTCGTTTCGCACAGTCACTCCGGCGACCTCCCGCTCAACACTCGATCCGGGCGTCAGTCCGACGCTCAATCGTGTAGCCCCGCTACACCTTATCGAGGAGTACCCACATGAACCCGATCGCACTGATCGGCGGCTTCGCGCCACTGGTGTTGTTCGCGCTGCTCGACCAGCGAATCCCGGTGGCGTCCGCGGCGGCTCTGGGCGCCGCGGCGGCCCTCGTCATCGTCATGGTGATCTCCAGGCACGCAATCGCCACCGTGCCTCTCGTCCAGGCGCTCGCGCTCGCCGCGATCGCCGTGATCGCGTTCGTCGGCGATGCGCAGACCAAGCACTTCCTGGCCGTGTACGGGCGCGGCCTCGCCTCGCTGACACTCGCCGCGTTCATGCTGCTCACCGCGCCCTTCGCGCCCTTCACCGCGCCGATGGCCCGCGGCGGAGTCCCGCGCGAACTGTGGCACAGCCCGCGATTCCTCGAGACCAATCGCAAGATCAGCACCGCGTGGGGATTCGCCGTGCTGGTGATGGGGCTGGCCAACCTGGCTGTCGCCGTTATCGGTTCGCAGCAGCCGCACGCCCAGATGAACCTGCTGCGGTGGGCCCCGACGGTCATCGTGGTGCTCTTCGCATTCCGCTACACCAGGCGCGTCGTCGCCGAGGCGCAGGCCGGTCGGGGCGCGGCCCCGCAACCGCGGAGCCGGTTCTGACCCGATGAGCGGACGTACCCGACGTCGTCATTTACGGTGTGGACCCAGTGGGAGACAGAACGTTCTGTTGACCCTGGCCCACCCGGGTCGTAGTCTGACCAACCATGGAGAGACTGAACGTTCTATCTACTACTGATCCAACTCTTGTCCTCGTGCACGGTGCGTTGACCGATGCCTCGGTGTGGAACGAGGTGACGCGCCGACTGCAGGCGGATCACCACAGGGTCGTCGCGCCCGCCCTGCCGATGCGCGGGCTGGCCGACGATGCCGCCTATCTCGCCGGGATCGTCGATCGCATCCCCGGGCCGGTGGTGCTCGCCGCGCACTCCTATGCCGGAGCGGTCGTCTCGCATCCCGTGGTGGGCGCGTGCGTGAACGTGACAGCGCTGGTCTATATCGCGGCATTTCAACCGGATTCGGGCGAGAGCGCCGGGGAACTCAACGAGAAGTTCCCCGGAAGCCTGCTCACCGCCGAAAACCTTGTCGTTCAACCGAACCCGCTGGGTGGACAGGATCTGACGTTGCGCCCCGAGCGCTTTGCCGCGGTGTACGCCGCGGATGTCGATCCCGCGCTCGCCGCGGTGATGGCCGCGGCCCAGCGGCCCATCGAGCCCGCCGCGCTCGGCGAGCGGCTGCCCGGGGAGCCCACCTGGCGGACTCGTCCCTCCTGGGCGCTGGTCTCCACCAGCGATCGGTCCTTGCCGCCGGAGATCCTGCGCTTCATGGCCGAGCGCGCGGGATCGCACAGTGTCGAGGTGGACAGCTCGCATGCCGCCCCGGTCGCACAGCCCTCGGCCGTCACCGACCTGATCCTCCAGGCCGCCGCGGCGCGGGCCGCCTCCCACCGATAGAAGTTCGAGCGGGACCGGCCGAGGTAACCGAATCGCCGCGCGGCGAACGGAACTGGTCGAAATGATCAGCCGCCTCGGCCGGGCCCGCTGCCAGGCTCGAAGTCATGAGATCAGAGAATCCGGCGGAGCACCGGACGGCTTGCATGCCGGGAGATCGCTGGGGCATCACCTTGGGTGGAATTTTCCTCCCCCTCCGGGGTGCACCTGACACATCGAGGGTTGCTGTCGAAGCCTGTCTCGGACAGGGACATTCAGAGGTATCAGAAATCCCTACGTCGAGATCGAGAGATTCGTTCATGCACACTCGCACTCATTCGCACACCGGCAACCTGCGCACCATGACGACGGCGCGGTCCGCACGCCGTGACCCGAACGCGGTCGTGGTGGCGGACGGCGATTGCGAGCTCACCGTCGCCGAACTGGATCGCTGGTCCAACCGCCTGGCCCGCCTGCTGCTGGAGATGGGGGCCGGATCCGGCACCCGGGTCGTGATCGCCATCGGTTCGCCGATCGAGGAGGCCGTCGCCGAACGCGCCATCCGGAAGATCGACGCCAGGCCGGTGCGCGCCGTTGACCTGCGCGGGCACAGCGCCGCGATCGGCGTCACCACCAAGGCGACCCGCCCTGTGTGCGGCAGCGTCGACTGGCTGGTGCTCGACGACCGATCGACTCTGCTGCGCTACCTGACCGGCTCGGACGCGCCGCTGACCCCGGGCGAGTTCTGGCCGGCGACACGGACCGCCTGCTGACCTCGCCGCGGCAGTCACGACCCCGATACGTGTCACCCGCCCGCGGTTCGAGCGCGGGCCGATCCTTGGATTCCTCATGCGACAGCTCACTTCCCCGGCCACCACTCCCGATGACGTCTTCGAGCTTTCCGCGGCGCAACGCGGCATCTGGTTCGCCCAGCACATCGCCGGCGATGTACCCATCTCCATCGCCCAGTACGTGGAGCTGGCCGGCGCGATCGATGTCGAGCTGCTCGTGCGGGCCGTGCGACGTGCGGGACGTGAGTTCGGCACCGGCTATCTGCGGCTGATCGAAGTCGACGGCTACCCGTTCCAGACGGTGGACACCACGCTCGACGACCGCGTGCGCATTCTGGACCTCCGGCATGAACCGGATCCCGCGGCCTCCGCTCAGGTATGGATGCGGGCCGATTACCAGGAGCCCCTGAACCCTGTCGAGGACCGGCTGGTGCACATGGTGATGCTGCGCCTGGCCGACGATCATTGGTTCTGGTACTCGCGGATTCACCACATCGCGCTCGACGGTATGGGCGCTCTCGCCCTGGTACAGCGCGTCGGGGAGCTCTACGACGCCGAAATCGAGGGTCGGCGACCGGCGCCCGCGAAATCCGACGACCTGCGCCGGATCGTCGAATCCGAACGCGCCTACCGTGATTCGGATCGATTCGCCGCAGATCGCGCGTACTGGCTCGACCATCTCGCCGGGATGCCGGAACCGGTCAACCTTGCCGGTCGCGTCGCCGAGGTCGACTCGCATCCGAATCGAGCGACCGGCGCGTTGTCGAACGCGACCGCGGCGCTGTTGGATTCGGTCGCGCAGGACGCCTCCTCGGGTGTCGCGCCGACGGTGGTCGCGGCATTCGGCGCGTATCTGGCCGCGATGACCGGCGCTCCCGAGGTGGTGCTGAGCCTGCCGGTCTCGGCCCGTACCACCGCGTCGCTGCGCCGGTCCGGCGGCATGATCGCGAATGTCGTTCCGCTGCGGCTGGCGATGACCCCGGCCACCACGGTCGGCGGGCTCATCCGGGCCGCGCAGGGCGAGCTGACCGGCGCGTTGCGCAGGCAGCGCTATCGGCAGGAGGATATCTTCCGTGACCTGGGGCGTCGGATGGATCAGGCGGTGTCGTTCGGTCCGTCGGTGAATCTGATGATGGCCGACACCAGGATTCAGCTCGGCGGGGTCACCGGACGACTGCACGTGCTGACTTCGGGACTGATCGATGATCTGTTCGTCAATCTGTACCCCGGTGTCGGCGGCGAAAGCACGCACATCGACTTTCAGGGCAACGCGAACCTGTACAGCGCAACGGAATTGGCGGCACAGCACCGCCGCTTCGTGTCGTTCCTGGAACGGTTCCTCGCCGCCGGGACGGACGCCGCGCTCGCTTCGCTGACGGTGCTGTCCGACCAGGAGCGCGCCGAACTCGAGCCGGTCCGTGGACCGCGCGGCCTGGCGCCCCGGACGCTGCCCGAGATCCTCGCCGCCGCAGTGGCGCTCGACCGGGACGCGGTGGCACTGGTCAGCGGTGAGACCGAACTGACCTACGGCATGCTCGACCAGTACGCCAATCAGCTGGCCCGGATGCTGATCTCCGGCGGCGCCGGACCGGAAAACACTGTTGCGGTGGCGATTTCGCGATCGGCCGAATCCGTGCTCGCGACGATCGCGGTGGCCGGGACCGGCGCCGCGTTCGTACCGATCGACCCGTCCTATCCGGGCGACCGGATCCGGCACATGCTCGACGACAGCGCGGTCGTCTCGGGTGTGACCATCGCATCTGCTCGGAAATCGTTGCCGGACACGGTGGATTGGCTGGTCCTGGACGACCCCGCCACCACGGCTCAGCTGTCCGCCCGCTCCGGTGATGCGATCACCGATGCCGAACGGCTGTCCGTCGTGCGCCCGGATCAGGCGGCGTACATGATCTACACCTCCGGATCGACCGGACTGCCCAAGGGGGTGCTCGTCACCCATCGGGGTCTGGCGAACCTCGTCGCGGGCTCCGGGAGCCGGTTCGGAGTCGACTCCGATTCCGTTGTCGCCCACGCGGTATCGCCGAGCTTCGACATCTCGGTCGAGGAGATCCTGGTGACCCTCGCACGCGGCGCGACGCTGGTGGTCGTTCCGCCGGCGGCGTACGCGGGCGAGGAGATGGCGCAGGTGCTGCGCGCCCACGGCGTCACCCATCTCGATGTCACTCCGGCGGTGGCGGCCTCGCTGGATCCGGCGACGGTGCCGAGCCTGCGCACGGTCGTGGTCGGGGGCGATGCCTGCCCGCCGGATCTGGTGGCCCGGTGGTCCGGTCGCACTCTGCTCAACGGATACGGGCCCACGGAAACCACTGTCACGGTGACGGTGAGCGAGCCGCTCGGCCCCGATACACCGATCACGATCGGCGGTCCGACTCCCGGAGTGTCGGCGGTGGTACTGGATCCGTGGCTGCGGCCCGTGCCCCCGGGGACGACGGGAGAGCTGTATCTCGCGGGCGCCGGACTGGCGCGCGGATACCACCGGCGCGGTGGACTCACCGCCGCACACTTCCTGGCGAATCCGTACGGTGACGGTGAGCGGATGTACCGCACCGGTGACCTGGTGCGCTGGCGCGTACACGACGGCAGGCACGAGCTGGAGTATCTGGGCCGCAACGACTTCCAGGTCAAGATCCGCGGCTTCCGGGTCGAGCTGGGTGAGATCGACGCGGTGCTGCAGCACCATCCGGATGTCGAATTCTCCATCACGCTCGGCGCCGAAACCGGCTCCGGCGCTGTCGCGCTCGTCTCCTACGTCCTGCCGCGAGTCGGCGCAGCACCGGACCCAGAGGAGTTGAAAGCCGTTGCCGGTCGGACACTTCCGGCTCATATGGTGCCCGCCGCGGTCGTGCTGCTGGACAGCGTCCCGCTGACCCCGCTCGGCAAAGTCGACCGAAAGGCCCTGCCGACTCCCGATTTCGAGGCTCGCACTACGACGGGCCGAGCGCCGTCGACACCCCGGGAGAAGCTGCTCGCCGGGTTGTTCGCCGAGGTCCTCGGGCTGGAATCGGTCGGGGCGGAGGAGAGCTTCTTCGCGCTGGGCGGCGACAGCATCGTGTCCATCCAGCTGGTGTCCCGCGCGAAGGCCGCGGGGCTGGGGTTCAGCGCACGGGATGTGTTCGAGCGCAAGACCGTCGCGGCACTCGCGGCCGCGGCCTCCGACGTGACGGCGCCGCAGGTCCGTGAACTGCCCGGTGGCGGCGTGGGTTCGGTTGAACTCACCCCGATCGTGCACGCGATGCTCGAGCAGGGCGATACCTGGCGGCGTTTCGGTCAGGCCGTGCTGATCGGGCTGCCCGCCGACATCGACCGGTCGCGTCTGGTCGCGGCCGTGCGGACCCTGACCGACCATCACGACCTGCTGCGTTCCGCGCTGCGGCGTGCCCCGCACGGCTGGGTATGGCAGGTGGGTGAACGCGGTTCGGCCGATGCCGAGGCGCTGGTGGACCTCGTGCACGCTGACTCGGACATCGATGCGATCTGTGCGCGCGAACTGGACCGGGCGGCCGATCTGCTCGACCCCGAGGCCGGTGTCATCGCACGTTTCGTCCTGATCGAGCAAGATCATGCCGCACCCCTGTGCTGGATAGTGCTGCACCATCTCGTCACCGATGGCGTGTCCTGGCGAATCCTGTTGCCCGATCTGGCCGCTGTGGCACTGGGCGGTGACCCGGCGCCGGTCGGTACCTCCTTCCGGCGCTGGGCCGATGGTCAGCGGTCACAGGCACGAGACCGTGCATCCGAACTGCCTGTCTGGCAACGGATGTCGGCCCCGGATCCCGCACTGGGGACGGACCGGCTGGATCCCGCGCTCGATGTGATCGCCACCATGGGCGAACGGCACACCAGCATCGCTCCCGACATCGCGGACACCGTCCTGGGCGCCGCCCCGGACCGATTCCACTGCGGCGCGGACGATGTACTGCTCGCCGCGCTCGCCATGGCGGTGAGCCGGTGGCGCGACCGATCGCGCACGGTGTTCACCCTCGAGGGCCACGGCCGTGAGGAGGGCGTGCTGCCCGGCGCGGATATCGCGCGCACGGTCGGCTGGTTCACCAGTGTGTATCCCGCCGCGATCGACCTCGACGGCATCGACCTGACCGAGGCTTTTGCCGGTGGCGCTGCCGCGGGCACGGTGATCAAGACCGTCAAAGAACAGCTGCGGGCGTTGCCGGACAAGGGCATCGGCTACGGGATGCTCCGTTACCTGAACCCGGACACCGCCGCCGTGCTCGCGGGCGACCACACTCCGCAGATCAGCTTCAACTATCTCGGTCGCGCGACGACGGACACCGATCCCTGGCTCCCGCAACGTTTCACGGCCACCCACGACGCGCAGGCCCCGCTGGCCGCCGTCGTCGACATCAACGCGATCCGCACCACCGAGGGCCTCGAGGTGACCTGGGCCTACGCCACCCGGCTACTCGACGCGGCCGACATCGACGAACTCGTCGCGCTGTGGAGCGACGCGCTGCACGCTCTGGCCGAGCATGCGAGCGGCCCGGACGCGGGCAGCCACACCCCCTCGGACTTCGGCCTGATCGCGGTCTCGCAACAGCAGATCGACACTTGGGAGCGAGCGTATCCGGAGCTGATGGACGTGTGGCCGCTCTCGCCGTTGCAGCAGGGCCTGCTGTTTCACGCCGTCTATGACACCGGCATCGCCGACGACTACACGGTGCAGTCGCTGCTCACCCTGTCCGGCCGGGTCGACCCGGCCCGGCTGCGGGCCGCGGCCCGGACGCTGGTCGCCAGGCACGAGAACCTGCGCGTCGCCTTCGTGGAAACCGACGACGGCCCACGCCAGCTCGTCTCGGCGCACGCCGAAATCCTGTGGCGCGACGTCGATCTCACGGCGATCACCGATTCCGGGCTGCGGCAGCGGGAACTGGACCGCATCGTCGCCGTCGACGCGCGCACCCGATTCGAACTGACCCGCCCGCCACTGGTGCGGTTCACCCTCGTCCGCATCGGTTCCGGCACTTACCGTTTCGTGCTGACCAACCACCATCTCGTCCTGGATGGCTGGTCGACACCGCTGCTGGTGCGCGAACTGCTGACGCTGTACGTCACCGACGGCGACGCGTCGATTCTGCCGCCGGTCCACTCGTACCGGGAATTCCTGGCCTGGCTCGGCGCCCGGGACGACGCGCGATCGCTCGCGGTCTGGACCGAGTATCTGGCAGGCGTCGATACGCCGACGCGTGCGCTGCCGGACTCGACCGGCCGCGAATCCGGCCGAACGGGAATGGTTTCCACCGAGCTGTCCCGCGATATCGTGGCCGGACTGGAAAAGCTCGCCCGCGGGTCGGGCGCGACGGTCAACACCGTGATCCAGGCCGCCTGGGCAATGTTGCTCGCCATGCTGACCGGCCGGACCGATGTGGTGTTCGGCGCCACGGTATCGGGCAGACCGCCGGAGCTGGCGGGGGCCGAGGAGATGATCGGCCTGTTCATCAACACCCTGCCGGTCCGCGTCCGGCTCGACCCGCACGAGTGCGTGGCCGAGCTGCTGGCCCGGGTGCAGCGCGAGCAGACCCGTCTGATGGATCATCAGCACATCGGTCTCGCGGCGATCCATCAGGCCGTGGGTCTCGCCGAATTATTCGACACCCTCACCGTTTTCGAGTCCTACCCGATCGACCGTGAAGCGCTGAGCCGGTCTCTGGACAGTGCGGGATTGCGGGTACCCGATATCGATGGCACCGACGCCACACCGTATCCGCTGAATCTGATGGTCGTTCCTCAACCCGGCGACACCCTGCGCATCACCCTGAAATTCCTGACTGGGCGCTTGGCGTCCGGTGAGGCGCTGCCGCTGCTGAATCGGTTCGCCGAACTGCTGACTCAATTCGCCGATAATCCGGACCTACTCGTCGCGCGGGTGCAGTACTGCGATGCCGACGAACGCTCCGCGCTGACGTCGATGCGCGGCCCGGAATCGGTAGGATCGCGGACGCTGCCCGAGATCCTCGCCGCCGGCGCTCGCATCGACCCCGACGCGATCGCCGTCACCGCAGGCGAATTCAGCATGTCCTACGGCGAACTGGATGCCTGGTCCAATCGGTTCGCGCGGATGCTGCTGTGCCGGGGAATCGGCCGCGAGGTGTTCGTGATCCTGGCGATGACCCGCTCGCTCGAGTCGGTGGTCGCGGTATGGGCACTGGCCAAGACCGGCGCGGCGTTCGCGCCGCTGGATCCGAGTCACCCCGTCGAGCGCATCGAACACATGCTTGCCGATTCGAAGGCGCCGATCGGCGTGACCGTGACGGCGACCGGCGAGACACTGCCCGGCACGATCGACTGGCTGCTGCTGGACGACCTCAACACCATGCGACGGGTCATGACCGTCTCCGAGGCGCCCATCACCGACGCCGAACGCGGCGGGCCGATCGCCCTCGACCAGACCGCTTACCTGATCTACACCTCCGGGTCCACCGGTAAGCCGAAGGCGGTATTGCTCAGTCATCGCGGTATCGCGGATCTGGTCTCCGCGCAACGGGCTTCGCTGGCGGTGGAGCCGACATCCAGTGTGTTGCAGGTGGCCTCGCCCAGTTTCGACGCCTCGGTGTTCGAGCTGCTCACCGCGCACGGGGCGGGCGGGCGGCTGGTGGTCTCGCCGCCCGAGGTCTACGGCGGCGGCGACCTGGAACACCTGCTGCGCGCCGAGCGGGTGACCCATGCGGTGATCACGCCCTCGGCCCTGGCCACCATGGATCCCCTCGGCCTGCGCCACCTCCGGGTGCTGGCGGTGGCCGGCGAGGCGGCGACGCCCGAACTGGTCGCGCGATGGTCTCCCGGCCGCCGGATGGTGAACCTCTACGGACCCACCGAATTCAGCATCTGGGCCACCGGTCCCGCGGAACTGCGAGCGGGCGAACCGATCACGATCGGCGCCCCGATCCGCGGCACCGCCGCGACCGTCCTGGACGCCTGGTTGCGGCCGGTGCCGGTCGGGATACCCGGCGAACTGTATCTGGCCGGTCCCGCACTCGCGCGCGGGTACTTCAACCGATTCGCGATGACCTCGGAACGCTTCGTCGCCGATCCCTATGGCTCGCCGGGTGATCGCATGTACCGGACCGGGGACATGGTGCGGTGGGTGACCGGGAGCGACGGGCTGTTGGCCTTGGAGTATCTGGGCCGCGGCGACTTTCAGGTCAAGATTCGCGGCCTGCGGATCGAGCTGGGCGAGATCGACGCGGTGCTGTCACGCGATGAGCAGATCGAGTTCGCGGTGACGCTCGGCCGGTCCGGACCCTCGGGCTCGACCGTGCTGGTGTCCTACGTCCTGCCGGGCGAGGGCATCGAGCTGGATACCGAACGCCTGCGCACGCGCGTCGCCGCGCAACTGCCCGGCTATATGGTGCCCGGCTATATCGTTGTGCTGGAATCGATTCCGCTGACCCCGGTCGGCAAACTGGATCGGCGCGCGTTGCCGGCGCCGGATTTCTCCGATTCTCAGCGGCCCTACCTGGCGCCGCGAACTCCGATGGAGCACACCGTTGCCGGGGTGTTCGCCGATGTTCTCGGCGCCGACCGGGTGGGTGTCGATCAGTCGTTCTTCGAACTCGGCGGCAATTCCCTGAGTGCGACCAAGGTGGTGGCCCGGGTGAACTCGGCGCTGGGCGCCACGGTGGCCTTGCGCGATCTGTTCGACGCACCCACGGTCGCGCAGCTGTCCGGGCGGGTCGTTCCGGCCGCGGACGCCCCGGGCCGTCGCGCCCTGACGCCTCGGATCCGTCCGGACCGGATCCCGTTGTCGGCGGCGCAGCAGCGTATGTGGGTACTCAACCGGCTGGACTCGGCGTCACCCGCCTACAACATCGCGGTGGCGCTGCGACTCACCGGCGCTCTCGATGTCGATGCCATGCGCGCGGCGCTCACCGACGTTGTCGCCGAACACGAGAGCCTGCGTACGGTGTACCCCGCCGATGCCGGCGGGCCCCGCCAGGTGGTGATCGACATCGCGACGAGCACACCGGACATCACGGTGGACGACACCGTGGACGGCGCACCGCTGCGCGCCCGGATCGACGCGCTCACCGGCACGGGCTTCGACCTGACCACGGACCTTCCGTTGCGCGCGGGCATCTTCCGCCTTGATTCCGTCGCGTCCGGCCCGCCGGTGCACGTGGTCGTGCTGGTCGTGCACCACATCAGCGCTGACGGCGCATCGATGGCGCCGCTGGCAACGGATCTCATCGCCGCCTATTCGCAGCACTCGACCGGCGGTACCGCGGCCCTGGTGCCGCCGGCCGTCCAATACGCCGACTTCGCGCTGTGGCATCGGGAACTGCTCGGCGACGAATCCGACCCGGAATCTGTGTCCGCACAGCAGATCCGGTACTGGAGCGAGACTCTGGCAGGCGCACCGGAGTTGCTGGAGTTGCCCGCCGACCGTCCCCGTCCGGCCGTGCAGTCCCTGCGTAGCGCCGAGGTGAATTTCACCATCGACGTCGAACGGCACCGCGCCCTGGTCGATTTCGCGGCAGCGCACGCGGCGAGCCCGTTCATGGTCGCGCACGCCGTGCTCGCGCTGCTCACGGCCCGGCTCAGTGGCGCTCGGGACGTGGTGATCGGCACCCCCGTGGCCGGACGTGGCGACCCGGCGCTGGACGAGATGGTCGGCATGTTCGTCAATACGCTGGCATTGCGCACGCCGGTCGACCCGGCCACCGAATTCGCCCAGTTCCTCGACACGATCCGATCGGTGGATCTGGATGCGTTCGCCCACGCCGACGTCCCGTTCGAGCGGCTGGTCCAGGTGCTCGACCCGGAGCGGTCCACCGCGCATCAGCCGCTGTTCCAGGTGCTGTTGAGCCTGCAGAACTTCACCGAGCCCGTCGTGGAGCTGCCCGGTCTGCGTGTGGCGGTCGAGGACGTCGACCGCAGCGCCTCGCAGTTCGATCTGACATTCGACCTGCGCGAGCATGTTTCGGCGGCGGGTCCGGCCGGGCTGGACGGCGTGGTGACGTATGCGACCGACCTGTTCGACGAGTCGACGATCCTCGCGCTGGTGGCCCGGTGGCAGCAGGTCCTGGATGCCGTACTCGCGCGCCCGCAGGTGCGCCTCGCCGATATCGACATTCTCGATGACACCGAGCGCTCGGCGCTCGTCCCGATGCGCGGCGCCGAATCCGCCGGAACGACAACACTTCCCGAGATTCTCGCTGCCGCTGTCGCTCGCTACCCCGATCGCCCGGCCGTGATCGACGGCGGCCGGACGACGACCTACCGCGCGCTGGACGGACGCACCGACCGGCTGGCCGAGCGGCTGCTGGCTTCCGGCGTGGGACCAGAAACCGTAGTGGCACTGGGCCTTCCGCGCTCGAGCGAGTTGATCGACGGTATCTGGGCCGCCGCGAAGACCGGCGCCGCCTTCCTGCCCGTGGATCCGACGCACCCGGCCGAGCGAATCGAACACCTGCTCAACGATTCCGGCGCCCGGGTCGGCCTCACCCTCACGGCCTATCGGCGCCTGCTGTCCGATGACATCGAATGGCTGGTGCTCGACGACCCCGGCGTCTTGGACCGCCCGGACACCGGCAAGCTGCCCGCCACCGTACGGCCGCACACGCCCGCGTGGCTGATCTACACCTCCGGCTCGACCGGCACGCCCAAGGGCGTCACCGTCACCCACCGCGGGCTTGCCGATCTCGTTGCGTCGCAGCGCGATCTGCTCGGTGTGGACCACTCGTCGCGAGTGTTGCAGGTGGCATCGCCGAGTTTCGACGCCTGCGTCTTCGAGGCCCTGCTGGCCTTCGGCTCGGGCGCCGCCCTGGTGGTGTCGCCACCGGAGACCTTCGGCGGGCCGGACCTGGCCGGGCTGATCGCGGCCGAAGCGGTGACCCATGCGGTTATCACACCGTCGGCCCTGGCCACGATGGAACCCGAGGGCCTGCACACCCTTCGGGTCCTAGCGGTGGCGGGGGAGGCGCCACCGGCGGAACTGATCGCGCGATGGTCGCCGGGCCGCCGGATGGTGAATCTGTACGGCCCGAGCGAGTTCACGATCTGGGCCACCGGACCCGCGGAACTGGTCGCGGGCGAACCGATCACGATCGGCGAGCCGATCAGCGGCGCCGCCGTGCTGGTCCTCGACGAGAGTCTGCGTCCGGCGCCGGTCGGGGTCACGGGCGAGTTGTATCTCGCCGGTCCCGCCCTGGCACGCGGATATCACGCCCAGCCGGGGCTGAGCGCTGGTCGCTTCGTCGCGCATCCGTTCGGTGTGGCGGGCGAGATGATGTACCGCACCGGTGATCTGGTGCGCTGGGTGCGCGCGGGCACGCGGCCGCGACTGGAGTACCTCGGCCGCGGCGATTTCCAGATCAAGATCCGCGGGCAGCGCATCGAGCTCGGTGAGATCGACGCGGTGCTTCGCCGCGCCGAGGGCGTCGATTTCGCGGTGACGCTGGGTGTTCCCGGCCCGGCCGGGACGACCGCGCTCGCGGCCTACCTGGTACGCACACCCGGAACCGAACCCGATCTCGCCCATGTGCATGCCGTCGCCGCGGAAACGCTGCCCGCCTACATGGTGCCCTCGGCATTCGTCGTGCTGGACGCGATCCCGCTCAACGCCGTCGGCAAGCTCGACCGAAAAGCATTGCCGGAAGCGAAGTTCGGCAACGAGCGCACCGAATACCGGGTGCCGTCCACGCCGACCGAGCGGATCCTGGCCGACATCGTGGGTGAGCTGCTCGGGGCCGACCGGGTGGGCGCCGACGATTCGTTCTTCGCGCTCGGCGGCGACAGCATCATCGCCATCCAGCTGGTCTCGTCGGCCAGACAGCGGGGTGTGACATGCACTCCGCTGCAAGTGTTCCAGCACCGCACGGTCGCCGCGCTGGCCGCCGTCGCCGACGCGTCGGGCCCGGCACTCACCCTGGACGAGTTGCCCGGCGGCGGAGTCGGTGAACTGCCGCTCCCGCCGATCGGGCACTACATGCTCGAACGCGGCGGCAACTACGACCGTTTCGCGCAGTCCGTCGTGCTGAGACTCCCGGCCGATATCGACCGCGACAAGCTGACGGCGACGCTGTCGGCGGTGATCGACCGGCACGACATGCTGCGTGCCCGCCTGATCGCCGACGAGAATCCCCGGCTGATCGTGAGCGAACCCGGATCGACTGCCGTGGACGAGCTGATCCGGCATGTGCGGGTCGATCCGGCCGAACTTCGCGAATGCGCTGCGCGTGAGCTGGATTCGGCGACGGACCGGCTGGCTCCCGCGAACGGTGTCGTGCTCCAGTTCGTCTGGCTCGATCCGAGCGCGGGAAACGCCCCGGGACGGCTCATCATCGTCGCGCACCACCTGGTGATCGATGCCGTCTCCTGGCGAATCCTCGTACCGGACCTGATCCGCGCCTGGGCACAGGTATCCACCGGCGCTGTCCCGGTGCTCACCGAGACAGGCACGTCGATGCGCCGCTGGACGACCGCGCTCGCCGAGGAAGCGCACACCGATACTCGCGTGCGCGAACTCGACTACTGGCAACGCGTCGTCGCCGGTCCCGATCCACTGATCGGCCCGCGTGAGCTCGACCCCGCCATCGATCGAGCGGATACGCTGCGCTCGATCGAGCGGGAAGCGCCGCAGCCGGTCACCCATGCCCTGCTCACCACGTTGCCCGGCCTGTTCCAGGGCGGGGTGGACGACGCCCTGCTCGCCACATTGGCACTGGCCCTGCTGCGCTGGCGCGACGCGAGCGACCGCAATGTGCTGCTACGGCTCGAGGGCCACGGCAGGCAGGAGGAGGTCATCCCCGGCGCCGACCTGTCGCACACCGTCGGCTGGTTCACCAGCCTCTATCCGGTGCGACTCGAGCTCGACGGCGTCGATCTCGACGAAGCGATGGCCGGAGGTCCCGCGATGGGCGCGGCTATCCGCGCGGTGCAGCGCCAGCTGCTCGAAATACCGCACAAGGGAATAGGGTTCGGTCTGCTGCGCTATCTCAACCCCGCGACGGCAGCGCGATTCTCCGCCGGGTTGCCGGGCCGGGTGAGCTTCAACTACCTCGGCCGTCTCGGGATTACGGACCTCTCCGCCGACTCGCAGGGACTGGGCTGGATGCCGACCGGGGAACTGGATGACGTGCTCATCGCCGAGCATTCCGACGTACCACTGCAATCGGCCATCGACATCAACGCGATGGTCGTAGGGGATCGCCTCCGAGCCACCATCGGCTTCCCCTCCACACTGCTCGATCAGCGGTCAGTCGACGAACTGGCCGACCTGTGGATCGAAATACTGAGCGCGGCAGCCCGTTTCGCCGACTCTCCGGCCGCCCGGGCCATGGCGCCCGCTGTGCCTGCCGCACCGAGCGGCCTGGGACTGGATGTGCGCCTGCCCATCCGGCCCGAGGGCAGTGAACCGGCCCTGTTCTGCATCCACCCCTCCTCCGGTATCTCGTGGAGCTATCTGGGACTGGCGGACGCGCTACGGCCGGGCCGGCCGATCTACGGCCTGCAAGCCCCCGACCTGAGCGGGCGGGAACCGTCGGCACGCTCGATCGAGGAGTTCGCCGAGCGCTACGTGCGCGAGATCCGCGCGATCCAGCCGTCGGGCCCCTATCACCTGCTCGGCTGGTCGTTCGGCGGGCTCATCGCGCACGCTGTCGCCGACGAATTGGACAGGGCCGGTGCGGAAGTCGGTGTCGTCGCCCTGCTGGACGCCGACACCGCCGACATCGACGGCGAGGCCATCGAGCGGCTGGGCGCGGGAGCGTTCGTCAACGCGTTCGGCGCGGCATTCGGTGTGCACGACGTGCCCGCGGATGCCACCGCGGAGCAGGCGGCGGACTCGATTCGCGCACGGACGGGCGGGATCTCGCTCGTCGACGCCGACACCATCGAGCGAATGGCCGCCTCCTACAACGCCTCCGCGCGAACCAGAACCGGGTACCGGCGCCCGGTCTTCCACGGTGACGTCCTGTATTTCCACGCCACCGTCGACACCTCCGCCACCTCCGCCACCTCCGACACCTTCGGCCCGGACGGCTGGCGGCCCTACGTGACCGGTGCCATCAGCACCTACGACGTCGAGGTCACCCACGACGACATGACCACACCGCACGCGCTGGCGATCATCGCCCGCGTGCTCGACGAACACCTGGGAGGACACCGATGAATTCCGGAGTCGAAGTAGCCGGAATAGCCAAATCGTTCGGCGCGGTCGCCGCACTGCGCGGCATCGATTTCACGGCCGAGCCGGGCGAGGTGCTCGGCGTCCTGGGTCCGAACGGAGCCGGCAAGACCACGCTGGTCAACATTCTGTCGACACTCGTCGCACCCGACCGGGGCCGTGCGGTCGTCGCCGGGCACGATGTGGTCGCCGACCCCGCCGCGGTGCGACGGCGCATCATGCTCACCGGTCAGTTCGCCGCGCTCGACGAGATGCTCAGCGGCTACGAGAATCTCGTGATGTTCGGCCGGCTGATGGGCTTGCGCAAGCGGGCGGCCCGGAGCCGGGCGCAGGAGTTGCTCGTCGAGTTCGATCTCGCGGAGGCGGCGGGCCGGCGGGTCGGGACCTATTCGGGTGGGATGCGCCGCCGGATCGACATCGCCTGCGGTCTGGTCGTGCGCCCGGAGGTCGCCTTTCTGGACGAGCCGACGACCGGGCTCGACCCGCGCAGCAGGCAGAGCGTCTGGAACCTGGTGGCGGGCTTCAAGAAAGCCGGTATCACCACCCTGCTCACCACCCAGTATCTGGAGGAGGCCGACGCGCTGAGCGATCGGATCATCGTCATCGACCACGGCACGGTGATCGCGTCGGGCACCGCGGACGAGCTGAAATCACGTACCGGAGGCAGCTATTGCGAGGTGGTCCCGCTGGATACCGCGGACCTGCCCGCCCTGGCCGCGGCGCTCTCACCCCTGATGGAGTTCGACGCCACACTCGGCGCCGACGCGACACGAATCACCCTCGCGGCCCCCGAGGGCACCCGCACACTTGCCGAGGTGCTGCGCCGAATCGACTCCGCGGGACTGGAAGTGGTGGACGTCGCGTTGCGCAGGCCGTCGCTCGATGAGGTATTCCTGCGGCTCACAGGACATTCCGCCGCGCCGGACAGCGAACTCGCGCAGGTCGCCGTATGAGCGCTATAACCCGGCCGTCCACGGTGACGGCGACGCCGCGACGCACACAGCAGTGGTGGGTGCTCACCACCCGATCGGTCGTGCCGTCGGTGAAAACCGGTGAGGTGCTGACCTCGATCCTGGGGCCCGCCGCCTTCACCGCCAGTTTCTACATTCCGCTGCAGACGATCATGAGCTTCACCGGCACCGGATTCAGCAGCTACGCGCAGTTCATGATGCCGTTGGTGGTCCTGCAGGCGGCCGCCTTCACGGCCGTGTCGGCAGCGTTCCGGGCCGCCACCGATGCGGTCACCGGACTCGATCGACGCTTCGCCGCGATGCCGATCGGACCGCTGATTCCCGCGGCGGCACGGATGTGCGGCAACATCTTCCGGCTCCTTGTCGCACTGGCCACGGCACTGGTCTGCGGACATGTGATCGGATTCCGGTTCTACCTCGGCGCCGGGCACATCCTCGCGTTCCTGCTGTTCTCGGTGCTCGTCGGGGCGGCGTTGATCCTGGCCGCCGATGTGATCGGAACCGCCTCTCGCAGCCCCGAGACCACCGCGCAGGCGCTCGTGCTGCCGCCGGTGATCTTCGGGATGCTGTCGACCGGCTTGGCGCCGATCGATGACTTCCCCTCGTGGATAAGACCTTTCGTGCGTAACCAACCTGTTTCGCAGTGGGCCGGCGCGTTGCGGGCGCTGGCCGGTGATCAGTGGCCGCAGTCCGGGCACCTGACCGCCGCGCCGGTGGCGTGGGCGCTGGCCATCGTCGTGATCTGCATCCCGCTGTCGATCCGACTCGGTAAAGGACGGGCATGACCACTCTCACCACCGCTCGCGCGGACCGTATCCCCATCGCCTCCGAGCGTTCGATATCGGCGCTGGTACTGCACACGGTGATCCAGACCCAGCGACTGCTGCTGCGCTGGGCCCGCAGTCCGGTCGCCCTGTTGGAAACGCTGATCATTCCGTGCCTGCTGCTGGTCATGCTGGATGTCGTTGTGGGCGGCCAGATTCGGAAGTTCACCGGCAGCAACCCCCTCGACGGTTCGGTTCCGTTGACCGCCGTCGTCGGGGCGCTGTCCGGCGCGGTCGGCAACGGAATCCTGCTCGGACGCGAACGCGACGCGGGCCTGCTGGCCCGGTTCTGGGTGCTGCCGGTCCACCGTGCCTCCGGCCCGGCCGCCCGCGTCCTCGCCGAAGGCGCACGGATCCTCGCGGGCACGGTGACCGTCGTGATCGTCGGCTGCCTGCTGGGCTTCCGCTTCCACGGCGGCATCGTGGCGACCGTCGTATTCCTGTGCCTCCCAGTCCTGTTCGGCCTGGCCTTCGCCACGATCGTCACCGCGACGGCGGTCTACACCGCCAAAGCCACACTGGTGGAGGGCATCACCGTGGTCACCTCACTGATGATGTTCTTCAGCACCGGTTTCGTCCCCCTCGCGGCCTACCCGCCGTGGATCCGCCCGGTGGTCCACGACCAGCCCATGTCCGTCGTCGTCGACACCATGCACGCCCTCGCCACCGGCAGCGCCTCGGCCCACCTGCTGACCTTCACCCTCATCTGGTCGGTCGGCATGATCGGGATCTTCGCCGTCCCCGCCGCCATCGGCTACCGTCGCGCCAGCCGTCGCTGATACCGGTACGCCGACAATCCATCGGCGATACACCGTCGGGCGCCCCGATCAGGATGGCGCCTGCGAATCGCCGCCGGTGCCCTGCTACCGGGCGGCAATCCGGCACTGCCGCGATCGCCGCAGATGAGGCATTGCGCACGATACGGGCGAGTAACCCCCTGACGCTGTGTACCTGCGTGCCTCGAGGGTGCAGACTACCCGAGACCGGAGTCGCAACCTCTCGCCCGACCGGGCTTTGCTGTGCAGTGGAAAGGAGCTGGCAAGTTGTTCAGCCGCATCGCCATCGTGAACCGGGGAGAGGCCGCCATGCGCCTCATCCACGCGGTCCGGGATCTGGCCGCAGAGACCGGACAGCCGATCGAAACCGTCGCCCTGCACACCGATGTCGACCGGACTGCGACATTCGTGCGAGAGGCCGATATCGCGTACGACCTGGGTCCGGCATCCGCACGCCCCTACCTGGACCTGAAGGCGCTCGAGCGTGCCCTCCTGACCACCGGAGCCGACTCGGCCTGGGTCGGCTGGGGTTTCGTGGCCGAGGATCCGGCGTTCGCGGAGCTGTGCGAGCAGATCGGTGTGACCTTCATCGGCCCCAGCCCGGACGCCATGCGCAAGCTCGGCGACAAGATCGGCGCGAAGCTGATCGCCGAGGAGGTCGGCGTGCCGGTGGCGCCGTGGAGCCGCGGCGGTGTCGACACCGTGGAGGCCGCCGTGGAGGCCGCGGAGCAGATCGGTTACCCGCTGATGCTGAAGGCGACCGCGGGTGGCGGTGGACGCGGCATCCGCAAGGTCACCAACGAGGACGAACTCGTCGACGCCTACGAGCGCACCCGGCAGGAGGCCGCGCGCGCGTTCGGTAGCGGCGTGGTGTTCCTGGAGCGCCTGGTCACCGGCGCACGGCACGTCGAGGTCCAGGTGATCGCGGACGGCCAGGGCACCGCATGGGCGCTGGGTGTGCGCGACTGCTCGGTGCAGCGGCGCAACCAGAAGATCATCGAGGAGTCGGCCTCGCCGGTGCTGCCGCCCGAGCGGGTGGCCGAGCTCAAGACCTCCGCCGAGCGGCTGGCCGTCGCGGTCGGTTATCGCGGTGCGGCGACCGTGGAATTCCTCTATCACCCCGGTGAGCAGCTGCTCGCGTTCCTCGAGGTGAACACCCGTCTGCAGGTCGAACATCCGATCACCGAGTACACCACCGGCATCGACCTCGTCCGGGCCCAGCTGCTGGTGGCATCCGGCGAGCGACTCGAGGGCGAGCCGCCGCGGGAGCGCGGGCACGCCATCGAGGCCAGGCTCAACGCCGAGGACCCCGACCGCGACTTCGCTCCCGCACCGGGCCGCATCGCGCGCCTCGACCTGCCGGCCGGACCGGGCATTCGCGTCGATACCGGCGTCAGCGAGGGCGACACGATTCCGGCCGACTTCGACTCGATGATCGCCAAGATCATCGCTTACGGCAGCGACCGGAATCAGTCGCTGGGCAGGCTGCGCCGGGCCGTGACGGAGACCAGGGTGGTCATCGAGGGCGGCGCGACGAACAAGAGCTTCGTGCTCGACCTGCTGGACCAGCCCGAGGTGATCGACGGCAGCGCGGACACCGGCTGGATCGACCGCGTGCGCGGCGAGGGCCGTCTCGTCTCGCACCGCCACTCCGCCATCGCGCTGGCCGCCGCCGCCATCGATGCCTACGAGGACGACGAGCTGGTCGAGCGGCATCGGCTGCTGTCGACCGCTTCCGGTGGACGTCCCCAGGTGCAGCACGAGAGCGGTCGCGCGCGCGACCTGGAGTTGCGCGGCGCCGCCTACCGGGTGCGGGTCGCGCGCATAGGTGCGCATCGGTTCCGTATCGGCATCGAGGCGGGCGATGATTTCCGCACCGCGGACGTCGATCTGGAGCGCTTCGATCGCCACACCGGGCAGATCGTGGTCAACGGCACCCGATACCGATTGACCACGGGCACCCACGGACCGGTCCACATGGTCGACGTCGACGGCGTCACCCATCGGATCAGCCGCGACGAGGGCGGCGTCGTGCGTTCGCCGGCTCCCGCGCTGGTGGTCGCCACGCCGTTGCAGGTCGGCGCCGAGGTCGAAGCGGGCGCGCCCGTCCTGGTGCTGGAGAGCATGAAGATGGAAACGGTGCTGCGCGCGCCGTTCCGGGCTCGGTTGAAGGAATGCGCCGTCTCCGTCGGCACCCAGGTGGAGACAGGTGCGCCGCTGCTGCGGCTCGAGCCGCTCGCCGACGACGACGCGGATGCCGATACCGCGGCGGTCGCGCCCGTCGAGCTGGACCTGCCCGTCGAGTCGGCAACGATCCGGCCGCACGAGCGGATGGCGCGCGGCATGCAGGACCTGCGCAGCATGCTGCTGGGCTTCGACGTCGACCCGCACGACGATCGCCGGGTACTCGACGACTATCTCGGCGTGCGGCGTGCCGCGGTCGAGGACAACCGCCGGCCCCTCGCCGAGGAACTCGAGCTCGTGGAGGTGTTCGCCGACCTCGCCGAACTGAGCCACAACCGGTCGTGGGACGAAGACAGCGGCCAGGGCCATCTGCACAGTGCCCGCGAGTACTTCCACACCTATCTGCAGAGCCTCGATGTCGAGCGGGCGGGCCTGCCGGAGTCCTACCAGGCCAAGCTCGCCAAGGCGCTCGGGTACTACGGGGTCGCCGAACTGGAGCGCTCCCCGCACCTCGAAGCCGCGGTGTTCCGCATCTTCCTGGCCCAGCAACGTCCCTCCGACACCGTCACGGTCGTGACGACGCTGCTGCGGGAGTGGCTGCGCGAGCCGATGCCGGACGCGGCGCTGCGCGAGCCGGTCGGCCTGGCGCTGGAGCGACTGGTGACAGCGACGCAGGTGCGTTTCCCCGTGATCGCCGACCTCGCGCGCGGCGTCGTGTACGCCTGGTACGGGCAGCCGTTGCTCCGGCGCAATCGTGCCCGCGTGTACACGAACGTCCGTAAGTACCTGCGCCACCTCGATACTCACCCGGACACTCCCGATCGCGCCCAGCACATCTCCGACATGGTGCGCAGCACCGAGCCGCTGGTGCGCCTACTCGGTCAGCGGCTGGTGCGCGGCACGGCGGACAACACCGCCATGCTCGAGGTGCTGACCCGCCGGTACTACGGCAACAAGGGGCTCACCGACGTCCGCACCCAGGAGGCGGGCGGCTGCACATTCGTGATCGCCGAGCGCCGGGGCCTGAGCCTGGTGTCGACCGCGGTGAGTTTCGACGCGCTCGGCACCGTGCTGCGCGGACTCACCGAGCTCGCGAGCGGCACCGCCTCCATCGAGGCCGACATCTACCTGAGCTGGGAGAAGCAACCGGAAGACTTCGACGCCATGGCGTCGGCGTTGCAGGAGAAGCTCAACGGGCAACCGTTGCCGAACCAGGTGCACCGGATCACCACCACCGTCGCGGGCAGCGGCGGTGCGGTGATGCATCATCACTTCACCTTCCGGCCGTCCGCCACCGGCATCGCCGAGGAGCGGCTGATCCGCGGCCTGCACCCCTACATCGCCCAGCGGATGCAGATGCAGCGGCTGCGCAAGTTCGACCTCACCCGGCTGCCGTCCTCGGACGACGAAGAGGTGTACCTGTTCCGGTGCGTGGCGAAGGAGAACCCGTCCGACGAGCGACTCGTCGCCTTCGCACAGGTGCGTGACCTGACGGCGCTGCGCGAGCACGACGGCCGGCTGCTGGCGCTGCCGACGGCCGAGGCCGCCATCGCCACCTGCCTCGACTCGATCCGCCGGGCACAGTCGCAGCGGCCGTCGGGCAAACGCCTGAACACCAACCGGATCGTGATGTACATCTGGCCGCCGATGGACCTCACCCCCGCCGAGCTGGAGACGATCGTCGATCGCATGCGGCCGACGACCGCGGGCGCTGGGCTCGAGGAGATCCTGCTCATCGCGCGGCGCCCGGATCCGGAGACCGGCGAGTTGATCAAGGTCGCCATCCGCATGTCGGCCGACCCCATCGGCGGCACCGAGCTGACCATCGGCGACCGGTCCGACGAGACGGTCGAGCCGCTCGACGAGTACCGGCAGAAGGTGCTGCGGGCCAGCAGCCGCAACACCGTGTACCCCTACGAACTGACCGGCATCCTCGGTGAGTTCGCCGAATACGACCTCGACGCCGAGCACGCGCTCGTACCGGTCGACCGGCCGAAGGGCCGCAACACCGCGGCGATCGTCGCGGGCGTCGTCACCACGACCACCGAGCAGCACCCCGACGGCATCACCAGGGTGGTACTCCTCGGTGATCCCACGAAGTCGCTGGGCGCGCTGTCGGAACCGGAATGCCGCCGCGTGATCGCCGCGTTGGACCTCGCCGAAGCGATGCGGATACCGCTGGAGTGGTACGCGCTGTCCTCCGGCGCCCGGATCTCCATGGAATCGGGCACCGAGAACATGGACTGGGTGGCGGCCGCGCTCAAGCGCATCGTCGAGTTCACCCAGGACGGCGGTGAGATCAACATCGTGGTCTCGGGCATCAACGTTGGCGCGCAACCATATTGGAACGCCGAAGCGACGATGCTCATGCACACCAAGGGCATCCTGGTGATGACCCCGGACTCGGCCATGGTGCTCACCGGCAAGCAGTCGCTCGACTTCTCCGGCGGCGTATCGGCGGAGGACAACTTCGGTATCGGCGGCTACGACCGGGTGATGGGCCCGAACGGGCAGGCGCAGTACTGGGCGCCGAACCTGACGGCCGCGCGGGACGTGCTGATGTCGCACTACGACCACACCTACGTGGCGCCCGGCGAGCACGCGCCGCGCCGGTCGCGCACCAGCGACCCGGTCGATCGCGACGTCTCCGATTTCCCGCATGTCTTGGCGGGCAGCGATTTCCGCAGTGTCGGAGAGATCTTCTCCGCCACTGCCAATCCGGATCGCAAGAAGCCCTTCGACATTCGGACGGTCATGCGGGCGCTGTCCGATCAGGACCATCCGGTGCTGGAACGCTGGGCGGGGATGGCCGATGCCGAAACCGCCGTGGTGCAGGACGCGCGTCTGGGCGGTATCCCGGTGTGCCTGCTCGGAATCGAGTCCCAGGGGGTTCCGCGTCGCGGCTTCCCGTCCACCGACGGTCCCGACACCTACACCGCCGGAACGCTGTTCCCGCGCTCGTCGAAGAAGGCCGCGCGGGCGATCAACGCGGCCAGTGGCAATCGACCGCTCGTCGTGCTGGCGAACCTGTCGGGCTTCGACGGCTCGCCGGAGTCGATGCGCAAACTGCAACTCGAGTACGGCGCCGAAATCGGCCGCGCGATCGTGAATTTCCAGGGCCCCATCGTGTTCTGCGTGATCTCGCGCTATCACGGTGGCGCGTTCGTGGTGTTCTCCAAGGCACTGAATCCGAACATGACCGTCCTCGCCCTGGAGGGTTCGTTCGCCTCGGTCCTCGGCGGCGCCCCCGCGGCGGCAGTGGTGTTCTCCGGACAGGTCAACGCGCGCACGGCAGCCGATCAGCGCGTGCGAGACCTCGAGGCCCGCGTCACGAACGCCTCCGGCGCTGATCGCGCGACCCTCACCGCGGAACTCGACGAGGTCCGCTCGTCGGTCCGCGCGGAGAAGCTCGGCGAAGTCGCCACGGAGTTCGACCGGGTGCACGACATCCGCCGCGCCGTCGAGGTGGGCTCGGTGGACGCCATCATCCGCGCCGCGGAACTGCGCCCGCGGATCATCGAGACGATCGAGGCGCGTCTGGGGTGATATCCCGGAGGGGATAGCGGCTCGAGGGCGGACGCGGCGGCTGATGTAGCCGCCGCGTTCGCATGTTAATGGCGTAGCCTCCGGTATGTCGATGCCGCTGTGGGATTTTCATGCGTCGCGCACATTTATCGGTCCCTGTCCAGGAATCGAATCGATCGATCTGGCACCGGGAAATTTCGCGCTTCATTCTGCTAGGACAGCAGGCCGATCGGCCTGCGGAATCGAGCAGAACGCCATGGCGACAAGAACTTCCTCCAGCCGCGACTTCAACACCTCGGCGAACGGTGGCGCCGAAGTCGGCTCGTACGCCGATTTCTATATCCTCATGCCGTCCCTGGCGGTTTCCGCGATGCTTCGCCTTGTCGTGGTGTTGGTCGTGGCCGTCGCATTCGCCGCCCTGGTGATGCTCATCGTCGTCCTCATGTTTCCCGACCCGGATCCCACCACGACAACCACCACCACCCAGGTGAGCACCGTGCAGACTCCGGCGTCGACACCGCCGTGCTACCCATTCGCCGACTGCGCCCCCGCACCCATCCGCTGACGCGGCCGTCCGCATCCGTGTGCGCACAGCCGCCGAGGACGATTGTGAGCGCGAGCACCGGGACGGCGATGCCCGTATCCGAGTAAGGTTGACTGGTTCCGAATGTTGCTGAGGCACAGAACCGCTGGGGGCCTTCATGTCGGCGCTGGTACGACCGGGCTGGGTGCTCGCCGGCCGCTACCGGCTGATCGAGAAGCTGGGCAGCGGCGGATTCGGGACCGTGTGGAAAGCGCGCGACGAGCGGTTGCGTATCGATGTCGCGGTGAAGGAGGCGCTGCTACCGCAGGCCGAATCGAGCGCCGAGCACGCCGAGCGCGTCGCGCGAGCCGAACGCGAGGCCCGCAATGCCGCGCGGCTGCCCGACCATCCGAATATCGTCGGTGTCCTCGATGTCGTCACCGACGGCGCGACGCCCTGGATCGTCATGCGTCTGGTGTCCGGCCGATCCCTGAAGCAGCGACTCGACAGCGACGGGCCGGTGGCCGTCGCGGAAGCCACCACCATCGCCTTCGCACTGTTACGAGCACTGCGGGCCGCCCATGATGTCGGCGTGGTGCACCGAGATGTCAAGCCGGGCAACATCCTGCTCGACACCGACGGCGAGGTTCTGCTCACGGATTTCGGAACCGCCCGCCACCACTCGGATCACACGCTGACCGCCAAGGAGACGATTATCGGCTCGTTCGAGTACATGGCGCCCGAACGGATCGACGGCGAGGGCACACCGGCCGGTGACCTGTACTCCCTCGGCGTCACCCTCTACCACGCGGTGGAAGGGGTTTCCCCGTTCCGCCGCGACACCATCCACGGGACAATGAAAGCGGTGATGTTCGGTGTGGCGCCGCCGCCCGCGCGCGCAGGGCAACTCGTCCAGCTCATAACCCGGCTGATGGACAAACAGCCGGAGCTACGCCCCTCCATCCCACACGCACTGATACTGCTGACGACTCCGCCGCCGCTCGGGCCGAAACCGGAAGTCTCCACGGGAAATTCACGATCACCCCGAGCCGGCCGTAAGCGCGGACAGGTCGGCCAGCTCCTGGCCCGTGCCCGCGATCATCAGAAGCGCGGCGACATAGGCGAAGCCGAACGGCTACTGCGCCAGGCCGCGGCGATGAACGACGCCCTGTCCATGTCCTTCCTGGCGCGACTGCTCGAAAACCGGGGCGTCCGAACCGAAGCCGAACGCTGGTACCGGCAAGCCGCCGAGAGCGGCGAAACGCTCTCGATGCTCACTCTCGGCCATATGTGCATGAAGTCGGGTGATCTCAGCCAAGCCGCGTACTGGTACCGCCGCTACGTCGATCACGGCCATATTCTCGGAAAGGTCCACCTGGCAACGGTTCACGCGGCCCTGGGCGAAGATGACCGCGCCGAATTCCTCTACCGCGAGGTGGAACAAGACGGCGATATGGTTGCCCTGAAGGCTTTGGGCGACCAGTGGAAATCCGTGGGGCGCACAGACGCCGCCAAACGCGTGTACCGCAAATCCGCTCGAGCCGGCTACGCCCCTGCGAAAGCAGCGCTCGAGAGTCTGGCTCCCCGCCACCCTCCGCGGTGACGAAGCCGACCTGACCCGGCACGCCGCAACGACCGATCGTCTCGATGTACGTGCAGTGCCGCGCAAAGGTGCCGCACCTCGAATTCGGCGCCCCCGCACAGTGATCGGCACGTTGGGCGGACCGTCGACAATGTCACCGTGTCGGCCGGGATGGCGACCATGTGCGCACGTCACGAGCCGGTTCAGGGTCTTTGTCGTCTGCGTCGCGGATCTCACCGGGTTGAGGCTGCCGGCGTGGCGCGACACCCATCGTCTCGCGCATGCTGGGCGGGCGGCGCCCGCCGGCGTCTGTAATGCCATACGCCGCGGCCATTTCAGCGCCGATCACCGATCGACCGCTCAACTCCATCAGATCGGGGTCGTTGTAGAGCGCCCAGATGACATGGCCGGTGAATTCCGGCGTCTCGCACCTGTCGGCCAGCCCGCCGAACTTCACCGGGTCGGCGGCCATCAGCTGTTTCAACCTGTCGGTGAGAACCGCGCCGCACCAAACGCATATCGTGGCCACACCGTGTGGTTTCAGCTCGAAGCCCATATCGGCGGCGAACTTGTCCTCGCCGGCCTTGTGCGCGCCGTAGACCGGGCCCAGCATGTAGCAGACCCCGGCCTGGCTGCCGGTGAACACGATGAGGCCCTGGCCTCGCCGCACCATCATCGGGGCCGCGTAATAGCTGCACACGTAGGCGCTGCGCAGTCCGACATCCAGCAGATCGACCAACTCCAGCGGCTTTTCCCAGAAGACACCGGGCTCGAGCATCGCGTCGTCCACCTTGGCGGCGTTGTTCACCAGGATGTCCAGCCGGCCTTCGGCTCGCTCGATCTGCTCGAAGACCGCTTTCGTCTGGGCGTCGTCGGCGTGGTCGCAGGCGATCGCGATGCCTCGTCCCCCCGCGGCCGTCACCGCCGCGGCGGTCTCATGGATGGTGCCCGGCAGATCGGACCGGCCCGTGGACTGGGAGCGACCGGTGACATAGACCGTGCAGCCGTGACTGCCCAGCGCGATCGCGATGCCGCGGCCGACACCGCGGCTACCGCCCGTGACGACCGCGACAGGCTCGCGATTATCACCTGTCATCTGGGTTCCCGATCCCTTCGTGCGCGGTATCGGCGCCTGCGCGACAACGATCCAGCACAACAGTAACGGGGAAGGCTGCCCTCATACAGTGGATTCCCGCGCTGAGTCCTTACCGGCCTACTGCCTGCGAATCCGGCTGACGCACGACGGCGTGGTCTCGATTGATTCAGCGATACAGACCGCGAAGTGCGCGGCAGGCTGCCTCGATGATCTCCTCCGGGGTCGCCTCGACGGCGCCGTCCAGCCAGGCGGTGACCAGTTCGGCCATTCCGCCGATGAACAGCAGGCCGGAGGTTTCGTCGGCGACCCGGCTGCGACCGGAGTCGCCGAGCCAGGAGCGCACCTCGACCGCCGATTCGTGGGCGAGGTGGCGCAGCAATTCGGTTCGCCTGCGCCGCAATTCGGGCACCGCCACCGACTCGACGATCGCGACCCGGCCCTTGCGCGGGTCGGCGACCAGCAGTCGCACGAACGCTTCTATCGATGCCCGCATGCGAGCTTCCGGATCGTTTCCGGCGGCGTCGGCGGCGCCGCGGCTGTTCTCCTCTATTTCGACCGCGATCTCGTTCAGCACGACTTCGCACAAGGCGTCGAGCCCGGTGAAACTCTCGTAGAAGTAGCGCTCGCTGAGCCCGGCCTCGGCGCAGACGGCGGTCATCGTGGTGCGGATAGCGGGATCGGCCCACACCGTCAGCCCCGCTTCGAGCAGTCGCGATCGACGCTCGGTGACCCGTTCAGCGGCGGTGACTCCGCGATAGACGCCTGATTGCCCGGCCATGGCCACAGCATGCCACAGCGACGTCGAATCCAAGGTTGACAGGGCGTCCTTCCTGAATCAGGCTTAGTGTGAGCGCCATCACGGAGACATGAGGTGTGCGATGACGGCCGACACCCTGGACACCAGGCCGATACCTACGCTGCTGCGGGAGGATCGCGGCATCCCGGTGATCGGGCAATTGCTGCAGTTCGCCAAGGATCCGGTGGCCCTGTTGCAGCGCGAATGGGATCACTACGGCCCGGTCGCACCGATGTACTCACTGGGGCGCACGTCGGCGCTGCTGCTGGGCCCGGACGCGTGCGGTGACGCGCTGCTGAACAAGGATGGGGCACTGGCCAACGAACCGGCCTGGTCGCGGTTGGTCGGACCGTTCTTCCACGGCGGGCTCATGCTCATCGATTTCGACGAGCACAAGCGGCATCGGCGAATTCTGCAGCAGGCGTTCACTCGTCCGCGACTGCAGGCCTATACCGAGCGGCTGCATCCGGCCATCGAAAAGGGTGTGGCGCACTGGGACGAGAGCGAATCCTTCCCCTCGTACTGGAAACTCAAGCAACTCACCCTCGACATCGCCGCGGATCTGTTCATGGGCGGCGCCGGCGACACCGGCCCGGCCGAGATGGACCGAGTCAACCGGGCGTTCATCGCCTGTGTGCAGGCCGCCGCCGGGATCGTGCGCGGCAATGTGCCGTTCACCCGCTGGGGCAAGGCATTTCGCGGCCGTCAGCTGCTCGAGGATTTCCTGCGTCACTACCTACCGGCCAAGCGAGCCGAGCAGACCGACGACATCTTCTCGGTGCTGTGTCATATCGAGGACGAGGACGGCGCCCGGTTCACCGACGACGACGTGGTCAACCACATGATCTTCCTGATGATGGCCGCGCACGACACCACCACGATCACCACCTCGACGATGTTGCAGTATCTGGGACAGCATCCGCGGTGGCAGGAGCGTTGTCGCGCCGAAGCGCTCGCGCTGGGGCCCGCTCCGTCGATGAGCGAACTGGAGGGCCTCGAGTCGGTCGATCTGGTCATGCGCGAGGCGCTGCGACTGCGGGCCCCCGTCCCGGTGGTGGTCCGCCATGCGGTGAAAGACACTGTGATTCAAGGGGTCCGGATCCCCGCCGGGACCGATGTGATCGTCGGAATCCAGTTCACCCACCTGATGCCGCGATACTGGACCGAGCCGCACACCTTCGATCCCGACCGATTCGGCCCCGAGCGCCGCGAGGACAAATCCCACCGCTTCGCCTGGGAGCCCTTCGGTGGCGGCGCGCACAAATGCGTCGGCCTGCATTTCGGTGGTCTGGAGGTGAAGGCGATCATGCACCGCCTGCTATGCGACTATCACTGGCGCGTGGACCCCGGCTACGTCCCTCCGCTGGACTACCACTCCCTGCCCTTCCCCAAGGACGGGCTGCCCATCGGCTTCGTCCGGAACTGAGAGCCGTTCCGGGGCGTCGACCTCAGCGCAATGCCGCCTAGCTCGAGCCCGGAGGCATTGCACTGCAGGTATTCGGCCGTCCGGGCCCGCAGCACCCGGACGGCGGGTCTCGGTCAGATCGTGGCCGTGTCGATCACGAAGCGGTAGCGCACATCCGAGTTGTCGACGCGTTCGTATGCCTCGTTGATCTGGTTCGCCTCGATCAGTTCGATCTCCGCGCCCAGATTGTGCTCGGCGCAGAAGTCGAGCATCTCCTGGGTCTCGGCGATGCCGCCGATCAAGGAACCGGCGAGGATCTTGGAGCCCCCGATCAGCGAGAACAGGTTGAACGAGATGGGCTCCTCGGGGGCGCCGACGTTCACCAGCACGCCCCTGGTCTTCAGCAGGCTCAGGTACGCGCCGAAGTTCAGCGGGGCGGACACCGTGGACAGGATGACGTCGAACCGGCCGGCCAGCTCCTCGAACGTTGTCCGGTCGCTGGTCGCGTAGTAGTGGTCGGCGCCCAGCTTCAGGCCGTCGTCTTTCTTGCGCAGCGACTGCGACAGGACGGTGACCTCCGCACCGAGGGCGTGGGCGATCTTGACGGCCATGTGGCCCAGGCCGCCCAGACCGATCACGGCGACCTTCTTGCCGGGGCCGACACCCCATCGCTTGAGCGGGGCGTACGTGGTGATGCCGGCGCACAGCAGCGGAGCGGCGACGTCGAGGGAGATGCCGTCCGGGATGTGCACCGTGAAGGCGTCGGAGACGACGATCTTCTGCGAGTAGCCGCCGTAGGTGGGCTCGCCGTCCTTGCCGATGGCGTTGTACGTCTGGACGTTTCCCTTCACGCAGTCCTGTTCCTGGCCGTTGCGGCAGGGCTCGCACTCGCCGCAGGAGTCGACCATGCAGCCGACGCCGACGCGGTCGCCGACCTCGAACGTCGTCACAGCGGAACCGACCGCCTCGACGATGCCGGCGATCTCATGCCCCGGAACCATCGGGAAGATGGCATCGCCCCAGCCCGCACGGGCCTGGTGGATGTCGGAGTGACAGATCCCCGCGAACTTGATGTCGATCAGTACGTCGTGCTCGCCGACCGTGCGGCGCTCGATGGTGGTGCGCTCCAGGGGCGCCTTGGCGCTGGGCGCGGCATATGCGGCAACAGTGGTGGTCATGGTGTCCAGCGTGCTCGATGAACAGGCGCTCACCCAGGCCACCGCTTTGCGTACGTCCAGTGGTCCTACTACCGACAGGGTCAGGCTCGTGATCGTACGACCGGGAATACTGGGGGGCATGAGCGACAACCCTGCCCCGGACGACGCTCAGGCCGGCCACACCGACGGCCTGGACCAGCGCGCCGAACTCAGCGAGTTCCTGCGTACGCGCCGGGCCCGGCTCGAACCGGGTGACGTGGGGATCACCTGGCACGGCCGGCGGCGGCGGGTGCCGGGTCTGCGGCGCGAGGAGCTGGCGCAACTGGCCGGGGTGACGTTTCGGTTACGCACTCCTTAAAAACATGTCGGCCCGCAGTGGCATACTCCGCGCCATGTCACGCCAAGACGACTACGAATCGGCCGCAGCGAGTTCTGAGATACCACGGGAGATCACCGTCAGGGTGCCGCACTCGGAGGACTTCTACGACATCCTTGCGGCCCTGAGGCGACTGGACGCGGTGAATGCGGGCGCTCCGCGAACATTCGCAATCAGGGGCGAAACGTTCACCTTCGAACAGGTGTCGGCGCTTGTGGACCTGCTCACCCAACCTGACGTCACCGCGCACGACGTGAACAACTGGTGGTCGCCTGATGATCGCCATGACCAATGTGAGTTGGACGAATACTGGTTCGCGCACAGTCGTCCACCCCGACACTCGTAGCGGCCCACGGCCAATGGTGCCCATCGTCATTCGATGGCAAGCCCCGTAGGGGCGCGGCAGCATTCTGAACGGTGCCTCTGGTACATGATGGAACTGTTGTGGTGGTTCGACTCCCCCATTCTGGTTCTGCGCCGGGGTGCCCGCCCGCAGCTCCGCGAGGACGGGGCACCCCGGGCGGCGCGCGTAGCGCGCCGCTCTTGATTCTGTAGAGGGAAATTCGGCAAGTTCTTTCTTGGGTTACCGTTCTTCTTTTTCTCTTTTCTTTTCTTTCGGGGGCTCCCAAGTTTTCTGTCTGCTGCATGGTGATCAAGGGTGTGGCACAACAGTTTTCGCGGGATTGATTGGTAGCCTCGCTCGAGGTGCGATGTTCCCTGGCAGGCAATCCCCGTACGCAGGGTTCCAGGGGTGGGGTTGCCAAACCGGCGTAGGCTCCTGCGTGGCTTGTGCGGGGCGCTGCGGATGGTTCCGTGTCGATGACAGTGATCTGATCGTGGTTGTTACGTGACAAAGCCACCCCGCCGCAGAGAGGGTGGCTCAGTGTGCGGTCGTGTCGCTACCGCAAGTCGGACATTACTGGTTCCTGTACTCCGTCGTGTCCGGCATCGAGATTTCCGGCGTGTTCTGCGCCTTTCTTGGTCAACCGGTATTCGTGGCCTAGATTCTTGGCGAAACCGAACTTGCACAGCCAGTTGAGCGTGTTCGTCGTCGCTCCTATGGTCGCGATGTTCAATTTTCTCTGTAAACCCGCAGCGGTATACCGCTTGCCGTCGCGCATGCAGTTCAATATTTTGCGCTGGTTGGGTGAAAACTTGGAATAGACGGTAGGTGAGGTCAAATCAATTTCCCTTCTCGTTCTGATCTATGCGGGGTGTGGTGTCTCGGTTGTTCATGCGCCGTAGGTCGTGAACGGCGCGCTGAAATCCGGTGTATGTGCCCTGGCAACTGCCGTCGCATTCCAGGACTGCGAAATGGTAGCCCTCTACCGTCATGGTCATGTTGTCCCCGCACAGCCATTGTGTGGCGAGTTTGGCGTTGGTGGTGTGCTGGTCGGCCATGGGGGCGGTAGGGCCGCTTGCGACCATGAAAATGACCGGTAGCAGATCGGATTTCGCTTGGATCATGGTAGGGCGGTGGGGGCCGAACAGAACGGGTTCATCTCGTTCGATTTCGGGTGGTTCCATCAATGCGTGATGCCAGTGGGTCATGTCCGTGGGGGCGTCACTGACCCGAACGGGGGCCGTGTGGTCGGTCACTTCCCTACCTCGCAGTGAGCGGTCCGTTCGCCGGAACGCTGATATTCGGGATCGAAGATTGGATATACCCCGTAGGCTAGGACCGCTAACCCTGCGCAGAGCCATTCGCCAGCGTAGATGATGAGGTCTCGTTCCTGCTGATAGGTAAGCGCCAAAGCATTCCCTTTGATCTCGCAACGAAGTAATAGTGAAACGCAGCTCATAGCGTCATAGCCATGTGAATTGTTGCTGATTGGCCGAACCGCATAATTGCCGGTGGAGCCGTCTACCTCTATCGGTGAGCCAGTAGACCGGAACCGGTCTGCCGGATCGGTGGGAGGTTCCGGAGGCTACATAGCCGTCAGCGGCGAGTAACCGCAATGCGGTGAGAGTTGCTGGGAGGCTGTGACTTCCCGCGAGGCTGCGAGCCGATATCGCTGTCGGCATCATCCCGAGTGCTCGCACGGTGCGGACCTTGACTCGTGCCAGCGGTTCTGGCGTGCTCCCCAATTGGCCCCCGAAACTTGTGACATGACGGTGTACCCGGGCGCGGCTCCATGCCGGGAACCGCACCCGGTATTCGCACCGAAATCCGCGATCTACAACGGCGGAGTCAGTTACTCGCCGCCCTTGTCGTTCTCGTCGTTCTCCTCGTCCGGACCCATGAAACACCCCCTTTCAGACCATCGGTTACTGATCGGCCGCTACGCGGATATGCGCCAATGAATTGCCGCGTAGTGGACGTTTTCCGGCGGCTTATCGCCCGCCGAAGACTCGCTGTCATTCGCTCGAAACGCGTCTCATCCTGAACCATCGGGCCAACGATGATCGTCTGATCCTGGGTCGCCAGCGTGATCGGCGGGCGGGATTCGCTAGGCGGGAGATGACGCCCACACCTGCCCAAGGACACGGGACTTCGCGGCGTGATTCGTGGCGGCCGATGCAACCGTCGATGAGTTCGATCAGCAGTCCATCACACCCTGGCCCCGGACACTCGACCATGGTCAATTCGCCGGTGCTGTGGTTGTAGGTCTTCAGCTCGATCATCGCGTCGAAGATCCATGGCCCCGGTTCCACTGTCCCGGCGTTCATGTCGTTCATGCCGGGTTCCCTGCTCTGCCAAACATGCTGACTGACAGTGCTTCTCGTCTGAACTTTCATCAGATCCACCTCGTGTCGGTCGATCGGTGAGCCGTGGGTGTTATCGCGGTCCAGAACTCATCTCTTACTGTGTCCCACAAGCGATTCCACCTCTGGAAGGCTTCCCGTGCGTCGGCAAGGTCCGTGCCCGGGGCGAACATCACATCACGGTGATCGGATTCGTTGTGCACCTTGATGATTCGGATCTGGTGATGGATCAATCGCCAGGTCGCATCCAGTCCATCTACTCGGGTGTGGTGCTCATCGTTCACGCTGAGCCTCCTTGGCCTGTGTCAGCAACGCGCGTCCGGTGCTGGTGATGCGCCAGCGGTCGTGTGCGTAGGTCGGCACGACAAGCCCTCGGGCGTCCAGGTATTCGATTGCTGTGCGGGTCACCCAGCGACGTAGGCGGGTATCGCGTGCCAGTTGGATCAATGTCAGCTGTCCCCCTGGCGCAAGCACACGCAGCACCGCCAGCTCTGGATCGAGGCTGGTCGTAAGCCTGCTGAGAGTGATCACGTCGCACGCCTCCCCGTGTGGTCAGGTAGTGGTTCGAGAAAGGGGGTTCAAGGTTTTGTGCCGCAGCGGCCTTCGTCTCGACCGCCGAACAGAGCACACCACGAGCGGTAGGCTGACACGATGCGATCAGAACGATTCTGGCGGGATTCTTCAAAGCTCCAGGAAGCTATTCGCGTCACACATGGGGGGTCGTTCCACTTCCCGAAGAAAGTCGTTCACATCCGTTGCGTGTTTCATTCAACTTTCTGATCAGATCCACTCATATTTGCAAGGAGTGCATGCATGACCAGCGTGAACACAGAGGTGAGCGATGGGAACGAGGAAGCTCCAACCTTGCCCCTTCGTCAGTTAGGCCGCCTGTTGAGGCGCGTCCGTGACGAACAGGGACTCTCCATCGCGCGGGTAGCCGAACTTGTCGAGCTGAGCCCGGCAAGCGTCCAACGGTACGAATCAGGAAAGATCAAGAAGGTTCGTACGCGCGACATCCAAGCTATCTGCGAAGTGCTCGACGTGAGCGACACGGACACCGAACGTGCGGTCGAGCTTGCGGAGCAGGCCAAGGTCAAGAGCTGGTACACGGCGTTCGGTGGCCTCTACTCGGACTCAACGTTCAATCTCGTTGTCGGACTGACCGAGTCGGCTCGACACATCATCGCGTACAACGAGCTTGTGCTCGGCCTCGTGCAAACTCCGGACTACGCGCGAACCGTCATCAGCGGATACTTTCGCGACGAGAGCCCTGAAGACATCGAACGCCGAGTAGCACTGCGGCTGAAGCGCCAGGCAATCGTCACGCGCAAGACTGCCCCGGTGAAACTCGACATGCTGCTTCACGAATCGGCCCTACACCGCGTCGTAGGCAGTCCTCGGATCATGCTCGAGCAGTGCCACCATCTCGCTGAGGTCAGCAAACTTCCCAACGTCAGTATCCGGATTCAGCAGTTCTCCGCCGGTGCAACGTGGGGCGTGCTTCCCGGGCCGTTCATGCTTCTGGACTTCGGAACCGACGCCAAGGGGAAACCGGTAGAGCCACCCCTGATCTACCTGGAAGCATTGGGAGCCAGCACCAACGATCTGTACCTCGAGAAGCCTGATGACGTGCGGCGCTACCATATGCTTGCATCGGCCATCCGGGATACGTCGCTGGATGAACAAAGATCACGAGACCTGCTCCGGCAGGTGGCTAGGAGTTATACAGCGTGAACACTGACCTGTCCGGGGTGAACTGGTTCAAGAGCACCTACAGCGGCGGTCGGACCGACTGCGTCGAGGTGGCGTGGCTCGCGGAGGGCAGTGTCGGCGTCCGTGACTCCAAGAACCCTACCGGCCCGGCCCTGGTTTTCGGCCCCGGTGAGTGGGACGCCTTCACTGCGGGCGTGAAGGGGAGTGAGTTCGACCGTCCTTCAGCCTGACTTACGCCACCAGCGGCCCCGACCGATCCATTCGATTCGGGGCCGTTGCCGTGTCTGTACGTGCCAGTGAACGCCCTGGGTTCGTCGGTGCCTTGATCTATGCTGCGGACAGGGAGCCGACAGGGAGGACTGACAGTGGGGCATAAGCAGCGCGGTAAGGCCGAACTCGAGCAAGTGCGGCGCGATCAGGACGATCCCCGGTGGTTGGAATGGGTCGCTCCTGATCTGATGAATGCTCGGGTCTCCAAGCTTCTGACCGAGACGATTCCGGATATGCCGGATGACCCTTGGTCGGCCGTAGGGCTCGACCGGGTAGAGCGTGAAATACTGGAACGTTTTACTACAGTGCAAGCTGTATCAGCGCCGGGGAATCAGGAAATAGCGGATCAACTTACGCGGTTCATCGGAGAGGTGTTCCGCCGGAAATTCGAGGGGCAGTGGTACAACGTCCCGAGCATGGGGGGTAACCGCTATCAGGATTTCGGGCCGGTCATTCGGCATGAATGGACTGACATGTATCTGGACGTCGCAAACTTGGTGACCTCGACCGTCGATCGACGGTGGGGCGATAATCTGTCCGAGATATTCGGATTCAGTATGGAGACCTACAGGTCTTGGGTAGAAGCTGGCCGCCCTCCGATGGATGAGTGGATCAAGGGCTGAACTCTCGGTCCCTTGGGTTCTGGGGGGCACGTTGAATTACGAGTGGAACGATAAGCTGGAAGAAGCCTACCGTCAATATGTCGGCGGTAAGTGGATGCAAGGTCTCAATGCGCGCGATCGTGCGAGCTATCTTGAGGCGAGAAACCGGTGGCAGAAAGCGAAAGAGGTCGGCGACCGGTTCAGGGATGGAATGATGTCCATTCGAGGACATACAGCGGAACGAGGCTACGTAAAAGAAGCTCATCTCAGGGACGGTACGCTTGGCAGCAGATTTCACGATGTTCGGAACGACGGGCTGGGGAAAGCCTACGAGTATAAGTCCGGCAGTCTTGATAAGGACAAGGCGCTGCGGCAACTCGAGAAAGATGAACGGTACATCAGGGGTGGCGGTTCTGTTGAGTGGGTGATCGTCGAGGGTGCGCGGGCGGATAAGGAAGTTCAGGCCAAGCTCAAGGAACTGAGGGAGAAGTACTCCCGGCGATTTACCGTTCAGGAAGTCTCGCGCGAGCAACTGAGACAGGCTTTGACCGTTGCGAAGCATCTGGAAAGGGTGAGAGATCGTGAGGCGCGGGAGAAGGCGCGGCAGGGGCGTGAGCGGGCCGAGCGTGAACGGCGTGAAGTCCGGCGAAAAGAAATCGAGGTACAGCGTAAGGATTTGGCTCGGGTTGTCGAGCACAACACGCGGGCGATAGAACTGGCGCGTGGTGAGGGTAGGTCGATTCCGGTGCGGGAGTTGTCGCAGGCGCATCGGTCCGCGGTGAGGTCGTTGCGGGAGGTGCGGGCGTTCGAGCGGTCGGATGCTCGGCAGATGGTTGCGGGTCTGGGGTTGAAGGGGCAGGCGGCCCGGGATATGGAACGGTCTTTGGAGGAGGGGCGGGAGCGTCAGCGGCAGGGGGTGAGGCAGGGGATTGACTCGATGGGCCGTGAGGCTGGTGAGCGAGCGGTTGTCGTGCAGCGTGAGGCGCAGTGGCAGGAGCGCAAGCGTGAGCGTCAGAGGGAACTCGAGGGCTTGGTTCGTGCAGGGCAGGTTCGTGCGGATGAGGTACGGGTGCGGTTGGCGATGGAGTTTCCGACGTCTCCCGGTGAGGTGGCCCGGGATAAAGCGCGGGGCAGGGTGCCCGATGACGCTCTCCGGTTGAAGCAAGCTCGGGAACGCGACGGGCTTGCCCGTGAGCGTGAGCGCGGTTTGTCTCGTGAGCGATAACCGTCGTTGAATGGCTTCATTTCGAAGCACGCATTTGTGTCGTCTGCAAATCGAAGCACGCACCGGATGCCCTGCGGACGTGCGGGTGGATGGTCGGGTACGGCCCCGCGATGAGAATATTCCGGGCACGGCGGATTCTCAGGAAAAATTCAGGATTTTGATCTTGACGCGCGTTGACGCGCCGAGTTACGTTCGAAGGTCCAGCTTGAAACATCAAAGATGATGGCAATATTACTCTACCACAATGGACAAAATTTTTGGCCATTTTCGTCCTTCGCGCTGGTCGCAAGGGGTGGTTCGGTGGGGTTGTGTCGAGCTGGCACCATCGGGACCGGCCCGGCATAGCTTCCCGGCTGCTGGGAGTCGAGTGTTCCGGTGGCGCGCGACGCCAGGTTCGCCCTGTGATGTGTGCCACCCCGCCTGTGGGGTGGCTAGCGGCTTGCGAGGTTCATGACCCGGGTTTCGGAAACCGGCCCCTCGTCGACCCGTGAAGCGTCCGCGCGTTCTGCTGCGCTGCTGATTCGTGTTGCCCGAACCGTCTCCCCGGGCGCGGTCCCGCCGTCTGCCCGTGGGGTGTCTCGGGTCGAAATATGCACTGTGTCAACGATTTTCAGGAGATTGTTTTGTCATCATCGACTGTACAGGAACCGAATGGTTTCGGGATCGATCCGGAGTACGCCGATTGGCTGGGCCGTGAGGTCCCGGCGCTGAGCGCGGGGTGGCTGGACGTGGCCGAACAGCGTTTGCACGAGCTGGCCGAGGTCGAGCACGCGTATATGCCGCCGCACGTGGCGGGGCTGCTGGCCGAGGACGGGCGCACGGTGCTGCGGCTGTCGCTGTTGCTCGAGCTGACCGCCGAGGATCTCGAACCCGTGCCGGGCGGATGCGGGATTCCGTGGATGGGATGTCCCGAGCACGGTGACACCCTGGCGTTGCGGGGTATCGAGCCGGGCTGGTATTGCGAGGGCGATCCCGAGTGGCGCGACCACTACGGGCAAGACACCACCTTCGGCCGGTTGCGGCACTGCCGCCAACCGGCCGTTGCGGTGCTGCACACAGGCGGCCACGAGTTGGCGGTGTGCGCGGGCCATAAAAGTAGCGAGCTCGAGCGTGGCTCCGACATCGGTGAGGTGTTCACCGTGACCGACATCGATCGCGACGCCAACGCCTGACCCCTCGATCGGGTGTTCCGGGTGGCACAGGTGTGCCACCCGGAACACCTGGCTGGGGTCGGCCGAATTCGGAAGGGCCGCAAGATGATTACGAAACTGTTGACCGGTCAGCTCGATCCGCGCCACCTGCTCGGGGTGCTGGAGCGCACGATCATGGCGCGCTGGCCGCTGGTGTTGGTGTTCGCGTTGGCCGCGCTGCTGGTGTGGTGGGTGGCGCGGTACTGGGTACGGCGCTGGCGCGAGGAGGAGGCGGGGCGGGCGGTGTGGCTGCGTGTCCATACTCCCGCGAGCGTGGTCGGGGTGGGGGATGCCGGCGTGTTCGCTCGCCGGGTGGCCGGCGTGCTGCACCGCACTCGCCGTATCGGGGTCGGTGCCCGGCATGTTGTGCTGGAAGTGGCCGCGACCGGCGAGGGCACGCAGATCGGGGTGTGGGTGCCGCCGGGCGTCGATCGCGCCGAGATCGCGGCGGCGATCACGGGAGCCTGGCCCAGCGCCGAGGTTACCGCCACCGCCGTGCCCGCGCTCGGGCTGAACGGCGGGGTGGTGGTGGCGAAGGAGGTCACTGCCCGCAATGGGGCGTGGGCACCGTGGATCGACCCCCACCCCGCCACCAGCACGATGATGGTGGGCCGGGGTCCGCACGCGGCTGATCCGCTCGGCGGGGTGCTCGAACGCCTCGCCGCACGCGGTGCGGGAGAAACGGGATTCATACAGTTGGTGCTGGGCACCTACCATCGCGCCACCGTGTCCCGGTTGCTGCTGAAGGCGCTCGACTGGGGTTTGTCGGAGTTCCTGGCGTTGCTGCGGTTCGCGATCTCCGGCCCCCGCTCCGCCACTGCTGCCCCGCGTGCGGCGGTGTCGCCCGCGCCGCTGGCGAGTGCCGTGCAGAAGGCAGTGACCGCCAAGCAGGCGGCCGGGCCGCACTTGTCGGCAACCTTGCGGGTCGGGATCACCAGCGCGGGGCCGTTGCCGCACGGGCGGGCCGCTATCGCGCAGATCGCGGGCGGGTTCGACGCGGTCGCCACCGCTCCCGGCAGCGGCGGTCTGGTCACCCACCGCACCCGCCACAACGGTTATCGGGTGGCTGTGCGGCGGCCGGGCCGCCGGTTCGTCGCCACCATCGCCGAGGTGGCCGCCCTGTGGCATCTGCCCACCGACGCCGCCCGCTACGGGCTGCCCACGGTCCGCAGCCATGACCGTGCCGCCCGACCCGCTCTGCGCCTGCCCGGCCATCCACCACCGACACCCGCACAGCGCACAACCACGACCGCTACACCCGCACGGCGCACGACTACGACCGCTACACCCGGACGGCGCACAACGGCTACGCCGTTGCGGGTGCCGGAGCACGAATTGTCCCGTTCTCGCAGGAAGGCCCGCCATGACCGTTGACCACTTCCGCCCCGCACCGATCACTCCCGACCGGCGGCGGCTGCACCTGGCCGCGCCCGACGATCCGCACCGCGCCAGCCCCAAGCCCTTGGGCACCGATCCGGGCGGCTATGTGGTGGGCATGTCGGTGCCCGCCGCGCGCCATCACTTGCACGTGCCCGGTGTCACCGGGTCGGGCAAGTCCACCTGGCTGGCCAACCTCGCCCTGTCCGAGGCCCGCGCCGGGCGCGGGCTGGTCGTGCTGGACTGCCAGGGAGATCTTGCCGACAACATCCTGGCCCGCCTGCCCGAGCACGCCGCCGGACGCCTCGTGGTCCTCGATCCCGCCGAACGCGCCGCGCCCCCGGCGTGGAATGTGCTGGCCGCGCCCGCAGGGGCGGCCGACGACGCCGAAGGTCGCGAGCGTGCGGCCCGGATGGTGATCGAGACTTTCCGCAAGGTGTACGCACAGTGGTGGGGGCCGCGCATGGACGAAACCTTCTCCGCTGCCTGCCTCACTTTGGCCCGGCGCCCCGGGGCCACGCTGGCCGAGGTGGTCTCGATCCTCACCGATCCCGGCTACCACCGTCCGATCATCACCGAGTTCGGCGAGCCGATCGGCTACGAAGGCTTCTGGGACGGCTACACCGCCCAGACCCCCGCGCAGCGTCAGCAACAGTCCGGGCCGGTGATCTCGCGGTTGCGGGAAGTGCTCTCGCACCGGTTCGCTCACGACCTGCTCGCCGCCCCGGCCGCGACCTTCGACCTGCCGGAAATCCTGGACGGGGGAATTCTCATCGTCCGGATTCCGAAAGGAGACATCGGGGACAGCGGCGTGCAATTGGTCGGCTCGCTGTTGCTATCGGGGCTGTGGCAGGCCACCACCGGACGAGTCCAGATCCCGCCCTCCGAGCGTGCGGACGCGACGATCATCGTGGACGAGTGCCACAATTTCCTGCACCTGCCGATCGGTATCGATGAAGCCCTCGCCGAGGCCCGCGGCTACCGGGTCTCGTTCGTGCTGGCGCATCAGAATCTCGGGCAGTTACCGCCGGAGGTGCGGGGCGCGGTCGACGCGAACGCCCGCAACAAAATCGTGTTCGCGGTCTCGCCGGATGATTCACGGAAACTCGCGGCACATTTCGAACCGTATTTCGACGATTCGGATTTGCGGCATCGCGACGGATACGCCGCCACCGTGCGTATAATTCATGAGGGAATACTGGTCGAACCGTTCAGCGTCACCACCCCGCCGCTACCGCCACCGATCCCCGGCCGCGCCGAGAGCTTGCGGGCCGCCGCCCGCACCACGGCCGGATGGTCCCGGGCGCAGCGTGACGCGACGGTGCGCCGCCGCCAACTGTCCACCGGAAAGCTCGGCACCGAGACCGGTGGAGGGGGCGGTTTTTCACTACCCCGTTCACTCGCCCGCTCCCTCGCCCGTTCACCCGCCCAGCTCGAACGGGGGAGTGAACGGGGTACCCCCGGTGACGCCACACCGCAGGCCAGCGGGGGTGCGCGATGACCGCCGGGCAACCCCGACAGGCTTCTATAGCCTCCCGGCGGGTGTCTCCTTCGATGGCGGATGCGATCACCGAGCAGCGGCAACTCACTCCTCGCGATCTCACGTTGCTCGGGCTGCTGGCCGCTCACCGCGCCCTCACCGCCCACCAGATCGCCCGCCTGTTGTTCACCGACGACAACACCGCCCGCAAACGGCTTGTCCTGCTCACCGGCCGGGGCGTGCTCGACCGGTTCCGCGCCGGTATCCGCCCCGGCTCCCAGCAATACCGCTACACGCTCGGACCGCTCGGCGCGATGATTCACGCCGCCACCATCGACGCCCCGATTCCCGCCGCCCGCACCGTGCAAGAGAAAACACTGAAACTGTCCAGGAACCCGCAACTCGACCATCTATTAGGAATCAATGAATTCTTCACCGCCCTGTGTCACCACGGCCGCATCGCTCCCGGATGCGAATTACTGGAATGGTGGGACGAACGCGAAGCGGCCAAGGCATGCGCGAACATAGCCCGCCCCGACGGATATGGAGAATGGTCCGAAAACGGCCGGACCGTACGATTCTTCCTCGAATACGATACCGGCACCGAAGACTTACCCCGGCTCATCGACAAACTCACCGGATACCGCAATCTGCGCTCCGGTGATATCACCGTCCCCGTGTTGTTCGTGCTCCCCGGCCCGAAACGCCAAACCAATCTCCACCACCTACTCCACGACAACCCCGCCGCCCTGTCCGGACTCGTGGTCGCCACCACCACTGTCGCCGATAC
>NZ_JAGPOX010000059.1 GCF_019038435.1 Nocardia alni
CCCCACCCCCGACCAACGCGGAGTCTCCCCCGACCACTGATGGGCTCCCGCGCTCGACCTACCGATCTATCCGGCTCAGCAAGCAACGTCTCGACCGTCCATATCGGCCACCCGCACCCGAAAAAGTCGTAATTCCCCGGTAAGGATCCCGCCATCCAACGCCATCACCGGCCAATCCTGTGGATCTCGCGGTTTCCGTCGACGAGCGCTGGTCTCCAGTGGTGCATACACCCTCAGCGGCTCAACCTCGACAACGCCGGTCATCATGACCTCGTTCGCGACTGTACGTAGCTGCGATGTTTCCGCGGACGATAATCGCCCACGCTCAGCGATTGCCCTGATCCGCCGTTCCAGTTCGTGGCGTGTTTCGCTCCACTGTTCTTCGGCGAGGAAAAACTCCAGCGCCGGACGTCGCAAGAGTTCTCGCCCTCGTTTGCGCAGCAACTCAGCCACCAGCACACTCGCATCGACGACAACGATCATTCAAGTGGCTTTCGCAGATCGAACAGATCAGCCAGCTCGTCCTCCGACATCCCAGAACTCGCCACAACCCGCCCTACGACAGCCTTCCAGCTTGTCCCAACGTCTCGTTCACTTCATCACGATCACGCGCAACAGGAAGATAGAACCCGATGATGCGACCATGCTTGCGGACCGCAATGGGATCGGATGCGAAACGAGCGGGTGGCTACAGCTTGACCAGATCGTCTGCATGGATAACCGGGCGACGCATGCCGTCGGGCAGATCGCTGGTGGAGCGGCCGATCATCGTATGGAGTTCGATGCTGTCGTATTCGGCGACCCCGCGGGCGACGAGCGTGCCGTCGGGGGCGATCAGATCGATGACGTCGCCGCCATGGAAATTGCCTCGTACGCCGGTGATTCCGGCGGCGAGCAGGGAGCGGCGGCAGTCGGATACGGCGCGGACGGCGCCCTCGTCCAGCAGGACGGCGCCTCGGCTGTCGGCGGCGTGGCGGACCCAGAACTTCCTGGCGGACAAGCGAACCGGACGGGCGGCGAAGGCGGTGCCGACCGTCGCGCCGGCCAAGGCGGGCGCCGCGTCGGTGGCCGCGGCCAGCAGTACCGGCACGCCGGCGTCGGCGGCCAAACGGGCGGCGGACAGTTTCGAGGCCATGCCGCCGGTGCCCAGCGCGCCGCCGCTGCCGGCGATCACCCCGTCCAGGTCGGCGGAGCCGCGCACCTCCGGGATGAAGGTCGCGCCGCCCTTGCGCGGGTCGCCGTCGTAGAGGCCGTCCACATCCGACAGCAGTACCAGCGCGTCCGCGCCGACCAGGTGCGCGACCAGGGCGGCCAGGCGGTCGTTGTCGCCGAAGCGGATCTCCTCGGTGGCGATGGTGTCGTTCTCGTTGACCACCGCGATCGCGTGCAGCGACCGCAGGCGATCCAGGGTGCGCTGGGCGTTGCGATGGTGTTCGCGCCGGGAGAAGTCGCCGGCGGTCAGCAGCACCTGCCCGACCGTGCGCCCGTACCGGGCGAACGAGGTGCCCCACGCGTGCGCCAGTGCCAGCTGCCCGACGCTGGCCGCCGCCTGCTTGGTCGCCAAATCCTTGGGCCGCGAGGACAATCCGAGTGGCGCGATACCCGCGCCGATGGCGCCGGAAGAGACAACGACCACATCGGATCCCGCGCGCATCCGCGCCTCCACCGCGTCGGCCAGCCGATCCAGTCGCCCGGTGTCCAGCCCGCCCTCGAGACTCGTCAGCGCCGACGACCCGATCTTCACTACGACGCTGCGCGCCGAAGCGACCGCCCGGCGCGCCTGGCTCAGGTCACTGCCCGAGGATTCCACCTGTGCCGCACTGGAACTCATAAGCCCTCACCTACTCGACCACCTCGTCCTCTTCGACCAGACCGCGCCGCGCCCGTGAGGCGTGCTTGCGCTCGGCCGCGGAGATGCGCTCGGTCTGGTCCAGGCGCGGATCGGTGCCGCGACCGGTCATCACCATGTCCACACCCGCGGAAACCTGCGGCTCCCAGTCGAAGGTGACATCGCCGATGGTGACCGGCGCGCCGGACTCCGCACCCAGCTTGGCGAGCTGCTCCTCGACCCCCAGGCGGGCCAGCCGGTCCGCGAGGTAGCCGACGGCCTCGTCGTTGTCGAACTGGGTCTGGTGCACCCAGCGCTCGGGCCGCTCGCCGTGCACGATGAACCCGCCCTCCAACTCGGGATCACGCTCCACACGAAAGCCGCTGTCTCCCCTGACAACCGGCCGAATCACCGGACGGGTGGGCGCGGCCTTCGGATGCGCCTCGCGGTACTGACGCACCATCTCCGCCAGCGCGAAGGTCAACGGCCGCAACCCTTCCCGGCTCACCGCCGAGATCGTGAACACGGGCCAGCCGCGCCCGGCGAAGTCCGCGCTCACCATCTCGGCCAGTTCCGCGGCGTCCGGGACGTCGGCCTTGTTCAGGATCACCACACGCGGTCGGTCGGCCAGGTCGCCCAGCACGGCATCGGCGGCCAGCGCGGGCTTGTACGCGGCCAGTTCCGCCTCGAGCGCGTCCACGTCGGAGACCGGATCGCGACCGGGTTCGAGGGTCGCGCAGTCCACCACGTGCGCGAGCACCGCGCAGCGTTCGAGATGGCGCAGGAAATCCAGCCCCAGCCCACGTCCCTGGCTCGCGCCGGGAATCAGGCCGGGCACATCGGCGATGGTGAAGGTGGTGTCGCCGCTGGACACCACGCCCAGATTCGGCACGAGCGTGGTGAACGGGTAGTCGCCCACCTTTGGCTTGGCGGCCGACAGCACCGACACCAGCGAGGATTTCCCGGCCGAGGGAAATCCGACGAGGCCCACATCGGCGACCGACTTCAGCTCGAGGACGACCTCGCTCTCCTCGCCCTCCTCGCCGAGCAGCGCGAACCCGGGAGCCTTACGCGCCCGGGACGCCAGCGCCGCGTTGCCCAGCCCGCCCCGGCCGCCGCGCGCGGCGATATAGGTGGTCCCGGCGCCGATCAGGTCGGCCAGCACATCGCCGTCGGGCCCGATGACGACGGTACCGTCCGGAACCTTCAGCAGCAGATCCTCACCCTGTTTGCCGTCGCGGTCGCCGCCCTCGCCCGGTTTGCCGTTCCCGGCCTTGGCGTGCGGATGGAAGTGGAAGTCCAGCAGGGTGTGCACGTTCGCGTCGACCTCGAGGATCACATCCCCGCCGTTGCCGCCGTTACCGCCGTTGGGCCCGCCCAGCGGCTTGTACTTCTCCCGGAGCACCGAGACACACCCGTGCCCGCCCTTACCGGCGCGCACTTGAAGCACGACGCGGTCGATGAACTTGGACATGATGTCAATTCCTGTGTCTCGTAGCCGCCCTGCCGCTGTGATCTGCGGCCGGGAAACTGGTTGTCGGTGGCCTTGCTCGGCTCGGCGGATTCGCGGCCGGAGCAGCCTCACCGTTCGGCCGGATCACGCCGCCCGCATACTCGCGGACCAGTGGTGCCAACTTTGTCGCCCGTGCCTCGCCTTCTCGGCGCTCGGTCCGAACGAGTCTCTCGGCGGTGCGTCTCACTCACTCACGCGGGCCGAACCTCACGCATGTGATCGTGATCGGCCCGGTGGCGGGCAGATCAGCCGGTTGTCACGCTTACCCGCCGGAGCCGACCGACGTGACATCCGGCTGATCCACCCGCCCTAGTGGGCGTGGCGCGCAATGCCTGCTCGTCTCGATTGTATGCAGAGCCGGGCCGATGCCTTGCGCCGATCCGTTCACATCACGCTCGGAGACCCTGGTCCGCCGGTCGAATGTCACGTTCGGGCGAGCCGACCGAACCTCAATGGTGACGCTGGGCAATCAGGCCGATCGACCCGAATCGGTTCGGCAACCGCCGTGAACAGCGAAACGGGCCAGGGTTGTCGAGAACCCTGACCCGCTTCGAAGTCTCTATCCGGTGCGGCTCAGGCCTCCACCGGCTCCGGAACCACGATGTTCACGGTCTTGCGGCCACGCTTGGTGCCGAACCGGACCGAGCCCGTCGCGAGGGCGAACAGCGTGTCGTCGCCGCCACGGCCGACGTTCACGCCGGGGTGGAAGTGGGTGCCACGCTGGCGCACCAGGATCTCGCCCGCGTTGACGAGCTGACCGCCGAAGCGCTTGACACCGAGCCGCTGTGCGTTCGAATCGCGACCGTTGCGGGAGCTGGATGCACCCTTCTTATGAGCCATAGCTGGTTACTCCTCGTGGGTACGGGGCGTTGATCCCCGCAAGTCCGTTACTTGATGCCGGTGACCTTCAGGACCGTCAGCTTCTGACGGTGGCCCTGGCGCTTGTGGTAGCCGGTCTTGTTCTTGAACTTGTGGATGCGGATCTTCGGGCCCTTGGTCTGGTCGACGATCTCCGCGGAGACCGAGACGTTGGCCAGCTTGGCCGCATCGGTGGTCAGCTCAGCGCCGTCGACGACGAGCACCGTCGGCAGCGACACCGCGCTGCCGAGCTCACCCTCGATCTTCTCGACCTTCACCAGGTCACCGACCGCGACCTTGTACTGCTTTCCGCCGGTCTTGACGATCGCGTACGTTGCCATCGGTCGGCTGCTCCTCTACTCGTGCTGGGCACACTCTGCTCACGCGGGCTGTCGGCCGGACTCACCGGCAACCGCCACACGACTGGTCTGGTATTCACCGCCACCTGGACGCCCATAGCTCTCGTTCGAACCGGGCCACGGGCCATGCACAAGACAGTGCTGACGCCGAGCAGCGACTATCCGAGATTACAGGACTCCTACCCCAGCACCAAAACCAGGTTGCGCGACACACACCGACGACCCCGTCATCACCGACAATAGGGCCTTCGACCTGTGCGTTCTCCTCCAGCCACCCGACTCCGGCACCCCGGTCGACCTGAACAACCGCCCCGCTCGCGACGAGATTGACGGACCGCGACATGCACGCCTGCCGCCACCGCACACGCCACCGGCCGGACCATCACAGGCCCGCCGATCGAGCCGCACTACCACCGTGTGTCCGTCCGAGGGGTGTCGAAACCGGCAGTTCCGCCCACACTCATCCAAAACATGACGTCGACCTGACCTACCGCACCCTTACGAGCGCGAGTGCGCCGCCAGCTCAGCTGACGGCGCACTCGATGGATGAGGCAGAACCGAGGAACTCAGTCGTCCTGTCCGGGCGCGCCCGCAGCGCGTCCCGACGACCGCCGGCGGGGCCGGGTGCGCGGAACGGTCACGGGGACGACGTCGGCTGTGAAGTCGACCGCCGGAGTCTGGTCCCGATCCTCGCTGGACAGGACGAAGACCGCGTCCTGGCTGTCCGCGGCGGGCGCGGTGACGGTGCGGGCCACGCGGCGACGTGCCCGGCGAACCGGTTCGTCCGCACCTGCCTCCACGGCCGGTGCGGACGAGGAATCCTGCACCGCATCAGCAGGGGCCGCAGCAGTCTGCCCGGCCGAGTCGCGACCCGACACCGAGTCGTGGTCCGCCGCCGATCGATCCGTGCGCGCAGATCCGCTCACCACCGACTCATCCGTCCCGGCGGGTTCAACGGCCGCAATCACGTCGGCAGCAGAATCCTGAACCGGAGCAGCCTCGACCGCCGCAACCGACGAACCGTGCGACCCGGACTCGTCCGCGACCGACTCATCGTGACCGGTCACATCCGACTCCCGCGACGCCGCCGCGGCCTGCTCACGCGCGAGCTCCCGACCGGACCGGAACCTGCGCCGCCGCGTCGGAGCGCTCGCCATCGTCGGCTGCGCCGTGTCATCGGATTGCGCGGCCGCCTCGGTGCCCGCGTGCTCAGCCTCGTCGAACTCCAGGTCGTCCTGGTGGTGCGCGGCCATGGCCAGCGCCACCGGATGCGCCCGCTTGACGGCCGCGGACTCCTCATCGGCATGCACATCGGCGACCGGGGCGCTCACGACGGGAGCGGGAGTGGGAGCAGGCGGCTTGGTGTCCTTGTCCTTGCGCCGGCGACGGCTCTCCCGGCGGCTCGAACCGCCCTCCTCGGCGGGCGCGGACTCGACCGGATAGTCGTGCACCAGGATGCCCCGCCCGTGGCAGTGCTCACAGGTGGTGGAGAACGCCTCGACCAGTCCGGTGCCCAGCTTCTTGCGGGTCATCTGCACCAGGCCCAGCGAGGTCACCTCGGAGACCTGATGCCGGGTACGGTCGCGGCCCAGCGCCTCGGTCAGGCGGCGCAACACCAGATCACGGTTCGACTCGAGCACCATATCGATGAAGTCGACGACGATCATGCCGCCGATATCGCGCAGGCGCATCTGCCGCACGATCTCCTCGGCCGCCTCCAGGTTGTTGCGGGTGACCGTCTCCTCCAGGTTGGATCCGCCCGCACCGGTGAACTTGCCGGTGTTGACGTCGATGACCGTCATCGCCTCGGTGCGGTCGATCACCAGGGTGCCGCCCGAGGGCAGCCACACCTTGCGATCCAGGGCCTTGGACAGTTGCTCGTCGATGCGGAAGCTGCCGAACACGTCCACGCTGGGGTTGTCGTACCGCTCCACCCGCGCCAGCAGATCCGGCGCGACGGTGCGGATGTAATTCTCCACGGTCGTGAAGGACCGCTCACCCTCGATGACGAGCTTGGAGAAGTCCTCGTTGAACAGGTCCCGGATGACCTTGACCAGCAGGTCCGGCTCCTCGTACAGCGTCTTGGGCGCGCCGGAGCCGTGCTTGGAATGGTCCTCGATGGTCTTCCAGGTGGTCTGCAGACGCTCCACGTCGCGGGCCAGTTCGGCCTCGGCCACGCCCTCGGACGCGGTGCGGATGATCACCCCGGCGTCCTGCGGGACGATATCTCGCAGGATCTCCTTGAGGCGCTTGCGCTCGGTATCGGGCAGCTTGCGGCTGATCCCGGTCGACGTGCCGCCCGGCACGTACACCAGGAAACGTCCGGCCAGGCTGATCTGGGTGGTCAGCCGGGCGCCCTTGTGCCCGACCGGATCCTTGCTGACCTGCACCAGCACGGTGTCGCCGGGTTTGAGCGCCTGCTCGATCTTGCGCTCCTTGCCGCCGAGCCCGGCGGCCTCCCAGTTCACCTCGCCCGCGTAGAGGACGCCGTTGCGGCCGCGGCCGATGTCGACGAACGCCGCCTCCATGCTGGGCAGCACGTTCTGCACCTTGCCCAGGTACACGTTGCCGACCATCGAGGCCGACCCGGTGCTGGTGACGAAGTGCTCGACCAGGACGTTGTCCTCGAGCACCCCGACCTGGGTGACCGCGCTCGGGTGGTCGGCGAACGCCTTCTCGCGCACGACCATCACCCGGTCCACCGACTCGCGGCGGGCCAGGAACTCCGACTCGGTCAGGATCGGCGGACGACGACGCCCGGCCTCGCGCCCGTCGCGCCGGCGCTGCCGCTTTGCCTCGAGCCTGGTCGACCCGCTGATGCCCTGGACCTCGTCGACCGCTGCCGCGGCGGCGGCGACCCGGCGCTTGTTGCGCGGCTCGCGCTCGTGCACGACGGTGTTCGGCGGATCGTCTTCCGACGACTCGGCCTCGGCGTCCTCGCCGGCCTTGCGGCGGCGACGACGACGGCGACGACGACTGGAACCCTCGGGCGACGACTCGTTGTCGTCGGCGTCGCCGTCGGCGGAATCACCCTCGGCATCCTCGTTCGACTCGTCGGAGTCCTCGGACTCGTCCGACTCGTCGGAATCACCATCGGACGACTGCTCGCCCCGGCCCCTGCCCCGGCCGCGACGACCGCGACGGCGACGGCGCGAACGGCCCCCGTCATCGGACTGGTCGTCGTCCCAGTCGTTCGACTCGGTGTCGGACTCGTCGGCGGCCTCGGCCTTGACCGCCTCCTTCTCCTTCTCCTTCTCGACGGGGGCGGCGTCCTGCTTCGGCGGTTCGCTGCGTGGTTGCTGCTCCTGTGCGGGCGGCTCCTGCACCTTGGTCTGGCGGGCGGCCCGCAACTGACGGCGCGCCTCCTCGGCGGCCGCGGCGTCCGGCGCCTGGAACAGCGGTGCCGCGATGAACGCGGGCGTGTCGAAGGCCACTGGCTCGGCGGCCTGCGGCTGCTGCGGCTGGAACGGGCTGGTGAACAGCGACTGCCGGCGCGGCGGCTCGGCGGGCTGCGACGGCTCGGCGGCCGGGGTGACGGGCGCGATGGATCCCGTCGGCGGCTCGGCGCCGGACACCACGTCCGTGCTCGCCGGGGCGCCGGTCGACACCGGTTGGGCGCCGACGGACACCCGCGGCGACTCGGCCGGTGCGGGGATCGAAATCGGCTCCACCGCGGACGGCTGCGCCACCGCGGCGGGCGCTACCCCTGATTCAGCCTCGACAGGCCCCGTTTCGGCGGGCACAGGGGCCTGCTCGGCGCCCGACTTCCCGGTAGCGGTGTCCTCGCTGGGTTCCTGCTCTGCCGGAACGAACGCCTCGCGCACCGATTCGGCGACCGTACGGTCCAGGCTCGACTGCGCACTGCGGGCCTCGGCCCCCATATCGGTCAGATGAGCCAAAATGCGCTTGCTGGTCGTTCCCAGCAGCTTCGCCAGCGCGTGCACCCGGATACGTTCCGGCAACTGCGCCGCCTCCCCTGCCCCTGGCGCCTGCTGCGGCGCGTGTCCATTGGTTTCTTGCGACGTTTCCTGCGGCTCTTGATCGGCCACGAAATCTCCTCGGACCCCCGGGCGCGTCCCACTCGCATGCGAGAGTGACGCGGCCGACGCGGGGGCACTGTCCGTTCGCCTCACGCCCCGTGGGCGCGAAGTCTGATGGTCTCGCCCCGCGTGACCCGCTATCACGGTGTCGGTCGTCGTTCTCGGGTAACCGGTCACGCGGCGCCTGGCTGTTGGCTCCAACACCAGGGCCCGAGCGCTCATCCAGCGTGCGGCCGGACAGCCGAGTCTTGGAACCGTCCGGGGCAGCGATGATCGGCGTCGAGCCGCAGTGCCATGTGGTCGCACTCGTCACCAGCACAAATGGCCGATATCGAAGTACTTCCACTGCCAGTATCCCACACCCTTCGTCGTTGCTTTGCCTGCGATAGGTCCATTCGCCTCGGTCCGGCGTGTTCACCGGCCCCCGCAATGGGGTCGCCGGACCGGGTGACGAGGGTTCGATCTTTACGGCCAGCCGGTCTCACAGACCGCGTCGAGGGATGTTTGCCCCAGTATCGCTGGCGGATGGTTGTCGTGGCTCGGCACGCCGCGGTATCCGGCGCGCCCTGTCCGATGTGGGCCCAGCGATCTACTGGGCGAAGTCCGGGAACCAGAGGGCGATCTCGCGCTTGGCCGATTCCGGCGCGTCCGATCCGTGGACGAGGTTGTACTGGGTCTCGAGGGCGTAGTCGCCACGAATGCTGCCGGGTACGGCCTTCTCGACCGGGTCGGTGCCGCCGGCGATCTGCCGGAACGCGGTGATGGCGCGGGGGCCCTCGAGGATGGCCGCGACGACCTGTCCCGACGTGATGAATTCTATGAGCGAACCGTAGAACGGCCGCTCGGCGTGCTCGGCGTAGTGGGCGGCGGCCAGTTCCTGGGACACCTGCTCGAGCTTCAGCGCCGCGATCTTCAGACCCTTGCGCTCGATACGGGTGATGATCTCACCGACCAGGCCCCGGGCGACCCCGTCCGGTTTGATGAGTATCAACGTCTGCTCAGTCACGGCGCAACTCTAACCGGCACACCCGCGGCACTCCGAACCGATGGGCCTTATGCGGATCCCTGCACCCGTTGACTGGGCAGCAATCCCTGGTCCATGCGCTTTTTCACGTCTGCCCGCAGGATCAGGATGAACGCCCACACCGCGAGGAACACGATGCCGATGATCAGTATCGACAGGTGGATGAACGCGCCGAGCAACACGAGCACCTGCAAACCCAGGTTGAAGCTCAACGCCCAGGAACGACCTTGCAGCCCGGCGCCCAGGAACATCAGCACCCCCAGGCCCACCAGATAGGTGACCGACCACCACTTCAGCCCACCGCCGACCGCACCGACCACCGGCAGCGCCAGCAGCACGGTGATGGCCTCGAGGACCAGCGCACCGGCCATCACACCGCGGAAGCCCTTCCATGGGTCGGTCGCCGGCGGCGGCACCGAACTCTCGCCCGACTGGGGCGCCTGCTCACTCATGCGGGATCCTTTCCGAACAACGATCGGGCCGCCCCTGCCGTGACGACCGATCCGGTCACCACGATCCCGGCCCCGGACACCGGCTCCCCCGCGTCGCTCGCATCCTCCGCGATGGCGATCGCCGTCTCCACGGCGTCGGCGAGGGTGGCCGCGGTGACCACGCGCTCGTCACCGAACCGCTGCACCGCGAGATCGGCCAGCTCGTCCACCGACAGCGCACGTGGTGACCCGTTGGTGGTCACCACGATCTCGTCGAAGACCGGCTCCAGCTCGGCGAGAATGCCCTGGGCGTCCTTGTCGCCCAGCACCGCGACGACACCGATCAGTTTACGGAAGTCGAATTCGCTGGTCAGCGTCGCCGCCAGGGCCTTGGCGCCGTGCGGGTTGTGCGCGGCGTCCAGGAAGATGGTGGGCGCGCTGCGCATCCGTTCCATCCGCCCCGGGCTGATCGCGGTCGCGAATGCCGCACGAACGGCCTCGATATCGAGCTGCCGCTCGGCTCCCGCGCCGAAGAACGCCTCGACCGCGGCCAGCGCCAGCGCCGCGTTGTGCGCCTGATGCTCGCCGTGCAGGGGCAGGAAGATCTCGTCGTACACCCCGCCGAGGCCCTGGATCTCCAGTACCTGCCCGCCGACCGCGACGTGGCGCGAGAGCAACCGGAACTCCGACCCCTCGCGGGCGACCGCCGCGTCGGCCTCGACCGCGCGGCGCAACAGCACGTCCATCGCCTCGGGTTCCTGCTCGGCGATGACGGCGACGGTGTCGCGCGGGACGAGAGGATCTTCGGGGGCCTTCTTGATGATCCCGGCCTTCTCCCCGGCGATCGAAGTGAGATCGGGGCCCAGATAGTCCATATGGTCCAGGCCGATCGGGGTGATGACCGCGACCTGGCCGTCCACGACGTTGGTGGCGTCCCAGGTGCCGCCCATTCCGGTCTCGACCACCGCGACGTCCACGGGCGCCTCGGCGAACGCCGCGTACGACATCGCCACCAGCACCTCGAACTTGCTCACCCGCGGTCCGCCCGCGGCCTGCGACTGCCGGTCGATCATCTCGATGTAGGGCTGGATCTCGCGGTAGGTCTCGACGTACTTGGCCGGGGTGATGGGCGCGTTGTCGATGGCGATCCGCTCGGTGGCCAGCTGCAGATGCGGGCTGGTGATGCGGCCGGTGCGGCGGTGCAGCGCGGTCAGCAGCGAGTCGATCATCCGGGTGGTCGACGTCTTGCCGTTGGTGCCCGCGATCTGGATCGACGGGTAGCCGCGCTGCGGGGAGCCCAGCAGGTCCAGCAGTGTCACGATGCGGGTCAGCGACGGTTCGAGTTTGGTCTCGCCCCAGCGCTGGTCGAGTTCGGCCTCGACCAGCGCCATCTCGGCCAAGTCCACCGGGGACGGGCCGGAGTGCAGGCGTTCGGCCGTGCCGTGCTGGTACTCGGGTTCGTCGTTGATGTCGCCGTGGCTCATTTGCTCGCCGCCAGTCGCCCGATCTCCTCCAGCCGCGCCCCGATCCGGGCAACCTCGGATTCGGCGACTTCCTTACGGGTTCGGATCTTGGCCACGACATCCTCGGGAGCCTTGGCCAGGAACGCCTCGTTGCCCAGCTTGCCGGTGGTCCCGGCCAGATCCTTCTGCGCGGTGGCCAGATCCTTCTCCAGGCGGCGACGTTCGGCGTCCAGGTCGACCGTGCCGGAGGTGTCGAGTTCGACGGTGATCGTCGAATCCGACAGCCGCACCTCCAGCGAGGCGGTGGCGGCGAAGTCGTCCGTGGGCTCGGTGAGCCGGGCCAGGTTGGTGATCTCGGCGCGTTGCGCGGTCAGATCGGCGGCATCGAGCCCGATCAGCTTGGCGGCGACCTTCTGCTTATCGGTCAGACCCTGGTCGCTGCGGAACCGGCGGATCTCGGTGATCAGGCGCTGGGTGTCCGCGATGCGCTGGGCGGCGACCTCGTCGACCGCCAGACCCGAGGGCCGCGGCCAGGACGCGACGACGATGGACTCGCCTTCCGCACCCTCGGTCAGCGCCTGCCACAGCGATTCGGTGACGAACGGGATCGCCGGATGCAGCAGGCGCAGCACCGAATCCAGCACGGTGCCGAGCACGATCCGGGTACTCACCGCGCGCTCGTCGGACTCGGCGAACTGCACCTTGGCCAATTCCACGTACCAGTCGCACAATTCGTCCCAGGCGAAGTGGTACAGCCCCTCGCACGCCTTGCCGATCTCGTAGCGGTCGAACGCCGAATCGACCTCGGCGCGCGCGAATTCGAGCCGGTCCAGGATCCACCGGTCGGCATCGGTGAGCGTGCCGCGATCCGGCAGCTCGCCGGGGGCCGCGCCGTTCATGAGCGCGAACTTGCTGACGTTGAACAGCTTCGTGATGAAGCTGCGTGAGGCGGTGACGTGCGGGGTGCCGATGGACAGGTCGCTGCCCGGCTGCGCACCGCGGGCCAGGGTGAATCGGGTTGCGTCCGCGCCGTATTCATCGATCCACAGCAGCGGGTCGACGCCGATGCCCTTGGACTTGGAGTACTTGCGGCCGAACTCGTCGCGAATCAGGCCGTGCAGGAACACATCCCGGAACGGCACCTGCGCCGCATCCGCCTGCTTGCCGGCAGTGATGGCCGGATCGTCGGAGACGAACATGCCGAACATCATCATCCGCGCCACCCAGAAGAACAGGATGTCGTAGCCGGTGACCAGAACGCTGGTGGGATAGAACTTCTCCAGCTCGGGGGTGGCGGCGGGCCAGCCCATCGTGGAGAACGGCCACAGGCCCGAGGAGAACCAGGTGTCCAGGACATCGGGATCCTGCACCCACCCCTCGGGAGCCTGCTCGTCGGGGCCGACGCACGCGACCTCGCCCTCGGGGCCGTACCAGATCGGAATGCGGTGACCCCACCACAGCTGGCGCGAAATGCACCAGTCGTGCATGTCGTCGACCCAGTCGAACCAGCGCGGTTCCTGGCTGGCCGGATGAATCACGGTGTCCCCGGCTCGGACCGCGTCACCGGCGGCCTTGGCCAGGGACTCCACCTTCACCCACCACTGCATGGACAGGCGCGGCTCGATCGGCTCACCGGAGCGCTCGGAATGCCCGACGCTGTGCACGTAGGGGAACTTCCGGGCGACGACGCGGCCCTCCTGCGCCAGGCGCTCGCGGATCTTCAGGCGCGCCTCGAAACGGTCCATGCCGTCGAATTCGGTTCCGGTATCGGCGATCTTGCCGGCCTTGCTCATGATCGTCGGCATCGGCAGACCGTGACGCAGGCCGAGTTCGAAGTCGTTCGGGTCGTGCGCGGGAGTGATCTTCACCGCGCCGGAACCGAATTCGGGGTCGACGTAATCGTCGGCCACGACGGGGATCTGGCGGCCGGTGATCGGGTGGTAGAGCGTGGTGCCGACGAGGGCTTTGTACCGCTCGTCGTCCGGATGCACCGCCACGGCGGTGTCACCGAGCATGGTCTCCACCCGGGTGGTGGCCACGATCACGTGCGGCTCATCGTCGTCGAGCGAGCCGTAGCGCAGCGAGACCAGCTCGCCCTCCACGTCCTCGTACACGACCTCGAGGTCGGAGATGCCGGTCTCGAGTATCGGCGACCAGTTCACCAGGCGCTCGGCGCGATAGATCAGGCCCGCGTCGTACAGCCGCTTGAAGATGGTCTGCACCGCGCGCGACAGGCCCTCGTCCATGGTGAACCTGTCGCGACTCCAGTCGACGCCGTCGCCCAGGCGGCGCATCTGGCCCTGGATGGCGCCGCCGGATTCGCGCTTCCAGTCCCAGACCTTGTCGATGAACAGCTCGCGACCGAAGTCCTCCTTGGTCTTACCGTCGACGGCGAGTTGTTTCTCGACGATGGACTGCGTCGCGATACCGGCGTGGTCCATACCGGGCAGCCACAGCACCTCGTAGCCCTGCATACGCTTGCGGCGGGTGAGCAGGTCCATGATCGTGTGATCGAAGGCGTGACCCATGTGCAGATTGCCGGTGACGTTCGGCGGGGGCAGCACGATCGAGTACGGCGGCTTGCCGCTGGCCGGATCGGCGGTGAAGTAACCAGCGGCTACCCAGCGCTCGTACAGGTCGACCTCTACCTCACTGGGGTTCCAGGTTTTGGGAAGGGCATCGGCACGATTTCGCTGGTTCTCAGGGGCTGTGCTGGTCACCGTGTGATTCTAAGGAGTTGGTTCCGCGGCGCGAACGGGGGCCTACGGACCGAGTCCGGCATGAGTGTGGCGGGAAACCCGAAGGGCGGGGTTTTCGGTGGATGAGGGACACCGAAAACCCCGCCACGAGATCCAGATTACCGCCCTTTCGGCGCATAAACCCCTTCCCACACCTATTCCATACCTAATTCTCAGGTTTCCTCCGAATCCATTGTGTTGGTGCAGCTTTGCTGCTCAGCCCAAGCTCAGGAAGGCCATGCCCTACCGGGGGCAACGGGTGGCGAAATGGGCGGGCGTGTGTTGCAGTTACTCCGCAAAGATCTTCCGTGCCTCGTTGCCGCACCGATTACCGACGAAAGAGGATTCCTATGCGCGCTCGAACCATCGTCATCGCCGCCGCGGCGGCGGCCGTCGCGGGCCTGGCCGGTGCGGGCACGGCGTCGGCCGCCAACCCGGTCACGAACCCGAAGACCGGCGGCTTCGGGATCCAGCTGAACGCCGGTGAGACGCAGTCCTTCGCCAACGGCCCGATACCCGCGCTGCTGGACGAGGTGCTGCCGGGCAGCGCCATGGCCGTGTCGATCCGGCCGGATTCGCAGCTTCGCACCTCCGGCAATCGCGTGTACGCCGATCTGCCCAGCGTCGCCCGCGAGGCGGCGAGTCACCCCGGTGGCCGGATCGCCCTGGTGGTGGATCCGGGTCCGCGCCTGGTCATCGCGCAGTCCTGGTAGAGGTTCGCCGACGGGACCAGCCGGAGTGGGTGCGCTAGGCGACCAGGACCGTCTGTGCGCCCGCGAGCGCGCGGACGGTCGCGGGCAGCACACCGACCGGCTCGCCGTCTGCGGTCGCCGGAGTTCCGGAGGCCACCACCCGAACCTGTGCCGCGCGGTACTGACTGATGGCCGGATGATCCACCCTGCGGCCGGACGCGATCACCGGTAGCAGGCGCACCATCTGCACCCTCGATATCGCGCCGACCACCGAGACGTCGAGCAGTCCGTCGTCGACGAGCGCATCGGGACAGATCAGCATGCCGCCGCCGTAGGTACGGGTGTTGCCGACCGCCACCATCACCGCGTCGGTCTCCACGAGGGTCGTCGCGGAGTGGCCTGGTACACCCGACAATTCGATGCGGGTGGGCACGGCCAGACCACCGGCCAGTTCGGCGAGCGCGGCGAGGGGATAGCGCAGCCGGCCCCCGGGGTAACGCATCCGGTTGGCGCGCAACGTCACCCGGGCGTCGAATCCGGTGGCTGCCACGGTAGCGAACCGCATCGGCTCCGACGCGCCCGACTCCGTGTGCACCTCCCCCAGGTCGATGGTGCGTACCGTCCCGTTCCGGACGATATCTGCCGCCGCGATCGGATCATCCTGCGGCACACCGAGTTCGCGAGCGAGATCATTGCCGGTGCCGCCGGGCACCAGCCCGAGCGGTACGCCGGACCCGGCCAGCGCCTGCAGGGTGATGCACACCAGACCGTCGCCACCCGCACACAGCACCGCGTCGGGCACCGCCGCACCGGTCAGCCGATCCCGCACGTGGCGAATCGTTTCCGCCGCCGTCGCACCGCTAGCCTCGGTGACCTCGATGCCGTGCGCGCGCAGCCGATCCGCCGCCGCAAGGCCCGCGACCTGCCCCCGGCCGCGGCCCGACAACGGATTCGTCACCAGGAGGACGGATCGGACGTCCACCCGCTCAGGCACGGCGATATCCACCGGTGCATTCGGGTGCGGTCCCGACCGCGTCCGCACGCCGCCCCGCACTCACGGGATCAGCTTTCCGGGATTGAGGATGCCGACCGGATCCACGGCCTGCTTGACCGCGCGCAGCACCCGCACACCGAGCTCGCCGATCTCCTCGGTCAGCCACGGGCGGTGGTCCCGGCCGACGGCGTGATGGTGGGTGATGGTCGCCCCGGACGCGGCTATGGCATCGCCGACGGCCTGTTTGGCGTTGCGCCACTGGGTGATCGGGTCGTCGAGCTGCTTGGCGACGATCGTGAAGTAGAGCGAGGCCCCGGTCGGATACGTATGCGAGATGTGGCACATCACCAGCGGCGGGGTGCCCTGCCCGGACAGCGAATCGGTCAGTGCCGCCGTGACACTCGCCTTCACCTCGATGAGGTGGGCCCAGTTCGTCGCGGTTTCCAGTGTCTCGCAAAGGATTCCGACATCCAGTAGCGCATCGCGCAGATACGGCGCGGCGAAGCGGCCGTGCGCCCACTCCCGCGCGGGCTGTTCGCCCAGCGGGTTGCCACCGGCGGCGGCTAACAGGGCATTGGCCTCCGCGCTGCGCGCGGCGACATGGGCCGCGCTGCCCTCGAACGTGGTGACGGCCAGGCAGCCGGAGACGGACTCACCGCCGATATCGTCCGCGCGGGCCAGATTCAGGCCGGTCTCGGCCTCGTCGGACAGCCGCATCACCGTGGGCGCGGCCCCGGCCTGCGCCACTGTCCGCAGTGCGGCCGCGCCCGCGCCGAAGTCCGGGAACGACCAGGCTTGATACACAATGGTTTCCGGAACCGGATGCACACGCAGCGTGACCGCGGTGATCACGCCGAGCGTGCCCTCCGAGCCCGAGAACAGCTCGCGCAGATCGGGTCCCGCGGCCGAGGCCGGTGCGCGGCCGAGATCCAGTGTGCCGCTGGGGGTGGCCACGCGCAGCCGCTGAATCATGTCGTCGAAACGGCCGTACCCGGCCGACGCCTGCCCGGACGATCGGGTCGCGGCGAAACCCCCGATGCTGGCGAATTCGAAGCTCTGCGGAAAATGCCCGAGCGACCACCCGCGCGCGGCGAGCAACTCCTCCGCCTGGGGACCGGTCAGGCCGGCGCCGAGGGTCGCGGCGCCGCTGACCGGGTCGAGGTCGGTGAGCGCGTCCAAGCGTCGAAGATCCAAGGCGACAACGGCATCGAAACGCCCGCGCGCGGGATCCACGCCGCCGACCACACTTGTTCCACCGCCGAAGGGCACCACGGCGATACCCTGCTCGGCGCAATAGGCGAGCACCGCGAGTACCTCGTCGTGCCCGGCGGGGTATACCACGGCGTCGGGAGCGTCCTGCGGGTCGAGATCGCGGCGGCGCAGTAGATCGGGCGTGCTCTTACCACCGGCATGCAGCAGCCGGGCTCGGTGATCCACGCGCACGTGGTCGGGGCCGACCAAGGCAGACAGTCCCGCCACGTGCGTGGGACCGAGCACCGAGGCGCGCAGCGGCACATTGCCCTCATCGCGACGCGCCACTGCCTCACCGGATACCCCGAACACCTGCGCCAACAGGGTCCGGACCTTCTCCGGAAGCGGCGCGTGAGCGGACGGAATGCCCCAGGCGTCCCAAACCATACTCGGGCGGGATGGCGACTCGCCCGGCATTGCCGAGGATGACGTGTCTTGTCGCATATCGACCATGCGTTACAGTTTGACATAGAATGTCAAGTAGTAACGATCGACTCTGCGACCGACGGCGGTTCGCACGACCCGGCGGTGATCCGATGCCCATACGTGACGCCTCTCGACCCCAGCGCGGGCGCGAATCATCGTCGCGACACATGCCCGCACGCACGGCCGCGGCGCCACATGTCGCGGAGACGAGCGCCCATGACGCGGGTGCGCCGAGTGCCCATGAGACGGTCGGGACCGGGCCGGCCACGATCGAACGGGCGATCCTGGACGCGGCACGCGCATGCGTCGAGGAGTTCGGAGTGCGCCGCACGACGCTCACCGAGGTCGCCCGGCGCGCCGGTGTGAGCCGTCCGACGGTGTACCGTCGCTGGCCCGACACCGGCTCGTTGCTCGCGGATCTGCTGGTGCGAGAGCTTCGCCGGATCATCGAACGGACCATCCCCGACGAGACCCGCCGCGGCAGCGCCCGGGTCCGGCTGGTCGGCGGCATCGTGGCCGGCGCGGCGGTGGTGCGTTCGAATCCGCTGTTCGCGAAGATCTTCCGCACCGACACCGATCTGATGCTGACCTACGTCTTCGGCCGCCTGGGCCGCAACCAGCGCGAACTGCTGCGGGTATTCGCCGAGGGCATCCGCGAGGGCCAGCGCGACGGCTCCATCCGCCCCGGCGCCCCCGACGAGCTGGCGACGATGCTGCTGCTCATCGCCCAGTCCACCGTCCAGTCCGCCCGCATGGTCGGCGATCTCCTCACCGATTCCCGGCTGGATGCCGAACTGGCCCGCGCCATAGACGGTTATCTCCGTCCCGACGAGTTCGACAGCCCGACATGAGCGCGTCCCCTCTGCCTCCCCCTCGCACCATCGGCGGGAATTCATGTGGCGACTGTCTTTCGGACGCCGAACGATGGCATCGCGAAGCGCTCGCGATCGCACCAGCAGGGACCCGAGCACAACTACCAGGGCGACATCACGACGAAACCATCCGACAAGCGGAAGTGGTGAAATGAGCACTGCGGGAACTACATTCGGCGACTCCGCACTGAATGCCGCACGGCGGCAACGGGAGCTGCGCGAGCTCGGCGACGCCGGGACGATCGATGTGCTGGTGATCGGCGGCGGCGTCACCGGGGCGGGCGTCGCCCTGGACGCCGCCACCCGCGGACTGCGTACCGTGCTGGTGGAGCGGCACGATCTGGCGTTCGGGACCAGCCGGTGGAGTTCCAAACTCGTGCACGGCGGCCTGCGTTATCTGGCCGGTGGCGGGGTGGGGATCGCGCACGAGAGCGCCGTGGAACGCCACATCCTACTCACCACGACCGCACCGCATCTGACCCGTGCGATACCACAGCTGGTGCCGCTGCTGCCGGAAGTCACCGCGGCACAGCGCATGCTGACCCGGGTCGGATTCGCCGCCGGAGATGTGCTGCGGCGCAGTGCCGGAACGCCGTCCGCCGTACTGCCCCGATCGCGCCGGGCCGCCTCGGCCGAGACACTGCGCTTGGCGCCCACGGTGCGCCGCGACGGATTACGCGGCGCGCTCCTGGCCTGGGACGGCCAGCTCGTCGACGACGCGCGCCTGGTGGTGGCGATCGCCCGCACCGCCGCCGCACACGGCGCCACCGTGCTCACCCGGGTCGAGGCCGAGCGGGTGAGCGGCGGTTCGGCCGTGCTGCGCGACATCCTCACCGGAGAAACCCTCACGGTCCGAGCTCGTTCGGTGATCAACGCCACCGGAGTCTGGGCGGACCGGCTGGACCCGAGTATCGAGTTGCGCCCCAGCCGGGGCACCCATCTGGTCTTCGACGCGGCCGCGTTCGGTGGCCTGAACGCCGCACTGACCGTGCCGATCCCCGGCAGTATCAGCCGGTTCGTCTTCGCCTTCCCGGCCGCCCACGGACGGGTCTACCTGGGCCTGACCGACGAGGACGCCCCCGGCCCGGTGCCCGACGAGCCGGAACCGACCGAATCGGAGATCGATTTCCTGCTCGACACGGTCAACACCGTTCTGCGGGAACCGCTGTCCCGCAAGGATATCCGCGGTCGCTTCGCGGGCCTGCGCCCCCTGCTGCGCACCACCGGGGACAGCACCGCCGACATCTCCCGCGAGCACGCGGTACTGCACTCCCCCGGCGGCCCCATCACCATCGTCGGCGGCAAGCTCACCACCTACCGCAAAATGGCCCAGGACGCGGTCGACGCCGCCATCGCCCACACCGGCCTGCGTGCAGGTCCGTCCCGAACCCGCCGAATCCCTTTGTTCGGCGCGATATCCGGCGCGGCCCGCGACCACCTCGCGGCCTCCCCCCGCCTGATCGAACGCTACGGCGGCGAGGCCCCCACGATCGCCGCACTCGCACACCGCGATCCATCCCTGGCCGAGCCGGTAGCCCCCGGAATCGACGTCCTCCGCGCCGAATTCGCCCACGCCATCACCCACGAGGGCGCCCTGAACCCCGACGACCTCCTGGACCGCCGCACCCGAATCGGCCTCGTCCCGACCGACCGCGCCGCCGCTCTCCCCGTGGCACAGGCCATGTTCGAATAACCCGACCCCGGCACTGTGCCCCAGACCGCATCCCTCGAGTAAGCCCACCACAGCAGACCCGCTCGGTCCCCCACAGTCATCCGGGCCGGGCCAATCTTCCTACCTACGGAACGACACCGCGATCACATACCTGGATAGCAATTCCGCCGACGGCCTTCGTCGTTCATCCTCACGACGTACCCGACCAGCGCAACAACGCGCCAGTTCCTTTTCGTAGAGGTACTCGATAAACCAGTATCCGAGACCGGACAGCCCAACAAACAGCATGCCAAGGCGACACCCTGCTCGAGCGACTCGGGTCGCCAACCCCCACGTCCCCAACGTTTCCGCTATCGTCCGAACTGTGCCAGGCCGTCAGCTTGACGTTTGCCGGTCCGGCAGCGGCAATGACGCGAAGGAGGCGGGAGTGGCCGACACCCGGCAGACGCCGACCGAAACCCGAAGGGCCGAGATGTTTGTCGCCCCCGAACACGATCCGCGCACCCACCTCCACACCACCGGCGACGAGCGGGGGGTGCTCATCGAAATTCTGGCCGGTCAGCGCGCCACCCTGGAGCTCAAGTGCGCCGGACTGGGCAGCGAGCTGGCACGAAGGTCGGTGGCGCCCTCGACGATGTCGTTACTGGGCCTGGTACGCCATCTGGCCGACGTCGAACGTCGCTGGTTCCGCCGCGTACTGGCCGGCGAACCCGCACCACCCCTGTTCACCTCCGAGGACCGCCCCGACGACGACTTCGACGGCGCCAGCACCGATTCCTCCTCCATCACAGCGGCCTGGGGCGCATGGCGCGCGGAAGTCGCCTTCGCGGAACGATTCACCACCGCCACCCCGGACCTGTCGTTCACGGCCAAGGACGCCTGGCTGGGAGAAGTATCACTGCGCTGGGTACTGGCCCACATGATCGCCGAATACGCCCGCCACAACGGGCACGCCGACCTGCTACGCGAGCGCATCGACGGCGCGATCGGTCTATAACCACACTCCACCGTCATCCCGGCGCCGAGCACGCCGGGATGGCGGGCTCGATCAGGAGTTGTTGCCGCCCAGGCTGAACGAGACGCCGCCGGGATCGAAGACCGAGGCGAGGCGGCCGTACGGGGTGTTCTCGGGTTCGCGTTCCACCGAACCACCCAGGGATACCAGGGTTTTCACTGCGGCATCGACGTCCTCCACGCCGAAGTAGGGGCGCCAGCCGCCCGGTGAGCCGGCGGGGAGGAAGGCCGCGGAGTCCATCACGCCGCCGAGCATCGGGGTGGTGGAATGGATTGTGGTGTAACGGAATTCCGGGGTGTCGGCGACGATGAACGGGTCTTTCCAGTCGAAGACCTCGCGGTAGAAGCGCAGCGCGTCGTCGTAGGCGGGGGTGTGCAGTTCGAACCAGGACGGGTTGCCGACGTGATCGCTCCATTCGCCGCCTCCGGCGATGCCGAACGCGCCGAATCCGGTGTGCACGCCGGGCTGCCATACGCCGATCCCGGCGCCGCTGGGGTCTGCCAGAATCGCCATGTGGCCCATCTCGCCGACCTGCATCGGCGGCATGACGACCCGGCCGCCGTGTTCGGCGGCCTTGGCGGCGGTCGCCTCGGCGTCGGGGCTGGCCAGGTAGATCGTCCACTGGTCCGGGCCGCCGGAGGTGCCGTCGTTGTGCATGCCCCCGGCGACGGAATTGCCGTCCTTGCTGAAGGTGATGTACCCGCCGTACTCCGGGCCGCCGCGCTCGGCGGTCCAGCCGAGCAGTTCGCCGTAGAAGGCGATGGCACGGTCGGTATCGGAGGTGAACAGCTCCACCCAGCAGGGATCTCCGGGCTTGAAGGTGTACGTCATGGTGAGCTCCTCGGGAGGTAGGTGCTTGCACTCTTGGAGACGACGCCTCGTCACGAAATTCATCGCGCCGAGTTTTCTCGGTTCACTCTCAGCGGACACCACGTTGCTTGACCTTAAGAATACTTCAGGTTCCACGATGGGTACATGCCCGATACACGCACCGCCTTCATCACCGGCGCCTCGGCCGGATTCGGCCGCACGACCGCGCTGGCCCTGGCCGCACGCGGCTGGAATCTGATCCTCACCGCACGACGCCCCGAACCCCTGGCCCGAATCCGGGAGGAGACCGGCGCGACCGCGGTCACCGGCGATGTGGCCGATCCGGCCCACCGCGCCCGCCTGGCCACCACACTAGCCGAGATCGACCGGCTCGATCTGGTGATCAACAACGCCAGCGCCCTGGGACCGAGCCCGATGCCGCGCCTGGCCGACTACCCGCTCGACGAGTTCGCGGCCGTACTGACCGTCAACACCGTCGCCCCCCTGGCAATTCTGCAGTTGACCCTGCCGAAGCTGCGGGCCACCGACGGCATCGCGATCAATATCAGTTCCGATGCCGCGCGCGAACCCTACGAGGGCTGGGGCGGCTACGGATCGTCCAAGGCGGCACTGGACCAACTGACCGCGATCTTCGCCGCGGAGAATCCACTCCTGCGCGTCTACGCCCTCGATCCCGGCGATATGCGCACCGCCATGCATCAGGCCGCCTTCCCGGACGAGGACATCTCCGACCGCCCCGAACCCGAGACGGTCGTCCCGGCCCTGTTGCACCTGATCGAGACCCGTCCACCCAGCGGCCGCTACACGGCCGCGGACCTGACGACCTCCCACGACTGAGAGATACCTCATGACTGCCGTACTACCCGATTTCATCCTGCCCGCCGAGCGGTCCGCGACGGCGCCGCCGGAGGCGCGCGGCCTGGCCCGCGACGAGGTTCGCATGCTGGTGTCGGACAACGGAATCCTCACCCACGCCCGCTTTCGCGACCTGCCCGGCTTCCTGCGGCCCGATGACCTGGTGGTGGTGAACAACTCCTCCACGATGTCCGCCGCGGTCGACGCCCGATACCGCGGCGAGCCGGTGGTCCTGCACTTCTCGACCTGGCTCGACGACGGCGGCTGGGTCGTGGAACTCCGTGCGCCCGAAGGTGTTCCGTTCACCACCACGACTCCCGAATCCGGCGCTCGAGTGGAACTTCCGGGCGCCGTCGCACGGCTGCGCGCCCCGTGGCTGCCGACCGCCACACGCCTGTGGATCGCCGATCTCACCGTCGACGTCCCCGACCTACTGGCCCGGCACGGGCGGCCGATCACGTATTCCTATGTGACACAACGCTGGTCGCCGGACTACTACCGCACGGTCTTCGGACGCGAACGCGGTAGCGCCGAAATGCCCAGCGCTGGAAGACCGTTCACCGACACCCTGGTAACAAATCTCGTATCCGCCGGAATCACCCTGACCCCCATCACCCTGCACACCGGCGTCTCCTCCCCGGAAACGGGCGAACCCCCGAGTCCCGAACGCTACGCCGTCTCCCCCACCACCGCCCGGCTGGTCAACGCGGCCCACGCCGCAGGCGGCCGCGTCGTGGCCGTGGGCACCACGGTCACCCGTGCCCTGGAATCGGCGGCCGCCCCCTCGGGCCTGGTACACCCCGCCTCCGGCTGGACCAACCTGATCCTGAGCGCGGCCCGCCCGGCCCGCGCGGTGGACGCCCTGATCACCGGCTGGCACGAACCCGGCGCATCGCACCTGCACCTGCTCGAGGCCGTCGCGGGAACCGATCGCGTTCAGACGGCCTACCGCGCAGCCCTGGACACCGGCTACCTCTGGCACGAATTCGGCGACACAGCACTGCTTTTCGGCGAGCCGAACGGTCAGCACAGCGGCGAACCGAACGGTCAGCACGGTGGCGAACCGAACGGTCAGCACGGTGGCGAACCGAACGATCTTCACAGTGGCGAACCGAACGACCACAGCAGCGAACCGAACAATCGGCACAGCGGGAAGTCGAACAAACAACACAGGCGCGAGCCGAGCGATTGATCGCGAGCCGGGCGATTGATACAGCGCGCACACCGCGGCCTACCGGCGATCCGGGAACTCCTCCGTCCGCCGCGCAGCACGCCCCGCGAACTCCGAGCACTCCGGGCATTCCGCGATGATCGGATGACTACAGGCGGCCAGGTGCTCGAGAAACTGATCGGTGGCCCGCAGAAGGGCGATTCGAGCACCCACCTCGGCACGCCGACCGGCGATGAGAGCCTGGCGCCCGTCATGAGCGCTGTAACCGAGTTGCCGTATCTCGTCGAGCGACAACCCGGTGCGCTGCAACAGCTGGATCACCCGGGCATAGTCCAGGACGTTCTCGTCGTAGACGCGGTGCCCGGACGGGCTGCGCCGCGGCATGAGCAGGCCGACGGATTCCCAATGCCGCAGCACGTGCGCCTCCATGCCGAGAGCAGCCGCGGCGTCACCGATCCTCATCGCCTGATCCATCACATCGCGCCCCTTTACTTCATGTCGACCTTAAGTATTACCGTGCCGCCATGTCGGATCCAGTACATACCCCCACCCTGTTCGAATGCTGTGCCGCGGCGATCGGCTCGGTCCGCGGAGCCGTGCGACCGCGGCCCGCTGACCAGCGATTCCTTCGTTCCCTCACCGACGCGGGCCTGCCCACCGCCCGGCGTACCGTGACGTTGACCGCCCTGGCGCAGGTCCCGCGATCGGTACCGACGGCGGCCGTCGTGGAGGGACGCTTCACACCACGACGCATCGCCAACTCGCTGACCTCGTTCGTGATCCAGCACCCCGAGGCGACCTTCATCGTCGACCCGAGTTACTGCGTCGACGCCGACCATCGGGCCATCGCGCAGCTACCGGCCGTCTTGCGCGGGGCCGTGCGCCCGCCCGTCGAGACCATTCCGACGATCACCGCACTGAAGGCCGAGTTCGATCCTGCCGCACTGGATTTCGCACTGCCGACCCATGCGCACTGGGATCACGTCTGCGGGCTGCTCGATCTGCCGGGCCTGCCGTTGCACCTGCACGGCGACGAGCACGACTGGATCTCCCGGGACGCGATCGCTCCCGTCGGCGGCGTGCGCGACTCCCTGAAGGATCGCCCCCTCGTCCGATACGACCTCGACGGCCCGCCGATCCTGACCTTCACCCGCAGCCACGACCTGTTCGGCGACGGCAGTGTCGTCCTGCTCGACCTGGCCGGCCATACCCCCGGCAGCGTCGGCATCCTCGCCCACACCTCGCGCGGCTGGGTCCTGCTGGCGGGCGATGCCGCCTGGCATTCACTACAGGTCGAGGAAATCCGTCAAAAGTCCAGCTACCCAGGAAATTTCGCCGATGCCGATCGAGACCTCACCTTCAAGTCCCTGCACCGCCTGCATCTGGCGCGACACTTCGCCACCGTCGTCCCCACTCACGACCACGACGCAACACTCCAGTTCGCGACGCAGCGCGACCAGATCCGTATGTCGTGACGAAATCTATTCCGCTGCTTCGAGTTCAGGAACCAGACGCTCGAGCATCCCTTCCAGCAGGCGCTCCTCGTCGGGCGTGAGCTCGGCCAGCGCCTTGTAGGCCCGCACCTGCGAGGCCCGGATCCGCGCCGCCAGTTCGCGACCGGCGTCGGTCGAAGCGAGGTATTTCACGCGGCGGTCGGCGGGATTCACCGTGCGCCGGACCAGTCCGCGCGATTCCATCCGGTCCGCGACCCCGGTCAGATTCGACGGATCGCACGCCAGGCGACCGGCCAGCTCGCGCATGGGCAACTCGTCCGGCGGCTCGTTGAGCGCCAGCAGCAGTTTGGCCTGGGTGAGGGTGAGCCCGTGCCCCTCGGCGGCGGTGAGGAAATCCTCCAGGTAGGCCGTCACGAACCGTCCGATCAAAAGCGCGAGCGGAGTCGGCGCCGCGTCGACCACCCCTGTCGGCTCCGCCGCCTCACCACCCCCAGTGGCCTGACTCATAGTCGCGATCCTACCGGCACGATTGACAACGGATATCTTTGATGTCTTAAATACTTGAAGTCTTCAAAGATATTCGTAGTCAAGTTTCTGGAGGTGTACGCATGGCGCGCAAGGGTGCCCTGCTGACCGGCGTACTGGCGTTCGCCGCGATGATCGTGACCGTCATGCAGACCCAGGCGGTGCCGATCCTGGGCCTGATCGCCACGAAACTGCACACCTCGACGGCATCGGTGAGCTGGGTGACCACCGCCACCCTGCTGTCCGCGGCCGTGTCGACCCCGCTGCTGGGCCGCATCGGCGACCTGTACGGCAAGAAGCCGACGCTGCTGGGCGTGCTCGGCTTCGCGGTGGTCGGCTCGGTGGTGTCGGCGCTGGCCGATTCGCTGGGCGTGCTGCTCGTGGGCCGCGCGCTACAGGGCGTCGCGACGGCGATCTTCCCGCTCGCGCTGTCGGTGCTGCGCGAGGAGATCCCCGCCGAACGCCTGCACGGCGCGATGGCGATGATCAGCGGCGCCTTCGCATTCGGCGGCGGCATCGGCCTGGTCACCACCGGCCTGCTGACCCAGGGCGGCAATCCCGGCTATCACGTCGTGTTCTGGTTCACCGCCGGTATCTCGGCGCTGGCGCTGGCCGCCTCGGCCGCGGCGATCCCGGCCACGGGCAAGCGGCATCCCGGCAGCGTGGATCTGCCCGGGGCGCTGACGCTCGGCGGATTTCTGGTACTGCTGCTCCTGCCGATCTCCCAGGGCCACGAATGGGGCTGGACCTCGGCGGCGACGCTAGGCTGCCTCGCCGGGGCGATCGTGCTCGCGGTGCTGTGGGTGCTGGTCGAGCGGCGGGCGTCCGCGCCGCTGGTGGATCTGGGGATGTTCGTCCACCGGCCGGTGCTGTTCACCAACCTGGCCGGGGTTTTCATCGGATTCGCCATGTTCCTGCTGTTCATGGGTGTGTCCTACCTCACCCAGATGCCCGCGCGGATCGCCGGATACGGCTTCACCGCCTCGATTCTGCGGGCCTCGGTGGAGTATCTGCTGCCCAGCACGATCGCCTCGATGCTCGCCGCGCCCCTCGGCGGGGTGCTGGTCGGCCTGATCGGCGGTCGCCGGGTGCTGGCCCTGTCCGGCCTCGTCGGCACCGCCGGATTCGCCTGGCTGGCCCTGGCGCACGACGCGACCGGGAACGTGATCGCGGCCAGTGTCATCGTCGGTGTGGCGATCAGCTTCGCCTATGCCTCGATGCCCGCCCTGATCGCGGCGAGCGTGCCGCATCATCAGAGCGGCGTGGCCAACGGCATCAACTCGATCTCCCGCACCGTCGGCAGTTCTCTGGGCAGCGCCATCATCACCACCCTGCTCACCGCCGAGCTGCTGCCCCACCTCCCGCTGCCGCAGGAGGGGCAGTTCGCCGTGGCGTTCTGGGTCGGTGCGGGCGCCTGTGCCGCAACGATTCTCGCGGCCCTGCTCGGCCTGCGCCCGGAAGCCCGCGGCGCCACCCGTGCGACGGCCGCGCCGGAGCCGCTGGTCGCCGTCGGCTGAGCGCCCGCGAGGTCGGCGACCCGACCCGGTGCCAGGTCCGGTTGATAGCATGCCCGACCGTGAACGTGACACTCAGCCGGTCGCCGGCCGAAGAACGGCCGTTGACCGCCCCCGCCCAGCTAGGCGGGGGTATACGGCTGTGGCGGGTCATCGCTATCGTCGCGGGCATCGTCGGTGCACTGCTCGCCGTCGCGGTGCCGCTGCTACCGGTCCATCAGCAGCAGTCCTCGTTGAGCTGGCCACAGGCGGGCCGGGTCACGAGCGTCACCGCCCCGCTGGTGTCGTACTCGCCGACCAGCCTGCACGCCGAGATCCCCTGCACCGCCGTCACGGCGCTGCGCGCGCACGGCGGCACGCTGCTGGCCACGGTCCCGGCGACGTCCGGGTCGGCCTGGCACTACGGCCTGAACGTCCTGGTCGCCCCCGCACCCGATACCAGCGCCCCCGAGGGCCCCGCCGGGACACGCACGCCGCCCGCGCGAGCGGCCGACGGTGAGCACCTTCAGGTCGTGCTGCGCGACCAGACACTGGTCGACACCCCCCTGTCCCAGCTGCCCCGCGACTGCCGGATCTCGATCTCCTCCGACGCCGCGAGCACCACCGTGACCGCGGGCGGCGACCCGATCGTCCTGCCGGGCGATCACCGTCCGCAGCTGGTGGGCCTGTTCACCGACCTGACCGGCGCGGCCCCGGCCGATATGCACGCCGACGTCGTGATCGACTCCCGGTTCACCACCTCGCCCACGGTGCTGAAGCTGATCGCCATCATCGGCGCACTGATCGCGACCGCCCTCGCGCTGTACGCCCTGCACCGCCTGGACTCCGCGGACGGCCGCGGCAACCGGCGCGTGCTGCCCCGGCGCTGGTGGCGTCCCCGGCTGGTGGACGGCGTGATCGTCGGCACGATGGTGGTCTGGTACTTCATCGGCTCGGGCACCTCCGATGACGGCTACATCTTCGGCATGGCCCGCACCGCCGGGCACGCGCGGTATCTGGCCAACTATTTCGCCTACTTCGGGGTCCCGGAGACCCCGATCGGCATCCCCTACGACAACCTGTTCGAACTGCTCTCTCGCCTGTCCAACGCGAGCATCGTGATCCGGCTGCCGGAGCTGATCCTCGGCATCGCGTGCTGGTTCCTGATCAGCCGTGAGGTCGTGCCCCGGCTGGGTGTCGGCGCGCGCACCGAGCGCTCGGCGATCTGGGCCGGCGGGCTGGTGCTGCTGGCGTTCTGGCTGCCCTACAACAACGGCCTGCGGCCCGAACCCGCCATCGCGCTGGGCGTCCTGCTGACCTGGGTCTCGATGGAACGCGCGCTGGCCACCCGGCGCCTGACCCCCGCCGCGCTCGCGCTGATTCCCGCCGCGCTGGCCGTGGTGACCAACCCGTCCGGGCTCATCTGCTTCGCCGCGCTGCTGGCCGGGGCGCGCCCGCTGGCACAGATCATCGTGCAGCGGGCCCGCACCTCCGGCTGGATCGCGCTGATCGCGACCGCGCTGGCCTCGGGGCTGGTGGTGCTCACCATCGTGTTCGCCGGCCAGCCGATCTCCGAGGTCCGCACGATGCAGGCCGCGCACAAGGTGGTCGGCCCCGATATGCCGTGGTACACCGATTATCTCGTCTATCAGGACCTGTTCCAGCCGACACCCGACGGGTCGTTGGCGCGGCGGTTCGCGATGCTGATGATGTTCCTGACCCTCGCGATCGCGCTGCTGGCGCTGCTGCGCAAGAACGGCCGGATCCCGGGTCTGGCGGCCGGGCCGACCCGCCGCATCGTCGGCACCACGGTCGCCGCGGTTCCGCTGATGGCGTTCTCCCCCACCAAGTTCACCCATCATCTGGGGGTCTTCGCCGGACTCGGCGGTGCGGTCGCGGTCGTCGCCGCGGTCGCCGTGGGTCCGCTCGCCATGCGCTCGGCCCGCAATCGCGCCTTGGCCGCCGCGGGGGCGGTCGGGATTCTGGCGCTCTCGTTCACCAGCTCGAACGGCTGGTGGTACGTGGCGAGCTATCGGGTCTCCTGGTGGGACAAGCCGATCTCGGTGCACGGAATCAGCGCGGGCACGGTGCTGCTGGTGATCGCGCTGCTGCTGGTCGTGCTCGCCGGGTGGTTCCACATTCGCGAGCCGTTCCGCACGAAGCCGCCGAAGGTGCGCCGGCCGATCCCGATGATCACCGTCGCCGCGGCGTTGGTCGTGCTGTTCGAGGTGGCCTCGTTCGTCAAGGCGGCCGTCGAGCAGTACCCCGCGTACTCGCTCACCACATCGAACGTGAAGGCGCTGAGCGGCAATACCTGCGGCATGGCCAACGACGTGCTGGTCGAACCGGACGCGAACACCGGTGTGCTGCACCCGTTGTCCGGCAGCCCCGCGAACGCCCTGGGCGGCGGCCAGAACACCGGATTCACCCCCGACGGGCTCAACCTCAACGACCTGCTGCCCGACGCCTCCACCGCGGCGGCGTCCTCGGTAGGTCAGTCCCTGGGTAGTGCGGGCACGACCACCAAGACCGGTTCGAACAGCACCGCCGCCGGTGCGGTCGCGCAACGTGGCATCAACGGCAGCACCATTCCGCTGCCGTACGGCCTGAATCCGGCCACCACACCGATGCTCGGCAGCTTCGGCAGCCCGGGCGCGCAGAAGTCGCTGACCTCGGGCTGGTATCAACTGCCCGCGCCCGACGCACAGGGCACCCGCGGCCAGATCGTCTCCATCGCCGCCGCCGGCCGCGTCGCCTCCACCGATATCGACAACCTGCCGGTCGGCGGCCAGAGCGTGCAGCTGGAATACGGTGTCACCGGGGCGAGTGGCGTCCAGTCGCTGGGCAAGGTCACCCCGGACGATGTCAGTGTGCTGCAGCCGTCCTGGCGCAATCTGCGAGTCCCGTTGTCGCAGCTGCCCGCCCAGGCGAACGTGGTACGCATCGTCGCCTCGGTGGACAGCTCGGATCCGCTGCAGTGGGTCGCGGTGACCCCGCCACGCGTGCCCCAGCTGCAGACCATCGACCAATTGGTCGGGCATACCGATCCGGTGCTGCTGGATTGGCTCGTGGGCCTGCAGTTCCCGTGCCAGCGGCCGTTCGGGCATCTCGACGGCGTCGCCGAGATCCCCAAGTACCGCATCACGCCCGATTTCGCGGCCGCGATCATGACCACGAACTGGGAGAGTCACACCTCCGGCGGCCCGCTCGGCTTTATCCAGCTGCTCACCACCCCCGAGGTCATGCCCTCGTATCTGAAGGACGACTGGAAGCGCAACTGGGGCGAGATCGAGCGCTTGGCCCCGCTGGATCCGAAGGCGGGTGCGGCTCAGCTGGATACGTCCACCGTCACCCGATCGTCACGGTGGACACCGGGACCGATGAACTTCAACATCCGGTAGCGGACGTACCCGATTGACAGCTGGCCCCGTCGGTGGCGGGGTCAGCTGCCGGACGGCCCAGCCCGTGACTCAGCCGGTGACGGCGCAGCTCGTGCCGATGTGGGTACCGGTGCCGACCCGGACGTTGACGTACGGCGTCGGCGCGCCGGCCGGTGTACCCGTCTGGACGGCGGTGAGGCGGTGGTTACCGACGGTGGCCGGGGTCCATGGCGCGACGGCCTGGCCGCCGTTCGGACGGAACCAGCCGATCGATGCGCCGTTGTCGAAGATGTGCACCGGCTGCACGGGGTCGGTGACCGACACCTCGACGGTGTACTGGCATCCGGTCCCGTAGTTGGTGCCCAGGCCGTAGTTGATGTCCGCGTCCGCCCCGACACGCGTAGCGGTGGCGCTCGCGACGGGAGCCGCGACCAGCCCCACCGCCAGCGCTGCCACAGCGACGCCGAGCGCCGTGCCGAAACGTGCCGGGCGCCGGCCCGAGTGTGCGGCCTCGACTTCGAAATCCATCGGCTGTTTCCGATCCTCACTGTCCGTATCCGGGGCCCTTACCCCTGTGCGGCATCCATACTGGCGTCCCGACGGTGTATGCGCGCGCCGAATCGCGGTATCCGACCCGCTGTCGTGACGATGCACAACGCCGCGGCCCGCACACCGCGGCGCGCGATATCGACCGAGACCACGCCGCATCGTGACGGTGCACGGACCGTCGGCTCACCGCGGCGAGCCGCATTGACGCTGTGACTGGACCCCGCACTCGCCGCTGCCGGACCGACCCGCCATCAGATATCCGACCGCTCAGTAGGTTCAGGGTCGATTGTCGGGCCCTTGCGGCAAGGAGGACGATGGAACCATGCACCGCGACGCCCCGACCCGAGATATCGACGAATCCGCCCTGTCCGTCACCCCGCCGAAGCAGCAGGCGGCCGGCGTGAAGGCGGTAACGGTCGCACTCGAGCGCGCGGTCGAGGAGATGGGTGTGATCCGCACCACACGCACCCTGACCCGACTGAATCAGCGGCACGGCTTCGACTGCCCCGGCTGCGCGTGGCCCGAGCCCAGCGGCCATCGCCGCCCCGCCGAATTCTGTGAGAACGGCGCGAAGGCGGTGGCCGAGGAGGCCACGCTGCGCACGGTCACCCCGGAGTTCTTCGCCCGGCATTCCCTCGAGGATCTGGCCGACAAGTCCGGCTACTGGCTGGGCCAGCAGGGCCGGCTCACCCATCCGATGGTGCTGCGCCCCGGCGATACCCACTACTCGCCCATCGCGTGGGACGAGGCGTACCGGCTGATCGCCGAGGCCCTGCGCGGCCTGGACTCCCCCGATGAGGCCCTGTTCTACACCTCCGGCCGCACCGCCAACGAGACCGCCTTCGTCTACCAGTTGCTGGCGCGCAGCTTCGGCACCAACAACCTGCCGGACTGCTCGAACATGTGCCACGAATCCTCGGGCGCCGCGTTGAGCTCCTCGATCGGCATCGGCAAGGGTTCGGTGACGATCGACGACTTCAACGCCGCCGAGGTGATCGTGGTGGCCGGCCAGAATCCGGGCACCAACCATCCGCGCATGCTCTCGGCGCTGCAGAAGGCCAAGGAGCACGGCGCACGGGTCATCGCGATCAACCCGCTGCCCGAGACCGGGCTGCTCGGCTTCCGCGACCCGCAGACGGTCAAGGGCCTGACCACGGGCATCCCGATCGCCGACGACTTCCTGCAGATCCGCCTCGGCGGCGATATGGCCCTGTTCCAGGGGCTGGCCCATCTGCAGTTCGAGGCCGAGGACCGCGCGCCGGGCACGGTGGTGGACCGCGAGTTCGTCGACGCGCACACCGCGGGCTTCGCCGAATACGAGAAGCAGATGCGCGCGGTCGACCTCGCGACGGTGCTGGAGGCCACGGGCCTGACCCGCGCGGAGCTGGATCACGTGGCGAAGCTGCTGGCCGAGTCCACGTCCACGATCATCTGCTGGGCCATGGGCCTGACCCAGCAGCGACACGGCGTCGTCACCATCGAGGAGGCGACCAATCTGCTGCTGATGCGCGGCATGATCGGTAAGCCGGGCGCGGGCGTCTGCCCGGTGCGCGGACACTCCAACGTGCAGGGCGACCGCACCATGGGCATCTGGGAGAAGATGCCCGAAACGTTCCTGGCCGCACTGGATTCCGAATTCGGCATCACCAGCCCGCGCAAGCACGGCCACGACGTCGTGGACGCCATCCGCGCCATGCACGAGGGCCGGGCATCGGTATTCTTCGGCATGGGCGGCAATTTCGTCTCCGCCACCCCGGACACCGACCTCACCGAGGCCGCGCTGCGCGGCTGCGCGCTGACAGTGCAGGTGTCGACCAAGCTCAATCGCAGTCACGTCGTGCACGGGCGCACCGCGCTGATCCTGCCGACACTGGGCCGCAGCGATGCGGATCTGTCCGCCGACGGCGTGAAACAGCAGGTGTCGGTGGAGGATTCGATGTCGATGGTGCATCTGTCGACCGGCCGTCTCGCACCCGTCAGCGACCAGCTGCGCAGCGAGGTAAGTATCGTCTGCGAGCTCGCGGCCGAACTGTTCGGCCCGGATCATCCGGTGCCGTGGACGACGCTGCGCGCCGACTACGACGCCATTCGCGACGCGATCTCCCGGGTGGTGCCCGGTTGCACGGACTACAACGCGAAGGTACGCGGCCGCAACGGATTCCAGCTCCCGCATCCGCCCCGCGACGCCCGTGAATTCCACACCACCACCGGCAAGGCCAATTTCGCGGCCAACGACCTGCAGTGGCTGCCGGTGCCGCAGGGCCGGTTGATCCTGCAGACCCTGCGCAGCCACGACCAGTACAACACCACGATCTACGGCCTGGACGACCGCTACCGCGGCATTCACAACGCCCGCCGGGTGGTGCTCGTGCATCCGGACGATATCGCCGAACTCGGTTTCGCCGAGGGCGATCTGGTGGACGTGATCTCGGAGTGGACCGACGGCGTCGAGCGCAAGGTCACGGGCTTCCGCCTGGTCGCGTACTCGACACCGCGCGGCAATGCGGCGGCCTACTATCCGGAGACCAACCCCCTCGTCCCGCTGAACCATGTGGCCGAGCGTTCCAACACCCCGGTCTCCAAAGCCGTGACAGTCCGGTTCGAACCGCACGTTCACACGGTCTGACATCGAGTGGTAACGAGGTGAGGTAGTGAGTGAGGTGGCGGCGTGAGCAGGGTTACCGCGCGGCGAAAGATGCTGCGGATCACCGCCGACGGGCAGATCCAGCGACCGGACAGCCTGGCCGTCGAGGAGCCGCTGGAACTGCGGGTCGACGGGCAGTCGCTCACGGTGACCATGCGGACGCCGGGTAGCGATATCGATCTCGCACACGGATTCCTGCTGAGCGAGAACATCATCGGCGCGGCGGACGATATCGTCTCGGCGCGGTATTGCGCGGGCACCGATGCCGACGGTCAGAACACCTACAACGTGCTCGACATCCAATTGCGCACATCCACACCGATTCTCGCGCGTAACTTTCTGACGAACAGCGCGTGTGGGCTGTGCGGCAAGACGGCATTGGACGAGGTCCGCACCCACACGCGCTTCCCGCTGCCCGCCGTCGAGCCGTTCGTCGACACCGCCGTACTGGCGACCCTGCCGGACGAATTGCGCTCGCGCCAGAAGGTTTTCGAGGCCACCGGCGGTCTGCACGCCGCGGGGCTGTTCACGCCCGACGGCACGGCGGTCGCCGTGCGCGAGGATATCGGCCGGCACAACGCGGTGGACAAGGTGCTGGGCTGGGCACTGCGCGAGGGCCGGGTCCCCGCGCACGATCTGGTGCTGATCGTCAGCAGCCGCGCCTCCTTCGAGCTGGTCCAGAAGGCCGTGATGGCGGGGGTGCCCGTCCTCGGCGCGGTGTCGGCGCCCAGTTCCCTGGCCGTGGATCTGGCGGCCGAATCGGGCCTGGCGCTGGTCGGGTTCCTGCGCGGCCAGACCATGAACATCTACGCCGAACCGGATCGCCTGCGCTTGCCGACCCCGCCTGCTCGCCGTCCCCCGAGCATCGACCGCCCGGTCCCACTCACCGCACATTCCGGCTGAGTCCCCGACCGCTGCTGCTACGCTCCGAAATGAAACAGGTTTCAATCAGCTGGGAGTTGGCATGGGTGCACAGGAGAATCGCGCGACGGTCGAGCGGTATGTCGAACTGGTGGGCACCGGGACGGCCGCCCAGATCGCCGAACTCTATGCGCCCGATGCCACCGTGGAGGATCCGATCGGCACCGATCGGCGCCACGGCGTGGACGCGATCCGCGAGTTCTACGGCGTGATCGAGCCCTTGGCGCGCAAGACCGAACTGCAGACCATGCGGGTGGCGGGCAACGAAGCCGTGGTGGTCTTCACGCTGACCACCGAGGGCAACGGATACCGGATGACGATCGATCCCATCGACGTGATGACGTTCGACGACCAGGCGCGCATCACCAGCATGCGCGCGTACTGGGGCCCGGACGATATGCGCTCCGAGAAGCTCTGAGCCCTCCGCCGATATTTCAGCCCTTGTCCACGCTCGCCCACCGAATTACCGTGACTACGACCGGTGTCGGGGCGGCGATCGGAGGGCCATGCGGATCTCTATACAACGCACCGGGGATAACCTGCGGGTGCGAATGCGCTGGGACGCCAATCGCCGCCGCAGGCTGATCGCCCAGCTCGCCCTGTGGATCTTGACGATTCAGGCCGCGATCGTGGCGGTGTGGGCGATCTTCGCGCCCGCGGCCTGGTATCGCAGTTTCCCCGGTTTCGGCCTGGACTGGGTGGCGATGAGCGGCCCGTACAACCACCATCTGGCCTTCGACGTGGGCGCGTTCTTCCTGGCCTTGGGCGCGGTGGCGGCCGCCGCGCTGTTCTACGCCGACAGTCTGCTGGTGCGGGTGGCCGGGGCCGGCTGGGTGGTGTTCGGCATTCCGCACTTCATCTATCACGCAGCGAACCGCCCGGACGGAATGTCCACCGGTGGTTTTGTTTTCATGCTCATCGCGGCGCTCCTACTGCCGGCCCTCGGGCTTGTCGCGGTCCTGGCCGCCCCTACCGAGCGCATTGCGCTGCGCGATCCGGCACCGATGACTTTCCGGCTGCCGAACCGTCGAAAACCATGAGCCGGAAAGAATGAACCGTTCGAACCTGTGAGTCGTCTACAGATTGAGACCGCCGCGTAACGGGACAAATCCGAACGGCGATTTCCCCAGTGTCGGACAAAGGTTCAACGACGAACCACGGGAGGTCAACGGCGACCTCCGGCAACGGGCGCGAACGGATCATCCGGTCGTTACCGGTCCGGGCGGGTGTAGGTATCGAGTCGGGGCGCGGGTCCCGCCTCCCCGACGATCTCCTCCCGCGGCAGCGCGGCGAGCGCGATCAGGGCGTTGAGCAGGCCACGGCGATCCGCCGCATCGAGGCGGCCCAGCAGCAGTTCCTCCTTCGCCTGGATGTCGGCCTGCGTCGCGTCACGTATCGCGCGCCCCTCGGCGGTCAGCGCGAGCACCCGCGCTCGCCGATCGGCCGGGTCGGGGCGTCGTTCGATCAGACCACGTTCCTGCAGATCGTCGAGCACCGGGATGATCCTGGTCTTATCCGCGCCGATCTCCTGAGCCAGCAGCCCCTGCCCACGCGCGGGCCCCCGATCGAGCGCGATCAATACCACATAGGCCCACATCGTCAGGCCGTGCCGGTCCAGTACCGGCTGTTCGGCCGCCATGAGCGCGCGGCCAAGCGGCACGATCATCGCGGCCAGGTCGGGACGGTCGCTGTCGGTCATGTCAGGACACTTTACGTCGATTCATTTAGTAAGCATCGACATACGATACGCATGCGCTTACTATTTGGATATGAGCACTCCAGACATCCGTGACCTCAATCGCCGCGCCGTCGACTACAGCGTCGAGATCGTGTCCCACCTGACCACCGACCACCTGGATCGCCCCACGCCCTGCGCCGCCTGGACCGTCGCAGATCTCCTGGCCCATATGACCGTTCAGCACCGAGGCTTCGCCGCCGCGGCCCGCGGCAACGGCGCGGACCTCACCGTCTGGCAGGTCCGCCCGCTCGCCGCGTACCCCGTGGGCGACTACACCAAGGCCGCAGCGGACGTCACGGCGGCCTATACCCAGCCGGACGTGCTGGAACGGATCTTCGATCTTCCCGAATTCGGGCCGGGCGCCCAGCTCCCGGGCAGCATGGCCATCGGCGCCCACTTCATCGACTACGTCATCCACGCCTGGGATATGGCCCGAGCCCTCGATCTGCCCTATCGCCTCGACGACGATTTCGTCGTCCCGGCGCTGGAGATCACCAAGATGGTGCCCACCGGCGACGACTATCGAAACGCCCCCGGTGCGGCATTCGCCCCCGAACTCCCCGCGACCGAGGATGCCGCGCCCCTGGACCGCATCCTCACCTTCCTGGGCCGCTCCCCCTCGTGGCCGCGGTAAGTCATCATCGACTGCACCGTGAGCCACCCCGCAGTGCCCCTATTGTGACGCAGAACACCGAGCACCCCCCGCGTAGCTCCGCATTCCCTCCAAACGGGTGCGGATCTACGCAGGGGGTGCTCGGTTAAGCTTTTCGCCGGTACAGCCCCTGGACTACGCCGACTTCTCCCGGCGTTCCGAGCGCTGCGCGGGCTTGCGGGGAACGATCGTCGGCAGGACGTTGTCGTTGACCGTATCGGCCGTGACGACCACCTTGGCGACATCGTCGCGGCTGGGGATGTCGTACATGACCGGGAGCAGCACCTCTTCCATGATCGCGCGCAGGCCGCGCGCGCCGGTGCCGCGCAGGATCGCCTGGTCGGCGATGGCCTCCAACGCGTCCTCGGTGAACTCCAAATCGACGCCGTCCATGTCGAACAGCCGCAGGTACTGCTTGACCAGAGCGTTCTTGGGTTCGGAGAGGATGCGGACCAGGGATTCCTTGTCCAGGTTGGTCACCGAGGCCACGACGGGGAGACGGCCGATGAACTCGGGAATCAGGCCGAACTTGATCAGATCCTCGGGCATCACGTCGGCGAAGTGGTCGGCGGTGTCGATCTCGGACTTGGAGCGCACCTCCGCGCCGAATCCGATGCCACGCTTGCCGATCCGGTCCTGAACGATCCGCTCCAGGCCCGCGAACGCGCCCGCCACGATGAACAGCACGTTCGTGGTGTCGATCTGGATGAACTCCTGGTGCGGGTGCTTGCGCCCGCCCTGCGGCGGCACGCTCGCCTGCGTGCCCTCGAGGATCTTCAGCAGCGCCTGCTGCACACCCTCGCCGGAGACGTCGCGGGTGATCGACGGGTTCTCGGACTTGCGGGCGATCTTGTCGACCTCATCGATGTAGATGATGCCCGTCTCGGCGCGCTTGACGTCGTAATCGGCGGCCTGGATCAGCTTCAGCAGGATGTTCTCCACATCCTCGCCGACATAGCCGGCCTCGGTCAGCGCGGTGGCGTCGGCGATGGCGAACGGGACGTTCAGCATCTTCGCCAGGGTCTGCGCCAGGTAGGTCTTACCGCAGCCGGTGGGACCGAGCATGAGGATGTTGGACTTGGTCAGCTCGACCGGCTCACCGCGGCTGTCGCGCCCCTTGTCACCGGCCTGAATTCGCTTGTAGTGGTTGTACACCGCGACAGCGAGCGTGCGCTTGGCGTTGTCCTGGCCGATCACATAGTTCTCGAGGAACTCCCGGATCTCGACCGGTTTGGGCAACTCGTCGAGTTTGACCTCGCTGGACTCGGCGAGTTCCTCCTCGATGATCTCGTTGCAGAGGTCGATGCACTCATCACAGATGTACACACCTGGCCCCGCAATGAGCTTCTTGACCTGCTTCTGACTCTTTCCGCAGAACGAGCACTTGAGCAAGTCGCCGCCATCACCGATGCGCGCCATCTCGTGGGTCCCTACTTCCTTGTCCGCGTGCAACCGTCTGCTCCGGTTACCGACAAGCGCCTTCAAACAACGCTACCCGCCATATCCGGATTGGTGTCCCTCACCTGGACACTATGCCCGAATACAATCCGTGAGTTCGCGACTCTGCCGTAACCGGGAACAAAGGTCCCTGGAAAGACCGTACCTGCTCTGCCCGAAGTCGGTCGACAACTTGGCACGTTTCTCACGTTGTCGTGTCCGGACCGGCCGGTCCGCGACCGTTGTGAGACGTGGCCGGGCGCGTCCCGGCGCCGGGTAGAAATCACCGGGACGACGCCGGGCGCCCACTACTTCTGCGCGCTCAGCTTCCGGTAATCGAAAACCTGATCGACGATCCCGTACTCCTTGGCCTCCTCGGCCGTGAGGATCTTGTCGCGGTCGGTGTCCTTGCGGACCTCCTCCGCGCTCTTACCGGTGTGCCGGGCCAGGATGAGCTCCATCTGGGTGCGGATGCGCTCGATCTCCGCCGCGGCGATCTGCAGATCCGACACCTGGCCCTGGATACCGCCGGTGCGCGGCTGGTGGATCAGCACGCGGGCGTTGGGCAGGCAGGCGCGCTTGCCCGGGGTGCCTGCGGCCAGCAGCACCGCCGCCGCCGAGGCCGCCTCACCGAGGCAGACCGTGGCCACGTCGGCGCGCACGTACTGCATCGTGTCGTAGATGGCCATGAGCGCGGTCACGTCACCGCCGGGCGAGTTGATGTACACCGTGATGTCGCGATCCGGGTCGAGGGACTCGAGCACCAGCAGCTGCGCCATGATGTCGTTCGCGACGGTGTCGTCGATCGGCATGCCGAGGAAGATGATGCGCTCCTCGAACAGCTTGTTGTAGGGGTTCGACTCCTTGACACCGTAGCTCGAATGCTCGATGAAGGACGGCAGGATGTAGCGCGACTGCGCACCGCCGGGGCCGTAGTAGTTCACCATGGTCGTCTCCAAAGTCCTTGTGGGTGTGGTTGTTCGCTAGTTGCCGCTGGCCTGGGCCACGCGGGTGACCACACGGTCGATGAAGCCGTACTCGAGCGCCTCGGCAGCGGTGAACCAGCGGTCACGGTCGGCGTCGATCTCGATCTGCTCGACGGACTTGCCGGTGTGCTCGGACTGGAGCTGGTTCAGCTCCTCCTTGTTCTTCTTGAACAGGTCGGCCTGGATGGCGATATCCGCCGCGGTGCCGCCGATACCGGCCGAGGGCTGGTGCATCATGATCCGGGCGTGCGGCAGGGCCAAGCGCTTACCCTTGGCGCCCGCCGTCAGCAGGAACTGGCCCATCGAGGCGGCCAGGCCCATGCCGATGGTCATCACGTCGCAGTCGACGAACTGCATGGTGTCGTAGATGGCCATGCCCGCGGTCACCGAACCGCCCGGGGAGTTGATGTACAACGAGATGTCGCGCGTCGGATCCTCGGCCGACAGCAGCAGCATCTGGGCGCACAGCTTGTTGGCGATGTCATCGTTCACGTCGGTACCGAGAAAAATGATTCGCTCGCGAAGCAGTCGCTCGTAGACCGAATCGCTCAGGTTGAGCCCAGCAGTTGGGGATGTCATGAACGGATACCTGCCCTCTCTCACCGGCTCGCTGCTCGCAAGCACGCAGTCTCTACCATTTGTCGGTCGCCCGGGGGCCTACGCAAGCTACCGCCTTCGTGCCCGTCCGCTCGACCGAGGTCTGATTCGTTGACACAAACCCTAACGAAGCAGGGCGGCACCGAACTCCCGGTACCGCCCTGTTCCGCTCACAGCGCAAACTACTCCGCGCTCGCCGCGACGGTCTCGTCTGCCTCGTCCGCGGCCTCCGCGTCGGACTCCTCGGAATCCTCAGCCGTACCGAACATTTCGGAGGTGTCGACCGCATTGCCCGCGGTGTCGGTGACCTTGGCCTCGCCCACCACACCGGCCAATGCCTTGCCGCGGCGCACATCCGCGAAGATGGCGCCCAGCTGACCGGCCTGCTGCACCTGCTGGATGAACTGCTCCGGCGACAGGCCGTAGCGCTGCGCCTGGAACAGGATCCGCTCGGTCAGCTCGTCCTGGCCCACCTGGGTGTCGGCGGCCTCGGCGATGGCGTCCAGCAGCAGCTGGGTCCGCACCGACTTCTCCGCGGCCTCCTTGGTGTCCTTGTCGAACTCCTCGCGGGAGGAGCCCTGCGCCTCGAGCGCCTCGGCGAACTTCGCCTCGTCGTGGTCGAAGCCGTGCACCGCGTCGTGCACGACCGCGTCGATCTCGGCCTGAACCGCGCCCTCGGGCAGCGGCACCTCGGTCTGCTCCAGCAGCACCTCGAGCACCTTGTCGCGGATCTCGCCGGCCTGCTCGACCTTCTTGACCCGCTCGACGCGCTCGCGCAGGTCGGTCTTCAGCTCGTCGATGGTGTCGAATTCGCTGGCCAGCTGGGCGAACTCGTCGTCGGCCTCGGGCAGCTCACGCTCCTTGACCGAGTTCACCTTGACGGTGACGACCGCCTCCTTACCGGCGTAGTCACCGGCGACCAGGTTGGAGGAGAAGTCCTTCGACTCGTCGATGTTCAGGCCGATGATCGCCTCGTCCAAGCCTTCGATCAGCTGGCCGGAGCCGACCTCGTGCGACAGCCCGGTGGTCGCGGCCTCCTCGACCTCCTTGCCCTCGACCGTCGCGGACAGGTCGATGGAGACGAAGTCACCCTCCTGCACCGCCCGCTCGACGGTGTTCAGGGTGCCGAAGCGCTGACGCAGCGACAGCAACTGCTGCTCGATGTCCTCGTCCTCGATGGAGATCGGGTCGACCGTGACCGCGATATCGCCGAAATCGGGCAGGGTGATCTCCGGACGGACGTCGACCTCGGCGGTGAAGGCCAGCTCCTGGCCGTCCTCGATCTTGGTGATCTCGATCTCCGGACGGCCGATGACCTTCACGTCACCGGCGCTCACGGCCTCGCTGTAGCGCGCCGGCAGCGCGTCGTTGACGACCTGCTCGAGGATCGCGCCGCGGCCCAGCCGGGCCTCCAGCAGCTTGGCCGGGGCCTTACCCGGGCGGAAACCCGGGATGCGCACCTGACCGGCCAGGGCCTTGTACGCCCGGTCGAAGTCCGGCTTCAGCTCCTCGAAGGGCACCTCGACATTGATGCGGACCCGGGTCGGGCTCAGCTGCTCGACGGTGCTCTTCACGGACATGCTCCTTGTTGTTGTTCTCTGACGTCTTCTTCAGGGTCCCCCAAAGTATCCGGAACAGCCTAGTCGACCAGGGTGTGCGGGCTGTAATCCGGTACTCCCCGTCTCTAGCTACCCACTTTGACCGCATCGGTGACGAACACCAAAGTCTCGTTCGGCTTGATGCCCTGACCGCCCTGCCCGTAGCCCAGGTCCGGCGGGATGATCAGCAGCCGGCGGCCGCCCTGTTTGATGCCGACCAGACCCTGATCCCAGCCCGGGATGACCTGGCCCGCGCCCAGGGTCAGCTGGAAGGGCTGGCCGCGGTCGAAGGAGCTGTCCATCTTCTGCTTGTCCGACCAGGTGACCAGCGTGTAGTTCATGGTGACCGGCTCACCCGACGCGGCGGCTGGGCCGGTGCCCTCGACCAGATCCTTGACCACGAGCTTGGTCGGCGGATCGCAATCGTCGGGGATGGTGATGGTCGGCGGCTGACCGAACCCGCCAGTGGTCTTGACGTCGTCGGCGGTGCACTGACGGCCGTGACTCGCCGGCGCGGCGCTCTGCGCCTGGGCCGCGACGCTGGTCGTAGTGGTGGCGCTGGTGGATTTGTCGCTGTTGCCGCATCCGCCGAGCGCGACCACGGCCGCCACCGTGGCGACGGAACCGATGATCATCCTGGCCAGTGTCTGCATGCGCCGTACCGTAATAGACGTCTCCGACAACCTCCGCGCCCGGTAGCCTGGCAACCGAATCGGACACGGCGCATCTCGCACCCGGCACGACCCCTACCACCCGGAACACACGATCCGAGGGGAACGAACAGGATGACCGATCTAGCATCCGCCACTGGCGATACATCGGCCGACAACGTCGGCGGCCACGGTGGCGACACCATCGCACCGCAGCCCTATCGACTATCCGACGCCTCCGGCCCGCTCGGCCGCGAGGAACTGGCCGGCCTGGACGCCTGGTGGCGCGCGGCCAACTATCTGGCGGTCGGCCAGATCTATCTGATGAGCAATCCACTGCTGCGCGCACCGCTCGAACCCGAGCACATCAAACCGCGCCTGCTCGGGCATTTCGGCACCGTGCCCGGACTCAACCTGGTGTGGGCGCATGCCAACCGCGCGATCCTGGCCCGGGATCTGAACGCGGTCTTCGTGGCGGGTCCCGGACACGGCGGACCCGGTCCGAACGCGTGCGGCTGGCTGGAGGGCACCTATTCGGAGCTCTACAGCCACATCCCGCGCGATGCCGAGGGGATGGGGCAGTTGTTCGCGCAGTTCTCCTTTCCCGGCGGAGTGCCCAGCCACTGCGCCCCCGATACGCCCGGATCGTTTCACGAGGGCGGTGAGCTGGGCTATTCGCTACTGCACGCATTCGGTGCCGCACTGGACAATCCGGATCTGACGGTGTTCTGCGTGATCGGCGACGGCGAGGCGGAGACCGGCCCGCTGGCCGGCAGCTGGCATGCGAACAAGTTCCTCAACGCGGGCCGCGACGGCGCGGTACTGCCGATTCTGGCGCTGAACGAGTACAAGATCGCCAATCCCACACTGCTGGCGCGCATTCCGGAGTCCGAGCTGATCTCGCTGCTGCGCGGCTACGGGTACGAGCCGATCATCGTCGCGGGCAGCGATCCGGCCGCGGTGCATCAGGCGATGGCCACGGCGCTGGACCAGTGCCTGGACCGTATCGCCGCGATCCAGCGTGACGCGCGCACGGGCGCCGACACCGCCCGGCCGAGCTGGCCGATGATCGTGCTGCACACCCCCAAGGGCTGGACGTGTCCGCCGATCGTCGACGGCGACCAGGTCGAGGGCACATTCCGCGCCCATCAGGTGCCGCTGCCCGCCGCGCGGACCGACGCCGAGCATCGCACGGTGCTCGAGCAGTGGTTGCAGTCCTACCGCCCGCGCGAGCTGTTCGACGACGACGGCGCACCGGTGGCCGGGCTGCTCGAGCTCGTCCCGCGGGGCGATCGGCGGATGAGCGCCAACCCGGTGAGCAACGGCGGCGCCCTCGTGCGCGATCTGCGGCTGCCCGACTGGCGTGACTACGGCGTCGAGGTGGTCGCGCCCGGCGCGACCCGCCACGAGGCCACGCAGGTGCTGGGTGTGTGGCTGCGAGATGTGACCTCGTCCAACCCGCGGAACTTCCTCACCTTCGCCCCGGATGAGCTGGCCAGCAACCGATTACAGGACATCCTGTCGGTCACCGGGCGCGACTGGCAGGCCGAGATCGGCGAGTACGACGTCAAATTGGATCGCACCGGCCGGGTCATCGAGGTGCTGTCCGAGCATATGTGCCAGGGCCTGCTCGAGGGCTATCTGCTCACCGGGCGGCACGGGGTGTTCACCTGCTACGAGGCGTTCATCCACATCGTGGACGCGATGTTCAACCAGCACGCGAAATGGCTCGACGCGAGTTCGGCGATTCCGTGGCGGCGGCCCATCGCGAGCCTGAACTATCTGCTGTCCTCGCACGTGTGGCGCCAGGACCACAACGGATTCACCCATCAGGATCCCGGCTTCCTGGACGTGGTGCTGAACAAGAGCCCGGAGATCGTGCGGGTGTACCTGCCGCCGGACGCCAATACCCTGCTGTCGACCTACGATCACTGTCTGCGGTCGCGGCATTACGTGAACGTCGTCGTCGCGGGCAAACAGCCACAGGAGGACTGGCTTTCGGTGCCGGAAGCGGTCGCGCACTGCACGCGCGGCATCGGCATCTGGGAGTGGGCCGGGTACAACGACGAGATCGGCGCCAGCCCCGATGTGGTGCTGGCCTGCGCGGGTGATGTGCCGACGCTGGAGACCCTCGCCGCGGCCGCGATACTGCGGGATCGACTGCCGCGGTTGCGGGTTCGCGTGGTCAATGTGGTCGACCTGATGCGTCTGCTCCCGCAGCGGGAGCACCCGCACGGCATGCCGGAGCACGAATTCGACACGTTGTTCACCACCGACCGGCCGGTCATCTTCGCCTTCCACGGCTATCCATGGTTGATTCACCGCCTCGCCTACCGGCGCACCAACCACGACAGCCTACATGTGCGCGGATACAAGGAGAAGGGCACCACCACAACGCCTTTCGATATGGTGATGCTCAACGATCTGGACCGCTACCACCTGGTGATGGATGTCGTGGACCGGGTGCCCGGCCTGCGGCAACAGGCCGCGGGCCTGCGGCAGGAGATGGTCGACGCCAGGATGGCCGCGCGCGCGTGGACCCGCGAACACGGGGAGGACATTCCGGAGGTAGCCGACTGGCGCTGGCCGTATCCCGGCGCCTGAACCGGACACTATCCGGGGAATTCGGTTGCCCTCGTGACCTGGAGCGGGTGAAGATCGCACGGTGTTGCTGACGATCACGTGCACCAGGGCCGAGGGCGCCGACTGGGCCGCCACCGACCTGGGCTACCTGCTGCACAAGAACCCGGCGCGAGCGCAGGTGTTCGAGCAGTCGTACGGGTCGGCGCACGTGCTGTATCCCGAGGCCACCGAGCAGCGGTGCACCGCGGCGCTGCTGCTGGAGATCGATCCGGTGCGCCTGGTGCGCGGGCGCTCGCGCGGCACGCCGGAATTCAGCCTCGGGCAGTATGTCAACGATCGGCCGTACGCCGCCACCTCGCTGCTGTCGGTCGCGATCGCCGGGGTGTTCAAGAGCGCACTGCACGGACAGTGCGCACAGCGGCCCGAGCTGGCCGTGACCGCACTGCCGCTGCGGATCGAGCTGCCCGCGGTGCCGTGCAGGGGCGGAGCCGAGGTCGCCGGGCGAATGTTCGCACCACTGGGCTGGCAGGTGTCGGCGACCCCGATCCCGCTCGATCCGGCCTTCCCCGAGTGGGGCGAATCCTATTACGTACGACTGGAATTGACCGCCTGCATGCGGGTCGCCGACGCTCTGTCGCATCTGTACGTGCTGCTGCCGGTGCTGGACGGCAGCAAACACTACTGGCTCGGCGACGACGAGGTGGACAAGCTGCTGCGCGCGGGCGAGAGCTGGCTGGCCACGCATCCCGAACGCGCCTGGATCACCCGCCGCTATCTGGCCCGCCGTCAGTCGCTGGTCCGCACGGCCCTGGCCCGGTTGGCCGATATCGACGACGCGACCCCGGAGAGCCTGGGTGCGATCGACGAGGTCGACGACGAGTTGCGCAGCCCCTCACTGGCCGTGCTGCGGCGGGCAGCGGTGGTGCGCACGCTGCACGAGGTCGGTGCGCGGCGAGTCCTGGATCTGGGCTGCGGGGAGGGAACGCTGTTGCGAGAGCTGCTGCCGGACAAGGTGTTCACCGAGATCGTGGGCGTGGATGTGTCCATGCGCGCATTGCGGATCGCGCAGCGGCGGCTGCACCTGGATCGCGCGCCGCGACAGGTGAGCGAGCGGATCACGCTGCGGCAGAGCGCGCTCACCTACGCCGACGCCGCGTTGCGCGGATATGACGCGGCGGTGCTCATGGAGGTGATCGAACATGTCGATCCACCACGGCTGGCGGCGCTGGAACACACGGTGTTCGGAGCCGCGGCGCCGGGCGCGGTGATCGTGACGACTCCGAACGGTGAATACAACACACTCTACGAGACGCTCTCGGCCGGGAAGTTTCGTCACTCGGACCATCGATTCGAGTGGAGTCGTGCGGAATTCGCCACGTGGGCGCAGCGAGTCGTCGAAACCTACGGATACAGCGTATGTTTCGAGCCGGTCGGCCCCGAGGATCCCGCGCACGGTTCCTCCACGCAGATGGCTGTTTTCCGTAAGGCGGGCGCCCGATGACCGAACTCGCGATTCCCGATCTCTCCCTGGTCGCCCTGATCGGCTGCACGGGCTCGGGCAAATCCACGTTCGCGCACAAGCACTTCCCCTCGACCTCGATCGTGTCGTCGGATGCCTGCCGGGGCATCGTCAGCGATGACGAGAACGATCAGTCGGCCACCGACGAGGCCTTCGCGCTGCTGCATCACATCGCGGGGGTGCGGCTGCGGCGCGGGCTGCGCACCGTCGTGGACGCCACCAACGTGCAGCCGATGGCCCGCCAGGAATTGATCCGCCTGGCGCGCGAGCACGACGTGCTTCCGGTCGCGATCGTGCTGGATGTGCCGGACCGGATCTGCCTCGAGCGCAACGCCGGTCGCGCCGAACGGATCCACATCGGCGCGCATGTGGTGACCCGCCAGCAGCGCGATCTGCGGCGCAGCCTGAAGATGCTGGAGCGCGAGGGATTCCGGCGGGTGTACGTGCTGCGCGGAGTCGAGGAGATCATGGCCGCGACAGTCGCCGACGAGCGGCTGTGGAACGACCGGCGCGAGCTGACCGGGCCGTTCGACGTGATCGGCGATGTGCACGGCTGCCGCGCCGAATTGGAGTCGCTGCTGGACGAATTGGGCTATGTGCTGCGCCGCGACGAACGCGGCCGCCCGGTCGACGCGCACCACCCCGAGGGCCGCACCGCGGTCTTCGTCGGCGACCTGGTCGATCGCGGGCCCGACACCCCGGGCGTGCTGCGGCTGGTCATGGGCATGGCGGGGGCTGGAAACGCCCTGTGCGTGACCGGGAACCACGAGTTCAAGCTCGTGCGCGCGCTGGACGGAAAGAAGGTGCGCATCGCGCACGGGCTGGCCGAATCGCTTGCCCAGCTCGAGGCCGAGGATGCCGAATTCCGCCGCGCCGCACACGAATTCTGCCGCGGGCTGATCGGCCACTACGTGCTGGACGGCGGCAAGCTGGTCATCGCGCACGCCGGGCTCAAGCAGGAGTATCACGGCCGGGCATCCGGACGGGTGCGTTCGTTCGCGATGTACGGCGACACCACCGGGGAGACCGACGAATTCGGCCTGCCGGTGCGGTACCCCTGGGCGCAGGACTATCGGGGCCGCGCCACCGTGCTGTACGGGCACACCCCGACCACCGAGCTGCACTGGGTCAACAACACCCTGTGCCTGGACACCGGCGCGGTGTTCGGCGGGCGGCTCACGGCGCTGCGTTATCCGGAGCGCGAACCGGTATCGGTTCCCGCGCAGCAGGTGTGGTGCCAGCCGGCGCGACCGCTGCACGACATCGCGGCAGTGTCCACGACCGCTTCCAGGGGCAGCGGCGCCGCACTGCATCGCGATCCGGGCGTACTCGACCTGACGGACGTGCTCGGCCGCCGCGTGGTCGAGACCCGCCACCACGGCCGGGTCACCGTCCAGGAGGAGAACGCCAGCGCCGCACTGGAGGTGATGAGCCGATTCGCCGTCGACCCGCGCTGGCTGATCTACCTGCCTCCGACGATGTCACCCTGCGCCACTTCGGATTCCGCGGATCTGCTGGAACATCCGGCACAGGCGTTCGCGTACTACCGGGCCGAGGCCGTCACCAACGTGGTATGCCAGGAGAAGCATATGGGTTCGCGCGCGGTCGTCGTGCTGACCCGATCAGCGTCCGTCGCCCGCGGCCACTTCGGTATCGACGACGGCAGCACCGGCGCGCTCTACACCCGCACCGGCCGCCCGTTCTTCGACGAGTCGGCGCGCACCGAGGCCGTCCTGGCCCGTATCCGTGCCGCGGCCGAATCCTGCGGCCTGTTCGAGGAATTGGGTTCGGACTGGCTGGCCCTGGACACCGAGCTGATGCCGTGGTCCGCCAAGGCGATCGGCCTGCTGCGCGACCAGTACGCCGCCGTCGGCGCGTCGGCGCGCGCGGCACTCGGCGCGGCCTCCGAACTCCTGGCCGCGACCGCCGCGCGCGGCGTGGATGTCGGCGATCTCACCGCCCGCACCGACGCACGCCGTACCGACGCGGATGCCTTCACCGACGCCTACGGCCGCTACTGCTGGCCGGTGGACGGCCTGGCCGGTCTGCGCCTGGCACCGTTCCAGATCCTGGCGGCCGAGGGCGTGAATTGCGCGGTACGCGACCACGAATGGCATCTGGAGAAGATCGACGCACTGGTCGCGGCCGATTCCGACCTGTTCACCCCCACCCGCCGCATGATCGTGGACCTGTCGACCCCCGCATCCGAAGACGAGGCGACGGCGTGGTGGACCGAGCTCACCGCCTCCGGCGGCGAGGGCATGGTGGTCAAGCCGCGCGAGTCCCTGGTACACGGAACCACCACGGCGAGCGGCCGACTCGTGCAGCCCGGCGTGAAATGCCGCGGCCCCGAATACCTCCGCATCATCTACGGCCCGGAATACCTGCGCCCCGACCAACTCCGCCGCCTGCGCACCCGCGGCCTGGGCCGCAAACGCTCCCTGGCGCTACGCGAATACGCCCTCGGCATCGAATCCCTGGATCGCTTCGTCGCGGGCGAACCCCTGTGGCGCGTCCACGAGTCGGTCTTCGCCGTCCTGGCCCTGGAATCCGAGCCGGTCGACCCCCGCCTGTGAAACTTACCTCGCAGCGCCTTTGGGCGCGGTGAGGTCGTAGACCGGGAGGTCGCCGATGGTGACCGAGGTGTAGTGGTCCTGGACCCACTGTTTGATCTCGTTCGCGGCGGTGTCCCGGTCGCCCCATCCCGGTCCGTGCATCCCGCTGGGCTGGCCCAGGAAGTAGTGGATGCGGCCGTGGGCCACGTCGTCCTGGAACTGGCGCAGGGTCGGGGACGGGTCGCCCCCCGCGAAGCCGCCGACGGGCATCACCGGATAGCCGGAGTCGAGTTGCATGCTGGCGGACATGAACGAGCCGATCGAGGCCGCCGTCCACGTGTAGTTCGCGCCGCCGTCGCGCAGCTTCGCGAGCAGCGCCGGATCGGGCGGACTGTCGAAGGGATTCTTGCGTTTCTGATCCCCCTTCTCGTCCCCCTTCGCGGACGGCGGACCGAACGGGAAAGCGCCGAACTGACTCTTCGGGCCCGCCAGCACGATGCCCCCGGAATGCGAGGTCCCGATTGTCTGAATCGAGTACGCCAGCGGCCCGGCCAGCACGGCCAGCAGTGACACCACCGCGGCCACCGGGGCCAGACGGCCGGGTATCAGCAGGCCGATCACGGCCAGCACACCGAGCACCGGCACGACCGCCCAGCGCAACCACGGCAGGAAATCCGGTGTGCGCGAGAGCAACAGCACCCCCGTCGCTGTCGTGAGCGCCACCGCCACCGCGAGGGCCACGCGCACCCACGCCCGATCACGCGCGCGCCATGCCATCACCGCGCCCAAGCCAGCGGTCCCGGCGACCGCCGGTGCCAGGGCCACGGTGTAGTACTGATGGAAGATGCCCTGCATGTAGCTGAACACTCCGGCGGTGACCAGCATCCACCCGCCCCACAGCAGCAGCGCGGCACGCTGCGGATCGGTGCGTGATGTCCTGCCGCGCAGGATGATTCCGACAATCAGCAGCACCAGAGCCGCCGGGATGAGCCAGGCGATCTGACCGCCGACGGTCTCCTGGAACATCCGGTTGATCCCGGGCGAGGATCCGAAGAAGAAGCCGCCCTTGGGCGGATGCGCACCGGGCGGCCCGGGGAACTGGTTCGCCGATCCGACACCCAGCCGTCCGAGCCCGTTGTAGCCGAGGGTCAGCTCGATGATCGAATTATGTTCGGAGCCACCGAAGTACGGCCGCGAATCGGTCGGCCACAGCTGTGCGGTCAGCACCCACCAGCCGGCGCCCACGATCATCGCCGCCCCGGCCGCGACCAATTGCAGCAGGCGCTTGCCCAGTCGCGGCGGCCCAGCGAAGAGATAGACCAGCGCGAGCGGGGGCAACACCAGCAATACCTGTAATTGCTTGGCCAGGAAACCGAATCCGACCAGCGCTCCGCACAGCACCAGCCATTGCCAGCGCCCGTCGGCCAGCGCCCGGGTCATCGCCCAGACCGCGGCGATCATCAGGAACACCAGCAGCGCGTCCGGATTGTTGAACCGGAACATCAGCGCCGCAATGGGAGTCACCGCCAGCGCCAGGCCGCCGAGTAGTCCGGCCGCGGTGCCGTGGGTGCGCCGTAACGTCACGAAGACCAGTGCCACCGAGGCGATTCCGAGCAGCACCTGCGGCAGCATCATGCTCCAGGCGTGCATACCGAATATCCGCGCCGACAGCTCCATCGGCCACATCGATGCCGGGGTCTTGTCGATGGTGATCGAGTTGCCCCAGTCGGAGGAGCCGAAGAAGAACGCCTTCCATGAATGCGCCCCCGACTGGACCGCCGCCGCATAGAAGTCGTTGGCCCAGCCGTTGGCACCCGGATTCCACAGGTAGGCGACCGCCGTCCCGACCAGCAGCGCCGCCACGCCCAGGATTTCCCACCGGCGCCAACGCCGATCCGATGCTTCGGGCAGTGTGATCGGCTGGTCCGGCGCGATCGCAGTGTCGGTCATGGCGACATCATCGCCGACATGCCCACGCTCGCCCTGGGATACCCCTGAGAAAAACCTGGGAACACGCTCTGCCTGCCACAGTGCCCTGCCGTCATCTCCGGACCGCGCCCGACCGCATCCGGCACTGCCCTACCGGCACTGCCCCTCGCGTCAACCCGGCATGTTTTCGGCCCGGATCCACCGCCCGTAAATTCCCGCCGGACACACGAGGCTCCAGCCCGCACAGGACTGTGGCCGGAACCCCGTCATCGGGATCCCGGCCACAGAGATGACCGACGGCTTCGAACCGCCTACTGAGCTTCGGCGTACAGCCGCTCGTCCTGCGCGGCCAGCAGCTCGGTAGCGGCCTCCTCGCTGCGCACCGCGGCGGCGGGAACCGCGTCGCGGAACACCCAGCGCAGCGCCACGAAGCGCAGCAACGTCGCGACAAGGTTCGCGACCACGAGCACGACCAGCTCCAGATGGACCGCCGCACCGGGCGCCCAGTGGTGCAGCGCGAACAGCGATCCGCTGGTCAGGAACCAGGTGAAGGCGAAGATCAGCAGACCCTGCACCTGATGCCAGACCGCCTTGGTGGACCCGCGCACGCCGAACGTGAACGCCCGGTTGGCCGCGGTGTTGCCGACGGCGGTGATCAGCAGCGCCAGGAAGTTCGCCGCCTGCGCGCCGACCATGGCCTGCAGCAGCACGTACAGCACCATGTAGGCGAGCGTGGAGATCACGCCGATGATGCCGAAGCGCACCAGCTGTCCGACCATGCCCAGCGGCACGCCGTCGACCAGCGGTTCACGCCCGATCGCCTCGCGCAGCTCGTTCACCGGCAGCGCGCCGGACGTCAGGCTCTTGCTGACCCGCCACACGCCCCGCAGATCCTTGCGCGCGGTGTCCACGATGTTCACACTCGAGTTCGGATCGTCGATCCAGTCCACCGGCACCTCGTGGATCCGCAGCCCGGCACGCTCGGCGATCACCAGCAGCTCGGTATCGAAGAACCACTCACCGTCCTGCACCAACGGCAGCAACTTACGGGCGACATCGGTGCGCATCGCCTTGAATCCGCACTGCGCGTCGGAGAAACGCGCCTGTAGCGAGGCCTTCAGAATGAGATTGTAACTGCGAGAGATGAACTCGCGCTTGGGCCCGCGCACGACGCGGGAGGACTTCGCCAGCCGGGTGCCGATCGCCAGATCGGAGTGTCCCGACACCAGTGGCGCGACCAGCGGCAGCAGCCCGTTCAGATCGGTCGACAGGTCCACGTCCATGTAGGCGACGACCTGTGCGTCCGAGGCTTCCCAGACTGTGCGCAGCGCGCGGCCGCGGCCCTTGCGGTCCAGGTGCACCACCCGCACGCCGTCCAGCTCCGCCGCCAGATACTCGGCGACGTCCAGCGTGGCATCGGTAGAAGCGTTGTCCGCGATGGTGATTCGGGCGGAGAAGGGGAATCCCTCGGCCAGGAACGCGTGCAGCCGGCGCACGCACACGCCGAGATCGCGCTCCTCGTTGTAGACGGGGATAACCACATCCACCACGGGTGCGGTCCCCGCCGCGCCGGGGCGGTTCGTAGCGGAAACAATCGAAGTCTCGGTCATGACATCAAGATTCGCCTGCCAGCCTTGGCTTGTACTGGACCAGAGCTGCGAGATCGCTGGGAGCACTCCTGCCACGACCGCGACGATGGCTCGCGCACTCGACTAGCTTACGGAAACTCTGGGCAACACCACGGTGAATGTCGCCCCCTCTCCCGGGGCACTGTGCACGCCGACCGTGCCGCCGTGCGCGGTCACCAGCGCCTGCACGATCGACAGGCCGAGCCCGCTGCCGCCGCTGGCCCGGGTGCGCGAGGCATCGGTGCGGTAGAACCGTTCGAACACCCGGCCGGCGGCCTCGTCGGACAGCCCGGGCCCCTTGTCGACGACCTCCATCCGGACAGTGTCCGCATCGGGTGTCAGGCGCACGGTCACCGGCGTACCCGGCGGGGTGTGCGACAGCGCGTTGCCGACCAGATTGGACAGCACCTGACGCAGCCGGGCCGCGTCACCGGACACCTCGAGCGTTCCGGAACCCGATTGCACATCCAGTGCGACAGGGTGATCCGGGCCGTCTTGACGGGCGGTCATGGCCTGCGCGCTGTGCACCACGTCACCGGCCAAGCCCAGCAGATCCACGGCCTTGGTCTCGAGTGGCCGCTGCGCGTCGAGGCGCGCCAGCATCAGCAGATCCTCGACCAGCAGGCCCATCCGGCCGGCCTCGGCCTCGATCCGCTCGAGCACCAGCTTGGGGTCCTGGCTGGCGCCCTGCCGGTACAGCTCGGCGAAACCGCGGATGGTGGTGAGCGGCGTGCGCAGCTCGTGACTGGCGTCGGCGATGAACTGGCGCATCTTGGCTTCCGAGCGCCGCGCCGCCTCCTCGGATGCCTCGGTGGCCGTGACGCCGTGCTGGATCTGGGCGAGCATCGCGTTCAGCGATTGCGCCAGATGGTCCACCTCCGTGTCGACATTGCGGACCGGGACGCGCCGGTTCAGATCACCGCCCGCGATCGCCGCCGCGGTCTCCTCCACCTGGCGCAGGGGCCGCAGACTGCGCCGCACCACCACATATCCGGCGACGCCGAGCAGTACCAGGGCTGCCACCGCCGTGGACACCTGGAACCCGATTAGTTTGGAGACCGTGTCCTCGTTATCGCCGAGGGGCAGACCGATCGTGGTGGAGCCGTATTTGTTCGTGGTCAGCAGGACACGCCACTGGGTCGAAGAGCCGTCGGAGGACCGCACCGTCACCGGTTTGCGGTCGGGCAGGTCGGACAGCCGCGGCGTGCTGCCGTTCTGACCCGTATACAGGCGGTACAGCTCCCCGTTGGGCCCGCGGCGCAGTTCGAAGTAGAGGCGCGGCTGGTCGTGTGCGGACGGCGGGTGCACCGGTGGGACGGCCATGTCCGCGGGTATCCACATCCGGGTCCCGGTGGAGTTGGTGACGAGTTTCATCGGGCCCGGGCGAGCCCACTGATGCGCGGCGTCGAACAGCTGCTCGTCAGTACGGTTGAGTAGAGACCTGGACAGGGCCGAAGTCACCGCGAACCCGGAAGCGACCAATACGAGTCCGGTGAGCGACACCATCGCGGCGACCAGGATGACACGGAGCGGCACCGCCGATATCCTACGGCCCAGCGTCGCACGGACGCGCAGATATACACCGCTCACCGATGTATTAATACCGAGAGATCCTGGGAGATTCCTCCACGCAGACTTAGGGTTTACTCCCAGCATTCTCCCCGCGCACCGCTACCGCCCGGCCAGATGATCATTCAGCCGATCCACATAGGGCCGCTGACCAGCAGTGAGCTTATCCCGCGCTACAGCCGTGCCGAACCACTGCGCGCGATCGATCTCCGGAAACTCCCGCATCCTGCCCGACCGCGGCGGCCACTCCATCTCGAACGTCCCCGGATCAATCTGCGCCGGATCGAGATCCGCCTCCACGGCCCACACCGTCAACTCCTTCTTCCCACCCCCACTCCCATACCGCTGGCTCTTATACACATCT